>JAQBPB010000124.1 GCA_028287745.1 Chloroflexota bacterium
CCTGGTAGCCAGCCTGGTGATAAGCTGGGGCCAGGTCAGCGGCCCGGGGGTGGGCAACCGGCCTGCCTCGGTAACGGCGACCGCCAACCCGGCCACCGCTCAACCCGGCCCATCACCACAACCCGGTTTTGGAAATAACGCCGGGGCGGTATCACCGACGCCCCAGGCCAGCCCTACTACTCCGGCGACGACCTCGACCCCCACCCCGGCCGTTACCACTCAGGCCGCGCCCATCGCGACATCGGGCCCCAGGCTGGCTGGGACCGACAACGTGGTTGTGGAAGGGTTACAAGCGGTTCCGATTACCTACACCCGTTCAGGGCTACCGCTATCGGTACAGCCTGTTAACCCCGCGGTAAGTTTCTACGCCCATGTGGAAAAGACCGACCGATTTATTGAGACTTTGCACGTGGCGCTTGTAGCGGCGGGTTATAAATATACCAGTCCTACCGGTTCTAGCGCCCAGGGTCCGCAGTGGCAGCCAGGCGAAATAGTGGCCTTCTATGTTAAACCCGGCCAACCTGACCTGTATGTAACTGTGACCGGGGTGTTGGATGCCGGGGCGGCCGCGAAGGTCAAAAACACCGGCTTTAACGGCGGTATCACCGATTTTGAAAACCTAATGAAGGAGTTAAGGGCTCAGAATCTTCAAAGCACGCTTTTGGTGGTAAGCGGGGAAAACCTGTTAAAGGCTATGCGCAACGGCCAGGACCCGGGTGCGGGGCCGCCCGCCGTAACCCCTACACCCGAGAAGTAAACCAACCGGATTAAAAGAGCCCGGCACCCCTGGGTATCCAGGGAGTGCCGGGCTCTTTAGCATTTAGTTAAATAAACTTTAACCCCGTAGGCCGTAATTGTGACCCGGGTTTTAAAATCAGGCTTTGTTCCAGGCCAGGAACTGCGGGCCGCTGGGCTGGTCAATCGGGCTACCAGCTTTCTCTTTAGTTATAAAGCATGCGGTGATATTGGCGGCGCGGTGGTCCGGACTGGAGACTTTAAGGACGGCATTACCGCCCTGGTCAGGTTCCAAATCTCCCAGGTAGTCTACCGTTTTATCGATGGTATACCAGGCCCGGTAGACCTGGCCCTGGGGGGCCGGTTTCAATTGAGTGGCGGTTAACAGGTAGAGGTCGCTATCAGGGCGGGCATACATCCGGGCCCGTGGAGCGCCCGGGTTGAAAGGCACCCCCGGTTCGGTGAGAGGCCAGACCAAGCTTACCGGGGACGCAGCCAGGTCCACAACCTCCTGTAACTGGGCCTGGCGGGCATTTATTTCCTGCAACTGCCAGCCCAAAAAGAGGGTACTCATGGTCAGCCCAATCACCATCACGGCCGCCACCGGGCTCAACACCCGGCCAATACCGCCCATGACGCGCCGGAAGGGTTTGCGGCGGCTATCCAGACTTATGGGTTCCTGGGCTACCTGGGCTACCTGGTTCAGGACTGCCTGGCGAAGGTGAGCGGCAGGGACGGCAGGTTTAAGGGAGCTAAACATTATGCCTAGCACTTCTTGGTAGCCACTTAATTTTTTAGCGCAACTAAGGCACGCTTTTAAGTGGCGTTCTAAATGGTTCATTTCCTCCCCCTTTAACTGACCCAGGAGGTAACTTTCTTCTAATTCGGCCACTTCATAACAGTTCATATTAAGATTGCTCCGGTAACAACTGGCGTAACCTTTGCAAACCCAACCGGGCTCGCCCTTTTATAGTACTGACCGGCAGGTTTAACTTTTCGGCCAATTCTCGGTGGCTAAGTCCCCCAAAATAAGTCATTAAGATTGTCTGACGCTGGTCAGGCGGTAAATGATTTACCGCCCGGCGCAATTCTTCATCCCGAAAAAGGCGCAAGACCTGATCTTCCAGGTCTGTGCGGTCCCCGGTCATTTCAGAAACCGACTCAACAACACCAGGTACTGATAGTAAATCCTCTGACTGGTGCTTTTGATATTTTGGAAGGGCATCGTACAGGCGATGCCGGACCAGGGTAAAGAACCAGGCGTTGAAAGAGCCTCGTTCAGGGTAATAAAGGTTTACCTTTTGCCATAGGGCCACAAAAACATCTTGCAATAATTCTTCGGCCAGTTCCCGTTGAACCGCCCGTAGCAAAAAAGCATAGACCCTGCCGGAGTAGCGGTCGTACAGCGCACCCAGTGCTTCGGTTTCACCCAGGCGCACTCTTCGGACCAATTCTTCGACGATCTTTTGTTCTTGCGAGTTTATTGATGATATTCCCGCTGGCAACTCCACTTACTTGGCTCCCTGCCCCTGAAATTATCTTCCGGGTTAACTAGCTTAATTTTGCATAGATTACATCTCCGATTACTTTATTGTCAAATAAAGGGAGACTTGTTTTGGCAGGACCGTTAACGAGATCCCCTGTGTTGGTAAACTTGCTACCGTGACAAGGGCATTCAAACGCATTATCAGTAGTCTTAAAGGCCGAGACTTCACAACCCATATGGGTGCAAACGTTACTGTAAACAAAAACTTCCGAGGCACTCCTGGTAAAGACGTACCCCTTTGTACTGCCCGAGGTAAAAGCAACCGGAGCCGAACCGGAAGCCGAAACTTTACCTACTTCAATATAACCGGCCGGGGCGGCCCCACTGGCGGCGGCAGTTGTTACGGCGGAGGCGCTGGTGGGTGCAGCGGCGGTGGTTGGCGCAACGGTGGTTGGAGCGACAGTCGTAGGCGCAACGGTAGTGGCGGCAACGGTAGTACTGGCGGCAGTGGTTGGTGCGGCAGTCGTGGCCGCAGCGGTAGTACTGGAAACAGTGGTGGCTGCAACAAGAGCCGCCTGGGCCGGACTGGTTGGCGTGTTAACCCCACAAGCGGCTAACAACCCTGTACCCAATCCAAGCCCGGCTGTAGCGGCCATACCTTTAAGGAATTTTCGTCGATTAAGGCCGTTATTCGGGGTGCCTCCCAAATTCTCGGTCATATCCATTTATTTGATTTTCCTCTCCGACTATTGCCATCCAAAAATGGCGAGTTTGCGCTGGCACTGGCTCTATCTACACTGATGATTTCCGTACCTATTTAAAATTGTTAAACCGATACAATATAGAATACGGTAAAAAAGCTATCCTGGAAAAGGGAAAATTACAAATTTTGGATATAATTTTGGATATAAAGGAACGTTCTAAGCCAATCCTAATAATTTTAAGTGGTTACTGCCAGAAAATGGGTGGTTGCAGGAGTCCCGGCCTTTTATTTGGACTGGCAACCTTTTAAATTTTAATAAAAAAGGTGCTGCCAGGACAGCGCCTTTTTTATTAACTTTCTAAATATGAGGGAGGGGATACGGGTTACCCCGCTTTGGTAGTGGTGGGCGCTACAGTACTGGTTGGGGCGGCAGCCTTGATTAACTGGTACAGGTTCGTACCGGAAAGCGCCAGTAAAACACTCTTTTTAGTCTTAAACTGGTCAATCAATTTCTGGTAATCGGCGGCGTTTGCTCCTGGAGGCGCACTGGAAGCGGCGAGGGAAGGGGCACCAGTAGTAATTATGTAATAGTCCGGCGCGCCACTCTTGAGATAAACTCCTATGGCGTCTTCGCCCTGAACCGTCAATTTGGTATTATTTTTGCCTTCCAGGTCGGTAAACTTGTACCCGGCGGCGGTAAGGGCGGAATCGGTGGTTTCGGCCAGTTTAACGGGGTCGTTATCGGAGGAATAAAGGGTCAGCGCCAGGTCTGAAACGGCGCTCCCACCTGGGACGCTGGCGCCTTTGAGGATTCCAGCCAGGGTCGGGTCAATTGTAACTTCGGTGGCACCTTCAAGGTTCAGTTTGAGAGGGGCGGAAGCCGTTCCTACACTTGCGGCAGCGGTAGTAGCGGGAGCCGCTGTGGTGGTAATGGGAGCAGCGGTAGTAGCCGGAGCCACAGGAGCAGCGGTAGTAGCGAGAGCAGCGGTGGTACTTACTACAGTTGTAGCTACCGCTGCGGCAGCAGTGGTAACGGCGGGAGCAGTAGTTGGGGCAACCGGGGCCGTTGTAGGTGTGTTATCACCGCAAGCGGCCAATCCAGGGAGCAACAAAATAACCAGTAGGCTGACAATGCTAAAGCGAACCCGGGTGTTATGTCTGAAAATTGGCATAGGTCGCCAAGGCCTCCTTTTTGTAAGGTTTTGAAATTTTACCGATAAAAGTCGGGACTTAAGCGGCACTATACGCTATATTCTGATTAATTGAAAATTTTATAAACCGGCGAAGCGGGCAGCCCGGGTAACTTCTTCCAGGACCGGGTCATTTTCGTCCAAACCGATCTCGGCGGCAGCCTGGGCCAACTCGTCCCAGCCGGGCGGAAGGCTGTCCTGGGGGTCCGTGACATGGGCCTGGTATACCAGCGCCGGTAAGCCGGATTGTGAAGTTTTTATAACTTCTCTTGCCTCAGGGACGACCGGGGCCGGTTTAATTTCAGGGGTCCGGTTTAGCACCTGGCAGATAAAGCGGTAGTAGTCATAGGCGGCGTCATCCAGGCGGGCGGCCTGTTCGACATAGCGCCGGGCATTCGCGCCCAGTGCCACGCCCCGGGCCGGGTTTTGAGCCAACCAGCGCAGGTATTCCAGCAAAAGCTCTTCTTCAGCGTCATCTACATCAACTTTAATAACGCTGTCGTCGGGCAATTCTTCAAAGGCGCCGGTCCGCGACACTATGACCGGCCGTCCGGCACCCATAATTCTTAGCAGGCTGGCCGAAGTTTCCCCGGCGGTCGGGTAGCGCAGGTTTACGCAGCAGTCGGCGGCGGCAGTATAGTCCTGGAGTTGTTCCATACTGGCATAGCCGGTCAGGTAAACCGAATTGGTCAGGCCCAGGGCGCTTATCATGGATTTAACGTCATAATTGGGGGAAGGGCTACCCACCAGCACGAAGCGTGAGTGTGGATATTCGCGCCGGAAGGCCCGGAACGCCCACAAAGCGCTGTCCAGCCGCTTGTATGGGTTCAGGTGGCCGAGCGAAACCAGGATAAATTCATCCTGGGGAAGGCCCAGCCGGGCCCGGGCAGTTTCTTTTGAAACCTGGGGCGGCAAAGGAACGCCCATGCGGGCAATTCCAACCGGTTTTTGAGGGTACTTCTCATGAATCTGGTTTTGAGCGTAGCGGCTGTGGACCAGGACCGCCTGGGCCGCTTCGATGGCGGTTTCGTTAAAGGGGTACTTGAACAGGCTTTCGGCAAACTTACCTTTAATTACTTCACGGGCGATAGACTCACCTTCGGACCCGTAGCGGCGACCCATCTGGCGGATGTATTCGGCGGCCTGGCCGTTATTAAGGTACTGGCCGATCATAAAATGGTGCATTACGAAGTCGTGCAGTACCAGGATTCCTTTACCGGCCGTGTCAAGCAAGGTCCGGTAAAGGTAAGCGTGGGCGGCGCTGTTACCCATGTGAAAGAGGTAATTGTCGTATCGTCCGGCTTGCCGGGCGAATTTAGCGGCCGGGTAGATATTAAACTGGCTGGCTAACTCCCGGTTGGCCGGTGTGTAATTGTCCAGGTAAAGGTCCAGGTCGGCATAAAGGGCCAGGGCGGGAAGCAGTTCTTCGCTGTAGTCGCTAATGCCGGACTGGACGGGGTTAAGAGGGCTGAAATAGGCCAGTTTGAGTCGTTGGGGCATTAGCGCTGACCTACAATATGCACTTTGAGCAGGTTACTTTGCCCGCTGATACCAATTGGAATCCCGGCGGTAATAATCACTTTATCACCATCCTTGAGCAAGCCATGTTCGACTACCACTTTTTCGGCCATATAAAGCATTTCGTCGGTGCTTTCGTAAGGTGGGCAAAGTAGCGAAATAATACCCCAGACCAGTGCCAGCCGCCGGACCGTTCGCTCTTCGTGGGTAATGGCGTAAATAGGCAGCTTGGGCCGGTTCCGTGAGACCATCCGGGCGGTAAAGCCGCTGGTAGTGGTAGTTATGATCGCGTCGGCCTGGAGTTCACGGCCAATGCCGCAGACCGCCTGGCTGATTGCATCCGTAATGCTGGTTGCATGATGTTCGGCTATATCACGTGGGACACCAGTAAAAAGCAGGTTATCTTCGGTGGTATGGGCAATCCTTGACATTACCCGGACCGCTTCCATCGGGTAAAGGCCGTTGGCGCTCTCCCCCGAAAGCATCAGGGCATCCGTACCGTCAATAATGGCGTTTGCCACATCGGTGGCTTCGGCCCGGGTTGGGCGCGGGTTGCGGATCATCGAGTCAAGCATCTGGGTGGCCGTAATAACCGGTTTGCCCACCAGGTTGCACTTGTGAATAATCATTTTCTGCAAGACCGGGATTTGCTCGGCGGGCATCTCCACGCCCAGGTCGCCACGGGCTACCATTATGCCGTCGGAAGCTTCCAAAATCTCATCGAAATTGGTAATCGCTTCGTGTTTCTCAATTTTAGAGATAACCAGGGGCAAGGCGGTATTGGGTACATCCGGCCCGGCATGTTCGCGGATTAACTTCTTGAGATTAAGGATATCATCGGCCCGCCGGACGAACGAGAGGGCGATATAATCCACCCCATGGTCCACGCCAAAAGCCAGGTCAGACCTGTCTTTTTCGGTAATAGTGGGAACCCGTAAGGTGACGCCCGGAACGTTAATGCCTTTATGACTGCTCAAGGGGCCGCCGGTAATTACTACACAGTGAACGTCCTCGGGGTCGGAAGAGACAACCTTTAACTCCAAAAGACCATCGTTTATGAGAATGGTGTCGCCCGGTTTTACATCCAACGGCAGGTCATTATAGTCAATGCCTATTTCGGCCGAGGTGGTGCTTTTCACGGGCCGGGTAGTAAGTGTTAATTCCTGGCCCGCGACCAGTTCAACCGAACCGGAAGGGTCGGCGATTTCTCCGGTACGAATGCGGGGCCCCTGGAGGTCTTGCAAAATGGCTACATTACGTCCTTCTTCGGTAGCCAGGGTGCGAATGCGTTCGATAATTATGGCGGTTTGATCTTTTTTTGCGTGCGAGAAATTCAGGCGGAAGACGTTGACCCCTTCTTGAATCAACCGGCGCATTACCGGTTCTTCCCAACATGCCGGACCAACCGTAGCAACAATTTTAGTGCGGCGAGTCATAACAACCTCCAAACTCAAATGAGTAATTATAATTTTCCGCTTTGAACCTAATTTCCAAAGGCATAAATGCGCCCATCAAAAGAAGTAAGGTAAACTTTGTTGTCGGCTATCGCCGGTGAAGAGCCGATGATATCATCTGTTGCAAACTCCCATTTTTTTGTGCCGGTAGCAAGATCCAGGGCATACAGGCGCGTATCGTTCGAACCGATTAAAAGGCTTTCGGCGGTTACGACCGGGGAGGAGAAAACCGCGTCCCCGGTGAGAAATTCCCATCTCTTGGCGCCATCTTTGGCGTTAAAAGCATAGACTTTTTTATCACTGCTGCCGATATAGACTACCCCGTTGGCGACGGCGGGTGATGACCGGCTGGGGCCGCCCAGTGGGGCTTCCCACTTTTTCACACCATCCGCGATATTATAAGCGTAAAGTATGCCGCCCTCACTGGCGAAGTAAACAATTCCTTCGTCAACGGCCGGGGAAGAAAGTATTCCTTTACCATCCGGTAGCTGAACGACCCATTTAGGTTTGGTTGCGGTGGTTATATTTTCGGTCGGGTAGGCGTAAAACACGCCGTTGTTCGCTCCGAAAAACACCGTGCCTTCCGCCACCGCCGGGGAAGTATTTATCCCGGCACTGTTGGCGTTACCAATCTGAGCCGACCAGCGTTTTTGGCCGGTAAAGGCATCAATCGCCCAGAAAACTCCCAGGTTACTGCCAATATAGACTACGTTATTAGCTACCACCGGAGAACTCAGGACCTGCTCAATAGTCGGGAAGTCCCACTTTTCCTGGCCGGTCAGGGCATCCAGGGCGTAAACATGCCCGGCGGAAGTGCCAAAATAGACCTGGCCCCCGGCGACCGCCGGGCTGGTGGCAATAGGCGCGTACTGGCGCTGCCATTTAACTTTATTAGTCTGGATATCAATCGCATAAAACGCGCCGTTGGAACTACCAAAGTAGGCCAGGCCGTTAGCAATGGCCGGAGAGGACTGCAATTCTCCGCCTACCTGGTTGTCCCAGAGCTTTTTCAGTGGGAAGGTCAGGTTGGCCGGACTGACCCGCGTCCGGGCAGGATTGCCGCCGTTGACAGGCCAGGTAAGGCCTTGAGTGTCACGGCTGCTGACGGGAGAACCGGTAGGAGTTGGCGCGAAAGGTTCGGCGGTAGATAGATTAGAGCCGTTCATGGCGGTGACAAGGGCTTTGACCGTAGCAGCGTTCTGGGGTGTAAGCGGGTTTGCCGCGACCAGGGCGGTTGAGGTGGCCCGGTTTGTAACGGGAGCGCTGGCAGAAGTTCCTACCATTACAATGATAATGCCAAATACGAGGGCTGCCAGCACCAGGCCCAGGGTTATTTCAATTCCATGTCCGCGTTTAGGCGCTGTGGGTATGTCCGCCTTGTGACCGGCCGGATTCCCGGCGGCTGGCCGGACTGTCCGTACAACCGTGGCGCCCGGCGGTTTTTTTGAGGGAACCGGGCCGGTCCTGCGGTTTGGTTCTGGACCATTAGAGGGTTTACCGCTGCTGGGTTTTTGGGGTTCTTTACTCATCAGGGTTAACTTCCTCTTCCGGATGGGATATCAACAAGGTCAGGGGAGCAATAAATTTTTAGGATTTATTGCTCCCCGCCAGTTTACTTAATATTTTCTTCCGGCGAACCGAGAGAAAGCATATCGTCAGGGGTGTTGCCTTTGAGCTGGGTCTGGGCCTGGTTGCGCAGGGACAGGCCGTAGATGTTGATGAAGCCGATAGCGGCGTCGTGGTTGTACTGGTCGCCCCGGTCGTAAGTAGCCAGGGAGAAGTTGTAGAGCGACTGGGACGACTGCGAGCCGCCCTTGATAACGTTGCCCTTGTACAGCTTGAGCCGGATGGTACCGGAGGCAAAGCGCTGGCTGCTGGTGACGTAAGCCGCCAGGTCCTGGTGGAGCGGGCTAAACCACTGGCCGTTGTAGACCATTTCAGCGTATTCGGCGGCGACTTTCGCTTTAAAGCGGGAGGCATCGCGGGTCATTGTCAGGTCTTCGATCCAGCCGTGGGCCTTGTGCAGGACAACCGCCGCCGGGGCTTCGTAAACTTCGCGGCTCTTGATACCGACCAGGCGGTTTTCAATATGGTCAATCCGACCAATCCCGTGTTTACCGGCCAGGCCGTTCAGGTGGGTAATCAGGGAAGTGCCGTCCATTCTTTCGCCATTGAGGGCTACCGGGATACCCTTTTCGAAATCAATAGTGATTTCTTCCGGCACGTCCGGCCAGTTTTCAGGGTGACCGGTCCACTCGTAAGCTTCTTCCGGCGGCTCATTCCAGGGATCTTCCAGCGGTCCGGCTTCTACCGAGCGGCCCCACAGGTTCTGGTCAACGCTGAAGCGTTTGGTGCTGGCAAGTTGCAGCGGGATATTGTTGGCCCGGGCATACTCAATTTCCTCGTCGCGGGTCATGCGCCACTCGCGCACAGGGGCGATAATTTTCAGGTTTGGGTCAAGGACGTTTACCGATACGTCAAAGCGTACCTGGTCGTTGCCCTTGCCGGTGCAGCCGTGCGCTACGGCGGTGCAGCCTTCTTCACGGGCGACCTGGACCAGGTTCCAGGCGATTAAGGGGCGGGCCAGGGCGGTTGCCAGGGGGTATTCACCTTCATAGAGGGCACCGGCTTGCAAAGCGGGCCAGATGAAGTACTTAACGAAATCATCTTTTACATTGCGGACGAGGGCTTTTACCGCCCCGATTTCAAGCGCTCTTTCCCGGACAGTTTCCAGGTCACGGTCGTTCGCCCCGACATCAACGGTCAGTGTGACCACATCCATGTCATATTTTTCTTTAATCCATTTAATTGCGACACTGGTATCCAGCCCACCGGAGTAAGCCAGAACGACTTTTCCACCCATTATTTAACGCTCCTATCAAATTAATAGGTGTAAGTCGCAGGCCAACCGGTCAGGGAGGCGGCGTTCTTACACCTGTACTTATTTTACTTATTTTGCATGTCTGTACAAATTCCCTATAGGCCGTATGGGCTTTTCAAGTAAATTTCTTCCCCCCACCGCCCATCAAAATTTAAGATAAATATAACATATTAGCCTCATTTTAACAATAACTCGAAATAGGTCTAAAGTCTCATGGGATATACCGGAACTGTGCGGGTGGTCACACGTTTTTAGTTAGAACGCAAGTATAGTTCTTCGGGTTATAAAATTTGGGTGACCCTAAGATTAACTGAAAAGTATGGTACCTGTTGCGAAACGAACAACATGAATTGCTGCTTGAGAAACGAGCAAATAACAAGGTCTGTCACATTCCAGATGGTAATCCGGACACGAAAGGTATATCAATTTATGAGTAAACAAACTTGGGCATCGCAGCCTAACCTGGCCACCGGGCGCTGGCGGAAAATTAGCTTGCTATTGCCGGTGGTACTGCTTTTGCAAGCCCTGGCCCTGAGCATGCCAGGCGGGACCGCCCGGGCCGAAGGTTTTTCCGACCCGGCCTTTCAGCAGCAATGGAAGCTGACGGACGAGGCGGTAGCCAACGGCAAAACCAGCCGGACCTATTTCTGGGGCCCGCAGCCTTTCGCCCACACGGCGGAAGTTTACGCCGAGAGCCCAAATAACGGCCAGCGGCAGGTCCAATACTTTGATAAGGCCCGCATGGAACTGACCAAAAAAACCGGCCAGAATGCAAGCCTGGTGACAAACGGACTGTTGACGGTCGAACTGGTAACGGGCCAACGCCAGGTAGGGGATAACCAGTTCGTGACGCGCTCCCCGGCTGTGAACCCGGTAGCGGGCGACCAGGTTGGCAACGATAAAACTCCCAATTATGCCAGCTTTAACCAGGGCAAACTGGCCTTCGGGGTGCCGGGAGCGGTCAAATCAGCTGACCGGACCGGCCAAACGGTAGCCGAAGCGGTAGACCGCAACGGGACCGTTACAACGTTGTCCTCGGCCCCGGTCAGCCTGAAATATGCGCGTTACTTTAACGAAACCGGTCATAACGTGGCGGATGTCTTTAATAAATTCTTCCAGTCCGACCCGCTGGGTGAAAGCAATTGGCTCGCGGTAATGGGCTATCCGATCACCGAAGCATTCTGGGCAAGGGATCAGGTTGTGGTGGGTGGCAAGTCCCAGGACGTTCTGATCCAGCTATTCCAGCGCCGGGCCTTGACCTATACACCTTCCAACCCGGCCGGGTTCCAGGTGGAAATGGGCAATATCGGCCAGCACTATTATGTCTGGCGCTACGGTTTCGATACGCGCGACCAGTTGCCCGGTAATTTCCGGCTGGTCCAACCGCAGGGCAAGTCCCTCTATTCGACCGCTATCCGCAAGCCCGCCGATAAGGTGAAACTGGGCGACGCTCCTTCGACCATTACAACCGCCTGGGCCTTGAATGAGGGCCGGGCGGTTGTAGCCGCCGACAAAAAGACTTACCTGGCCGACCTGACCAGGGCGCGGGCCTTCAATGAATTAATCCCCCCGACCGGTGATGGCCTTGACCCGGCCACCCAGGCGGTCTGGCGAGCGGTTGGTTCGCCCGACGGTAGGAAGGTCGCGATAACTTTCAGTTCCGGAAGTAATATAGTAGTCCAGGTCTATGAATCCAACACTCTTTCGGGTGACAATATCGCGGTGAATAAAAGCTCCAAAGCTTTCGCTTTCGAGTCCAACAACCCGGGCAAAGTGGCTTTCTCGGCCGATAGCCGCTACCTGGCGGTAGGTCAAAATGATAAGCTGCACGTCTATGATGGGAACAACGGCCAGACCAAAGTCTACGATGTTTCCGGCCCGGCTTACTGGCTGGGTAAAACCGGCAAACTGCTGGTGACAACCCGGTCCGTCTATACATTCGACCCGGTCAGCGGTACCAGCACAGTAACACCCGGGAAAGTAACCGTGGTGGACGCGGTAGCTCAGACAACCACTAAATTGCTGGAAGGGCCGAATGTGCGCGAAGCGTTACCTTCGCCGGACGGCAATTACTTTGCCCTGCGCCAGACCCCAGAAGGCGTTAACCCGGAAGGAGTTGGTAGTTCCAGCACCAGTTTGCTGACTTTCCGGGCCGTAGCCGCCCCTAACCGCGACCTGAGCCCGGCTTTTGAGCATACCAGCTCGGGCCGGAACACCGGCGAAGCAGCCCTGATTGGCTGGAACGATGACGGAACTTTTGTCCAGATTCAAAGTTTCATCAACAATACGGCCGGTGCCAATGTTACCGATGTTAACTTTGTGTCATTGGTAAACGGCAAGAGTTTGAAAAAGGTAAGTATTCCGGGCAACTACCTTTCTTACAATCAGTTACAACTGGCGGGTTCCCTTTATACTATCAAAGCCACCCACACTTATAACGGTCCTACTGCTCCGTCCGACCAGTTAATCACCCTGCAAAACTTTGATGATAGCGAACAAACGGTTTTGTTCTCGGCCAAAGTAACCCCGAACGAGGCCCTGAACGATACGGCCATCCGGTTCGCCCGGGTGGTCAAGGTACCGGTAGTTAAATAACTAACGGTGCCGGTTTGCCCCGGGTAGGTTTAAATAATTCATGGTCAGGGTAAATTCTTAAAAGGCCAGGTAACCGCAAGATTGCCCGGCCTTTTCCTATTGGTGTTTGGAAGTATGATTACGCATAAAACTTCAAGGTCAGGGCCTTTTTCAAAAAAAGGGGTTTGCGTGCCTGGTTGAAAAGTTGACCTTTTACCTGGGCGGAATTGGTGGGAAACCAGGACACCGAATGCCTTTGCTAGCCACTGCTATTTACAGTACTATTGGAAATGTGTTGGTCGCTTAAACCTTCTTTTACCAGCACTTGAAGTACCAGAAAAAAAAGGAGAAAACATCGTGGTTATTTTAACTGCCATGTACGGGCAACCCCAGGACCCGGCTGCTTTTGACCGATATTATATTGAGAACCATACTCCCATTGCTGTTAAAATCCCCGGGTTAAGGGGTTATACCAAGTTCAAACCGGCTAACATCAACCCCGCCGAGTCAGCCCCTTATTACCTGATAGCGCTGCTTTACTTCGACAATTTGGAAGCCATTCAGGCCGGAATGCAAACCCCGGAAGGCCAGGCGGCGGCCGGAGATTTGCCAAATTTTGCCAGTGGGGGAGTGACGCTGCTAGTCGGTGAAGAGGAATTTGTGGTACCGTTTCAGAATCAGGCCAGGTAACAAAGATTTTGACCGGACCTGAGAAAAATACCTGGAGAAAACCCACTCCTGTTGAGGTAGATGTAGTCAGCTTGAAGAACCGGACCAGCCGCAGGTTCTCTAGCAAACCTGCCTCTATGAAGCCCGGTTATGCGCTCATGTTCGGCCTTTGTATGGCGGTTGCCTGGCATTTTTTACATCACGCCGGGGAGGTTTACCACCTTACCCCGGCTGATCCCCGGTTCTGGTTTCACATGGTCCTCGAAGGAACTATTTCCCTCTACGCGGCCCTTTTTTATTTGATAGTATGTAAACTCTGGCAAAAATTTAAGTAGATTTTTTATTTGTCCTTTCATAACCCCGGTGTTAGAATACTATTAAATTTAGGGTAATAGAAAATATGAGCAGATGGCAAAGAATAAGGACAGGTTGAAAAATCATATAGATACACCCCGGGAACCAGTACCGGTCCAGGATGACTGGGTGGCGATGGTTCCCCGTGAGTACCTGGAATTAAGCCAGCAATTAGACCTGGGGGAAATTGTCCGCCATACGCTGCGGTTGGCCGGGGAAATCACCGGCCCGGGGGCCCAGTTAAGCCTTTTACACAGGGAAGGGGCGGGACGGGGTTTTTCAGTATTGGAAGGGCAAGAACTTTCGAAGGATGTCCTGAAATCGCTTGAGGTCCTGTACCCGGCCAATCAAACTGCCTGCCTGCATTTAAACGGGGACCAATCCGCTCCAGGTTCCTTGCCCAACCCGGTTTTGGAGCCGTTTCCGGCCACCTTACATCCCAATCTTGTCTATCTTCCCCTGGGAAAGCCTGGCTCACCCGCCAGCCGCTTTCAAGGCAGCTTGCTTATCCTGACCCCTGCCTCCCTCAAAACAGCCCAGTTAGACCGGCTAACCCAGCTTGCCGTAATGGTCGGTCCGGCCCTGGCTAACGCCGCCGAACACCAGCAGGTGCTTAACCAGTACCGGATGCTTGAAACAATCCGCAATACCTGGGACCAACTCTGGATTACCCGCGATGAACAGCAGCGCGCCCTGGAAAAGATGGTAGCCCAAAACCGGGCGCTGCATGATATCGGCCTGGCTATAAATTCTTCGTTAAATCTGAAAGAAGTGCTGAATACGATTGTCAGCGAGACCGTCAGCCTGACCCAGGCCAGCCGGGGTGCGCTAGCAATGTGGGACGAAACCCGGCGGGAACTGACCGTCATGGCGGAAAACGGCCTGGACGTACAAGAGGGCGCGGGCCAGGACTTAGAGGACCTGGATAGGCTGGTACTAACCTATCCTGACCAGGCTATACCGCCCCCGGTATTCCAGCCTGAGGTCCACTTCCCGTCCGGCTTGAGTCCCAGGGCCATTTCCAGCCTGGAACAATTTTTAACCGGCCACTGGCTAATTGAACCGGCTCATTCCGGCGGGATTATGGTCTGCCCCCTTCTCTGGCAGCGCCAGGTTATCGGGGTTATTATACTGAACGACCTCACGCCGGGCCGCCGGTTTGACCGGGAAGACGAAAATATTGTGACTCTGATCGGTAGCCAGGCCACTATCGCGATAGAGAACGCCCGCCTATTCAAAGCCGTAACCGATGAGCGCAACCGGACCAGGGCAATCCTCAACAGTATTACGGACGGGGTTTTTACTACCGACGCGGCGGAACATATAATTACAGTCAACCCGGGCGCGCAAAACCTGACCGGCTACCAGGCCGAAGAACTGGTCGGGCGGAATTATATCCAGGCTTTGAAACTTAGTGACCGCAGCGGCAACCAGATTGTGGCTGAAATTTCCCCTTCGCTCCAGGCCATGAAAGAGAAAAGCCCCACCGAACCACGAATTTTCCTCATTCAGCGCGGCCGGAACAATCCAGGCACGGCTTTGATTGCCCTGGTAGCCGCCCCTATCATGGATGAGTACGGCCAGTTGAGCGGGACGGTCGGGGTCTTCCGGGATGTTACCCAGGAGCAGGAAGTTTCCCGCCTGAAAGATGAGTTCGTCAGCCTGGTTTCACACGAACTGCGCACCCCTATGGCGAGTGTGCTGGGCTTCTCGGAGTTGATGCTTACCCGCCAGCTTTCCGAGACCAAGTACCGGCTGTATGTCGAAACAATTCACAAAGAAGCGCTGCGGCTTTCCACTTTGATCAATGACTTCCTGGATATCCAGCGTATGGAAGCGGGCCGACAGGTCTATAACTATATTGAAGTTGACCTGACCCAACTGATCAACCAGGCCACAAATATTTTCAGCCAGCAGCACGACCGCCTCAAACTGGACCTGAGGCCGGATATGCCGCTGGTACGGGCCGACCCCGACCGGATTCTTCAAACCCTTACCAACCTGATAAGTAATGCTCTCAAGTACTCCCCTGATGGCGGGCCGGTCGAGTTGAGCAGCCGCCTGGATGAGAATGGAATGCTGGAATTGGAAGTCCGGGATTACGGCCTGGGGATTCCCAGGGAGGCCCAGGCCCACCTGTTCGAGAAGTTTTACCGGGTGGACAATAGCGACCGGCGCGAAATTGGCGGCACCGGCCTGGGACTGGCAATTTCAAGGGAGATTGTCGAGGCGCACGGCGGCCGAATCTGGCTGGATAGTGAACTGGGCCAGGGCAGCCGGTTTTATTTTAACCTGCCAACTGTAAATAAAGCCGGTGGCATGCCGGAGGGTCTTCACCGGGTTCCCCAGGATGCTACACCTGAAGGCTGGGCGCTGGTGGTCGAGACAAATCACACCCTAAGCAAGTTGTGCGCGGGCAAACTGGAGGAAGCCGGGCTGCGCGCGGTTTGCCTGCCCAATGTCGAACGGGCCAGTCATTACCTGACCGAGCCGGGCGAACCGCCATCCCTAATCCTGCTGGGTTTGAACCATGACCGGCCGCTGGATAGTTGGGATTTTATGCTCCAATTAGGGGCTAACCCACTGTATAAAACTATACCGTTGGTTATTAACGTTGACCGGGAAACTCAACTGGATAATCAGATGTTTGGTCAGGTCAGTATTATTTCCAAACCGATTGATACAGGCAAATTGATTGAGCAAGTCAACCGGCTGACCCCACCCCGGCCCCAGCGCAGTTTGCTGGTTATTGATGATGACGCCAGCCTGCGGAGGGTGTTAAAGGAAACCCTTTCTTGCCAAGATTTCGTGGTAGGGCTGGCCGCCAGTGGCGAGCAGGCTTTGAAGATGGCCCGGCAGAACCGGCCTGACCTGATAATTCTAGACCTGATGATGCCTAAAATGGATGGCTTTGATGTGCTGGCGCGCTTGCGGAGTAACCCGCGCACCGTTGGTATCCCGATAATTGTGGCGAGCGCTAAAGAACTGACCAGCCAGGAGCGCCTGATTTTACTGGATGGGGTTGCTTATTTTGTCAATAAATGCGAATATACGCCCCAGCGAATTGGCGAACTAATCCACAAAATATTACAGGAAAAACCCAAAGGTAAATAAGGAAAAATGAGTCATAATCACCCGGCAAACCCGACCAGATGTAACTGGGCGGGTTCCAATCCCCTCATGATTGAATACCACGATACCGAGTGGGGTGTACCGCTGCATGACGACCGGGGTTTGTTTGAATTTTTAATCCTGGAAGGCGCCCAGGCCGGGCTTAGCTGGCAGACCATCTTGAACAAACGGGAGAGTTACCGCCAGGCCTTTGACCGGTTTGACCCGGTAAAGGTGGCCGACTACGGCCCGGACGAGGTAGAGCGTTTGTTGGGGAACGCCGGGATAGTACGCAACCGGCTTAAGGTTGAATCGGCTATTTTGAACGCCCGCAAATTTTTAGAAGTCCAGGCCGAGTGCGGCACGTTTGACCGGTTTATCTGGGAGTTTAGCGGTGGCCAGACCCTGGGTAATAGCATTGAAACCCAGGCCCAGGTACCGGCCTTTACGGCTGAATCGGATGCCATGAGCCGGGAACTGCGCCGCCGGGGCTTTAAGTTTGTCGGCTCAACTATTTGTTACGCCTTTATGCAGGCCACCGGCATGGTAAACGATCACCTGACAGGCTGCTTTCGCTACCGGGAAGCCGGGCAGAAAGTTTGGTAAACTCGGGCTGGTCAGTCAAAACCTTTCCGGGTGGAAAAGCCTGCGTCTCCAACTTGCGACATACGACCCTGAAAGGGTATAATTGGGCTTGATTTGCGGTAACAAACAGGACTTTCGCCTGGCGAAGGTTGCAAGAGCGAGCCAGTAATATAAGCATGTCAGCGGCTTCAGAACTTGAAAAAATTGCCCGTGAAGTAGCGGTTTGCACAAAATGTGACCTTTGCCGGAGTCGCACGAATACCGTGCCCGGTGAAGGTAGCCCAACCGCACGGGTTATGTTTATTGGTGAGGCTCCCGGCTTTCACGAAGATCAACAGGGCCGCCCTTTTGTCGGACAGTCCGGCCAGCTTCTAAACAAGTTGCTAAGCACGGTCAACCTGCAGCGTGAACAGGTCTTTATCGCGAATGTAGTCAAGTGTCACCCGCCGCAGAATCTTGATCCCACGCCCGCCCAGATGGCGGCCTGTAAACCTTACCTGGACCGGCAGATCGAGGCCATCAATCCCCGGTTGATTATTACCCTGGGACGCTTTTCAATGGCTCGTTACTGGCCCGGCCAGCGTATTTCGCAGATTCACGGCCAGGTGAAACAGGCTGACGGGCGGTTGTACCTGCCGATGTTTCACCCGGCGGCAGCCCTGCGCGACCGCGACCGCACCCTGCCAATGTTTAAAGCGGACGGGTTTAAAATCCCGGCCCTGCTGGAACAAGCCGAAGAAATCGCCCGAAACGAAATCTGGGGCTACCCGGTCGAGAGCAAACCGGACCCGGAGCCAGCCCGGCCCCTGGCTGTTGCCGAGGCTCCAGCTATCTTTATTGAGACCGCACAGGTGGCGCCTGAAATCCAGCTTGAACCGGATATCACGCCGAATGCACCCGGCCAGCCCGCCGTTCCAGTGACAATCCAGGAAAATGCGCCCGGCCCTGAAAAAGTTCCGGTTAAAGTAAAGCGCCCGGCCCGGATTAATCCGGCCGTGGCGGAACCGTCCGGTGAAAGTTTGCCCGGTATGGCGGCCTTGCCCGGAGAAATTGCGCCCGGCCTGAGCCTGGCCGAAGCTTCCGAGGGCCGCACCCGGCCCAAAACTCCGGCCGTCCCGGGCAAACCACGGAGAAAACGTCCGGCGATTCCCGGCGAGCAATTGAGCATGTGGTAACCTATCTAAAGGCATTCGAGCTAACGAAATTTAATGTAAACTGAAATGCAAGGCTTGACCTGGTCCGGCCTGGATTTCACAGAAAAAACAAATGAAAACCTATCGTTTATCGCGGGCCGGGCGGATAAGGGCCGGTCTACTGCTGGTGACATTGGCTGTAATCGCACTCTATAGCGCCCGAAAAGCCCTGGGCTTGTGGGCCGGTGCCCCGGTGAAACCGTCCGACCCCAACCTGTTTGGTATCAACCTTAATACTACTGTCCCGGCCTTTTTACTAACCCTGGTCGCGCTTGGCTGCGTGGCGACCGCCTGGTATGTCGTAGTTGAAATGCTTACCGTAGTGCGCCTGGACGAAAGTGGTATTTTATTACACGCCCCCGGATACCGGCTTTTCTACCGCTGGAACGAAATAACCGCGATAGATGTTATGCAAGAGCCGGAAGAAGATGCCCCGGCTACCCTGCGGGTGGCTTTGCCGCCGAATGCGGAAGCAGCCTTTCACCTGGAAGAAGCGGAACTCGAAGCCGATGAAGAGCCGGATGAAGTCGCGGCTTTTCTAAGTGAAGCCGACTTGCGGGAGAACCGCCAGCTTCGCCAGCGCCAGGTCCAGGCCCGCCGCCGCCATTTTGAGGCTATCCGGGCCCGCGCTACCCGGCCCGATGGCCGGACGCTTACGCCCTGGCTCCGTTTACTTTATCCCCAGGCCCGCCAGCCGGACCGTCTTCTGCTTTACCCAACGCTGGAGGACCGCCCCGCCCTTATTGCCGAGATCGAACAACGTCTCGCCCAGGCCTGATTTATGGAATTTTAAGGCTGTTCTTGGCCTTCTAAGTTGGTGGTTTTATTGGGTTTTTAACGTTAACTATTGATCCTATCCCTGGCCCGACCTCTCAGTTAGAGGGAAAGCGGCCCTGAGTAATAAAGTTGGCAGCCTCGCTCTCAATTTTACCTGCATCCTCTGGTTTCCTCTCCTGTTAATAGGGTATCCATCCCTGTAAGGCTTGTGACCGGGTAATAGGCATTTAAATTAGTACAAAGAGGATTTTTTGGAAGATATACAAATAGAAGTCCAGTCGGAACCTCGCGTTAAAGTTATTCCTTTAGGCGGGCTAGGTGAAGTGGGTAAAAATATCACCTGCTTCGAGTATGGCGACGATATAATCCTGGTTGATGTCGGGTTAGGCTTTCCAACCGCCGATATGCACGGTGTGGACCTGGTTATCCCGGATGTTACCTATTTGCAGGATAAGTTGGACCGTATCCGGGCGATTTTTCTAACTCACGGACACGAGGACCACATTGGCGCTTTGCCGTATCTTTTGCCCCAACTGGGGGTCCAGTTGCCCATCTACTGCACCCGCCTGACCGCCGGATTGGTCCGGGTCAAGCTCAAGGAACGCAAGCTGGTCGAAGGCGCGCAAATACACGTGGTCAGCTCGGAAGATACCATTGAAGTTGGGTCTTTCAAGGTTGAATTCTTCCGGGTATCGCATTCGGTACCGGATGGCGTGGGCCTGGCAATCACGACCCCGGCCGGAATAATCGTCCATACCGGCGACTTCAAGTTCGACCAGACCCCGGTAGACGGTAAAGTGACCGAATTCGGCAAGCTGGCCGAGATTGGCAACCGGGGTGTAACCCTCCTGATGAGCGATTGCGTCCACGTTGAAGCCCCCGGTATGACCCCCAGCGAGGCGGTTGTTACCCAGGCTTTCGATCAGATCTTCCGCGACGCGGAGGGCCGGATAATTGTAGCCACCTTCGCTTCACTTATATCGCGGGTCCAGCAAGTGCTGGATGTGGCTTACAAATACGGCCGGAAAGTAGCTCCGTTGGGCCGCAGCCTGGAAAATAACGTGGCAATGGCGCGTGACCTGGGCTACCTGGATATACCGGAAAATACCCTCATCAAGGCCGGGGAAGCCGCCAACCAGCACCCGCTTCAGGTGGTCTATTGCGTCACCGGGGCACAGGGCGAGCCGATGGCCGTACTAAGCCGGATTGCCAACAAAGAACACAAGAGCCTGTCCATTCAGAAGGGTGACACGGTTATCATTTCGGCCACGCCTATCCCGGGTAATGAAACCTCGGTCGGCCGGATTATCAACAGCCTGGTCCGCCAAGGCGCGAACGTTATCTATAGCGCCATTCAGCGGGTCCACGTATCCGGCCACGCCAGCCAGGAAGAGCTAAAGCTCATGATTAACCTTGTCAAGCCGCGCTACGTGATGCCTATTCACGGCGAGCCGCGCCACCTGGCCCTTTATTCCAAGCTGGCCCAGGAACTGGGTTACGAAACTTCGAATATTTTGATAATGGAAAACGGCAAAGTGGCCGAATTCAGTAATGATTTCGGGGGCATTACAGGCAGCGTTCCGGCGGGACCAATCTATGTGGATGGGTCAACCGTTGGCGATATCGGTGACGTGGTAATCAAGGACCGGGGCATATTAGCCCGCGACGGTATCTTGATGGTCGTGCTGGTGGCTGACGCCGAAAGCGGGCAACTAACCGGGTCGGTTGACGTGGTCAGCCGGGGTTTTGTCTACATGCGCGAGGCCGGGGAATTGCTGGACTTCGTCCGCAGCCGGGTTGAAGAACATTTCGCTGACGAAGACCTGCTGGCCGATAAAAGCCACACCATCAAAAAGGTCAAAGACTTTGTTGGTGACTTGCTCTATGCCCAGGTCAAACGCCGCCCGGTGGTTATGCCGCTTGTCATGAAGATATAGGCCACTGGCGTAGCAGGGAATAGATTGTTCTAAAAGCTTACGATAAACGGGCCAGGTGCTTTTACACCGGCCCGTTTTATTTTAAATTTCATTGAACCAAAGTTAAGCTCATAATTGTTGCAAAAGTGGTTTAATGACTTCGGTTTTTTCTAAAAATGGTGTGCGTTTGTGGCTACCGGGGTGGTTGCGCAGGGTTAAGTAAAGGGAAAGCCATGCATAAGATTATTAGGGTTGAAGGGCCGGGAAGTTTTGCGGCTGGGAGAATGGTGGTATTATTCCGGTCAAACTGATGTGGTTAAAAATATTAAGGGGAATTGGACCAAGAGAATGCCTTCGCATAATGAAATTACTTACCGGGAAAGTGTGCCCCAGCAAGAACCTTTCTTCAAATTGTTTGAGACTACCGGCTGGAACCAGGGATACGGGTTTGAGGCCGGTGAACTGCATGAAGCCATCAAGAATAGCTGGTACCTGGTCGCGGCTTATGATGGCGATGTCCTGGTCGGGTTTGGCCGGGTAATTTCGGATGGAGTGTATCACGCTTTTATTGTCGAAATGATAATCGCGCCGGAATACCAGGGAAAGGGCATTGGAACCGCGATAATGAACCAGTTAGTGGGAAAATGCCGGGAAAACCGCTTCCCTAATGTTCAACTATTTTGCGCCAAGGGCAAGCAGGAGTTTTACAAGCGCTTTGGTTTTGAAGTAAGGCAGGACGACGCGCCTGGTATGCAATTGAACTTTCCTAAGGCCAGACCTTAATTTTTTTCCGATTTATGAAAGGCTCAATGGGTAATAATCACACAGACCGTATAATTTTGAATGGCGCTTTGCCTGACAAGTGAATTGTGCTAAGAAGCAATGCCTGGAAATTTGCGTAGTTAACGGCCTGCATTTATATTATCAGGGTGCCTGGTAATGCAATGGACAAAACTATTTCGAAATTAAAGAACACCTGACTGTTTGGAATAGGACTTTAATTCAACAAACCCTGCAAGCTTAGGGCTATGCACGAATTCCTGTCTTGCTCAACGGGGAAATGTGCCAACCTATAATTTAGATTTACCTAGAAGAGGGTTAATTTCGTAACGGGTTGTTAGGACCCGGTACCGGTTTGATGCGGATTATTTCCGGTACCCTGGTTATAAACTTCCGCCCCTGGTGGCGGAAGTGCCAGAAGCTTTTAGGGTCTAGCCGGGCCTGGGCGAATTCCGGTAGTGGTTCCACGCCCAGGGCCGGACTAAAACTACCCCTTTAATTCTGAAATACGCGACAGGTTTGAATACCTGCTTGCACCAGAACCTGAAAAGGCGCTGGATTTCCTTTCAGGCTGTCTTTGTGCTTACCCGGCGAGTAACCGGTTACGGTGCGGGAAATCTGGCAAATTGAGCAATATCCTGCCGCCAGCACAGAACCGGGTAGCCAAAATTAAAAAGGCCAGGGAGTGATTTTACCAATCGTTATATCGCCCGGAACCTTCAAATTGAGGTTAATACCGGGCAAAAATGGGTTTGCCGGGTGGACAGGGCCAGTGCTAGAGCCTGGGCCTGAATTTCCACGCCGCCGGTTAGCTCAATATTATATAAAATTCTTTCATTCAAAAACTGCACACCAGCGATGAAGAATTAGAAAGGCGCTATGATTTACGAAGAGGAAGCAGTGAATAAAGGCCAGCCAAAGAGGGCTGGTCTCTGGTTGCTTGTCCTGGGGATTTTCCTGGTTGCCTTAAACCTGCGAGCTTCATTAACTGCCATTGGACCGGTGGTAAAAGAAATCCGGGTTGATACCGGTCTTTCAAATACCCTCACCGGGTTGTTAACCACCTTGCCGCTGATAACTTTTGGCCTGGTTTCACCGTTCGCGGCCCGGTTTGGCCGCCGCTTTGGCCTGGAACAAACCCTGCTGGCTGGCCTGCTAATCCTGGCTGTTGGGATAGTGGTACGGCCTTTACCCTCGGAAATACTTCTTTTTGGTGGGACGATTTTAATTGGCACAGGGATTTCGATAATCAATGTGTTGCTGCCGGGCTTCGTCAAACGCGAATTTCCTTTACATGTCGGGATTATGACCGGTATGTTTATTGTGTGCATGGGGTTTGGAGCGGCCCTGGGGGCCGGTCTGAGTAACCCACTGGCCCAGGGAGCTGGATTGGGGTGGCGTGGGATGCTGGCCGGGTGGTCGGTAATAACGTTTGTCGCTATCATTTTCTGGCTGCCCCGATTGCGGTTTCACCACCGGCCCGAGGCTGGTCTGACCCCGGACATGCCAAGCGGCAAGTTAAGACATTCAAAACTGGCCTGGCAGGTAACCCTGTATATGGGTGTGCAATCGCTGATTTTTTATATCATCGTGGCATGGCTTCCCGAAATGCTTTACCAGTGGGGCCTGGATATTACTACCGCAGGCTGGATGTTATCTTTATTTCAACTGGTCGGCCTCCCGGCCTCGTTGATAATGCCAATCCTGGCCGGGCGCAGCGCCAACCAGCGTGGGTTGGTGGCTATCTCAGCCGGTTCCATGCTGCTGGGCTATACAGGCATGCTGCTCTTTACTACCACGCTGCTACCGCTCTGGATTTTTTTGACCGGCTTTGGTTCGGGCGCCAGCATTAGCCTGGCTCTATCCTTTTTTGGGCTGCGGTCGCATAACCCCCAGCAGACCGCCGAACTTTCTGGAATGGCTCAATCGGTTGGCTACCTGTTAGCCGCCAGTGGTCCCACCTTTATTGGCTTTATCCATGATGTGACACACGGTTGGACAGTGCCTTTGATTATCCTGCTTTTCTTTACGGGGATTATGCTTGTGCTGGGCCTGATGGCCGGTAAAGAGGGCTATGTTACCCCGGCCGCCGACCAGTCCTGACAAGGGAAACTTTTAGAAACAACCACGAAGGCTGTCCTGGGCAGCCTCGTGGTTGTTTCAGTTACTATTTAATTACCAGTTCCGGTAAATTTTGCTCGTAATAATGGCCCCAATCCGGCTGGCTACCGTCTTTGTCGAAAAAACCGTATTCGCGTTTAAGCTTCCAGGTGCTTTGATAAGTGCCGCTCTTTTCAAAGATATTTGGGTCGGCGGCCAGCGCGGCCACGGCTTCCCCGATATAGTAAGGTGTTTCGGAAGCTCTGAAATGGGTGTCTTTCTGGATGGCATCGCGCCAGGTTTCCTCGGTCACGCCGAAATGGTCCAACATTTCCTCCGAGCGTAAAAAGCCGGGCGTCAGCGAAAGGGCAGCCACCCCATGCGGTTTTAGCTCTTCGGACATTGCGTAAGCCAGGCGCATGGCGGAAACTTTAGCCAGGTCGTAGGCCAGGTTTCCCCGGAATTTGAAAGTATCGCCGTCGGTTATCTCTATGATTAACCCTTTGCCGCGCTCTATCAAGAGTGGTGCGCCGTACCGGGACGTGATGATGTGGGTATGAATGGCGTTTTGAAGCATCACTAATACTTTCTCGATAGAAAGCTCCCAGAAGGGCTTGCCAAATTCGCTGACAACATATCTTTCACCGCCCCAGACATCATTGACTAATAAATCAAGGCCCGACTGTTCGGTCCGGACGCGGTCGAAAAAGGCTTTGACCTGGGCTTCCACACGGTGGTCAACCTGCACGGCAATACCGGTTCCTCCGGCAGCGGTGACCATTTCGGCTGTTTCCTCGATTGTTTCCGGCCGGTCGCCGGAGGCAGGGTTGCCGCGCACGCTGCGCCCGGTGCAATAGACGGTCGCCCCGGCCCGGCCCAGTCCTACGGCGATGCCCCGGCCCGCACCCCGTGTGGCTCCCGCGACGACGGTTACTTTTCCTTTTAACTTGCCTGGTTCCATAAGTATTACTCCTTTTAGGGCTGTTTGGTTCTTCTGGTAATTTGAATAAATCCAGTATAATCGCCAATACCTGACAACATATGTCATATTAGGATGTATAATTAGAAAAGGGTGCCCCAATGCGGGTTGCCGGGACCGGAAAGATTTAGCTGGAAGTGTAAATTAAAATGCGAGCTGACCGGCTGCTTTCGATCATGTTGCTTTTACAGGTCAACCGGCGGATGACTTCGGCTGAACTGGCCCGCCGCCTGGAAGTTTCAGAGCGGACCATTCATCGTGATATGGACGCGCTGGGGACCAGCGGTATCCCGGTTACAGCCGAGCGCGGTAGCGGTGGGGGTTGGCGCCTTTTGGAACCCTACCAGACCTCCCTGACCGGCCTAAACGAAGCCGAAATCAAGGCGTTATTTCTAGCCAAACCGGCCCGGTTGCTGGCTGACCTGGGTTTGAACCATGCAGCGGAAGCGGCTTTGATAAAGCTTTTCGCGACCTTGCCTACTTTGCAGCGCCAGGGAGCCGAGTACGCCCGCCAGCGCATTTATATTGACGCGGGGGGCTGGCGCCAGACGGATGAAACGGTCACATGGCTGTCAGCGCTCCAGGAAGCTGTCTGGGAAGAACGCCAGTTGACCCTGACGTACCGCCGGGGCGATAATCCCGGGATTGAACGGACGGTTGACCCGCTGGGGCTAGTCGCCAAAGGGAATACCTGGTACCTGGTGGCTGGTGTCGAAGGTGAAATCCGGTCTTACAGGGTTTCCAGGGTCGAATCCGCCCACCCGAATGGCAAACCCTGCCAGCGGCCGCCGGATTTTGACCTTGAGGCTTATTGGAAAACTTCTTCAACCCAGTTCCAGGCCAATTTGCCGGTCTACCGGGCCACAGTACGGGTCAGTCCGGCCCTTTTACCCAGGTTGGGCTTTATGTTGAAGTTTGCCAGGGTTGAACAATCAGAAACTCCGGATGCGGCGGGCTGGGCCAGGTTGGTAATCCGGTTTCAGACCTTGCAGGAGGCATGTGAGCATTTGCTGGGATTTGGCAACCAGGCCGAGGTAGTGGAACCGCTAGAACTACGCGAGAGAATTATCACCGGGGCGGCGGAAGTCCTGGAGTTTTATGCCAGTCTAAAATAAAAAATATAAAAAATAAGAGCCTGATAGTTTTCGGGCTACCAGGCTCATTGTTTTTTATCTGAGAGAGCAATGCGCTTTCGCGCTCGCCTAAAATGCGGTTTCATAAGAGGTTTTAAGTGGTTAGGGAAGTCAAATTATCAAAAGTTCCTTTATTTGACTTGTTTCCCTGATTAATAATAAAGCACTAATTGTGCCATGGATTTCCCGAATAGGCATTTAATAACCTGAAAAGCTATATTTCGGGTATTAATTTCTACAGATAAGTATTTTGGTAATCTTATTACCCTTAAGTTTAGTATACATACGGTAATAGTTATTAAGAAGTGGTAGCAGATTCTAAAGAAGATTCTGCTACCCCTTTCTAAACTCCGCCTTTACAGGGCCGGGTTTTCAAGGAACACCACTTTATTTCGGGTTCTGGGTGCTTACTTTTACACAGGACATAAGATTTCTCGCGCCATGGGCCATGATTTGCCGCCCGTTAAAGCCACTGACCCAGACCCCGATAAGGGTCGCGCCGTTAAGGATTAACTCTCCACCGGTGCTTCCGGTCTCTCCATGGATAAGTCTGTTAGAACCGTTTGCCTCTTCAAGCATAATGGCAGACGTAAGACCGGAAGCTATTTCGATTGTTTTTAGCTGTTATTAGCAGAGTTAAAATGAGCCACGGCAACCGCCTGGCGAAGGCTGCCACAGGTGTTGTCGTCTATGGCGGTTATTCCGGTAAGGCTGCTGCAGCCGGTAGCCAGGCTGCTCAAACCCGGTGGCGGGATTTATTAGCACAAATTCCTAAAGGTTTTGTATTTATTTTTATTTTGTTTCTCTAAACTTTGTACCCACTGATTGGCTGCGGCAAGCTGTTGTGCCAGGTTCTTATTATTTTCTTCCAGCTCTTTTGACCAGATAATTTCCCTTTCCAGGAGGTCAGAATTTTCGACCAGGCACTTCTTGAAATATTGATATTTTTCCTCCGGGTTATTTTCACGGGATAGACACTGTCGGAGGGCCTGGGCAAGTTCCGGGTCGTTGCCTTTATTTTCAACTTTTGCAAGTAATTCCCGCCAGTTATTAAACAGATAGGTTAACCTTAATTCAGTGCATGAGTCTGCAATTAAACTCAGGTCGAGGGGTTGACCAAAAACGGTATATTTATCCAGCGTGCCTTCACCTCTCAGGTAGGCCATGGTCCGCTTGCATTTCTCACATTTCCCGCAATTGTAATCCTGGTTGTCCCGGTTATTAAAGCAGACGCGCAAATTATCGAAGACAATTTCGGACGCAGCAATTCGCGATATTTTTTGGCTGCGTGATTTACTGCTGCCGTGGTGAATAATTTCAAAATCCTCGGTACTCCACAGTGGGTCACTCAACGGGTGCGAGCCCCAGGGTGTTAGCCTGCTATAGGTCTGGGTAGAAGCAAAATAAAAAGTATGGAACTGGGATGATAACAATTGAGCAAGCGCACACATGGCTGACCCGTGATAAAGCGCCCAGTTGACATAGGTCTCACTGAAGTTCTGAACATGAACTTCCACCTCGATAAAATCTTTACCGGCTTGCCGGGCCATCCGGCTCAGGCGGCTGGTGATCTGGCGGCGCAAATTCAGGTTGTCAGGATGTGGTGAAATGTCAAAACCGGCGCTGACAAAAATCAAGGTGTCGATTTCTGCCTGATTTTCCAGGAAGGTATAAAAGGAGTCAACCCCGCCGGAAAAAAGGCAGGCGACTTTACGTTCACTTTTCTTTGTTTTTAGCTTTATTAAAACTTCGCCGGTTGAAGTTTTGAGTTTCCCTGGCACTTCACCGGCAATTTTGACCAGTTTTTGCCATCCGGACCGGGCAGAAGCATTTTTGGAAGTGAAATTAACCGGGATTTTGTGAAATTTACTATCCCATGACTGGAAAATATCCTGAATAGTTTCAAAATTAGCCAGTAACCGGGGGGATATTGGCTGGTCCAACTCGATAGGTTCTTTCAGGGTCATTGCCGGAAGCAGGGCCATGCTCACAAATGGTTCGATACCTTCGTAGACCGGCCCTCCTTTAACAACAAAGCTTACCTCATTCTGACGACCATCAAGGTTGATAAATGCGGAGGCTTTAACGCTGGAATGGTCCAATCGGGTAATTTTATGGTCGGTGATGGTTGCCAAGTAATATTTTCTTTCTAACTGCAAATAATTGTAAACTTGTCAGGCAGTATTTAATAATACTAAAATCATCATCCATGTCAAATTCAAAATTGATATATTTAATTAAATTATATTAACAAAAATCTTAAAATTCTTTTATTAAAAAATTGTCAAAATAGCAAGATTATGGCATAATTTAGTAAGTACTAGTACCTTTTACATGTTTCATTTAATAGGTCAGGAACCCTAAAATGGTACCTGGTTTTTGGGAAACCAGGCATTTATAGTTATTTTTTCCCATTCAAGGCTTAAAGAGTTTTTTTAAAATTACTAATATTTACCCCTGTTCTGAAGGAGCCTGACCCCGTGAAAATACCTGTTCAACTTAATTTTGAAACAGAACCTGATGAGTATATAGGCGGCTTGCCACCTGACGGCATGAAACAGCCGGTAAAAAGCATTCGCTTGATGTATGGCTATATCGCCAGCCGCAGGGCACGCCTGGCCGAAATTACGGGCGCTCCGGTCAACTTTAACTGGATGTGGCGGTGTGACAGCGAATTTGAAATTAAATGCGGCTCCATGGCGGATTTAATTGGGCAGCACCAGGACCTGTTAGTGGCCGCACGCGAACAGGGCGATGAGATTGGGGCCCATTTTCATCCCTTACGCTGGAATGAAACTGCCGGGGAGTGGGAATTTCCCTACGCCGATCAGCCCTGGATACACGCACAACTACTTAAAAGTCTTCAGAATTTTGAAAAGCTTATGGGGTTCAGGCCGGAATCTGTCCGGCTTTCCGATAATATCCTGCTTACCGAAGAAGTGCTAGATTTAATGGAAGATTTTGGGATCAAACGGGATATAACTATTGAGCCCCATGTGGTTGGAACCCACATGGCATGGAAGAATGTACCAAGTGACGATAATTTTCACGATTTTCCACTTTATCCCTACCAACCGGAACGGGGCAATTTCCGGCAGCCTGGTACGCAAAACCGGCGGGATATCTGGATGTTATTAACCACGACTAATTATGTTTCAAAGGCCGTCAAAGATAACGAGGCTGAAATTGAACAGGCTTATGTGGCCCTGGACCTGGCCTTCCACCCACCGACTTTTGCCGAAATTATGAACCGCCAGCTTGAGTCACTGGAAAGGCCCTACTTACTGATTGTCGGTAACTCGAATATAAGCATATTACCGCAATACCTGGCTTATTTTGAAGCAAACGTTGACTTTTTAATTAATCACCCGCTGGCTTCGCTATTTCAGTTTGTTAATAGCGCCGGACTGGTCGAAATGACCAGCCACCAGGCCACTGCCCAGGCTCAGAGCAGCCCGATTTATCAGAATTGGCTCTGGCAGCGGAATTTGCAGCGCAAGCAGGAACTGGAAGCCTCTACCCAGGCGTACCGGAAGTTAGAGCTGTACGCCCGCAATATCGAGCAACACCTTGGCGAAAAACAGGCCTATATTGACAGCCTGGAAACTTCCCGGACCGCCGGACAAATCCCGTTTGCCAGGATTGACCGCTATACATCGGCCTTAAAAGCCCGGTTGACAGGGAAAAGATAGACTCTGATAACAGCATTCAGGTCGTTTTCACGGTAGTGATTATTAAGTGTCTTTTACAAAGTATTGCGATAATTTTGCAAGCATAAAGGTTCTTTGAGGTCGTTTGAATGACACAGTCCCTGGCCCATAGTGCCAACTCTAAACATGTATTGGTCCTAACTACCGGGCCGCTCCCTTTTGATAGTATAAACAAAGTTTATGCCATGGCGTTGCGGGGATGGTTACTAGCCCGCAACTTGCTTGAAGCGGGGCATGCCGTGACCCTGGTTAACATTCAAATTCTGACCGGGGAACCATCCTCGCCCTATAATCAGTTTGAACAAACCGCTTCTCGCCCCCTGGATGTCGAAAAGTCGCCTGAACTGGCCGCCTGGTTTGGAGATTGCCCGGTCCAGAAGCTGCTTTATTATGTTATCGCGCATGAAAAGCTGATCGGCACCACTTTACTGGACCAGATTTGCCGGCGCCTGAAGCCGGATTGCATTGTAAGCGTTGGGAATTATGCCTCGTTCGTTGGTACAAGCCTGACCGCGCCGGTGCCGTTTTGGGCCGACCTGTGCGGCAGTAATATGGCAGAAGGCCAGGCAAAAGCCTATACCTATAACGATAATAACTACCTCGAACATTTCCGGCAGATGGAATTAGCCGTCCTGAAACGGGCTGACCGGTTTTCGGCGGTTTCCAGGGCCCAGATGTTTGCCCTGGTCGGGGAGTTGGGCCTGCTGGGCCGCTTGAACCGGCAGACCTATGGTCACGACCTGGTAAGTTCCGTGCCGGTGGCGTTTGACCCGGCCCCGGTTAAACCGGCTGGCAACCGCGTCATCGTCCGGGGCCGCCTTTGCCCGGAAGATGCCTTTATCCTGCTCTGGAGTGGTGGATTTAACACCTGGACTGATACGGAAACCCTTTTTGAGGGCGTTAAGGCGGCGATGGAACGTTCTTCCCAACTGCATATGGTGGTAACCGGGGGTGGGATAGTAGGCCATGACGAGGTAAGTTTCCCGGCCTTCCAGGCCAGGGTAAATGCTTCGCCGTACCGCGAGCGCTTTCATTTTGTCGGGTGGGTACCTACCGCAGATTTGCCGGTGTATTACCGGGAAAGCAACCTGGCAATCCTGTTGGATAGGTGGAGTTACGAAGGGTTGTTGGGCAGCCGCTCCCGGATCCTGGAATGGGCCCGCTACGCTTTGCCCTGCGTAATGACGGTTACTTCAGAGTTATTACAAGAATTGAATGACGCTAAAGCACTCTTAACTTTTGACCATGAAAGCCCGGACCAGTTAGCTAACTTGCTGGTGGGCCTGGTGGAAGACGCTACTAACAGGGAGCGCTTGCGCCAGCTTGGACTGAGATTGCAGGAAACAGCGGCGGGACTCTACCGTTCCGAAAAGGTCTACCGGCCGATTCTGAACTGGGTCCGTAACCCCCTACCTGCCCCGGATGCCATGGAGTTGAATGTTAACAACCAGTTGGCTACCACAGCCCAGCTCGATGAGCATTTAAAAAATGTCTTTAGCGGGACCGCCGCAGAAAGTGAACTGGTCCGGCTAAAGGTCTGGGCCAAACAGGCCCAAACCGAACTGGCAGCCAGGGATTTTCAAATAAACCGGCTTCAAAAGCAGTTACAGCGCCAGAAAATGGAACATGAAAAGTTGAGCGATTGGAGTTTGAGCCTGGAACAGCAACTACTTTTACACTCGGCCAGTTCCAAAAAGAAAAAAGGTTTGTTTTAATGTTGCAGGCCAATACAAAGCTGCCCGTACCTCTTCCGGACCAGGGGTTCTTCCTGGATTCTGACCCACCGAAACTTGCTGAGAGCCAACTTGTTTTTGATAGTGAGGCGGACAGTTTAAAAAAGCTAAGCGTGGTAGTTATTAACTACAATGGGGCGGCTTTCCTGACCCAATGCCTGACCGCCCTCTGGACCCATTATGGTAACCGGGTAGCTGAGATTATCGTGCTTGATAATGCTTCAACCGATAACTCGCAGGAGAAAGTCCGGCCATTCCCGCAAGTCGGCTGGGTGGCGGCGGGCGAAAACCTGGGGTACGGCGGTGGGACCAACCTGGCTTTTAAAATTTCTTCCAGCGAATACCTGGCTGTATTAAACCCGGATGTGGTGGTAGAGCCGGGCTGCCTGGAGAAGATGTGCCGGACGCTGGGCGACCGTTCGAAACCTGAGCCGGTCGGTATTGTTGGCTGCACATTGCTTTTCCCGTATTTCAACCCGGCCCAGGCGCGGGTCCAACACCTGGCCGGGGGCCTGAAATACCCTTTAGCCATGACTTATCACCTGGGAGCGGGAGAGTTAGCCCAAAACCTGCTCGAATCTGAATCTGTGAAGGGGCATTTATATACTTCCAGCCAGGGCGACTCACTGCTGGATGCCGACTATGTTACGGGGGCGCTGGTGGTCTTGCACCGGGCCATGTTTGAACAACTTGGCGGCTATGACGAGCTTTTTAGCCCGGCTTATTTTGAAGAAGCCGACCTGTGCCTGCGGGCCAGGCAAGCCGGGTGGCGGGTAGTCTCCTGCCTACCGGCCCGGGCCATTCATCATGAAAGAGGCGGCCTGGGCGGGGCTTCCTTCAATTATTTTTACCTGTATCATCTTAACCGGCTGCGATTTGTATTCAAACATTTCCGGCCAGAACAATTAAAGGCTGAGTTCCTACCGGCGGAAGAACTGCGCCTGCAATCGGTCTGGGATGGTTATACCTGCGGCTCAACTGGTCCGGCCGGAACCCCGGCCGAAAATGGGCGCGAATTTCAGGGTTTGCAAAAAGCCTACCTGTCCCTGAACCACCAGCCACTGACCGCCCGGAGTGAGTATTACGATTCTTCTTTTGAAGCATCCGGCATAAACGGGGAGGTGCCGGCGAAAGAGCTGGCAAACTTAAAAGCCCGGTTAGATGGGTTCTTGAACCTGGCCGGATTGGAAAGCCGGACCGACCTGATTCAACAACGGGCACGTCTGCTGGACCTGCCCGGGTTAGCCGGCAACAGGGCTAAAAAAAGGCCCGCTGCGGCCGGAATATTCGCCCGGCTGCTTGAGAAATTAAGATTGTCTTTTCACCGGCGGTTCATTTTACCCACTTTGATGGATGTCGCGGCGGGCCAGGAGCGCTTTAATGTCCTGGTGGCCCGTCAGGTTACCGAAATGAGCGATGTGCTGGGCCAGTTGGTCCGTAATTCTCCCCAATCCGCCCCGGTTAGCCTGACGCCCTGGGATGAGCAACATTACCGGGAAGCTTTAAGCGCCCTTCGTGAAGTAATATTTCATAAAACGAATTAATTGTAGTAAAATTCAGGCCGGTATAAAAAGCAGACAGGCTAATAACTAGAGAGAAATAATGGTAAAACAAAAGGGTAACCTGATTATCGGACAATCGGGCGGCGCTACTGCTGTAATCAACAGCAGCCTGGCCGGGGCGGTGGCCGAAGCCATGCGTCACGAAGAAGTCGGCGAGATTTACGGCATGCTCGACGGGGTACAGGGCTTGTTGCAGGAACAAATTATTGACTTACGGGCGCAGGTGGGTACGCCTGATAAATTAGAAAAGCTTAAACGGACACCCTCGGCGGCCCTGGGAATGTGCCGGTACAAACTGAGCGAGGCCGAACGCGAACGCATCCTGGCTGTCCTTAAAAAATATAATATTCGCTATTTCCTGTATGCAGGTGGTAATGACAGCGCCGATACCTGTCACCGCCTGGACCTGATGAGCCAGGAAGCCGGTTACGAATTACATGCCATTGGTATTCCCAAGACGATAGATAACGACCTGCCGGAGATGGACCACTGTCCCGGTTACGGTTCGATAGCGCGTTACCTGGCAATGGCGACCCAGGACAGCGGTATTGATACCCAGGCCGCCCGGTTGGTCCATCCAATCAAGTTAATTGAAGTAATGGGGCGTAACGCGGGCTGGGTGGCGGCATCGAGTGTCCTGGGTAAGCGCCACGAAGAAGACGCGCCGCACCTGATCTATACCCCCGAACGGCGGCTGTCACCGGAACGCTTTCTACAGGATGTGCAGGAAGTTTACAAGAAATACGGCTACTGCGTGGCGGTTATCGGCGAAACGGTCCGCGATAGGGACGGTAAGACCCTGGGAACCCAGGCCGAACCCTATCTGGTCGACTCGTTCGGCCACAAGTATTATCACGGCCCGGCCAATTATTTGATGGGGCTGGTTATCAAGGAACTGGGCCTGACCGCCCGTTATGATAAACCTGGGACACTCCAGCGCATGAGCATGTTATCGGCCAGCGAGGTTGATCTTAACGAAGCCTGGGAAGCCGGGGCGGTAGCAGCCCGGCGAGCGATTGGCGGCGAAACCGGCCTGATGGTAACCCTATTGCGCGGGCAGGATGCTAAAGGCGGCTACGTGTGTAATTTTGGAGTGACCGCCCTGGAAAATATTGCCAATACCGAGCATAAAATGCCCACCAGCTATATTAACTCGGCCGGGAATTTTGTCACACCGGACTTTTTGGAATATGCCATGCCCCTGATTGGCGGCCCGTTGCCGCACTACCTGAAATTGGACCGCCAGGAGCAGGTAAAGAAAGCGGTAGAGTCGTCCGGCCTGGCCTGATTTACTGGGGAAAACTGGGCGCAGGTTGACATAACCACGGGCTGGCAATGGGGAAAGCAAAATAGTTTTTAACCAAAAAGGTGTGGGTAAACGGGTACTCACACCTTTTTGATTCTCACTTTACCTGGAAATAGGACTTGTTTTACTACTTAACAGCGTAAGTTACCTGGACGTTTACCACGACCCTGAGTTGTCCGCTTTCGACCTGGGTACTGGCGACGGCGGCGTCAGCTTTCAGACCGGCAGCCTGGGCCAGTGGTTGCGGCTGGTTGTTTTGCTCGGTTTCCACGATATTGACAATGCTGCCAACACTGATCTTCCCGGCGGCGGCCAGTTGGTCGGCTTTAGCTTTGGCGTTATCAACCGCGGCGGCGCGGGCCTGCTTTAAGGCTTCGGTATTGTTTTCAACGGTGAAGTTAATGCCGCCAATCTGGTTAGCCCCGGCGCTGCTGGCTGCATCTATAATGACACCGGTCTTATTGATGTCCCGGATGGTTACCTGAAGGCTGTTGGTAATCTGATAACCGCTCAGGCGGGGCGCCTGGTTAGGTTCGTAAACATAATCCGGGTAAATTGTGTAATTGACCGTCTTGATGTCATCGGCCTTAATACCGGCGGCCTGGAGAGCGGCGGTAATTTTAGCGGAGGCATCGGCGGACTGCTTCTGAGCCTCCGCCACGGTTGGGGCCCTGAACTGGACGCCCACGTTCAGGTTAACCACATCGGGTTTAAGGATTACAATGCCGGTCCCCTGGACCGTGATTCCGCTATACCCGCTCGGTCCGGCCACCGGCGTGGTTTGAGCCTGGGCAGGCGCGGCCGATTTCTGGCCCAAAACGGCCACGACCATCCCTAGGAGGACTACGGCAACAATCGCGACCCCACCTACCCAAAACATTCTACTATGCTTCATTTTCCCAGTCTCCTTACCCAGCAAGGGGTATTAGCAGCAAGATTTGCTGGCTGATGTTCTATCGTTCAAATATAACAACGTTGCCTCGACCGGGAAAATTACAAACAAATAATGGTTTATTGGAAATTGGCCTTGTTTTCGACAACCTGGCGTAACAGGTCGGGAAAACCGCCGCTGACGAAGTCCACGCCCATTGCCACCAGGCGGCAGAGATCATGGGCCTGGCTAAACGGTTCCTCGCCCAGGCCCCAGCCGAACAGGAAGACGCCCTCGGCATGGACCATCTCAACCAATTCGGGTGTAACCCAGTTGCTGCCAATCGCGATGCCGCCCGCCCTGGCCGCCCTGGCCGGTCCTACCGGGTCTACCAGGATTGCGCCGCCAAAACTGACCATGGTCGTGATATTGGGGTTCAATTCTTTACTTCTCAAAACGGCCTGGTGGTCGAATGAATGCAGGCTCGTAAGCTCTTCGTTACCGTAACGGGCGACCTGTTCGAGGACTTTTTCGACAATGCCGGGGTAAACTTGCAGGCCGTGATAAAAGGGCCAGGGGGCTTTGATTTCAATGGCTACGGGCATTCCAACGGCGGTGGACCATTCCAGGACTTCCTGCAGGAGCGGCATTCGCACTCCGGCGAACTTTTCTTCGGGGATGGGTAAGGGCTCTATCCCCGGAATGGGAGGGACCTGGGCCAGGCGAGCGGCCTCGTTTTTGCGGTCGAACCAGCAACCGGCATCCAGGGTTTTCAGTTCATCCCAGGTGTAATGGCGCACCGGGCCGTGTCCGTCGGTGGTCCGGTCGAGCATTTCATCGTGGATAATCACGCACTGACCGTCGCGGCTCAGGTGAACGTCAAATTCGATGACATCGGCGCCAACGGCCAGGGCTTTCTCAAAAGCGGGCATGGTGTTTTCAGGTGCGTAACCGGAGGCTCCCCGGTGGCCGCTAACGGCCAACCGGCCGGTCTTACTCCGCAGCATCTCAAACAAGTTAAATAAACTCCTGACTAAAAATAGGACGTAGCACGTAGCACGTTGAACAGGTAAAGTAGTACATTGGGCCTGGTAGCGAACGGGGACAGGTCCCTTACGCAGTTAAAATTACGTTGTCCCACCTATCCCGTTCAACGTGCTACGTTCTCCGCCGCACTCTTTCAAATTCCGACATTACCGCCGAAGGTTTCTACCCCTAAACCGGTATTCACACGAATAAGGTTTGCGATATCTTCCAGGTCGCGGTCCGGCAAACTGGTGACCCATTCATAAGGAGGCCGCCTGGCGACCGTGTAAACCTGGACCATGTTAATTTGACCGCCCTGGTTGCGTATATGGTTAAGGCGGCCGCAATAAGCCTCTATTTCAGCCTTAGAAGGGCCTTCACCATGTATCCGCATGAAGCACGTTTGAATATTTATTGGTTGGGCCAGGGCCGTTTGTTGCAAGTTATTTAAAACTTTTTCGTAAGGGACATTCGTCCGGTCGATCAGGTCGTAGTATTCGGCGGTCCCGGCATCGAGCTTGCCCCAGATTTCGCCGTTGTTTGCAGCCAGCAGGCGCAGCCCAACCTTTACGACTGGCCGGTGCAACTGGGTGGCGTTGGTAATCAGGACCAGCTTGACCTCGGAAGGTTCAAAACCCGCCGCCGCCCTGGCCTCGATGGCCGCCTTCACCGCCTGGTCGAACAACGGGTAGGTGGTCGGTTCACCATCTCCACTAAAGGCGATATCGTTGAGCCGCCGTAATTCCGGGGCTACATTGATAAATTCAGGTTCCTGCCAGATTTCCCCGCTGCGGGTAAGCCGCAATAGTTCTTGCAGTTCCAGCCGGATTTCTTCCAGGCTGACCTGGGGCCGGGGCAGGTTTTTGGGCGGTAAGGGCAGCTTGCTTTTGCCGGGTCTAAAATCGCGCCGGTCCACCTCACAGTAAATGCAGTCGAAGTTGCAGACCCGGTCAGGATTTAGGTTAACGCCAAGGGATAGTCCTTCGGAACGCCGCGAGATAACCGGGTAGCATAACCGGAACTCGCGCCAGTTGCGCGAATGGGCCTCAAAACCCCTGGAGCCGCTATTCAAAATTATACTCCGGGCCATTATGTACTCCCTTTCCCATGCATTATCCCAGAAGTAATATTATAACCTATTTTTAAATCCGTCATTTTTCCCAATCCCAATTTAAGTCTTATAGACTCTCGTACACGGGATTCAAAAATGTAGAATGTATAACTTTTACCAGAGCTAACCCCCTTGGCCTGTCATTCCGTGCCGGGGTGCTGAATCGCCGGTCTGGTGGCCTGTTGAACTCATTAAAGGAATGCTTCAAAGTTTGTTCTTACAAGCAGGGGAGAGATGCCAGTTTTCGCCTTTGCGGTAGGGCCAACGGCACGGCGACTCCTCGACTACGCACGGAATCACAACCTTGAATATTGCCCTTCCTGTCAGCCAAGTAGAATGACAAATCTTGCCTTACGCAGCACTCAGTATGATAATGCAAGTTGTAAATTCTCTATAATTAAGCAGGAATTGTAAAACCTGTCTAGCGCAGCACCCAGGATAACAGGTTTGGTGGGTGTTTTATGACAAAGGTACTTAATAGTGTGGGGTCTTCGAAATGGTTCCGAATTACCGGGCCCGTAGGAGGGAATAAAAAACGACCCTGGCCTCTATATTCAGGCCGGGGCCGGGAGGCTGGTATTAACCGCCTGTTAGGCATTAAGCTTTATTTCATACATTCAATTTTTTGGTTACTTCACTGCGGAGGGCGGGCGGTTCGTAATCTACGGCATGGGTTTCTTCAAAGTAGCGGATACTGCGGCTACGCCAGCTTATCAGGCAGACCATACTGAGGCAGGCTATCCCACCCAGCGCTACCGCCGGTTGCGTCCCGATAACCTGGGCCATAACGCCTGCCTCGAACTCGCCCAACTGGGTACCCGAAACCGCGAACAGGTAACTTACCCCGGCTATCCGGCCCCGGTATTCTTCAGGGGTCATAAGCTGGCGAATACTCTGGCGCATGGTCATACTGATAGTATCGGCCAGGCCGGTCCCGGCTAACATCAGCCAGGAGAGCCAGAATAGGGTGGAAAGGCCAAATACAATCACGCAGATAGCATACAGCCCGATAGCGAACAGTACAATCCGGCCCGGAAAACGAGGCCGCTTGACTAAGGTCAAACCAGCCGCTCCCAGCACCGCACCAACCGCCGGAGCGGAAGCCAGGATGCCCAAACCTTCCGGGCCAACCTTTAATATATCTCTGGCAAAGACCGGCAGCAAGGTCAGCGATGCCCCAAAGAGCATTGCGAAAAAGTCCAGTAGAGCTAAAGTCAGCACTATCCTGGTACGGGCCAGGAAGCTGAAACCTTGCTTTATGCGCCGTAAATTTCCCCTGATGCCGCGCTGGTCGAGAGGGATTTCCGGCGGCAGTAAGGGCGCTTTTACCAGCAGCAATACGATGATTACAGCCAGGAAGGAAAAAGCGTCAAAGGCAAAAGCGGCCCCGGCCCCAAAACCGGCAATTATCAAACCGCCCATTGCCGGGCCAATGATACCGGCCACGCTCCAGGAAAGATTATTGAGGGTTATGGCGTTAGTCATCAGGTTGCGCGGCACCAGCGACGGAATAACCGCACTATGGGCCGGTCCGTCAGCGCTGGAAGCGGTAGCCGATAGAAAGACCAGCAGGTAAAGCAACTCTACCGTAGCTATCCCCGTTAAAACGGTTATAGCCATGATGGTTGAGAGGATTAAAAGGGAGCTCTGAGTAATCAGGAGTAACTTGCGGCGGCTCATGGAGTCGGCAAGGGCTCCACCGAAGACTGAAAAAAGCAGGACCGGCCCGGCCCGGACAATTCCAACCAGCCCTAAACTAAGTGGCTGGTTGGTCATCAAATAGATTTGCCAGGCCAGGGCAATATGCTGCATTTCGGTGCCGAGTTTAGATAGGGTATTGCCTGTCCAATAAAGCCGGAAATCCCGCACGCTGAAGGCTTCGAAAGCCTTTGGATTGAATAAATTGAGCAAAGTTTAGTTATTAAACCGGCCCCAAAACCGGGCTATTTTTCCAATAAATGCCTTCCGCCCGGTTCAAAAACTTGAAGTCCACCAGGTATCGGCGCAAAGTACAATAATCATATTCGTATACTTCTTTAAGTATAGCATCAATTTGCCTTTCAGTATAACGAATTCCGTTTTCGAATATTTTGGAAACTTCTTCCAGGATAAATTGCTGGCGTTTAAGTTGGACCGGCATTGCGGTGATTTTACCATCTTTCATGAAACGGCTGATGGTTACGGCGCGTTCGTCAACTTCAGCCGGGCCAGCGGCTTGTGTCAGGCTAACTACCTGACGCAGGGCCGCCAGCATGGCCTGGGCCTGTTTGGAATAATTGGGATTAAAGTGCAGCCTGGTTGGTGCGGGTTCCCGGCCCGGGGCCGGGGCTTGCCACTCCTGGATTTCCAGGAAACCGGCTTTTTCTAGCTGGCGGAGGTGGCGCGGCAGATTGGAATTTATCTTATGCGGTAAGGCCGGTATCAGGTCAGACACCAGCACAATTTCATTTGCATGGGCGGCCAGCAAACCAAGCAAAATCAACTGGTCAGTGGAACCGATGGTTTTTACCAGTTCCAGCAGATTTTCAAGTTGGGCTTGTTGGGCCGGGCTAATCTCAAGGGACCGGTTACCGGGGGTATCTTCAACGGGTATTTCGTTCATATTTCTGTTTAAGGCTCCTTTCTGTTAAAATTTTAGGGTTGTAAAAAGCAATAATTGATAAATCAAAGGCGCTTAGTTAGTTGTATTCTATCATTTCTTTAAAGTGCGTCAATGGGTTCGTAGTAACTGGGTCTGACCCTGGTAAAGGTATAAAATTAGTGAAGTCTGAAATCAAACCACGTGGTATTTTATTCGATTTATGGGGCACTTTAGTCTACAATGTGCCGCGCTACAAACGAGAGGATTATGAGACTATCGCCCGGAAGATCGGGCGGCCGACCGAGGAAATATGGAAGACATGGGCGAGCCACAGCAGAGATGCCATCCTCGGTAATTTAACCTCTGGCGAGGAACGGGCCAGGATGGTGCTGAAAGCCCTGGGTGGCCCGCCGGAAGTGGCGGCCGATATGGTCCATTATGAGGCGGAAAACCTGAGCGGCAAGGTCCATTTCTTTGAAGGCGTCCCGGCTATGCTGGAGACCTTGCGCCAGCGCGGGTACCGGACCTGCCTGATTTCGAATTGCAATTATCTCACTCCGGGCGTGGTAGAGCGGTTGGGATTGCCTGAAATGCTGGATGAAATAATATTGAGTTGCCAGGTGAAAATGGCTAAACCGGATAAGGCAATCTATGAACTGGCCGCCGGGCGGCTGGGTTTGCCTACCGGGGATTGCCTTTTTGTAGGTGACGGTGGGGATGGCGAACTGGACGGCGCAAAGGCCGCCGGGTGCAAGGTTGCCCTGGTAGCCCAGGAAAGAGGCCATGCCTACCGCTTTCCCCAGAAAGTTTACCCTTACGATATCCGGTTGAACAAAGTCACCGACCTTTTACACTTTCTACCGGAAAGCGCCCCTAAAATACCGGCGGCTTGAGCTAACCCCGGCTGTAACGCTCTTTCCAGATAGGCAGGGCAGCAATTATCAGGGGTATACCGGATGCCAGGCCCAGTAAAAGCCCCTGGTTGCCATAAAAGACAAACCCGCCTATCTGGAGCGGAGTTCCGCCAGTTGAAAGGGATTTGGCCGGGTTGGAAGGTGGGTTCAGCCCGACATATATCATCACAAGGGCCATAAAGATTTCCCACCCGGCTAACCACCAGAGCCGCCTATCGGAGAAGTAGCCGTTCAGTAGATAGCCCAGGGCAAGGACGGCGTGCCAGGTAATCGATAACAAAGGCCAAAAAGTGCCATCCAGTGGGTAATGGACTATCAAGGTTATTAGAAAGCCTATTGCGATTACACCGGACCACATGAACAACATACCGGAATTCAGGAAGCGGGGCGCGAGTAAATAGTTACCGGCCAATCCAAGGCCGGTAACCCCCAGCCACATTGTTAGAACCAGCTCGAAACTCCAGGCACTATTGTAGGTATTGTGTAACCAACCGGCGATTACCAGTAACAGGCCCCACCAGGCCAGGGCCAATTGCAGCCGCCGGAAGCCGTTCAAGCGGCCTTTTTTGTAGGGTGGGATAACAACCGGTTTTACCCCCTGGGAATTACTAGTGATTAAATTACTCATACCTTACTTCCTTCAAACAAAAATAAAATATTTCCATAATGCATGTGTTAGGTCCACCCCAGAAAAAGTTTGATGTGAAATAGGAATATTGTTAAGCGGGATAAATAACCTGGCAATTCCAGGCCGGTTAATTACCCGTACCTGATGCCGGTTAAACAATAATGACAGCCGTCCAGATACCAAGGGCCAATAAAAACGCGGTTGCCAGACCAGCCCCTGAACCGGCAAAATGCAGTATCTTTCCCTTTAACCGGTTGGTGTCCCCCAGACGGTGCCAACCCAAAAGCCCACTCAAAACAAGGTAATAAATAAAGATCCAGACCGGGTTAAAGACCGGTATATGTACCGAAGCAAAAGGTAAACTCGCGCAAAATTTGACTACCACCAGTATGTAGGCTAAAAAGAGCCAGGTCAATCCACCAAAAGTCAGGGTAGGCCAGCTAAACCAGCTTAATAACAGGCCGCTGCCTACGGCCAAACCGCCCAGGACCATAATTATTTCGATGACGGGTAAGACTAGCAGGTTCGCCAGGACGGAAATTAGCGAGACCTGGTGAAAATAAAAGATTACCAGTGGCAGAATCATGGCTTCAGCGGCCAGAGTACCGGCAAGGCTAGTTTTCAAAAAGAGCGGCCAGGATCTGACCGGTTGCTGCCAGGCCGGGGAGAAAAGTACCAGGCCCAGGGTTGCCATAAAAGAGAGCTGGAACCCGGTGTCCATCAGGATTGAGGGCTGCCATAGAGTTAATATTAGGGCACTTCCGGCCAACCCGGCCAGCCCGGTGTATTCCCGCCCAAGCAGCATCCCGACCAGGGCCATTCCACCCATTAACCCGGCCCGTAAGACCGCCGGGCTGAACCCGACCAGTAAAACGTAAAACAGGACGACTCCCAGAGTAAGCCAGATCAGGGTTCTCCGCCCGACGAAACGACTCAAAGCCTGGGTAGTCAGAAAGATGGCGATTGAAATGTTACTGCCTGATACCGCCAGCATGTGGGCCAGGCCGCTGGTCGTAAAATCTTGCCTGGTCTGTAGCGATAGCCCGCTTTTGTCGCCCAGCAATATACCCGAGAGCAGGCCGCCCTCTTCACCCGGCACAAAACGGGCGACTACCTGGCGAGCCTGTTCGTTAAGCCGGTAGAACCAGCGGGCCAGGAAGAAATCCTGGTCGGTTGCCAGCAGGGTTAGCCGGGGGAAATCCATTGTGGTGTAGATGCCCTGCCGTTCCAACCAGTCACGGTAAGGGAAATCTTCGCCGCTTATTTCCCTGGGCGCGGTTAGGGTGCCGGTTAACCGGACCAGGTCGCCTCGCTTTACCTCTAAAACGGCCGGAGCCCGGACATAAACCGCGCCGTTGACCGGTACGTTCTCTCCCATACCTTCCAGGCGAATCTCACGCGCATCTACCCGGAAAGTGCCGCTCCGGCTGTTATAGAGCGGTTCGGCGGAAATAAGCCCGGTCAGGATGGTACCTGGCTGCTCATGGTAATAAAGCAAACCGTCGGGGCCGGTGGATGGCGCGTCCCAACTCAGGCGCAATCCACCCAGGCAGGTTACGCTCAATGCAAGTAAAACCAACGGCCAGGCCAGGGTTTTAGCCGGTACGGGCCTTGACCGGGCATAGGCCAGCCCGGCCAGCCCGGTAACAAGGCATAGCGCGGCACTGAAATAAAGCCCCTGGACTGGCGGTTTGAGCCAGCCGTATAAAAATATCCCGGCCAGCCAGGTCGGAGCTAATACCAAAATGGGTATCATTTAACGCCCAGTTATTAAACTTGCAACGACCAAAAATTTTCGAATTAATGATATAGCTTTCGCAGGAATTAATTATACCATCAGGAACACTTAAGGAATAACATACAAGGTTGCATCTGGAAAGCCGGGGCAATTTGCTTGCTAGTTTGATATAGGCTATTATAAAAGTCGTATTGGGTGTTTCTTACTTCAAAAACTTTTGCTATAAGACTTTGTTAGAAAAGGTTTTTGTTTAACCTTAAGAGTTGATGGGTAAACAATAAGGGCTAAAAGTTACAGGGCTACCCGAAGGCAGTGGCAAACCGGGAAGTATACCAGTTTAAGCCTGGCTGAAGGTTGAAGCACTTATTTTGCCATTTACACTTTGCCCAAACCTTGCCAGGTTTGAAGCGAAAATCAAACACAAAAACTCACGGAAAATGTCAAACGAAAATTCTGGTTCAAAACCCGCCTCACCTGCCCCAACTAACCGGCCTCGCCTGGCTTTTATGGACACCGTTGAGGCCGCTGCCATTCTTAAGACTGACCGCCTGACCATATTAAAATATGTGCAAGAAGGCCGCCTGCGGACTTTTGGTGGCAAGCCGGGCAATCCTTTTTTGCGCACTGAAGATGTTGAGAAAATGGCTGCCGAGCTTCTGCCGGAGCAGACCGGACCGGCCCTTGACCCCAAAACCATCCACCGGAATGACCCGGTCCGGAAAATAAAACTCAGAATGCAGCAGGATGCCAAGTGGCCGGAAGTTGATGAAGCGGCAATGCGCGCCTGGGCAGGGGAGTTGGACCTGGTTAGCTTTAACCGGATGCGCCAGACTGCCCGTGAAGCGATGGAACGCTTGCAGGCACTTATCACTGTGCTGGATGAAGTTGAACCCGTACGGCGTAAACAGGCGGGCAAATAAGGCTAAAAAGCTACCGGGCCAGACAATTAGCAGGTATTGTAGTTATGGGAAAAAAATTAACTGTAAGTGAATTACGGGCACAACTTGGTACGGTGCTGGACCAATTGGACAGCGGCCAGACCCATTTTGTCATTGAGCGCAATAACCAGGAAGTAGCCGTTTTATTGAGCATGGAAAAGTTCAGGGATATTATGCAAATGCTTGAAATGCTGAATACTCTGGATTTTATTGAAACCGGAGCCGGGGGACTCGAACAGAATTTTTCGGATACTGGTTTATCTGACTTCCCCGACCTGACAATCTTGCGGCCGACCGACGAGGCTGCCAAGAACTCGAACGCTGAAAACCAGCCAATTACTCAAACTCCTCAACCGCGCACTGCTACCGGCCGGGACGGTTCTTCGATAGAAGACGTGGCCGCGAAACTCGGTATCAGAATTATCAAATAGTCTTAGTTTTCACAGGAGAATATTTAAGATGGAAACCAGCTTGCCGGGCTTAATTAAAAAATACGAGGAAAAACTGGTTGATCAGGCGGCTACATCGCTAAAGGTGATGTTTGGCGTTGGGTATGCCGACCTATCCCAGGAAGACCTGGAGCAACGGCTGTTCGGCATGTTTGACGCCATCGCCGAAATCACCAGACGTGGCGCGCCCGACCCGACGCTTATCCGGGAGGTAGTGGACAGTGTGATGGTTTCGCCGGTTTATGATGGCTGGAATAACCGGGCGATTACCGAAGAAGTGCTGCAGGTAATAGATATGGTAATTAACAAAATAATCGGCACCCAGTTAGCCAAACCGGAACAGGCCGAAGACCGCCGCAACAGCCAGGAACTGCTGGCTCTGACAATCCGGAATGCTAAAGACGTGGTCAATGGGAGGGCCAGGCGCTATCTTGAGGAGAAGCAGCGCAAGCAGGGCCGCTGGAGTATAACAGGGAACGAGTCTGAGGAAACCGTCGCCGGTCTGGCAAAATAGTGGTTAATCCAAACGGTTTTGCAGGGTATTAACTAAATATAATATTTTTGTAATGCTGGCTTCGCAAATTTGAAATATTGCGGAGCTATAATTTTTTCATAAGGACAAACTTATAACATACAAGTTTACAACGTCCTTATCGAAAACCATTTACACTAACACTAACCAACTTATCAGTAAGTCTATCCAGTACCGGGATAGACTTACATTATTTTATAGGCAAAATCCGTTTTAACTCTCGCGGAAGAAATCAATTACCTCGCGGCGCTCTTCGGCGGTAACCATTATTTCGATAAAGTTAATCCGGCTCCAGGGAAACAGAATGGTCTTCGCGCCGGGGGTCAGGTAAGTTACCGGTTTGCCATCGCGCTTTCGCAGGTTGTTGCATGCGAAATATATCGCGGTAGGGTCGGGTAAATCTTCCATATCGGCTAAAATGGGGTCTTCATTTAGAATATGTAAAATAACGGTTTTTGGCACAGTTAAGTACTCCTTTTGGGAAACCCGGCTTAACCAAGCGAGAGTTCCCGGTTGAAAATAACTTTAAGAATAATATTGCCCAGGCGAATTTCATCGCCATTGTGGATTTCATAGGGCTGGCCGCGCATCAGGGGTTTGCGATTAATAAAGGTCCGGTTGGTGCTGCCCAGGTCGGTTAAAAAAACCTGTTCGTCCTGGAAGGACAGGCTGGCGTGGCGGCGGCTGACGCCCAGTTCGGCTCCTTTATCCTGGTTCAAATCAATATCGGGCGTATCACCCTGGGTCGGGTCAGACCGGCCAATAATCAATCTTTCCTTTTGCGGACACTTTACCATGCGCCCGGTATTCAACACCATAAAGTTTATATCAGTCTGCCAGGAAATTCCTCCGAGACCTGGGAAGGCGGCGTTAGACAGGAAAGACGGCGGAGGTGGATTGGGCATATTTGAATTATTAAACTTTACATCCGGCGTGTTTTTTTTAGAATTGGTGGATGACCGGCGAGTTACCGGATTGGGAGGCGGTATAACAGGTATGGCAGGCACCTGGGTTGAAAACAATTCGTCCAGGTCAAATTCGCGGCTTTTTGGAGCAGTTGTTTGCAACTCCCAGCCACACTCTGAACAAAACATTGTTCCATTCATCTGCTCTGTTTTGCAATGTGGGCAAACAATCATGACCCTATCCTTTTAAGACCAACCAGGTTTACAAATATTTTAAAATATACCGTTTATGGAACCCTTAAACTGCAACCCGGTCTTGAATAACTTAATTATATAGCCTGCCGGGTTCTTGATCAATCAGGACACCGTCTGAGATTAAAATAGATTGAAATCAATCCTGGGTGCTATCGTTCCCCAGGCCCCGGGTACCGTATTTGATGCGCTTGCGGCCGGCGCTGCTGGCCGTACCACGCTGCTCCAGGTTCCGAATTTCGAGTTGCACCTGGTTTGCCAGGTCTACTTCACCAATACTGAGCAACCTTGTGGATACCGCCGCCAGTCGCTTAGTTCCACTTTTAATATCCCCGTTTTCTATATCCTGCCAGGCCCGGGCCTGTAATTTGTATGCGGAAACCTTTTCCAAAAGATTCTTAACTTCCGGGTCAATAGCGAGTTCGCGGGTTTTATCGGTAAAATTCAGGCCCAGGGTCATCCGGATTTGGGTATTCGCTTTCTGGGTCCCGGCCTGGGTAAAGGCCAGGCTGACATTGCCCACCGGTAGAACGCCCGGCTGGCTTTTTAGGATAACCAGTTCCAGTAAAAGGTTATACCTGGTATGGGTCGTCAACGGCCCCAGGTTATATTCGTGTATGCCATCCGGCAAAACGTTGGGCGCAAGTTCCGAAATCTGGGGTGTCACCCGGTAAACCTGTTTTAACTCGACCTGCTTTAAAGGTTCGAACCCCAAATTGCTAACCGGGGTAATGGTTTTACGCAGAGTCTTGATTTTCTTTAGAAAGGCCAACAAAATCTTATCGGCGCTATCAATGTATTCGGTATTGCCGCCGCTCTGGGCCGCCACGGTTTCCAGTAAATCTTCGTTCCAATCAATCCCCACGCCCATGGTGTGAATGGCGATTTTCTGGCGGGCCGCTTCCTGGCCCAACTGGACGCAGCGGTCAGCGTCACCATAAGTTTGCCCATCTGTTAGCAGGAGTAAGAAGTTCAGGGATGTATGGCCTGTCGCCGGTTTCATTTCATTAATGCCGGTAAAAAGACCGTTAGCCAGTTCGGTGCCGCCCTTTGCCTCGATACTGTCAATGTGCTGTTTGATTGTTTCTTTCGATGTTACTTTCTGGCAGGATACTACCGTAGTAGCCCGGTCATTGAAGCTTATCAGGGAGAAATAATCCTCCGGGGTAAGTTCATCAACCAGTCGGCGGGCGGCGGCTTTTAAGGAGTAAAGTTTTTCGCCACGCATGGAACTACTCTGGTCCAGCACTAAACCGATATTGAGCGGGGTCCGGTGGGCCGTCCGGCGGTCTTTGCCAATCTGGACTTTTAGTAAAATATAAGCAATCTGGCTTTCATTGGTTGCCTGGAAGTTTTGAAAAGCCGGGATATAATCAATACTGACGAAATCATCGTTATTGACTTCGGACAGTTCATCACTCTGGCTCAAACCTAAATCAGTCGCCTCTTGCGCTTTATACGAAAATGGATGTTCATCGGATGACTTGAAAGGGTTCATTAATTACCTTTGCCAGGTTGCCTTCTCCCAAATACCCGCATAGTGTGCCTTTGCAACCGGTGCGATGCCGGAGTTTAGAATTTTGCCACTATTACGGTTATATTATCATAGCCACCGGCGGCGTTAGCGGCTTCGACCAATTTTTCACAGGCTTCAGCGGCCGAATAAGCTTGCTTCAATATTCTCTCGATAGCGGATTCTTCGAGCATTTCCCATAAACCGTCGCTGCAAATAAGGATTGAAGCTACTTCGGCAAGCTGGACCAGCTCGACATCGGGCTCAACCTGGCCCTTTTGGCCCAGGGTAAGATACAGGACACTCCGCTGTGGGTTGTTTAAGGCTTCTTCACGGGTAATGGTGCCCAGGTCCACCAGGCGCTGGACCATTGAATGGTCGTGAGTGACCTGGCGCAACTTTGGGCTGCTTTTATCCAGGATGTACAGGCGGCTGTCCCCGACATGGCCGATAACGGCGGTCTGGCCGATCCTGACCATACAGGTCAGGGTTGTGCCCATTGAAATCCGGTCCTGTTGGGCTTGCTGCAAAATGGCCTGGTTGGCATCCTCGATTAAGGAGGCCAGGGTTTCCATGGGCGAATCACCGGTCCGGCCCGGTTGCTCCCCTTCCAGGGTTGGCAGGTAAAAATTGCGTAAGACTCCTTCAGTCATTTTCCGGATGGCAATATTGCTGGCCACCTCGCCATTTTCGTGCCCGCCCATCCCATCAGCGACCGCCATAAAGCTAAAAAGCAATTCCTGGTCATTATTCAAACGGGGTACGGAGCCCAGGAAGGTGCCGTAACTATCCTCGTTATTGGTCCTGATTTTCCCCACATTGCTTAAGGCTGCTACTTCAAACCGGTTAGTTACCAGCCGTTGGGCGGGTAAAGTCTTTTCCATAGAACCGGGTGAACTGACAGCGGTGGCCTGATTATACCCGGGATTACCTAACGGCAAAGTCGCATTCGAACCGGTCTGGCGCGGGTCCGCAGTTTCACTTAGCGGATTAAAAGGCAAATCTTTTGAGGCGTCCGCTTTCGAGCCGGTTGGGGCCGACTTTCTAAAGTCGGCCCCTTCCCTTGCGGCGACCGATTTAGACCGCCGTTTAGGTTTTTCTTCCATTATTGAGTTGTCCTTAGTTATTAAATTGCGAGAAACAGCCCTGCTAAATCGGGCTTATTTATCAGTTGCAGGTGCGGTTAGCGCATACAACCGGTAGTCGAGCGAGCCAATATAGATATGACCGTTATCTATTGCCGGTGAAGAGGTAATCGGACCTTCAGTAGGATAGAACCAGCGGGGCGTACCTTTTTCGGCATCCAGGGCGTATAAGTTACCATCAACTCCGCCAAAATAAACGGTGCCGTCTGCAACACGCGGTGAGCTGGTAACTTGCTTGCCGGTGTTAAACTTCCAGACCAGGCGGCCATTCTTGGCTTCAATACAATAGAGATACCCATCAACCGAGCCTACGTATATCTTACCATTATAGAAAATAGGTGAACTGTTGACATAACTATTTGTTTTATACTTCCAGAGGCGCCAGCTGCTGACGGTGTCAATACAATAAAGATTGTTATCCAGCGACCCGACAAACGCCAGGTTTTCGTGGACCAGCGGAGAGCTAATGATGCCCTCAAGCGCCCGGAATTTCCATTTTATGTTTCCGTTATTGCCATCAAGGGCGTACAGGTGCCCATCCATACTGCCGATATAGACGGTCCCGGAAACTACGGTAGGGGTGCTGCGGACAGGGGCCCAGGTGCGCTGCTTCCAGACTTGCCGACCGGTCCGGGCTTCCACACAATAAATGTACTGGTCGTCGGAACCAAAAAATATCATTGGGGAGTAATAGCGGGCTGAGCTGCGCACCGGGCCGCTGGTGCGGTAGTTCCATAGCTGGTTGCCATGGTCAATATCAAAGGCGTAAAGCATGCCGTCTTCGGAGCCGACCACAACCGCCCGGTCAGCGATAGAAGGAACGGTGCAAACCCCGCCGGTGGTGGGGGCTTTCCACAAAAACTCGCCCTTCTGGGCTTCCAGGGCATACAGGTTACTATCATAAGAGCCGAAAAAGACCATGCCGTTATGGACTACCGGGTTGTTGCGTATCTCTTCTTCACTGGCAAAGCTCCAGACAAGCTCGCCCATTGGCAAATCATCCAGGGAAGCCTGTACTTCGGTTTCTTCAACGGCCTGGGGCTGGCGAAAGCGATTGCTGGTGGCGTTGGTCTGATTGTCGGAGCGGTTGCCGGTCGGGTTAAGGCCACTTAGCCCGGCTCCACGGGCGGCGACAATCCCGCCGGTAAGCGGGTTTAAGCCAGTGGCCATAGTATTGCGTATATTTGGGGCTTCAGAAGCTTTGCCGCCAGTTGGTTGGGTGGCATTGCGGTCGCGGACGCGGATCAAAGCCTGGCGAAATTCCTCAACCGACAGCCAGCGTTTGGCAATATCAAATTCGAGAGCTTTCATCACAACAGCCTCGATTTCCGGGGAAGTCCTGGGATTAAGAATGCGTGGCAGGCGTTCGTGAAAAGTAAAAGGCACTTCGTTACGGGGGTCGCTATTGGTCAACATTTGATGCAGGGTAGCACCCAGGGCATAAATGTCGCCGCCCGGCAGGGCCAGACCCTTGTATTGTTCGGGTGGGGAATAGCCTTCGGTCCCGATCATGGTGCCTTTTTTGTCTTCCTGGAAAGTCTTGGCAATCCCAAAGTCGATCAGCACCAGGCGATTTTCAGAAGTAATCATGATATTGGAAGGCTTCATATCCCTGAAGACAATCGGTTTGGGCCGGTGATTATGCAGATAATGCAGAACGTCACACAGGGTAATACCCCACTCCAGGACCTGCTCTTCTTCGAAAGGCGTGCCGCGTTCTTCAAGGACGGTTTCCAGGTTCTTGCCTTCGATGTATTCCAGCACCAGGTAGCGCCGGTCGTTAGCGGCAAAGAAGTCGAAAATCTTGGGGATAGAAACATGATTTAGCATAGCCAGGAAGTTGGCTTCTTCTTCAAAGCGTTTAAGTTTATCCTGGCGCACGTTCGGGTCGGCCGAGACATCAAACATTTCTTTGATTGCGCATACCCGGACGGTTGAGGCGAAATGAATATCACGCGCCCGGTATACCGTACTCATACCACCGTACCCGATGACCTGTTCAACTTCGTAACGGCCTTCCAACAGTTGGCCGCGTGGCATGGTATTGCCCGCACCCAGGCTGTTGCGCAGGGCTTCCAACGAAGTGGTTTCATCTTCCCGTTTGCCGCGGTCTGACTCGGTATCACTGGGTTTCCCCAGATTGGTTGTACCAATTTTTTTAATTATCATTATTAGTTAATTGCTTAATTTATCTTAAAGGGCTAACTTAAAATACCTTTTTGCTTGGCCAGGCCGCGTTTTTAAGAAGGAACTGGGACCAAAGTTACCGACCCTTGGGGGTTTAGGCAGATTATAAAACTAAAATTTAGGTAATGCAATAGTACCAATTTCGCTTTTATGTAAAAGTGAAAGTTAATTTCGGCTTTTTACAGTTTCCAGAGCGTATTATGGACTGCTAATATTGTGCCACAATTGGCGCATTTATTTCCGGAAAGACCGGGTGTGCTGACCTCGGCGTTCTGGCGGTCAATTAGTTTGCGGTGGCATTTATGGCAGTAGGTATTGCCATTGACGGTGCTGTCGAACAGGGCGGCCAGGTCTTCTTCAAATTCATTGACCGGTGGGGCGTCTTTCAGGTAGATGTAGTTCAATCCACAGTTCAGGCCGATTTGTTTGATTTGCTGCAGCCTGGCTTGCATGCCGGGTTGCGGGCTGGAAAGGTGCCAGGCTACATTTTCGCCCAGGCCCTGTTTTATCCAGGTAGCCAGAAGTTCAATTTCGCTATCGCTATCGTTGACCCCCGGTACAATTTTGGTGGAAATCTCCAGGTGGGACTTGTATTTGTGCTGAGCGCGGCGGGCGGTTTCCAGGACTTTCTGGAAATTATCCTGGCCGGTTAAAATGTTAAAACTACGTTCGCTAAAAGCATTCACTTCAACCAGTAGCCCATCAATATAATGCCCCACCATTTCCAGGGCTTCCAGGGTCATGTACCCGTTAGTGACCATGGCGGTAAACATTCCGTTGGCGCGGATGCTTTTACAGGCATCCAGCAAGTACTCGAACCACATGGCCGGTTCGTTGTAGGCGAAAATTATGCCCCGGCATTGCTGTTCAATTACAAAGCGGGCCAGTTTTTCAACCGGCAGGTACCGGGCGGCGGACCCTCCCGGGATATTCAGGTAACCGGTTTGACCGGCCGGTACCGGGAAATTTGCGCCGTAACCGCCCAGGCTGAAAACTTTCACGCCGGGAAAAAGATGGTAGAAACCCCGGCTTTCTATGCGTTCCAGGTCGGCCTTGCTGACCAGGCCGTAGTTGACGGTCCGGAGGGTGCCAGCCTGGTTATGGCGGACCTGGCAAACCCCGGATTGGCCGGGAGAAAGTTCGCAGCGGTAGTTGCAAATCCGGCAGCGGCGGACCGGGCCGGTTAAATGCTCGGCCAGGGGGACCGGCTGAACGCTCTGATTGGTTGGCGTATTTCTTGTTTCGTTCACACTATTGCCTTGTACTAAATATTTAATAGGATTGAATATATTTTACTCATTTGGAATGAGTTGTATAGTAGGATGTTTGGGCCATCCTACCGGGTGACTAATCATGCCCAGGACCAAAGTTTCACCGCAATTTTCTTAAATCCCACCAAAGAATTTTTTAAGCCCCAAATAACCGGCATACTAAGAAGCCGGTGGGTAAGCCAGATTCCGCTTTAATTGTCCAGTAAAACTGCTTTCTGTTTCTATTATAATCTAATAACGGCCGGATGTAACAATTTTAGAAAAATAGGCTGTTTTAAGATACGGAAATTTATCACAATGTTTACCGGGGGTTCAGGGTCCGGATGTTATAATATGCTGGTGATCGGGAAGCAAATATAAAAATCGGAAAGCAGCTTTTCATGCTTTTTTACAATTTAGGCAAGTGGATTTTTCATCATAAGTGGCTGGTTATCGCCGCCTGGCTGGTAGCCGTAGCCGTTTCGATCCCCTTTGTGCCGCGAGTACTGGAACCGCTCAAGACGGGCGGTTTTTCCGATCCCAGCCTGGAATCATCTCAGGCGGCTACCTTACTCCAGAACAAACTCGGGTACAGCACCAGCAACCTGGTAATATTTTACCAGAGCAAAGACCCCCAGTTAAAGGCCCAGGACCCCCGGTTTATCCAGGAGATTCAAACTTCGCTGGCAGACCTGACTAAATCACCGGCCCCCTACCAGGTGGTATTACCATCGGTAAATCCGCGCCAGGTTTCGGCCGACAACCGGACGGCTTATGTGGTAGTTACTTTTGCGCTGGATGGCGAAACCGCCACCAAACTGCTGCCCCAGATACGGCCGCTGATAAAACAGCCGCCCTCGCTAACTATGACAATCGGTGGCGGGTTGGCCTTTTACGAGGATGTGGAACTGGTCAGCCAGCGCGACCTGCAGCGGGCCGAACTGATTGCTTTCCCGGTTGCTATTGTCGCTTTAGTCCTGGCCTTTGGCTCGGTGGTCGCGGGTGGGTTGCCGGTCGCGGTAGGTGGCGTAGGGGTACTGGTTATCCTGGCCTCAATCTTCGGCCTGGCCCATTTGACCGATATTTCGATATTTGCGGTAAACCTGGCGACGCTTTTAGGTCTTGGTCTGGGGCTGGACTATTCACTCTTTCTAACCAGCCGCTTCCGGGAGGAACTGGCACGGGGCCGCACCAATGAAGAAGCGCTTGCTATAACGCTTGCCACGGCCGGGAAAGCGGTTGCTTTTAGCGGTTTAACCGTCCTGATTGGTTTGAGCGGCACGCTGCTATTCCGCATCAATATTTTGACTTCAGTCGGGATTGCCGGGTTTGTGGTAGTCATCGTATCGGTGCTGGCTGCTATAACCCTGTTACCGGCTATTTTGACCCTGGTCGGGGCCAGGATAAATGCCCTGCCGGTTTCGGGGTTGTTTCGCCGCAAGCAAGCTAATACCAGTTATATTCCAGGCCGCCAGGAAGGACACGGCTTCTGGGCCTGGTTGGCCCACCTGGTCATGAAGCGGCCGGTCAGTATCTTTGTGCCGGTCCTGGCCCTGTTGCTCATCCTGGGTTTGCCATTTCTAAATGTGAAGTTCAGCTCGCCGGACGCTTCGATATTACCGACCGATGTGCCGAGCCGCCAGGCTTTTGACATCCTGCGCAGCCAGTTTAACGAGAGTGAAGTAACCCCGATCCTGGTGGCGGTCCAGGCACCGGCGAATAAGAATATCCTGTCGCCAGATAACATCTACTACCTGTACGACTTCGCCCAGGCCGTCCAGAAAGACCCCAGGGTGGCCCGGGTGGATAGTATTGTGACTTTCGAGGAACGCCTTACCAGGACCCAGTACCAGTTGTTCTATTCCGACCCCTCAAAGGTCCAGGACATTATCCTGCGGCAGTTCCTACAGAGTTACGCCAATGAAAATGTTACCCTGATTTCAATCGTCAGCAAATACCCTCCGACCTCGGACGAAACCAAAGCCCTGGTCCAAAAGCTCCGCAACAGCACCATCGGAAACGACCTGACTTTGCAGGTTACCGGGGGCACCGCCGGGATTATGGATGTTGTGGACGGTATTTATAAGACCTTCCCGCTGGCGGCCCTGGTGATTGTGCTGGCAACCTACTTTGTGCTTCTCATCTTACTCCGCTCGATCATCCTTCCACTCAAGGCGATTATGATGAATGCTTTGAGCATCCTGGCTTCTTACGGCGCCCTGGTCTATGTCTTCCAGGAGGGTAATTTTAGCAACCTTCTGAATTTCCAACCGCTTGGCCTGATTGAACCAAGCTTGCCGATAATTATGTTCTGCACCCTGTTCGGCCTTTCAATGGATTACGAAGTTTTCCTGCTCAGCCGGATAAAGGAGAATTATGAGCATACCGGGGATAATACAGCCAGTGTGGCGATGGGCCTGCAAAAGAGCGGCAAAATTATCACCAGCGCGGCCCTGATTGTAGTGCTAGTCTGCCTTTCTTTTGTCACGGCGGATATTGTGCTGGTGAAAGCGCTGGGTTTGGGCGTGGCGGTAGCGGTAGGCCTGGATGCCACGATTGTACGGGCACTACTGGTACCATCTACAATGCGGCTTTTAGGAAACTGGAACTGGTATGCCCCGGCCTGGTTGCTGCGTATATTACCCCAGGCTCAGCTTGAAACGGAGAATTTTACCCCGGCAACCAAACCTGACGTAGCCCTGGCTGAACCAGGTTATAAGGGTGGGAAAACCAGAGTTTAATAATAGTTTGGCCTGGAATATGCTTTTTGTTATTACAAGGGTAAATTATTATCGTTTAACAAGAAAGGAGCCAGCCTTATGCCACGTGGGGTTAACGAAGGAAGCAAACGCGACCGCCAGTACGAACACATTAAAGAGTCTTATGAGGATAGAGGAGTTTCCAAAGACGAAGCCGAGGAACGGGCGGCCCGGACGGTCAATAAAGAACGCCACGAACACGGCGAGACCAAAGAGCAGCGCGAGCACAAAAAGAGTTAAACCCTGACCGGTATCAGGGTCAGGGGTGGGTCCCGGTGAGTTGCTCTTGCCGGATAAAGGCAATTACCCGGTCCAAAATTTCATCCAGGCCGACAGTAGGTTGATAGCCGATGGCCTGTTGGACCTTTGCAATATCCGGGACCCTTCGCGACATATCCTCAAAGCCCTCGGAATAGGCTTCGCTGTAAGGTACATAGCGGATTTCCGATTTGCTATTGGTCCTGGTGATGATGCGCCGGGCCAGGGTCTCAATGGTTATTTCTTCAGGGTTGCCCACATTATATAACTGCCCGGCGGTTTCCGGGTGGTCCATCAAGCCGACCAGCGCGTTTACGGTATCACCGACATAGGTAAAGCAGCGCGATTGCTGCCCGGTGCCAAATACTGTTAAAGGCTGGCCGTTGAGGGCCTGGCTGACAAAGCGCGGAATGACCATGCCGTAGCGCCCGCTCTGGCGCGGTCCGACCGTATTGAACAGGCGGGCAACCACTACGGGCAGGTTATGTTCGCGGTGGTGGGCCAGGGCCAGAAATTCGTCCAGCAACTTCGAACAGGCGTAACTCCAGCGGCCCATCGAACTCGGACCAATTACCAGGTCATCGGCTTCGTTGAAAGGGATGCGGGTGCTCTTGCCATAAACCTCCGAAGTAGAGGTAATCAGGACTTTCTTTTTCTTCTTATTGGCCCACTTCAAAACCAGTTCGGTGCCCCGGACGGTGTTTTCAATGGTATAGACCGGCGACTCGACCACCAGGAAAACGCCAACGGCAGCGGCCAGGTGGTAGACCGTATCGCTCAGGTCTACCAGTTCGGCCAGGACGGGTTCGTGGCTCATGATATCAATTACATAATGGAACTTCGGGTTGGCCTTCAGGTGAGCAATATTATTGATTGAACCAGTAGAAAGGTCGTCAATAATATAGACCTCGTCACCCCGGTCGAGTAACTTTTCGGCCAGGTGCGACCCGATAAAACCTGCTCCACCCGTTATTAAAGCTCTTGCCAATCGAAACTCCTCCTGAGTGCTTGCCAGTAGCAATGTGATTTAGAACTATTTTACCAGCCTGGCCGGTTTTTTGCCGGTTTCTATCCTACAGCCACTGGGACATGCTGCCTGGTACGGCCCCTGGTTTCACGGACGCGGGTGAGCAGGCAGGCGCTAAGTATGTAATAAATGCCAATCAGGACGAACAGGCCGTTATAGCCCAGGAAGCTATCCGCTACAAAACCGCCTACGAAAGCCCCAAAAGCCTGGCACCCGGCGGTCGCCAGGTTGCTAAGGCCCATAAACCGGCCTGCTTCATCGGCCGGTATCAGGTCGGTAGCATAAGCCCAGTCCACCGACATAAAAGCGCCCCAGGATGACCCGATTAAGGCTCCAAAGAAGATGACCAGCAGCAGGGCGTTTGACCGAATGGGGTCGAGGTAGTTCTGTTGGACTTCGAACCCGTTCAGGCCGCGCGCCACATCTACGGCCGAGTTGAGCATAAAACCGGGGACCAGCAAGCCCACACCACCGACAAAACCGATGGCGGTTGCCAGGAAGATCATGCGCTTGCGCCCGGTCTTTTCGGAAAGGACCGAAAACGGGTAAGCCGCAAGGGTCGCGGTCAGAATGACGATACCAAGGATAATACTCAGGCTAATCCCGGCGTTAACTTCAAGCTGGCCGGTGGAACCTTGAACGGTTGGCCGGATAAAGCTCAGGCCAAATTTCGGGTTATTCGGGTCGCTGGTGCCTTCCAGGAAAGGCTTAAAGAACAGCGAAGCGGTGGCAGGGGCGGTCAGGAACAGGAAGCGGGCCAGCATCAGCATAACAAAATCGGGGTAGTGGCTGACGCCTTTGAACATGTTTATACCGGCCGTGAAGGCGCTTATTTTTTCGGTTGGCTGGTAGGGTTTCTCTTTTACAAACAGGACCGTAAGTGAAAGGGTAATACTGAATACAATTCCGACCAGAACCAGGTCAATTTGCGAACCGGCAACTTTACCGAATACACCCTGCAAAATTCCCGGGATTACGGCCCCGGCCAGCGTCCCGGTAAGCTGGGAAATCGCCAGGGCCGCCGAAGCTTTACCACGCCGGTCTTCCGGAACGACGTCCGGCATCAATCCCTGGTAAGCGCCCTGGGCGATGTTATCCAGCAGTTGCAGCATGATATAACCGGCCAGCAATATCCACCAGCTACCGGCAGTCCCAATAATTACCAGCGCCGCGAAAATCCCGAGGGTGCCAAAAATCATAAAAGGCCGCCGCCGTCCCATGGGATGGGCCGAGCGGTCGCTGATGGCCCCGGCCAGGGGCTGTACAAACATGGCTATAATCAGGCCCAGGCCGGTCATGATACCCCGGGCGGTTTCGATATTGTTTGGGCCAAAAATAGGCGTGGCAAGCGGCTCATTCAGTACCGGAAGGACCACGCTTAAAAAGCCACCCCACAGGAACGAAATGGCAAACCAGTAAAGCGCGATCATGAAATAGTTACGTGAAGGAAAGGGCGTTAACACCGGGGGTGAACCCGGCCCAATATCTTGAGGATTAGTGGGTGTTGTCTGCATGATAGAAGCCTCCTGAAGCCAGGTCTTGTATTGACCGCCCTGCAAAGCCAGACTCTAATTCTCATAAAGAATACCGCCGCCCAAAATTCCTGGCATGAACCCTTCATGAGATTGGTTGCTTTTATTGAATAATCCAAATTTGGTGGTACATAAACTTAAGGTATTATAACTTATTTGAGAAATGGGCCGCAATGGCTCTTAAAAACTTAGCGCCGGTATTCCCAGCATTGTAATTGCAGGGTTTCTTCCGGGTACTGTTTATCCCAGACCAGGCGCTGAGTTGGTTGGGAGGCTAACCAGGTCTTGAAGCGCTGAAATGACTGCCGGGGTACATCCAGCAGTTCGGTGGCATCCGAGGTAATCGCACAGACCCGCCCCGGCTGGCTGTCCAGCATGGCCTGGCTTTCGGCGGAAAAGTTTAAGCGGTTAGGAGGGGTGCCGGGTGGTGAATAGTAATCAAAAATTACCGGGGAGTTGCCGTTAAATTGCAGTAAAACCCGGGCTTGCCCGTCCCCGGCCGACCTTAACTCGCGGGAGGCATCCAGGGCCAGTCCCCGCAAATCGTTGTGGACGTAATTTCCGCCCAGGATACTGCCAAGGCTCCACAGGGTCAGGACAGCGGTGAGAAAACCAGCCGCAAGGACGGTCATTGAGCGGGGTAACCGGGGCCGGGTTACCGGCCAGGTCAGGGTACTAAAAGCCGCTCCCAGGATTATCAGGAAGGGAAAGGCCGAGGCCAGGAAAGCCCGGTCGGCGTAGACCGATTTAAATTGACTGATTAGCCAGCACAAAGCCAGCGGCACCAGCCAGAAGATCAACAGGTATAATCGTTCGCGAGGCCGGGCGGCCAGATTACGCCAGCCAAACCAGGCCAGTAGACCCAGGCCCAGGAACAGATAGGGCTGCTGGATGGGAAGCAGGGAAAAAGGCTGCCCGTTGTGGGCCCGGTCGGCCGCGCCAAAGGCCAGGTAACTATCCAGCAAAAATAGAAAGCCCGGTTTGGGGAAATAGGTATTGCCACCGGCCTGTTGCAGGAAGGTTGATAGATAGGGCAGCCAGCCGAGCAGGGTTATGCCCCAGGCCAGCACTGCCCGGAAAAAGAGCGGCTTGCGGCGGAACAGCAGCAACCAGGCCAGGCCCTGGCCGGTCAGGTAAAGGACCGCCAGGTTCTGGCTGTATAGCATGGCGATGGTGGCGCAAATGTAACCCAGCCAGAGTTTCCAACCGGGTTTTTCGACCGTCATGAGCTGCCAGAAAAGGTAGTAGGAAAGCAGGACGGCCAGGGCCAGCAGGGTGTACATGCGGACCATCTGGCTGAATACCACGTTTAGAGAGGAAAAGGTAAAAAGTACCACCGCGACCCAGGCAGCGCGTTCCCCGGCGAAACGGCGGGCCATCAGGAAAAGGGGGGGCAGGGCCATTATGCCTAAAACAACCGACAGCAGCCTCAAAATAAAATGGCTTTCGCCAAACAGGGCGATAACCGGCCGCAAGAGCAAGTAATATAGGGGAGGTTGTAAATCCCCGGCTTGCATTACCGCAAAAGACTCGGCCAGCGGCAATTTCGAGATGTAGACGCTCCAGATTTCGTCATGCCATAAGCTTGGCTCGGCCAGGTTAATAAGACGCACGCCTAAACCCAGCAAAGCCAGGCCCACCAGGCCCAACCAACTTAAAACGTCCGGTCTTATTAAGTTTTTTGGCCGGTCCGGCAGGGTCGTTTCAGTTGCAAGCATCAGGCTAAATCTAATCTTTTCTTCTGGGATTAAAAGGTCAGGCCCGGAAAGTTAACTGCCATAAAGCGTTATCATCGGCATTGCGATAAACGATTGACCGGCCACCGGGAGCGACCTGCCACTGATCCAGCGCGATTTTCAAAGGTACCTTGTCCGGGCCGGTCAACCGGGAAGTTTGACCGGTGGCCGGGTTAAAGCTCCACAGGGTGCTTGCAGTCTCGCGGCCCTGGCGCACCGGCACGTACAGCAGTTCGCCGGTATCGGCCCAGCGAAAGCCGCCAACCCAGGGCAGCTTGCGGGCCTGGCTTCCATCGGAACGGGCCAGCCAGACGCCGCTAAACTCCGAACCTTGCAAGGTTACCCAGTACGCGACCGATTGCCCATCAGGCGAAAGTGCGGCCCCAGTAAGGCCCTTACTCTCTATTATAGTATAGGCCCCGGCATTATCACCACCGGCTACATTTTTAACCCACAGGCCTGACCGGCGGTTTGCGCTGTCCCGGCCTGTCCAGAGCAAGCGGCGGTTATCCTGGAACCAGGCCAGGTTACCGGCTTCCAGGCCGGACCAGACGGTACGGGCCTGGCTACCGTCCGGGTTAGACATCCATAACTCAAAACGCTGGGGTTGTTCCGGTCCAGCCTGCTGGGCGGAGCGTAAAAGGTAGGCAATCATTTTGTTATCAGGGCTAAAGATAGTCGAACTGGACCGGTTCTGTAAAGTCGCCAGGACTTTACCCGTTGAAAGCTCGGTTATGACAGTCGTACCGGCCGCTTTGTCGTTAAGGGCTGCCAGGGTCAGGTCGGTTGTGAAATTGCCAGAACCGGGAGTCAGGAATGTCCAGGCCGGATTGCCCGGGGTCATAGCCCAGGTCCCCGTCTGGCTGCCGTTAAGAGCCCTGCCATAAAAAACCATCCGGCCGTTAGCGGTAAACCGGAAATAATAGCCGCTACTGGCCGGGACAACCGGCTTAAGGACCGGCGAGAAAGAGGATTGGGTGGTCGGGGTTGGCATTGCGGTTGGCGCAGGGCTGGCCGTAGCCGTAACCGGTGGCGTGGGTAAAGCGGTTGGGCTTACCGGTAGCGTTGTGGTTTCACCCTGGGGGAGAGTTGTAGTGGGGTACTGGGTAGTTATGGCAGGAACTTGAACGGTTTCCGCAGTGACCGGGTTGGTGGTGGTAGGGCGCGAGTTTTCCGGGCGTGTTGTAGCAGGCTGGGCGGTTTCAGGCCGGGTCGTGGGCGGTGTTACCGGTGTTTCGGCGCAACCGACCAGACCGGCGCTGGCGGCCAGCCAACCGCACAACTTTAGAAATGTTTTCTTTTTCACGGCGCGGTCCTGCCATAATCGTTTAATAAGGCTCCACCAAACCGGACGTCCGGCTGGTCTGAAATGGTTTGCCAGATTTCAGGTTGGTTCAAATCAAGCTGGAATTGCAGCCCTTCGTTATCGGCACCCAGGGTTAGATTATACCAATCCGCTTCAATCAGCCTGACCGGGTTGGTGGTGGCGCTCAGGCTGTTATTGCGAATTTCCAGGTGCAGATGGGGGTGGGTGTCACAGTCGGCACCGGTTGGCGCGCCGCTTTGGCCGACTACATCCCCCTGGTTGACGCGCTGCCCAACCCGCAAAGAGGACCGGGCCAGCAAATGCCCGTAAAGGGAAACCCAGCCGTTGGGGTGCCTGACCAGGACATTATGCGGGGCGGCGCCATAGGGTCCGTCAACAGCCAGGACGCTGCCATCACCGATTGCTACTACCGGGTGGCCGCAAGGCGCAAAGAAGTCAACTCCAAAGTGCAGGCCCTGGCCCTGGCTGTAGAGAGCCCGGCGCTGGCGGTAGGCCCATCGGGTGTTGCCGTACCATTGCCGGATGTACCAGGTATCCGGGCCGGGCGGTCCCTGAAAGGGGAGTCCAAACGGGCTGGTTTGCGCTGACGCCTCAACCGGGATTAAAAACCGCGAGCGTTCGGCCAGGCCGAGGCCCATCCCGGCCGAAAGACTCAATTTTAGATAGTGTCGTCGAGTAAACCTGAAGTTTGCCATTAGTTTAGACCACCGGGTATTTTTAGTATATAAACTGCTTGTTAATATATTAGCATATTATCTGAAATGCTACGGTTGAAGGGGGAAAAAAGGCATAAAAAAGAGGAAAGAACTTTTTGCCAGTTGTTCTTTCCCCTATTGAAAAGTGTGAATTTGGGTTTTATGCTGTAAAAGCTTGCACTTTTATAAATCCATAATAACACCCTATAAGCCTCTTGTCTATATCTTTCGTCTACCAATTTTTGAAAAAAAAGAAATTGGAAAGAACTTTTCTGCCATAAATCTACTAACAGAAAAACCCGACTGCAATGGTATAACGCCTGGTTTTTTTATAAATGTGGGGAACTTTACGAGATGATCAAAAATTAGAATTTAGGGTTAAATTATCCAGGAAAGAAAATTAAGTGAAGAAAATTACAGAAATAAAAAGCCGCTACCCTGCTCAGAAGTAGCGGCCTTTTATGTAGCCTTCAAACCTGTTGCTGCTTAACAACTAGCCTGGAGACCAGGAAGAGATTGTTGAGTTAAGGGTGGGTTTATTCTACCAAAACTTTGTTAGAATTCGGGGCTTTAATATTATTAGTAAGGTGAGTGGCTGGTTTTATTTGTTTTTTAATTTTTTGTTTTATTATTTTTATTACACTCAGCTTACATCTTTATTCTAACCCGGCCAGCCGAATATTTTTATGCGCTGGCTCACTATTGAAGTGTAAGCTAACTCACAGTTTGCTAAAATGGTTGGGAATATAGGGATAAGGCTGGAAAGGATTAAACAAATGGGAGCAGGCGAAATGGAAGGTCCAGGAAGTGGTAATAACCAGATTGTAGATGCGCACGTCCATCTTTTACCGGGAAAGTTGTCGGAAAAAGTCAGGGCATTTTTCCATGAACATATTGAGAGCGAATTGGCCTTTCCGCTTGACCATGCCACGGTGCTGGAAATGCTGGCCGGGTCTGGTATAGGAATGGTCTGGTCGCTGCCTTACGCCCATAAGCCCGGTGTCGCGGCCGGTTTGAATGCCGCCAGTGCGGAAACAGCCCGCCGGTTTGCCGGGAACGCTGTGCAGGTGGTAGGCGGGGCCACGGTCCACCCCGGCGATAGTGACACGCGGGCAGTCGTGCGGGAAGCCCGCGAGAAATACGATTTAAAAGTGTTAAAACTGCATTGTTCGGTCGGAGATTTCGAGGCGGACGACCCACGACTTGATGGGGTCTGGCAGTTTGTAGGGGAGCGGCGAATGCCGGTTGTGGTTCACCTGGGCCACGCCGTTTCCGGCCGGACCGCCGCGTCTGAACTTGAACCGCTGCACCGCCTGGTAAACCGGTTTCCACTGGTCCGGGTGATTATCGCTCACTGCGGCCACCGGGCCGGTCCCCAGGCCCTGGACCTGGTTGAGCAATATCCGGGCATCTACGCCGATCTGACCCCAGTAGTTACCGAGCCGGTGGAGGTACCGGCCGGGCGGGTAAATAAGTTGGCTGACAAGTTATTGTTTGGCAGTGACGCGCCAAATACGGCTATAGGGATTGAAGAATGCCTGGCTCATATCCGGAGTATGGGCCTGTCCAGGGCGGCCGAAGCGGCAATCCTGGGTGGGACCGCCCGCCGCCTGTTAAGTGAAGTGCTTTAGCCAAGAGCCGCAAATGTATTATTGCACCAGCCGGGCGTAGGCCACGAAGCGCTTATCATAATTGGCGGTGCGCTGGTCGAAATTCCCGATACAGGTTATCAGGTTCAATTGGGCGTCATTACTTGCACCGAAAATACGCTCAAGCGGGGCTTTATCAAAAGCGTAGGTGGCGACATCGTAGACTTCGAAGACCTTTTCCTGGCCTTTATCGTCCTGGACATAAATCCGGTTACCCGGCACCAATTTATTCAGGTTCCAGAAAACGGCCGGGGAGTATGGCCCATCCAGGTGACCGTCAATAACGGCGTTGCCCCGCTGTCCCGGTTTTGGGCCAAGTTTATACCAGGCTACGTTCCAGATATTGCGCGGCACATCCATCCGGTTCTCTTTGTCGAGGCCGACATGTTCAATCGCCGCGTTAATTCCCAGGTTAGGAATCCGCAACCGGCGCGGTTCAATGCCGGGAAGTGGTGGCAGGGGCGTGGCGGTGGGCGGCACCTGTGTAGCGGTTGGTGGTGCTGGCGTATTCGTGGCCGCAACCGTGGAAGTGCCTATGGTCGGTTCTGGTGTGGGCGTAGGGCTGGCCGTTGGCTCCGGTGTGGGCGTAGGCGTGGCGGTCGGCTCATCGGCAGGCGCTAGGGCTACATTTATAGTTACCGGCTGGACTTCTTGCGGTAGGGCTACCGTACCTATGGCATTGGCGGGGGCCAGTACTAAAAAGATTATGGTGGTTAGAAGAACAATCATAATCGCGCCAATGCTGGCCGGTCCTAATTTCTGTAAAAAATTCGTTTTTCCCGGTTTCCTGTTCAACATTTACCCCTGGCTTAACCGCTTTCCAGACAAAACTAAAACGGCTAAAGTTAAACTTGTTTAGTAAATTATTTCGGTCCCATTGTTGGTTATTATATATCAAACCAAGCTATTACAATAATTGTTCCACAAGATCTTTCTTTAAAATATACGGTCACAACCTGGAACCGGATGATAAATTTATGATTAGAGCTTGTTATCCTGTTAATTACCCCAAAAACCTGGCTAATCAACCGGAAATAAGACAGGCCTTTTGCATTATACTTTAGTACGACCAAACAGGTTTGGTGCAACACGGCAATTTTTAGGGCCTACCGGGGTAGCGGTTTAGCCTTTAACCAGATTTCTTTTTTAATTTGACCCTTTCCCTGTTAAAGATAAACGCATATTCATAAAAAATTGCTGCAATAGTGAGATAAAACTGTTCCGCCCATAAATTATGCTTTAATTAAGGCACAAATAACTTAAAAGAGTGATCGCATGGGAGTAGGCTTAATAAACCCACTGTACAGGCTTCTCAGTAGAATTTGGATTGCTTTGTATGTTAAAATTTGCAGGCTTTCGAAAAAAAAGATAGAAACGAGCAGAAAAACTTTAATGGCGTCCAAAAATCCAGTAATAAAAATTAAGACCGGCCGGGATTGGCAGTTAAAACGCGGGCATCCCTGGCTATTTTCCGGCGGCCTCCAACAACCGCCCCGCGATATCGCGCCGGGCACAGTGGTAGACCTGGTTGACGCGGCCGGTGAGTTTGTGGGCCGGGGCTATTACAACCCCAAAACCGATATTGCCGTCCGGCTGCTGACCCGCCAGGATGAGGCGGTTGACCGGAATTTCTTCCGCAAGCGGGTCCAGGCTGCCTGGGACCTGCGCCAGCAGGCGCTTGACCTTTCGAAGACCGATGTCTTCCGGCTGATTCATGCCGAAGGGGACTTCTTGCCGGGCGTAATTGCCGATTACTACGCCGGGGTAATCGTACTCCAGAGCCATACCGCCGGTATTGATTTGCTGCTGGAACCGCTGGCGGCTGCCCTGGAGGAAGTCGTCCAACCAAAGGCGATTTTGCTGCGGACCGATGTGGCGGTAAGAAGCCGGGAGGGCTTGCAGAAAAACGAGCCGCGCCTGTTGATGGGGGAAATACCGCCCGGTTTGCAGGTTCAGGAAAACGGGCTGCGCTTTAAAATTGACCCCTTGAAAGGCCAGAAGACCGGCTTTTTTACCGACCAGCGGGATAAACGCCAGGCCCTTTACCGTTATGCCCGGCCCCTGGCCGAGGGCGCGACCATGGCTAACCTTTTCAGCTACACGGCCGGTTTTTCGGTCTACGCCACTTCGGCCCAGCCTGGCCTGAAGACTATCAATGTTGACCAGTCGGCGGCCGCTTTGGAACAGGGGCGCCAGAACTTTGAGTTGAACGGCATACCAACTGCCGGGCATGTCTTTGAGACTGCCGACGCTTTCAAGTGGTTGGAAGCGGAAACCGCCCGGAAAGGCCAGCATGAAATAGTAATTTTGGACCCACCGGCTTTCGCCAAGACGCACCGCGAGAAGGACAAGGCGTTGGTGGGTTACACCCGCTTGAACCGATTGGGGCTGCCACTGGTGAAATCCGGCGGCCTCCTGATAACCTGTTCATGCAGCGGAAGCGTTTCAATGGCCGAATTTGAAAACAGTGTCCGGGAAGCGGCCGCCCAGACCGGCCGGTCTTTGCAAGTGCTCGAGATTTTTGAAAACGGGGCCGACCATCCCTGGAGTCTGATTGCCCCGGAAAGCCGGTACTTGAAAGTACTCTTTTGCCGGGTGATTTAAGAAATTACAAAGAGGTAGAAAATGTTACTTGGAGCGCATATGTCCGTGTCGGGCGGTCTGCACAAGGCTTTCGAACGGGGCAAGACCGTTGGCTGCCAGACCATCCAGATTTTCACCAAAAATGAGCGCCAGTGGAAATCCAAACCTTTAGGAGAACTCGAACTAGCCGCCTGGCAGGCGGCGGTGCTGGCCCACGAAATTATGCCAGTGATTACTCACGATAGCTATTTGATAAACCTGGCGAACCCTGCGGAAGAACCCTGGGAAAAGTCTTTAGTGGCTTTTAAGGATGAAATCGAACGCAATACGCTACTGGGTATACCCTACCTGGTCACGCATGCCGGGGCGCATCTAACAAGCGGGGAAGAAGCGGGCCTGACCCGGATTGCCCAGGCTGTCAACCGGGTCCATAATGAAATTATTGATGAAACCGGCAACGCGCCCGGCACCATGATTTTGTTCGAAACGACCGCCGGGCAGGGCAGTTCTCTGGGTTATAAATTTGAACACTGGGGCCGCCTGTTGGACCAACTGGAACACCCTGAATGGACCGGGATTTGTTTTGATACCTGCCACGTCTTTGCCAGCGGCTATGACCTGACCACACCGGAGGGCTACGAGTCCACCATGGATGAGTTCCAGCATTTTATCGGGCTGGACCGTTTAAGAGCCTTTCATATGAACGACAGCCAGAAAGGCCTGGGCAGCAGGGTAGACCGCCACGAGGCAATCGGGAAAGGGGCTATGGGACTGGAGCCTTTCCGCTTCCTGATGAACGATGCTCGGTTTAGCAACACCCCGATGGTACTTGAAACACCGAAAGGCCCCGACGAAAAAGAAGATATCGTGAACATGGCAACTTTACGCGGACTGGTAAGGGGAGCAAACTAATGAGCGAAACCGAACGCATAATGCGGCCATCGGCTTTCCCGATGATCGAGCCGGAAGAAGCCACCCGCCTGATTTTCGAGAATGTACCGGGGCCGGACCCGGCAGCGGTAGAAGCGGTGCCGCTGGCTGAGGGTGACGGGCGGATTCTTGCTGAAGACATCTCGGCCACTGAGGATATGCCACCCTTTAATACAACGGCGGTAGACGGTTATGCCTTGCTTGAAGCCGACCTTGAGCAGTCCCGGCGCATATTAGGCGACCAGACCGCCGGGCGGCTCAGTGGTTTAAGGGTTGTGCCTGGCACCGCCGTCCGGATAATGACCGGCGCGCCTATGCCCGACGGAGCCGACAGCGTAATCATGGTGGAATATACCGGGGAAGCCGGGGATACCCTGAACGTGCAGATGCCCCCTAAAGCCGGTGATAACATCCGGCCAAAAGGCCAGGACCTGCAGGCCGGGCAACTGGTCCTGAAAGCCGGGACGTTGGTCGGTCCGGCCGAAGTTGGACTGATCGCCACTGTAAACAAACCGACCTTCCTGGCGGTCCGCCGCCCCCGCATTGCGGTAGTTTCGACCGGTGATGAGATTGTCGAACCGGGCGAACAGGCCCATCCCGGCCAGATCTATGATAGCAACCGTTTCAGCCTGATTTCGGCGGTTCGGCGAGCCTATGCCGAGCCGGTTTCGCTTGGGATTGCACCCGATACCAAAGAAGATTTGCGAGAGCTGATTCATACTGCCCTGGCAAACTACGACGGTTTGATTACCAGCGGTGGAGTGTCGGTCGGCAAGTTGGACCTGGTGAAGGAGTTGTTAGAGGAAATCGGTACTATCCACTTTGGCCGGGTCAATTTGAAGCCGGGTAAGCCGCTGACCTTTGTAACGGTAGAGCAGGGCGGCAAGCGCAAGCCGGTCTTCGGTTTGCCGGGTTTCCCGGTTTCGAGCCTGGTTTCATTTGAACTGTTCGTAAGACCGGCTATTCTAAAGATGGGCGGCCGGACCAACTTGCAGCGCCAGGTGGTACAGGTAAAACTTGAACACCGGATTTCCCACTCCCCCGACCGCAATGAGTTTGTCCGGGCCATCGTGACCGAACATTTTGATCAGGTTACCGGCAGTTACCGCTATACGGCCCGGACGACCGGGGCCCAGAATAGCAGCCGCCTGCTTTCGATGCTGGGCGCGAATGCCCTGCTCAGGCTGGCACCCGGCCCGGCCCTTATCGAGGAAGGACAGACGGTCCCGGCTTTGTTGCTGGACCGGCCCGAAGTTTAACCGGACCTGGGGCGGTCGGCCGGGACAAAGGCCAGGGAAAGGCTTTCCGGGTCTGGCAAGTTTAAAAGTTTGGCGATAACCGGCCTTGAAAGCGCGACATCGCCGCTGGTATAGCAGAATATCCGGCCCGGCCGGGCCTGGGGGTGGAGCAGGTTTGCCGCTTCCAGCACCCGGACGGTCTGGCGGGCGACGGCGTCGCCACTATCTATCAGGTGCATTTTCCCCTGGAGGATATTTTCCAGGGCCGGGCGCAGGAATGGAAAATGGGTACAGCCCAATACCAGGGCGTCGGCTCCATTCTCGAGCATGGGTTCTACAGCCTTTTCAAGTATCGCGCGAGTTTCCAAAGAGTCGGACCGGCCTTCTTCGACCGCCTCCACCAGGCCCGGTGGGGCGGCAATCAAAACTTTTACATCCGACGCAAAACGGTCAATAACATCAAGTAAAACCGGGGCCTGCCCGGTTGCTTCGGTTGCTAAAACTCCGATGACCCCGCTGGTGGTCATGCGGGCGGCCGGTTTCACCGCCGGGACCATTCCGACTATCGGCACAGCGGGCCATAATTCGCGCAGGTAGGCTACGGCGGCGGTGCTGGCCGTATTGCAGGCGATTACCAGGGCTTTCGCCCCCTGCCGCAGGAGAAAAGCCGCCGCGCTTTCGGCCAGGTCGCGGATTTCGGCCGGTGGTCGCACCCCATAGGGACAGTTTCCGCTATCAGCGAAATAAAGAATATCTTCGTGCGGTAAATAACGGCGAATCTCCCGAATTACCGAAAGGCCGCCAACACCACTATCCAGCACGCCGACCGGCCGGATTTGCCGCTCCCCAGGCGTTTCCACTTCGCTAACTCCTTTTCTTTCTACAGTGTTGTAAAGAGAATTACCGGGTAATACATTCCGAAGGCTCTTATTATGCTTACGCAAATGATTATAACATGACCAATTTGGGCTATAAATCTATAAAACATGATTTTGACATGAAAAGGCTCTTTACATAAGAGTCAATTTGTGTACAATAAGAACATTACAATCAGCCCTGCAATGGAAGGAGCCTTCATTGACCGCCAAGTTGGTCTTAAATTCTGGTGACCTGTTAAAGTTGTCCCCGGTAGCCACCCCGCAAAAGATCAGGGTAAACCGGCGAAATTTGCTCGATGAACTGGCCTATTTAAAAACAGTTGAGCCGGTAAACCTCTTACGGGACTGTATTCTTGAATTACGTCAAAAACTGTTTAATCCTAACGGCGGCCTGCTTATTCCGGCTGGTAACTTTGAACTTTCCGAAGAAATGAGCCTGGATTATTTACTGGAAGAACTTGAACAGATTGCCGGGGCTTTTACACTCGACCGGGCCCGTTATTACCTCAACCGGCTGGAGAAGGGTCTGACAAAAGTCAGGACCGGCCTGATAAACGATATAAATCTCAACCGCTGGAAAGAATACCGCGACATCAACACGGACAGCCTGTGGATCCTGGACCGGCGAGATAACAGCGGGGTCCATACCGCCCAGTACTGGGGTAATTTTGTGCCCCAGATTCCTTCACAACTGATGAAACGCTATACCAAGAAGGGCGATTGGGTCCTGGACACTTTCTCCGGGCTTGGAACGACAATGATTGAGAGCCAGCGCCTGGGTCGCAATGGGCTTGGGATTGAACTGCAAGCCGCGACAGCCGCCCGGTCCACCGCGCTCCTGGAAGCGGAACCCAACCTGCACAACGTCACAAACCGGGTGGTGGTCGGCGACAGCGCGCACCTGGACTACCGGCGGACCCTGGAAGATGCTGGCGCAAAGTCGGCCCAGCTTTTAATAATGCACCCGCCCTATTACGACATAATAAAATTTAGCGATGATGACGCTGACTTATCAAATGCGCCCTCGCTGGAATCTTTCCTGGAAATGATGGGACGGGTTATTGATGGTGCCGGTGAAGTGCTGGACCGGGGCCGCTACCTGGCCCTGGTAATCGGGGACAAGTTTTCCAAAGGAGAATGGATCCCGTTGGGTTTCATGACTATGAATGAGGTCCAAAAACGAGGGTTCCAGCTTAAAAGCATTATCGTAAAGAATTTCGAACATACTGCCGGGAAACGCAACCAGCAGGAATTGTGGAAATACCGGGCCTTACTGGGTGGGTTCTACATTTTCAAGCACGAATACATCTTCTTGTTCAAAAAGAATTAATTGTCCAGCCCGGTCATGCTGTCAACCACCCTGGAAAGTTCGTCCAGGTCAAATGGTTTCTCCAGTACGCGGGGTATTACCAGGTTAGCATCAGAAAGCTGCCCCTGTAAGCTACTTAAAGATGGGCGGCTGGCACTACAGACCAGGACTTTTATCTTTGAAAGCTCCGGGTGGCTGTTTAATTTTTTAATAATATCAAAGCTGTTCAAGCCGGGTATATGAATATCCAGTATTAAAACATCCGGGTTAATAGCCATTATATTGGCTAGAATCTGAGCAGGTTGTTTTAATAGTTTAACCGGATGGACGATATACCCTTCCTCCTCTAGCACAGTTTGATACAGTTCGACCAGCGCCTGGTCGTCATCAAGAACTGCGACGGTCTTCAAGTTGGCTCGCTCCTATAAAAGTACAATTTAGTTAAAACCCAAATAAGCAGCAATTATCTAATAATAACCATTTCAGCCAGTTTACACAAGGGTTGAACTGGAAGAAAATATGTCAATGTTGCCACATAACTTAAATGTAATCTCTTTTCTCTGTGCTTAATGGCATTTGGCACAAACTATGCTTATAATCTGGCAAATCCGGACGGGCATTTGGTAAAATTAGTACCACTTTTCCCAAATTTTAAAAGGGTTGCCTCAACTCTGTATATATAGCCGGTCCTAATAACGACTTATTTATTTGGTTTTAACACTTTTATACAAATCAGCACAGTTCTTGAGGGAGGTTGCTCATGGTGGCGACAGAACAATTCAATTCATTTGTATTACAAGAAGTGAAGGAAGTAAATATCCTTTTGGTTGAAAAAGATGAGGATTATATAAGTATTTTACAGGCTGTACTCAGCGGTGGAAACTTTATTTTCGATACAACTTTTACCAACAAAGGGGCGCTGGAAAAGTTAGAGGAAAAGGATTACGACCTGATTATTCTAAATGCTGCCCTAAACCAGGTGAAAAGCGGCAAGAACCTGTTAGACCAGATTCGTACCAGGACCATCTCACCGGTCATCATCCTGGTGGATGAGAAGGATGCGGATATTGGCTTGGGCTTGATGGAAGCCGGGGCGGATTATGACCTGGTCAAGCCTTTTAGCCCGCACCGCTTGAAAGCTGCGGTTACGGCGGCCCTGCGGCGCAATGAAGTTTGCACCCCGGAACCCGCCCCGGTAGAAACAATCTTGCCGGAAAGCATCCGTACCGGCGCAGTGGAGCTAAGCCTGGGGCGCCTGGAAGCTGTGGTCAATAATAAGAAAATTAACCTCAGTGCCCGTGAGTTTTCACTCCTACAATTCCTGATGACCAATCCCAACCGGATTTTCACTCGTAAAGAATTGGCTGAAAAAGCCTGGGGCTGGACCCAGAATGGCGAAATCCGGGCAATTGATAGTACGATCAAACGCTTGCGGAGTAAAATTGAGGATGACACGCGCCATCCTCAATTTATCCTGACGGAACGGAATGAGGGCTATCTTTTCAATGCGAACAAAGAACATCCCGCCCCTTAACCTATTTAAAAGGCCGGTTTACCAGGTTCGAGCCGCTTAAACCGGATTTTAACCGGCCTTAATTCAATGCACCGCCGTAAATCCAACCTCCTCCGTCAGCCGCGTCAATCAGGTACCAGCGCGGCCCGGAACCGCTATTAGCGCCGTTATCGGTATAGGCACTCAAGCGTAAAGCGGTGCCCTGGTTGAGGCTGCGCACCGGTGTGGCATCGGTAGAAGGTTTTTCCCGTACAATAACCGCATTATTTTTAACTACCCCTGCTCCGAGGTAGGGTACAACTCCACTGACGCCCTGTGATAATGTCCCACCGATGTTAATCGGACCATTTGAGCCGTTATCCTGTGTAGCAGGATCATTACCTGCACCGCCCTGAATATCCAAAGGGGCGTTTGGGCTGCCTTTTGGCGACAAAAAGTCCAACAGGCGGGTAAGACCAGCGCTAATCAAATCAGAAGGTGATTTCTGATTGGGGTCTGCCGGAGGATTCTGGGTGGGGGTTTGAACCTGGATATCTGCAGGAGTTTGTTCAGGCGGTGGGCTAACCGGACTTTCAGCCTGGACAGGTACTAATTTCGGCTTGCGTTCTTCCTCCACGGCTTTACGGATGGCCGACAGCAAAATGCCTCCATCCTGACGGTCACCTTCCAATTCTTTATGGGCCACAATTTGTTCGGGAGCCAGGTTGTAGCGCCGGGCAATATCGGTAGCCAGGGCCACCATGGCATTGGTCTGGTTAGGGCCGGGCGCATCGTTAATTCCACCCCAGCGTTCGATACCAATACTAATCCAGTTAATGATGCCTACACCGTTGACCTGGCCCTGGTAAAAAGTGCCGTCGGGGGCTTTCCATGAGGCCGGGTAATTTGCGGTTCCTCCGGCGTGGTAGGCCGTCCAACTCTCCTGGCACAGCCGGTAGATTTTAGCGCCGGTCGCTTCCGGCCCGACCAGGTAATGCACCGAAACGTCACCACCACCCTGGAACCACCGAATTGTGCCGTTCTCGCGACTTTGATAAGCGATAGAGTCTAGACCAAGGTCGTTACGGTCGGGATAGCGGGTGGAACCGACCGTATCATGCAGTACCAGCAACTTCACCGTAAAATTACCCCGGTCGGGTTCATGGACCACCGAAGGAGTTTGAGCGCTAAGATCAATAATATTTGGAAGGGTTGCCTGGCTCAAGTTATAGTCTCCTTGAATTAACTTTTCAGAAAAATTAGTTTGCGCTAGCTATAATAATCCGCAAGGCTCCATTTGTAAATAACCCTTTTGGAGGTTTCTTGAAGCAAAATAGGGCTGGCTGCCGTGGCACGGGTCCTGCTTTATATTACAGAAGAGTTATGTAGAACTCTAAAGGTAGTTTCCGATAATATTAACTAATTGCGAAAGGAGCTACATCATGGGCGATGGAGCAGGAGATCACGTAAAAGGTAAAATGGACGAAGTGGCCGGTAAAGCCAAACAGGTGGCCGGTAGTGTGACCGGTAATGAAAGGTTACACGCGGAAGGCCATGCCGATGAAGCCAAAGGCAAGGGTGAAGGTTTCGTGGGTAAGGTCAAAGACATGGTGGGCGATGCTGTCGATACCGTTAAGGGCGTGGCGGACAAAGCCACCAACGGCGGTAATGGACACACCCATGTCCACGATGATGGGACGACACATAGGCATTAATCAGGTTTAAAAGTTTGACAGGGCATCCAATAAACGGATGCCCTGTTTTTTGTTGTCCTGGGAAAAACGGGCGTGTTATAATTAACCCCGCTATTACAAAAAACTAAAAATCCTAAAATCCTTAATGACTGAATCTATAATTCAAGAAAATGAATCGCTATCGCCGGTTACGCCACAAGCTCAGAATCCACCGGGTCGTTGGGCGGATTGGATAGTGGCGGCGGTCTATGCCCTTGTGGCGATTTTGCTTACTTTCCCGCTGGTCTTTCAACTTGGCACCAATTTGCGCGGCGCTTCCGGCATTGGGGACAGTTACCAGAATATCTGGTACATGTGGTGGTATGGGCGGGCTCTTGAACTGGGTCTGGACCCTTCGCGCACCAACCTTATGTACGGCCTGCTGCCGGATGTCCAGGTGTTGATAAGCAGCATTTTGAACGGGCTCTTGATGTGGCCTGTTATAAAAGTGTTTGGGCCGGTGGCTGCCTATAATATGGCGTTATTAATATCTTTCCCGCTAGCCGGGTTCTTCACTTATAAATTAGCTCTGGAAGTTATGCCAAGGAAGGACCGGTTGGCCGCGTTCGCAGCGGGTTTTTTCTTTGCCTTCTCCACCTACCACTTCTACCGGATTGAGGGCCACCTGGGCCTTTTAACCATCCAATGGCTGCCCTTTTATTTATGGCGGCTCTTCCGGTTGCGCCACCAGCCGGGCTATTTAAACGCGGCCCTGGCTGGGCTGGGTTTTATACTGGCGGCCCTTTCCGACCTGTATTACCTGGGCTATTTTGTGCTGCCGGTAACAGTCCTGTTTATGGCCTGGTTTGGCCTGGTAGAGCGCAAGCAGTTCTGGCGCTGGAAAGAGAACCTCCGGTATTTTTGCCTGGCGCTGGTCCTGGGCGGAGTGGTTAGTTTATTCTTTTACAGGTTCTTCTTAAACCTGGACCCGGATTTGCGCCAGTCGGTCAATAACACCACTAAAGATCTATACATGCTCTCGGCGGATTTGCTTGCCTATTTTTTCCCAACCGGCCAGAACCCCTGGTTTGGCAAGCTAACCAACCCCATTTTTAACACTTTCCAGAGCATCTTCCCGATTGAAGAAGCTATCTTCCCTGGCTATATTCTATTCATCCTTGCCTTAGCCGGTTTATTTATCCGGAAGGTACGGTCAAAGGCCAGCTACTTCTGGTTGGCACTGGCTGGGTTGGCTTTTGTTTTCTCTTTAGGGCCGCGTTTACATGTCGCTGGAAACGAATTTAGCTTTCCGCTACCGTACCGTTTTGTCTACGGAGTAATACCTTTACTGGGGAATTTCCGGGCGCCGGCCCGTTTAGGACTTGTGGTGGTGCTGGCCCTGGCGGTACTGGCGGCTTTTACGCTGGCCTTTGGCCTGGGAAAACTGCGGGCTTATGCGGCAAACCGGCCGGTAAAACTGCCCGTTAAACGGCTGGCCGGGCCGGTAATAGTGGCGTTTATTTTAGGATTATCGCTGGTCGAAACTCTGACTTTCAACCCACCCTTTGCTACCGAAACGGTCCAAACGCCCCAGGTCGAACGGGATATTGCCGCCGCGCCGGGTGACTTTAAGGTGCTGGAACTGCCGCTTGGCAACAACAGCCAGCCACTTTACTACCAGATTTCCCATCAGAAGCGCATGGTCGGTGGGCTAGCAACCCGGATTTCCAACCGCATGACGCTTTCGTGGGACCAGGCAACCTACCTGGGTATGTTTAACCCGGCTGAGAGTTCCGGGGTAATCAATAACGGGCAGGCCATTAAAGCCCCGGGTGGGCCGGAGATATTTCCGCTGGATATTTCTTTCAGGCAGATGTTACAGGAGAACGGAATAGGGTATGTGACCCTGCGCCCCGGCCGGGCGGCCTTCGCCTGGATGCAGGACTACCTGGTGCAGGAACTGGGACTGCCTACCAGCCAGGAAACGTTATACGGCGAGCCTTTACTGGCCTGGCGGCTTCTGCCGCTGGCAGACACTACCCCGGTCCCGGTCCAACCGGGCCAGTTCCGTATCCGGTTGGGCGATGGCTGGAACGCCGGGTTAGGCAAGAGTGAAACCGGGCGGCTTTTAAGGTTGGCCGAACAGGACGCTCAGTTTGTGGTCACGCCGGGTACGTCCGGTCCGGCCACCCTGAACTTGCGGGTAACTCCGTATATCCGGCCTCAAACGATTGAGGTTTTTCTAAACGGGCAACTGGCCGGGAAAATGGATGGAGCGACAGCCTGGCAGGGCCTGGATGCCAGCCTGCCGCTCCAGTTACAGCCTGGAAAGAACACAATAAGGCTTCGTTCGGCGCAGGGCTGCTTGCGCCCGTTTGAGGTTATTCCTGGCAGTAACGACCTTCGTTGTATCAGCTTTGCGGTGGAAGCGGTCAGTATTAAATAAAACCTTGCCGCCTATTTTGGCGGTAAGGGTATTAAAACTTCAGGTTGGTCTTTGTATTCAGGGAAAACCAATTTTAGCTGGTTGGTGGGGTTGCATGCCTCAGGATAATGGATTCTAAAATTAAGTTTGTCTTAATAATTATCGTGGTAATAAGCGCACCAAAGAACCCGTTACCGGATGGGTGCCATTTTTTAACCGGTGTTAGCCCTTAGCCGGTAAATGACAGGACCGGACCCAATACTTTTTTAGCGCTGGCAAGCGAACTGGATGAGAGGTAAGCTTCAAAGGCGGCCGATTGCAACCCGGTGGCAAGGGTCGGATAGGCGTGAATGGTATCAAGTATGCCGCTAATTCCCAGTTTATGCTGCATAGCCAGGGTTATCTCGGCCAGCACTTCACCGGACCGGGCCCCGACCAGGTGCGCTCCCAGGATTTCCTGGCCTTTATCGTTCAGGATTAACTTGATAAAACCTTCGGTTTCGCCGTCGGCCTGGGCCCGGTCTATGTCGTGCCAGGGATAGTGAATGACCTTGATATGGGTATGTTCCTGGCGGGCTTCGGCCTCAGTCTGGCCCACTCGGGAGACTTCAGGGTCGGTAAAGGTTACCCAGGGTAAGGCGCGGTAATCCACTTTTTTACGGCCGATGGGCACCAGGGCGTTTCGGGAGGCAATCCCGGCCTGGTATGCCGCTACGTGAGTGAACAGGTAACCCCCGATGACATCCCCAATCGCGTAAATATTAGGGGCCGAAGTCTGGAGGTATTCGTTGACCTCAATACCTTTGTCGCTGAATTTAACTCCCGCCGCTTCCAGCTTGAGCCCTTCCAGGTTTGGTTGCCGTCCAACCGCTATTAACAGGTCGTCCATTTCAAGCTGAATTACTTCTTCACCCCGCATGGCTTCAATCTGTTTGGGGCCTGATTCTCCGGAAACTTTCTTGAGGCGGGTGCCGGTCAGAATTTCAAGGCCATCCCGCCCCAGGGCATCCGCGACTACGCCGGACATTTCCGGTTCCTCTTTAGGCAGTAGGCGGTCTGGGCCCTGAATGATGGTCACTTTACTGCCTAGCCGCGCAAAAGCCTGGGCCAACTCGACCCCGATTGGCCCGCCGCCGACAACTGCCAGGCGCTCCGGCAGGCGGGTCAGGTCAAAAACATCCTGGTTGGTCAGGTAACCTGCCCGGGCCAGACCGGGTATTTCCGGGATACGCGGGTGGGAGCCGGTCGCAATAATAAAAGTTTTCGCGGTCAAGATTTGACCATTCAGGCTCAGTTCGTGGTCCCCTACAAATTCGGCCTGTCCAAATTTCACATCCACATTTTGGACGTAAACCTGCTCGGCTTCGCCAACTCTTTCGATGACCCCCTGGATGCGGGCGGCGACCTTTGCCATGTCTACCTGGAAATTTATTTCAGTCTCGGCCGTTCCCAGCATGGCCGCTTCACGCGCTGTTTTAACTATTTTGGCGGCGTGGATAAGGCTCTTACTGGGGACACAGCCTGAGTACAGGCAGTCGCCACCCAGGCGTTCTTTATCAATCAGGCAAACGCGAGCGCCCAGGGCGGTGGTTATCCGGGCCGCCACCAGGCCGCCGGAACCGCCACCGATAACAATCACATCATACTGGTATTTAGACATAAGCCTCACTCCTTTTGCTGGGACCGGAACCGGTCTGGTGAAAGGCCCGGAAGGCCGTTACACCGTTCTGGCCGCCGAACCCAAAGCCGTTGATCAGAGCGACATCCACCGTGGCTTTGCGGGCAGTATTGGGGACATAATCCAGGTCACATTCCGGTGTGGCGTTGTCCAGGTTAATCGTCGGTGGTATCAGGCCGTCGCGGATTGCCAGAACCGCCGCCATTGCCGAGATTGAACCGGCCGCGCCCAGCAAATGCCCGACCATTGACTTGGGCGAACTGATCGGAATCTGGTAAGCCTGGCCGCCAAAAGCGGTTTTGATGGCCTGGGTTTCGGCCGCGTCATTGAGGGGCGTGCCGGTGCCGTGAGCCACAATGTAATTTACTTCTTCCGGTTCAATACCGCATGTCTGCATGGCTTTTCGGAGGGCCCGGGCCGCGCCCGCTCCACCGGGGGCCGGGGCCGTAATGTGAAAAGCATCAGCGGTCTGCGCCCCACCCAGCACTTCGGCAATAATCCGCGCTCCACGCCCCCGGGCGTGATCAAGGGTTTCCAGTATCATAACAGCGGCACCCTCGGCAAAGACAAAACCGTCCCGGTCCCGGTCGAAGGGCCGGGAAGCTTTTTCCGGCTCATCGTTATTGCGGCTGAGGGCTTGCATATTCGCCAGGGAAGCCAGGGCCAGGGGGTTGAGAGACGCTTCGGTGCCGCCGGTAATGGCGACCTTGACTTCTCCGCTGCGGAGCAGGCGCACCGCGTCCAGGAAGGCGGTTACACCGCTGGCGCAGGCGGCTACGGCGGTCATGGCCGGGCCGGTTATGCCAAAGGTAATTGAAACCTGGCAGCTAGCCATATTAGGGGCCATCATTGGAATATAGAAAGGGCTGACCCGGTCCGGCCCTTTTTTCTCGATGACCAGGGTTTCCCAATAGGTTTCACAGAGCCCGGCCCCGCCCGTATTGATGACCACGCCGATATTTTCACGGTTATCATCGGTAATTTCCAGTTTAGATTCTTCAAGGGCCTGGCGGGTGGCCGCGATGGACATCTGGGCCGCCCGTGACATCCGGCGAGAGGCTTTGATGTTCATATACTTTTGCGGCTCAAAGTTTTTAACTTCCCCCGCAATACGCACCGGCAGGTTCCCGGCATCGAACTGGGTCACCGGGGCAATGCCTGACACGCCACCGGTCAGGTTCTGCCAGAATTCTTCAACTGTGTTGCCGATTGGGGTAATCGCCCCCAGGCCCGTAATGACAATTCGTTGCATATCAGCGCCTCACTCAATTACTAAATTAACTATTTTCGGTTTTATGGGGCGATTCGTGTTTTTGACGGACTTTTTGCGGTCCCAGACTGACCCACTACCGTTGGCCGCCAGCAGAAATTTGCGAACCCGCTGGGTAGCGGTACGCGGAAATTCGGTTAAAATTTCAATGTAGCGCGGCACCATAAAGCGTGGTAAACCGGCTTTACAGTACTGCCACAGGGTTTCTTCGTCCAGGGCCTGGCCGGGTTTCAGGACCACGCAAAGTTTGACTTCTTCCTCACCCAGGGCCGAGGGTACCCCCACCACGGCCGATTCCTGGATGGCGGGATGGCAGTTTACCACCCGCTCGATTTCAAAAGCTGAAATGTTCTCACCCCGGCGGCGAATGTAGTCTTTCAGGCGGCCCCGGAAGTACAGGTAACCGTCAGCGTCCAATTCGCCAGCGTCACCGGTGTAAAACCAACCGTCCTTAAAGACCCGGGCGTTTAGTTCTGGCTGGCGGTAATAGCCGTTCATCATCAGGCCGGGCCCGGCCGGGCGCATGATAATCTGGCCCAGGCGGCCGGGTGGCAAGTCGCGGTCGTTTTCATCCACCACTTTAACCTCGCACCGCGCCGGGGCTTTCCCGGCGGCGCCAATGCGCGGTTTGTCGGAGGGTTGCAGCACCCAGATAGCCATCCATTCCGACTGCCCATAGGTTTCCAGCAGCCGCAAGGCGAAACGCTTTTCAAAGCTGGCCCAGATTTCAGCCGGGGCAGCCGCGCCAAAGGCAATCCGCACCGGGTTATCGGCATCGTCGGGCCGGGCGGGCCGGGCGTTTAACATATTAAGAACCGCCCCCAGGTAGGGGAACACGACCGCACGGCTGCGCCGGATTTGCTTCCAGAACCCAAAGACATTAAAGCCGGTCGCCAGGCTTACCTGGCCGCCACCCAGGAAACTGCCCATGGTCGTGCCCTGGGCCGTAACGTGAAATAGAGGCAGGTAGTTAAAGGCTACTTCACCGGGGGCGGTCCGGAGCATTTCCCGGTGATAATACAGGGGATGATTGGTCTGTGCCCTCCGGCCAATCACGACTCCTTTAGGGTGTCCGGTCGTGCCTGAAGTGTAAATTATCATGGCGGGGTCGTCCTCCCGGACGGCAATTTCAGGCAGTGGGTCGGACGAAGCGACGGCAAGCATTTTAGCCAGGGAGAAAACTTCCGGCCGACCGGGTTGTTTCGTTTCCTTCTGGTCATTTTCCTGGTCAACCACCAGCCAGCGGCAATTTGCCGGAAGGGCCGGGGCAATATTTTCAACTTCAGGCAGCAGGGCGCAGGTGGTAATCAATAAACTTGGCTCTGAATGTTGCGCGATATATCCCAAAACCTCGCCTTTAAGCTGAGTGTTTAACGAGACAAGGGTCAGGTTTAATTTGATGGTAGCCAGCCAGGAATAAATAAATTCAGGGCTGTTCGGCAATAAAAAGGCCACCCGGTCGCCCGGCTGCAAGCCCAGTTCGAGCATTAGGTGGGCGACCCGGTTTCCCTGGCGGTCTATTTCGCCATAGGAATACACCTGGTCACCAAAGGTCAGAAAAGGCTGGTTTGCCAGGTCAGCAGCCTTTTGCTCGATTAGCTGGCGTAAAAATGGTTTAGACATAGTTTCTTAAGACTGAATTCTTCCGGTTGTTTAACAACCGAGCTGACATTGCCAGGACCGCTATGGTTAATAACAGCAAAATAGCCGATGCGGCCGCCACCAGGGGCGAAAGGTTGTAGCTCAACTGCGGGTAAATCAGGGTCGAAATAGTCTGGACCCTGGGCGTCGCCAGGAATAGCGACATCACAAATTCGTTCAGAGAAATGATAAAGGAGAAGAAAGCCGACACCAGCAGGCCCGGCCAGATTAAGGGCAAGGTAATTCGCCGGAAAACTACCCCCGGACTTGCGCCCATACCCCGGGCGGCTTCTTCCAGGCGGCGATCCACTCCCCGGAAGGCGGCCCGCATGACCGTAAAGACCAGCGGCATGGCCCACAGGGAGTGCGCGATTGCCAGGCTAACCAGGTTGCCCCACAGGCCGATGCGCTGGTGCCAGGCCAGGTTTTGCATACCCAGCACGACCGGCGGAACGAACAGTGGCAGCAAAATAAACAGGTTAATGGTTTTTTTAGCCGGAAAGTCAAAGCGCTCGAAAGCCAGGGCCGCGCTGGTGCCGACCAGTACTGAAATAGCGGTTGTCATAAGGGCAATCAGCACGCTATTGACTGCCCCGATTTGCCAGATTGGGTCGTTAAAAAAACGCTCGTACCAGCGCAAGGACCAACTGCCGAGGGCCGGAACCTCGATTATTTCGCTGTCGGTAAATGAGACCAACAGGCTCAGTACCAGCGGCATCGCCAGCAGGGCCAGCATCAACAGCCCCAGCAGGTAGACCGGCAAATAAGCCGCCAGCCCGGCCAGGCGGGAATGTCCTACTGAACGGACAATTTCGGGTGAAACAGGTCTTATCATGGCTGGCCTCCGGCGGGGACGGCTTTCAATCGCCGGGTATGGCGGTCAACAATAAACCAGCGCAAAAGGCCGGTAAGCCCCAGCAAAACTATTACAAACAGCACATTGCTGACCGCCAGCGCGGCCCCCAACGGCCAGTTGTTCTGGCTGAAAGTCAGGTCAAAGACTTCTACCGCCGTGGTGTAATTGTCGGGGTTGCCCATAATTACGGGGCCGACATAGGCTCCAAAGGCCCAGACGAAGGTAATCCCGGCCCCGGCCACCGCCCCGGAAAAGGTTAAGCGAAAAGTTGTCTCATAAAAAGCCCGGAAGGGTGAGGCACCCATACCCCGGGCGGCCTGTTCCAGGTTTGGATCCAGCCGCTCGAACAGGCTGACCAGCAGCAAGATCGGATAGGGGCACAGCAGAACCGTTTCGGTGACTACTACCGCGAAGGTGTTGGCAAACATTGAAATGGGTTCTTTGATAATTCCCAGGGCCAGCAAAACCTGGTTTATCAGGCCGCTATTGCTGAACAGCACCAGCAAGCCATAGGTCAGGACCAGCAGATTGGTTAATTTCGGCAGCATTACCAGCAACAACGCGCCGACTTTAAAGCGGGAACTGCCCCGGTGTATCAGGACCGCGCAGGGATAGGCCAGCACCATCACGCAAATGGTGATAAGGACCGCCTGGACGAGAGTGCCGCCTAAAATTCTTAGATAATAGGCATCTCCCAGAAGGGTGCCGTACTGGTTGAAGGTAAAGGTATTGGGGTCATAAAAGCGGCTGCCGCCGGGACTGGCGCTGCCGGGGCGGGAGTACAGGCTGAGCCGGACCAGCCACAGCACCGGGATTACAAAAAAGCCGGTCAGGAACAGTAAGGCCGGGGCCAGGAATAGCCAGGCTACTATAGAATCCCGTTCGGTCTTTTGTTTTCGCTCCGGCGGTTGAGCCGGTGAGTTGTTACTTTGAAGGCTTGCGGTCATGCGGTTAAAATCCGGTCCTCTAAAACATGTCCGTAAATTAGTCTTTACCGGCCAGGTCCAACGGAACAAATAGTATTTCAGGTTTGAAAGTAACTGATAGGACTTTCTGGCTGCCAGCTCAATCGGACGGTTTCGCCCTGGCGGTGCAAGGGCTGCCCGGAAGCGTTAGGCTCGATCACCTTGATAAGGGCCGTACTATTTTCGGGGCGGGCCAGGTAAAGGGTCGCCGCTCCCAGGAAGGTTACAAACTCGATGGTAGCGTTCCAGGCCGGGACGCCCGGTTCCAACGGCGGGCCACCGGGTTTATCAAGGCGGACTCGTTCGGCCCGCAGGCAAATAATTACCGGTTGGCCGGGCTGGCCGGGTTGGTTGTTTAAAAAGGTAAATTCCAGGCCACTCGCCTTTACCCGGTAGTCATTTACCCTTGTTTCCAGCACTTCACCCCGCAGCACATTCATTTCGCCAATAAAAGCGGCCACAAAAGGCGAGGCCGGTCCGGTATAAATTTCGGTTGGTGAACCGATTTGCTCCAGGCGGCCCTGGTGCAATACTGCCACCCGGTCGGCCATCGAAAGGCTTTCTTCCTGGTCGTGTGTGACCATAATCGCCGTAATGCCGATTAGCCGCTGCAGGCGCTTGAGTTCAAGCCGCATATTGTCGCGCAGGCGGCGGTCCAGGTTCGCCAGCGGTTCGTCTAATAACAGCAAACCGGGCCGGTAGACGATAGCCCGGGCCAGGGCAACTCGCTGCTGCTGGCCGCCGGAAAGCTGGTTGGGATAGCGTTTTGCCAGCCCGTTCAGTTCGACCAGTTCCAGGGCTTCGGCGACCCGCCCGGCTATTTCTTTATCAGAAAAGCGGCGCATTTTGAGACCAAAGGCCACATTCTGAGCGACCGTCATATGCGGGAAAAGGGCATAGTTTTGAAAAACCATGCCAATATTGCGGTGGTGGACGGGCAGACGGGTTACGTCCTGACCGCCAATCAAGATGGTGCCACCGGAGGGACGCTCGTAGCCACCAATCAGGCGCAGCAGGGTTGTCTTACCGGAACCGCTCGGACCCAGTAAAAAGAGAAACTCGCCCGGTTCGACTTGAAGGGTAAGATCTTTAACCGCGACGGTTTCGCCAAAGTTTTTGGATACCGCTGCAAGTCCCACCGACTGTCCGGGGGAAGCCAAATTAGCGGGAGGAATGCCAGAATTTATCAAGATTGGGACCGGCTCCTTTTAGCTCTTTCTTAATACCTGGCTGTTCCAGAATTTGGAGATTTTGTCGTCGTTTTTATCGTACAGGTCATAAGGATAATAAGATAGATTGGCGAAATGATCGGGCTGGTTGGGATAAACTTTGGCCCAAACCGGTTGTTTGACCGCCACTTCAGACGCAATGGAAGGGATATTGACCGAGAACTGGCCGGTCTGCGCCCCAAAGGCTCGCTGAATATCCTGGCTGGCAAAGAAGTCCATGGCGGCCTGGGCCAGGTCGGCCTGTTTGGTAGTTTTGGGTACTACGAAGAATAATTGGACGTAAGCCTGGTCGTTGGTAGGGACCGTGAAACCCACCGGCTTGTTGGACTGAATAGGCGAAATCAAGCCGTTGCCATGAATGTTACCCGCCGAAACATTCTTTTGCAAGAGGGCGTTGACACCATCGGCGGTGGTCGGCCACCAGTACTTGACCCAGTCGCGTTTGTCCCTGGCAAACTGCAGGACCCCATCCAGGTTGTTAGCAATTTCCTGTTTGGCGGTACCTGGCTTGCCGTCCATTTCTACTTTAGCGACAGCAAAAGTATAGAGCGACATATAGTAAGAGTTGTAAAGCATTATCTTGCCCTTTAACCCTTCCGAGAACAGGTCGGACCACTTTTTAAGGCCCTCCGGGACCAGTTCGGTTTGCCAGCACAGGGTCATGGCCGAGCTTATAAAAGGGAGGCCCCAGCTATCCCGGTAAATAGTACTATCCAGGATTTGGGGCGCGAAGTTTCTGGCATTAGGGATTTTAGTAATATCAATTTTCTGGAACAGGCCCTGGCGAATGCCGGGATACCCTTGGATGGGATCGGTTTCGACCAGGTCGAAGGGTGGCTGATCGTCTGGTGATGCTTGCAGCTTGGCGGCGGCGTCCCACCAACCCGGTGAAAGGACCATCCTGGCCCCGGTTAATTTCTCGAAGGCCGGGGCGTAAACTTCTCGGAAAGTAGTTTCGGTCAAACCTGCATAGACGAAAACGGTCAGAGTACGCCCCGCAAAAGGGAGGTTGCCGGTCGTCGTCGCATTTGGAGCAACCCTGGTTGTAGTAGTGTTTGCAGTAGTAGACACCGCTTTGGAGGAGGTAATTGCGGCAGTTGTAGTACTCGCGGCCGAGGTTGTACCGGTTGGAGTGGTATTGGCAGTGGCAGTGGTTAAAACGGCCCCGGCGTTCGGGGTGGAGTCGCCGCAAGCCGCGACCACCGGGGTTATCAGCGCAACAGTAGCCAGGGTACCGCCGGTCCTTAGAAAGCTTCGGCGAGAAACAAATTTATCTTTCCGTTCAGTATCGGGCATGGTGTCTTTCGCCTCCTGTTAACAATATACAAGGGTTCCCCGGAATTTATAACTTTGTATAAGGTGGTCGGGCCGGCTAACGGTAGTGCGCCTGGCTATTCGCCAGGTAAGGTTAATACATTGCCAGTTTACACTTTTATGGTGCTAAAAGATTAGCGATATAATTAGCTATTTGTGAGTAAAAGGTGAATTATCGGTAAACCGGCGGTAAAGTCATTCCAGGCAATCCAAAATCTAACTCAGCCTGTTAATTTACGCCTGGAACACCACTTTGGATGACTCGTTTTTGGTATTAAACCATTGCTTCCAAAAAGTCATGCTCCAAACCAAAGGTAATAGTCCGCGTATGTTTGGGATAGACCAGCAGAAGCGCTTCAAATTTATGCTCAAAGTAGTGGCAAAGTTTCCGGGCATAAAACTGGGTGGTATTTAGCATAGACCGGGAATGCAACCGGTAGGCGCTAAGGATTTGTGGCACCAGTTTACAGTTGTAGTTAGCCTGGGCCAGTTTTAGCCAGAGGTCGTAATCTTCCCAACCAAACCAGCCATGCTTGACCAGTTCAGTGGAATACCCGCCAACATTAAGTAAGGCTTCTTTATCAAACAGAGCCATTGCGTCAATGTAGGGTGCCGTCAATAATTCGTTTACATCCCATTCATATTGGGACAGCAGGCCGACCTTTTTCCCGGTTAAGTCATCAAACTGGACAATGATGTTGTAGACAGCCGCATAATCCGTACCCGCAATAGCGCGGTAAAGCTGGCCCAGGCAGTCAGGATAAATCCAGTTATCTGCATCCAGGATAAAACAATATTTACCACGGGCCAACCGCAGTCCTAAATTGCGGGTGTCGGCCAGGCCGGTGTTAAAAGTTTTCTTAACCAGGGCCAGCGGCAGAGCGGTCTTTTTCAGGAAACTCTCAACCAGGGCGGTAGACCCGTCGGTGGAACCATCATCAATTACCAGGATTTCAAATTGACCGGGTAAATCTTTCCGGACTGACTCAAAGACACTTAACAGGCACTGGTTGACATAGGTGCGGTAATTATAAAGCGTGATAATAACAGTCAAACTGGGTGCCAGACATTGCTTATAAGCGGGGTTACCCAGGATTTCCCAGGGAAGATTACCGGCCTGTTCAGCCTGGCGGGCCGTCACCAACCTTTCAAGTATTTGCCTGCGGTGGGTGGCCTTCGGATCATCTTCGTAATAGGTAACCGTCAAAACTAATCTCCCTGGAATTAGAATTTCCCTTAGTAAGGTAAATGGGTTTAAGAAACAGGAGGGTCTGGCACCCTCCGGCTGAACGACCGGCCTTATTTTATTACGGCTGTCTTTCCGACCAGCAGGCTCCGGTACATCACCCCGGCATCCAGCTTTTCACGGGCCAACTGATAGGCCCGGTCGGTAATTTCCAGGCGGGCCGGTTCGTTGTCCAGGTAAAAACGGCAGACATCCACAAGGCTCGTGGTTTCGGCCAGGATTATGTGCTGTCCATTGACCAGGGGCGCATAACCCCTGGCCGGTTCGGTGACAAACAGGCAGCGGTTAGCCAGGGCCAGCAAAGTGCGGTGCCATTCAAAATAAGGCCGGGTATCCAGGTGTATGTTCAAAAGCAAGCGCGCCTGCTTCATGAGCCTGGCCCGTTCAGGCCCGCTTATATAACCCGGTGTACCCGCCAGGCGCGGGGTATCCACCCGGCTAAGTATCAGGCGACTTTTATAGCGGTTGAAGAAGTCGGCATGCTCGGCCAGAAAGTCCTGCCGCCGGGGCGAAGTGCTGCCAAGGAAAAGCAAATCAATTGACTCACCGGAAAGGTCGGAAGTGATTCCGTTCGAGTTCCCCTCCGACTCGAGGGAAGGAGCATAACCCAGTGGGGCGTAGTAGGCTTCCAGGCCGCGCCGTTTGAATTCAGCGACACCGTCCAGGTTAATATCCCATATTTTCCTGGCATGGGTGGCTTTTTCAAAGGCCAGGTTAAACCATTTACTGCCGGGCTGCTCGACATTCAACATACAGACATTCCGGCTGACATGTTCAATCTCGCGGCCCTCAAGCTGCTTTTCCAGGAATAGCGGGTAAAACTCATGGGGAGCGACAACCAGTTGCAGGCAGGTTTTGGCCGGGTTAAGCTCCGGAATATGGTCCACCAGGATTTCGGCGGCCATGTCATTTTCCCGGAACCCGTATTGAAAAATCCGGGCAATATCCAGTATAAACTCGTTGCCAGCCCCGGCCACATAGATTTTTACTTCGTCAATCCGGTTTAGTTTGAGGGATTTTATTTTATCCAGGCCATTTGCAACAGCTTTAACCTCAGATTTCAGGCTCGGCACGCTGGCAGCAGGCGATTGCGGGGTTTTATAAGGAAAAGTTGAGTCCATGAAGGTCTGGTTTTTGCCGGAGAGGCCCAGGGCCGGGTTAAATATTACCGGCTGCTTAAACTGCCTGGTATTGCCCTTACTGTCGGTTACGGTTACCTGAAGAGTTTTTGCTCCGGGCTTGAACTGCCTTGAACTAATGGTAAACAGGCCGGAATAGCCGCAAAAGCGTTCCAGTTGCAGCGGCCGGGAAGCCAGCACTTCCGAGCGTTCAATCCCGAAAAATGCCGCTCCCAGGTGAATACTGTCCAGGTAAACTTCAACCGCCCGGATATGGCCGGTAGTTGAAGCGGCCCAACCGCTTACTTTTAGCTGCAAGCCGGTAATGCTGCCGGGGGTGGGTTGGTCAAGGACCCCCTGGATCTTTTCCTCAAAGGGTGCTTTTACGAGGTGCTTGACGACAGTTGAAAGGACCGAAAGGTTGCGTGTCAAGCGCACCGTTTTCGTATCCTGCAAAGCTTCAAAGTCGGTCTTTAGAGATTGTAGCTGCGTGCTTAAATCCTGGTTGGCCGCTTTTGCCTCGGCCAGTTGCTGCTGAAGCCAGTACAGTTTGGCGGTCTTGCTCAAATTCCCGGTTGGGAAGTCAGCGCCGTTATCCGTCCTGGCCTTTAACCCGCGTAGTTGCTCATTCTTTTCGGCCAACTGCCTGGTCCTTAAGGCCAGTTCATCATGCAGGAAATGGTTCAGGTTGGCAGTATGCAGCCAATCGTTTCGGCGATAAGTATTATTCTCAGGGTCAAATTGACGGCGGTAGGGGTATTTTGACTGACCGGCCACGGCGTTTTTGATTTCTTCGGCCAGGTTGCTGAACATAACTAAAAGACGCTGCCGCTGTAACTCGGCGTAGGTGACCAACGGCTCGTGCGGCTCCCTGAGTAGTTCCATTATCATTGTATATAATCCGGACCAATCCCGTTTTAGAAAATGCAGGCGGTGTTGCGAACCGAATACATCCGAGAACTTGGTTTCACCGGGATGGATAACCCCGGCGGGTATACCAGCCGCCAGGGCGGTTATTGACCCGTGCAGACTGCTGGTGACCGAAATAGTGGTGTGGAGCAGGATTTGGGCGATTTCATCCCTTTTCAAGCCTTTGGGAACCAGGCAAAAGCTGTTTCCGGCCTGCTGGTTTAACTGGGCCAGTAATTCGCTATCATGTTGGTAATGGGTAATCGGCAGCAAGACAATCTGCAGGCCGGTTTCCTGCTGAACCTTTTTAAGGGTAGCGATTATAAATTCCAGGTCAGCCGGATTTTCAACTATGTTCGGAAATGTATGAAAAATCATGTAAGGCTGTTTAAGGCCGACCAGTTCGGCCAGTTCAGGCCACCGGACCGCTTCGGCATTGCAATAGTCCGGGATTAGCCAGCCCAGGTCCGGCACCACATCGGTTTCAAGGTTGCGACCGACCATCGCATCCAGGTTATCACGGGCCAGCACACCCCGTAACATTACCCGGTTGAGTTCAGGTAAAACTTCCACCAGGCGGTTGGCCGCTACTGGTGAAATAATGCTGCCGGAAATACCGGTGGACACCCAGGCCTTATAAGGGATATCCAAAATGGCCGAACCGAATACAAGGTCGGTAGGGCGCTCAAGGTAAGAAGTTAAGCCTTGTTGGGTATATATTTCTAAAAATAATTGGTCTTCGGTATGCACTACCTCACCGCCGACTAAAAGCAGGGCATCGTATTGCCCATCGATTTGCTTTGGGTCGTAGGCGGTATATTCGTCACCTTCTACCGGGGACCCGGTTGGGCTGAGTAAAGCAATTTCAGCCTGAGGTAGATAAGTTGCCAATTCCGAGCGGCTGATGGGGGCAAAATATTGATCGCCGTAGTTATTGCAATCAGCAAAACTTAACAAACCGATTTTCATTTATTCAATCTTTTATTTTAAACTTATTAAATTTTTTAGAATATAACAGGTATTTTAACAGTTAAAAATCAACTCCCAATAAATAATGGACAGGCTGATTATAAATGGGTTAAAAAATACAGTCAAATAACCAGGGACTAAAATGTTACTTTGACTACTAATCGAGTCCTACAAATACTGATGAAATATAATCTTGAATATCAGTCCATACTTAACAACCCGGTGGAACCCAGCATAAAGTTTTCGTCTTTCAGGCGGTTCAACTCTTTGTCCAACAGTCCATTGGTTTCGTTTTCGACATCGCCTAACTGGGTGTAGCAGTCACCGGCGATATAAGTTTCGGCCTTGCGCAAAGCCGTCTTATACCGTCTTATTAGATTAAACTTTTCCTGCTCGGCTGCCGGTCCGCCGTAAATGGCTCCGAATCCACCCCATTCACTGATTACGATTGGCAACTCACCTTGATAGGTATAATCGTCACCCACCACCGCCGTTTTACCCGTCAACTTCTTAAACCGTGGGTTACCGGGAGCTGCCAGGCTGGCAATATTATCCAAATCATGCTGCCAATTCTCGAATTTATTGGTGTAAATATGCAGGGTCAGCCAGTCGGTGGCGATAAGTTTGCCGCCTTCGCAGATGTGTTCCCAGCCATCGTTGTCAATTACCAGCAGGTCGGGACGCTGGTTTTTTACATACTGGTACGAATTCTTGATATATTTTCGGGTCTCTCTTCCAGCGTCTGAGTCTTCACCTATATCTTCGCAACCCCAGCTTTCATTGTAAAGCGAGACAATCGCGACACAGGGATGGCTGTCAATCTGGCGCAATATGGTATCCAGTTCCCGGCGGTGATTGGCCCGGCTGGCTTCATTTGAAATATGGGGGGAGGGCACTTCCACCCAGACTAGAAGGCCCAATTCATCGGCGATAGAAAGCGGCAGGGGGTCGGCCCCGGCAATATGTATCCGCAAGAGATTGGACCCGGTAATCCGGCGAGTGTAATGTAATTCTGCTTCAAGCTGGTCGTTATCAAGAGTATAACTATCGCCGTGGAAGGGCTGGTAAAGCACGCCATCCATGTAGCAGGGTTTGCCATTCAGTAAAATTTGATTGTCCCGGACCGTCAATGAGCGGAAACCGACTTTAAAGTAGACCCGGTCCAACCAGCGGTCTTCCTGGCGTAAGTTAACCTCGACTTCGTATAAAGTAGGACTTTCGGGCGACCAGGGTTGTGGTTTAGGGACCACAAAGCGCAGGTCGTGCTGGAACTGGCCGGGTTCAAGTTTGAGATACTGGCGGTAACTAACTACCCTTTTCTCGTCAGGGCCGTCAACAACTACTTCCAGCAGGTATTCACCGCCTGTTTTAATATAGGTTATCGGTTGTAGCCTGACCTGGCCGGTAAAGGGGTCGGCATAGCCCGTTACGTCAGAGCGCAAGCGGTTGGCGCTCACTTCTTCCAGGGTCACCTGGCCCCATAACCCGGTGGCGTGACTGTACCAGATGCCTTCCCTGGCATTTAAACTGCTGGCCTGTTTACCCCGGCAAAAAGTCGGGTCGTCAGAATTTTCCACCCGCACGACTAACTCAACCCGCCCATTTTCATCCAGGGCCGGGGAGAGGTCATACGAGAATGAAGAAAACCCGCTGGTGTGGACGGTTCGCCCGTCCACGTCGGTCAAAAGCTTGCCATTTCCCCAGACTTTGGTGGTATAACAGGCCCTGGCAAAATTAATTTTGTATTCTTTATCGGGCTTACGTTCCGGAATGATAATGGTTTTATGATACCAGACAACTGTTTTACCGTTTTCGGGTGGTACATACCGGGGCAGCATTTCAATTGGGCCGACTTCGACTACCAGTTCAAATTCCTTGCGGCCGGGTATGTACCATTCTTCAGCTTCGCCCCGGTCCTCCGGGTCAAGGGCTAGTTGGAATGTTTCAATCCGGTCAATAAAGGAGCGCAAGGTGCTGCGTTGCATACCGGGATTCCGGCGCGTGCGCAAGCGGCGCAAGCGGTGAACGGTAGCGCTTAAGGGACCGGCTGAAGGGATTCTTCTGGGAAGTTCTTCCATAGAAATTTCCTGTCTAATTTCTTAATTAACGGGTTTTGAGTTGCCGGATAAAACTGCTGGTTTGGGTACTTTAAAAGCCCGGCCTTGCCAGGGCCAGCCCACCACCTATTGAGAAAGCCGGTCCCGGCAAAGAAACTAAAGATAATTGTACCTCTTTTAAGCCAGGAGGTATAGCTTATTGGTAAAGGTTTCGTTCGTGTAAAAAGTTATCCAGGTCGGTATTGGAGGGGGCGGTTATAATATCGCCTCCAACATCGAGGGTCGGTTTAATTTCCAGTCCATCATTCTGGTCCTTGACCCAATCGGAAGCTTTTGCATTTTCTTCCACATTGATATACTGGTATTGTAACCCAATTTGGTCCAGGTGGCTTATGGTTTCCCGGGTATGGCTGCACCAGTCTGCCCCATAGACCTTAATTACCGATTGGCTATGTTGCAAATTTGAATTATTTTCCATAAATTTATGATCCTTTCATTTTCACATCCAACAAAGGGTTATAATCAAGCAAAAATTAGCCCACCATACTCAATTTGGTGTAAATATCAGGGTTAAAAAATTAGGAGCGCTAATAATTGGGGTTGCAAAGGAGCAGGTTAAAGGTATTACTACAAATTACCATTTAATTTTCGAAAGACTCAAGCCCGGTACAGGTCCCATTCTACTTATTATTCAATTGTTTATGCTAAAACCGGGCCAGAGATTAAACCCTGGCCCGGCTTTATAATTTGGGTGATATACCTGACTCACCCAGGCTGGCAAGCGAAGCAAAATGTATGTTTTGCCTAGGGTTTAAGTATTATCTTCATTGCTTCGTTTTCCTTGTTCACAAACATTTCGTATCCTCTAGGGGCTTCATCCAGGCTCATGTGGTGAGACACTACAAAACCTGGGTCAATGTCTCCGTTAAGGATTCTTTGGAGCAGTGGCTGCATGTAGCGCTGAACGGGGGTCTGACCGGTTTTAATTGTCAAAGCCCGGTTCATTACGGCACCTATCGGGAACTTGTCGATGAAACCACCGTAGACTCCCGCGATGGAAAGCGTACCACCGTTGCGGCAACTCATAATCATTTCGCGCAGGACAATTGGTCTATCTGTCTCAAGCTTAACGGCCTGTTTGGCCCGGTCGTAAGCTCCAACAAACCCAGGGGCATGGGCTTCCAAACCAACCGCATCAATACATGCGTCCGGTCCCCGACCTCCGGTCATCTCGTCAAGGGTTTCCTTGACGTCAACCTCTTCGTAATTAATAGTTTCAGCCCCTGCTTTTTCACGGGCCCAGCGCAACCGGTATTCGAACCGGTCAATCCCAATGACCCGTTCCGCCCCCAAAAGGTAGGCGCTGGCGATGGCAAACTGACCAACCGGCCCACAACCCCACACGGCTACGACGTCGCCAGGTTTTATATTGCAGTTCTCTGCGGCATAGTATCCTGTGGGGAAAATATCAGAAAGAAATAAAACTTTTTCGTCGGGGATGCCATCCGGGACTTTTATCGGACCAACATCAGCAAATGGCACCCTGACGTACTGGGATTGGCCCCCGGCATAACCGCCCATCATATGTGAATAACCAAAAATACCCGCCGGGGAATGGCCCATCAGCGCAGCCGCAATGTGGGCATTCGGGTTGGAGTTTTCACAAAGTGAAAATAAGGTTCTTTGGCACATGGAGCACCGGCCGCAAGCAATCGGGAATGGTACGACCACCCGGTCACCGACTTTCAGATTCTTTACCTCGCTCCCAAGTTCAACAACTTCACCCATGAACTCGTGCCCAAGGATGTCACCCTTTTCCATTGTTGGTATGAAGCCATCGTAGAGGTGCAAGTCAGAGCCACAGATTGTTGTGGAAGTAATCCTGACTATTGCATCTTGGCGCATTAATATTTTAGGGTCCGGTACCTCTTCTACCTTCACGTCCTTTTTACCCATCCAGCAATTAGCCTTCATTATGGTATCCCTTTCACACAAGAATGGGGCCTCCCCCAGAGTCTGTTACGGCAAGGCAGGCCCGGTTAACCCTACTTTTTAGCTTTAGTTTCCTTATTTGCAGTAGTTTCCGGTGGTCGGGCCGGGTGGGGGCGTTCATGGAAAGTTGCATCCGAAACAACAACTTCACCAATTTCCATAATCTGCTTGAAACGGCGTAAATCCTGCTGAATTTGTTGGCTCGGTTCTTCCCCAAAAAGTTTTGCCACTGCTGCACCAATTGGACCCGCCGGTGGCTTATAGGACAGGTCCACCAGAATTTCGGTTCCCATTCCACCAGGAGCAGGCTTTATGGTGACGGACCCTGAATTTTCTACATCGGCACCCTCGAGCGAGCGCCAGGCTATCCTCTCGTTTGGAGTGTCCATAATAATTTCGGCATCCCATTCAACGGTCGTTCCGGCCGGTGCTTTGGCCTTCCAGTGAGACTTTTTATCGCCAGTCACCTGCACGGAATGGAGGTGCTGCATGAAACGGGGTAGGTTTTCGAAATTGTGCCAGAACTGGTAGACTTCTTCGGGGGAACGCGAGATTGTAATAGCCTTTTTTACTTGCATTGCTTCAACCTCCTTATTCTTTTTTGAAGCGCCTGCCGGTTTGCGACTGAGAGCCAGGCTGTCGTACAAGTCAACAAGGGTAATGCCTGCCACAGCTGCCAGTGCCATCGCAGTCCGGTCAGGTTTTTTTGCTTTTTTCGAACTAAGAGCCCGACCCAGCAGAGCTATGTCCATAACATCACCGGCCACCCGGGACCAGGCCCAAATTACCGGCCGGGGTTGGATGAGCAGACCCGCCCCGGCGATTATTTCGCGCACCCCTACTACATAAGACCATTTGCGGTCCTCAAGGTCACCTTTGACACCAATAAATTGAGTAAACTGTTTAGGTGCCGCAACTCCTGGCAGTCCGAGCCCAAAGCTGAACCAACCCAGGAAACGAGCTAATTGCACCGCTTTTGCCATAGTCAGAAATATCTCCTTTTCGCTGCCTATCCTGAATGCCCGGCCTGCGGGATACTTCCGGCCTGGTTACAGGGGGGTTTGTGAACATCAAGAAAATTAACTTCTGGCCGAATTAAAAGACTTAGCTTAAAGTTAGCCTTGCTAAAATTAGGGTAATGCTTTGGGGATGTAGAGTGAATCGAAGTACCAGAATAGATTTTGCATGGCTGCAAAGACCCAGTAAAGGCCTGGTTTTATTCTCTTTTATGGGGTGGGGAATTTAGCGCAACGTTAACTAAACTTACTGGATTGACCTGAAAAGTAACATCCAAATCAGGCTTTGTCTATAGGCTAACCGCTATATCTTTAGATTTAACTGGAGTTTTTAACCTACAGGGTATAAAAAATGCCCCGTAAATTCAGACAATTGTAAAGCCAAATAACGAGGCTGGCAGTCTAACGGGATTTCAAATTAGTTGGACGTTCCTAACCGGTAGTTCACCCCGGTTAACCCATTCGAAAGGATTTAGCCGGTTTTTAGCTTTTCAAAGGGGAATCAAAAGCATATACTGGCTTTAGCTCGTCCTTGTTCCCTAACCGGCAAGGGATACTGAATAAAGATAAGATAACAATGGGAAATAAATAGTAGGTATATAAGGAGACGTTAGTGGCAATTACAAGTATAACCGATACCACAACTTTAAGTAACGGGGTAAAAATGCCCTGGTTTGGCCTCGGTACGATGAGCACCGGGCAAAGTGATGAAGAAGTAGCTGAAGTCATCAAGTCTGCCGCGAAGGTAGGTTACCGCAGCTTCGATACGGCCAAGGTTTACAAGAATGAAACCGGGGTAGGAAAAGGTCTGAAAGAAAGTGGGGTAGCTCGTGAGGAGCTTTTTATTACTACCAAACTGGCGAATACCGATCACGGGTATGACGAAGCATTAAAGGCTTTTGATGAGAGCATGGAGAAGTTGGGCCTGGACTACCTGGACATGTACCTGGTCCATTGGCCCGTGCCTGGTCACCTGGAGTCCTGGAAAGCCCTCGAAAAACTTTACAAGGACGGGCGAGTGCGGGCGATTGGGGTCAGTAACTTTCTGGGCCATCACCTGGAGGCATTGTTTAAAGTGGCTGAAATCCGGCCGATGGTAAACCAGTACGAATACCATCCCCTGCTTACCCAGAAGGATTTGCTGGCCTATAACAAAGCCCAGGATATCCAGGTGGAAGGCTATTATGCTTTGCGGGACAGCCAGGAAATTCCTGAAATAATTGAGATTGCCCGGAATTGTAAAAAGACACCGGCCCAGGTAGTCTTGCGCTGGAGCCTTCAGTCCGGGGTAGTGACCATACCAAAGTCCACCCGGGAAGAACGGCAGCGGGAGAATGCCGGTATTTTTGATTTCGAGTTGTCTGAGCAGGATATGGCGGTAATTGACAGCCTGGATAACGAGAAAAGAAGAAACCCGCATCCTGACGAAGTTAAAGTAAGCAAATAAGGGGCGGGCCAGGTTGAATAGCTTTAGCCGGTTGCGAGTATGGGCCAGAGCCTTAAAACGGGACGTATTGGCCCTGTACCTGGCCGCTTCCGACCCGCGGGTCCCCTGGTATGCAAAGGTGGTGGCGGGCTGTGTGGCGGCTTACGCCTTAAGCCCTATAGACCTGATACCGGATTTTATCCCGGTATTGGGCTACCTGGATGATTTGATCCTGGTGCCGCTGGGGATTGCCCTGGCCGTCCGGCTGATTCCGGCAGAACTTTTTCAAGAACTTCGCCGGAAGGCGGAAACTCAGGCGGCCCGGCGTCCGGTCAGCCGCCTGGGCGCGGGGGTAATAATCGCAATCTGGTTGTGTTTGGCCGCCCTGACCGGCTGGTGGGTGGTTAGCCGTTTCTTTATTTAAAAAGCGGCCGGTAGAGCCTGACAAATTTCATCTGGCAGATTTTGCCAGGGAAATATACTAAAGCTCTACCGGTTGGAATTTAACTCTGAATAACCCCGATGGTAATTAAAATGTTGGCGTAAATGCGTTCCTCACCGGTGGCAATCAATAAGGCCACATCCGGTTCCCTGACCGCCGCATAAAAAGCGAAACGTTCCAGGACTTCCAGTTCCAAACCTACTGGCAGTATCTGCCGGAAATCCTGAAAGATTGACGGTTCGGCCCCTTCTTTTCCCATGACCTGGACTGCCTCAACCGGAATACATGGTATCAGGGCCTCAAGGACCTGGGTTACGGAAATCAGACCGGGGCTTAGATTAAGGTAAACCTTTTTTGCCAGCGGGTTAACCGCTGTGGTAAATGGGTAATTCCCGTCAGCGATCAGTATTTTACTGCCGTGCCCGGACCGGCCCAGTGTTTCCAAAATCTCCGGGTGTATCAGTTTTCCTCGTAACATTTATAAATCTCCAATGTTCTATAATTGATTAGAAAATGGTCAGGTCTAAACCTTGACCGGTTGCGGCTCTCGCGCCAGGGACGAACTACGGATGATCAAGGACGGGGTCAATACCACCTCCTGGCGGCTCTGGATTGCCGGATTTTGCAGGTGCTGGAACAGGCGCAGGGCCGCCGTTGCGCCCAGTTCGTAGGCGGGTTGAATAATTGTAGTAAGGGATAGCGTACCCAGGGCCGACCAGAAGGTTTCGTCATAGCCCACCAGCCCTACATCTATAGGCACTTGCAGGTTATGGGCATGCAAGGCATCCAGCGCCCCCAGGGTCAACAAATTATTACCCAGGAAAAGGGCATCAATGCGAGGGTTTATCTGCAATAATTCATTCGTAAGCCTGCGCCCGGTTTCGGCGTCAAAAGTGCCGGACCGTTCCAGTTCCGGGTTATGGGGAATCCTGGCATCTTTAAGGGCCCGGCGATAGCCTTCCAGGCGGTCCCGGCCGGTTGTTACGGTAAGCGGCCCGGTGACGGCGGCAATGCGCCGGTAGCCATTATTAATCAAATGCGTAACCGCTTCTTGGGCCCCGCGCACGTTATCCACCAGGACGGCATCCACATCTTTATCTTTTACCCGCCGGTCTACGGCCACAATTGGAATATTACGCTCCCGGAATTTGCTCAGGTTAGCTTCGCCCAGGTATTCGCGAGTAGGCACGATAATCGCCCCGGCCACTCGTTCCGAATACAGAACATCCAGGTATTGTTGTTCGCGCTGTGGGCTTTCATTGGAATTGCACAGGATCAGGCTATATTCGTGGCGCAGTGCTTCCTCTTCCACTCCCTGAATAAGCCGCATAAAAAAAGGGTTTTGAATATCGGAGATAAGTAGACCGATAATGCGGGACCGGTTAGTCCTCAATGACCGCGCGGCCGGATTTGGCTGGTAAGCCAGGGTTTGCATTGACTCTTCAACCCTTTTCTTGACCTCATTATTTACCCTGGCGGTCCCATTTAGCACCCTTGATACAGTCGAAATTGATACCCCGGCAAGTTTAGCAACATCTTGAATATTTGCCATAGCCCATTCAACCCTCTTCCGGTGGAGATATGTTGTTTTCCAGGAAAACAAGTTTTGTAATATACAAGGTACACGAGTTAAATGTGGCTGTTAACCGTTAAACGGAAAGCCATCTATTTAATGTTATTAACCCACATAAAGTTGATTTCACACTTTAAAGTATTTAGCATTTCAATCCGTTTTCATTTTGAAAGGTAGCTGAAATTGTTTTCATGACAATCACGGTTTGCAATGCCTGTATTCTTTAATATATCGGGGATTGTAAGTATAGTCAAGAGGTACACGGTCATACAGTGTACTTAATAATTATATTTTTTTCAGTGTCCTCATTATATCTATTGACAAACTAGTGGACCTATTGTACTATCATTTTATCTTATGAAAATGATTTCAGAAGAAACCAGAATAGTTACCCGGTTTATAAAACAAACTATTTTGCCAAACGCAAAGATGCGCTGCTTAAACTCATTTACTTAGACTTTCCCCACCAATATGAGAAGGCCGTTCATCTAATTTACCCCGGCTGGCTCACATAAATTTAAGGTATACCCAGTTTTTACCGGGGTTAATTTGGCTTGTTTAAATTAAGCCCGGCTTTGGGCTTTTACGAAAGGCTGCTTCATTAAAGGTACGGAGCGTGCAAGCTTTACCAGTCGGGACTTCCGGTTCATCGTGGGGCCGAATAGTTCCTTATACGCCTTCTGCCTGGCCGGAATCATGGGCCATAATTACATCTACTGGTACTGACTCACCGGTGCCTGCCGGTTCAATAGAAGTTAATAAATTATTGGGTTCAGTGCGAAACTGGAATGGTCGGAAGATGCCGGGGGTTTGCATATTTTGCGGCCTGCTCAGCCACCTTGCGAACATGCCTATTCCTTCAAGATTTTATTTAAAGGATGAGAAGTAATGATCAGACAATCCAGGGCAGATTTTACCCGGTCCGGCGATGGAGTTAATCCGGCTGAAATTCCCAAGCGAACTCTTTATACCGGGGCCAGGATGCCAGCGATTGGCCTGGGCACCTTTGGCTCCGACCATGCACCGCCCAACCTGGTGGCCGACGCGGTTATAGGGGCGGCGGCGGTAGGCTACCGGCATTTTGATTGCGCTTCAGTCTATGCAAATGAAGACAAAATCGGTTTAGCTTTTCAGACTCTGTTGAAGAATGGTATACAACGAGATGAACTCTGGATAACTTCAAAACTCTGGAACGATAAGCACGCCAGGGCGGATGTTATTCCAAGCTGCCAGCAGTCCCTAAAGGATTTGCAGCTTGATTACCTGGATACTTACCTGGTACATTGGCCTTTCCCGAATTACCACCCACCTAAAGCCGATGTTACTTCACGCAGTACCGATGCCAAGCCTTATATCCATGAAAAATACATGGAAACCTGGGCCGAAATGGAAAAACTGGTTGATATGGGCCTGGTCCGGCACATTGGTACATCGAACATGACCATTCCTAAAATGGAACTGGTCCTGCGGGATGCGCGGATTAAACCGGCCGTAAATGAAATGGAACTACATCCCCATTTCCAACAGCCGGAACTTTTCAACTTCTTGCGGGTTAACGGGGTGGAGGTAATCGGGTTTTCGCCAATCGGGTCGCCTAACCGGCCGGAACGTGATAAGACCCCGGAAGATACGGTCCCGATTGAAGACCCGGTGATTTTAGAAATTGCCAACCGGTTGGGGGTCCACCCGGCGGTAGTCTGTATTAAGTGGGCGGTTCAGCGCGGCCAGACCCCGATTCCGTTTTCAACCAACCGCCGAAATTACCTTGCTAACCTGTTGGGAGTGGTATCCGCACCTCTTACTGAACAGGATATGCAGGCGATTGCGGGGATTGACAGAAATTGCCGCTTTATCAAGGGCCAGGTCTTTCTCTGGAAAGAAAACCAGGACTGGCAAGACTTATGGGACGTCAATGGAGTAATTACCCCGGCTTAGACCTTATACTTGTCTATAAATTAAAAGAATAGGAAATTCAGCAATGGGTATGCAAGGTGTACTGTTGCCTGGAGGACGCCAGGTTGAAATCAAGGAGTATGCGACACCGGAGCCGGGACACGGCCAGGTACTGGTGAAAATGAAGGCATCCTCTATCTGCGGGAGTGATATCCGGGCTATCTACCGGGAACACCTCGGTCACGGCCCGGAAGGCTACCAGAATGTAATTGCCGGTCACGAGCCTTGCGGCCAGATAGCCAAAATGGGGCCGGGTTGTAAACTATTCAAACCCGGCGACCGGGTAATTATTTACCATATCAGCGGCTGTGGGGTCTGTCACGACTGCCGGGAAGGGTACATGATTTCGTGTACCTCGGAACACCGGGCGGCTTACGGCTGGCAGCGCGATGGGGGCCATGCCGAATACCTGCTGGCCGAAGAAGCTAACTGCGTCAATTTGCCGGAAGAATTAAGCTATGTGGATGGGGCTTTAATCGCTTGTGGTTTTGGTACTGTCTACGAGGCGCTCAACCGGGTACAGGTTTCCGGTAAGGACCGCGTATTACTTACCGGAATGGGTCCGGTCGGGATGGCGGCGGGCCTGGTTGCCAAAAAGATGGGCGCTACAATGGTCATAGGGGCCGATGTGTCACAGGCCCGGCTGGATTTCGCCTTGCAGTGCGGGGCGATTGACCGGGCGGTAAAAGCCGACAGCCCGCAAGCCCTGGATGAAATCAAGGAAATGACCAGACAGCAGGGGTGTGAAGTTTCGGTTGACTGCTCTGGGTCGCCCCAGGGACGCCTCCTGGCGCTCCAGGGTACACGCCGCTGGGGCCGCAGCGCTATGGTTGGCGAAGGCGGCACCATAAGTTTTGATGTCAGCCAGACCATAATTCACAACCAGATTACAATCTACGGATCATGGGTCACCAGCCTGTCCCATATGGAAACATTGGTTGAGAAGCTGGTCGAATGGAAGCTCAAACCGGAAATTATTGTTTCGCACCGCTTCTCGCTGGACCAGGTCGAAGAGGCTTACCGGGTGGCCGACGCTGGACAAAGCGGTAAAGTCTGTATCGTGATGGAATAATTTCCCTGATTCTGCCTTTTCTGATAAGGGATTGGGTGCCGGGTGTATTTATTTTGCCCGGCATTTTTATTAATAGTTCCTGGTCCAACCAAAAAATGTTTGCCAGCCGTTGAAAGTTACATTTACCTGGCCTGGTAGGGCTGGGTGCTGTCCCGAATGGTCAGGATTGGTGTCAGTAGCTGCTGTATGGGCTGGATTTTCCGGTCCTCAAGCTGGCGAATTAGCATTTCCACGCCTAACCGCCCCATCTCACTGCTGGGAAGGTCAATCGCGGTCAGAGATGGCGTCAGCATTTCGGCATAGTGGGAAGAAACCACCGAAATATGCGAGAGGTCGGATGGGATTTTAAGGCCGTGTTCCGTGGCAGCCTGGTTTACGCCGGAAATTACCCAGGGATTGATGGTGATAATAGCACTTAATTGAGGTTGTTCGGCTAGCATCTGCCGCATGAGATTGTAACCGGCCAGGGCGTCCTGCTGGCAGGGATAACTAAGGCCGATAAGATTATTTTGCTCGATGGCCCGCCAGAAGCCGGTATTAGCCCGGACTGCTGCCCCAAATTCCAGGTCTAGCAAGGGTTGAGCCTCATTGATGAAGCCAATATGCTTATGTCCCAGATCCGCCAGGTATTGCACACTTTTCTCCAGTGCCATATCAAAGTCCAGGTCAATATAGAAAAGCCCGGTGTTATCCTCGCAGTGTCCGATCATGCTAAAGGGGTATTTAAGGTTTCGCAATAAATCTACTCGCGGGTCGTGCAACTTGACCCCCAAAAGGACCACCCCATCTACAAATCCCTGTTCGATAAAATGGACAATTTTTTGCTCTTCGATTGGGACAGTCGAAAGAAGCAGGGAATAATTATTTTCACTGGCACTCTGCAAAGCAGAATTTACAAACTCCAATTGGAGCTGGGAAAGGTCTTTTCTCAGTGAAGGGAAAAGCAAAGCAATTATTTTGGTCTGTTTGGTCTTGAGGGCTTTGGCCAGGCCATTTGGCCGGTAGTCAAGCTCCTCCATGACCCGAAATATACGTTGTTTAACTTCAATGGATATCGGCCGGTTGCCACTTAAAGCGTGGGAAACGGTGCTGCGCGATACCCTGGCCAGTTTGGCAACGTCATCTATAGTCGCCATAATAATAATTCCCCTTCATTTTGAATTGCGTATAGGTATTTTTAAAAGTTTTTTTATTCCCAAACCTTAATACTTATTGCATGCTGCCCAACTTTACATATTTTAGTCTAAAACCTGTATAAGCGGAAATCCTGACTTTAGCTACCGGATTTAGAAATAATACTTGACAACATTTCTTATTGGCTCTACAATACAATCATCAAACCGGTTTGTCAAATCGGTTTGACATAATCGCCAGGGTTTTCATCTCACTTCCTAAAATTAAAAGAGCCAGGCCAGGATTAAAGGCTTGATGCCATACTGACACCTTAAATTCAAGAAATTATCACCTTGTTTACCGAAGAGTATTACTGCGCCTACAATTAGTAATAGCTAATACTTGAAATGTTTAGTAAGAGAGGACAGATTTAATGAGAAGGCTAGTATCAACATTGGTAGTATCCCTGATGGTGGGGATGCTGCTAGTTGCCTGTGGTGACAATACCGCGACGCCTCCTGCCCCCGCTGCAACTACTGCAGCGGCAACATCAGCAGCTGCGGCTACGACAGCCGCGGCTGCTGGGACTACCGCGACTAACGCCACAACTGCGGCCGGTACGGCTACGACCGCCGCTCCGGTTACGACCACCGCCCCAGCCGCGAGCGCCACTACTGCCGCAGCCAGGCAGAACCTGACCCTGACCCTGATCGCCAGCCAGGGTTGGATCAAGGAGCCGGAGCAAGCTTTAGCCAAAAAGTTTGAAGAACAGACCGGCATCCACATTGATTACCAGATCATCCCGGCCGACCAGTACTTTAACGTGCTGAAGACCAAGCTGAACTCCGGCCAGGGCCCCGACATCTTTGGCGGCCAGACCGGCGCCGGTCAGTTGGTTGGTGATTACAATGTCGAAAAGAACGCGGTAGACCTGTCCGGTGAAGAATGGGTCAAACGTGAAGACCCCATCTCCGTGAATGAAACTACGGTCAATGGCAAAGTCTACGGCCAGACCATCTGGGATACCAAGGGTGGCACTTTCGTTGTTAACTACAACAAGGCTATCTTCCAGCAATTAGGGATTACCGTACCCAAGAATTACGCCGAGTTCAAAGCCGCCGGTCAAAAAATCCTGGCTGCCGGGATTACTCCTATCTACGAACCGGTAGCCGATGGCTGGCACCACGTATTATGGTTCCCTCACCAGGGTCCCCGGTTTGAAGAATTAACCCCGGGCCTGAAAGACAGCCTGAACGCCAACAAGACCAAGTTTGCTGATAACAAGGATATGCAGACCGCTTTATCTCAGCTTCAGGAAATGTATACCATCGGTTTCTTTGGCTCAAATGCGCTGTCTGACACCGGCGACCAGACGGAAGCCAAGTTGTCCAGCGGCAAGTTCGCGATGAACCTGAACACAATGAACGAACCGGCGGCGGTTGAAAAAGCTTTCCCTAACATGAAAGCGGACACCTTTGGTTACTTCCCGATGCCGCTGGCGGACAACCAGTTCGTGGCAATTCAGCCGGGCGGCCCCAGTAAATTTGTTTACTCCGGTTCCAAGAACGTCGCGGCGGCCAAGCAGTACCTGGCCTTCCTGGCCCAGCCGGATAATCTGCAATTCTTGCTGGACTCCGAGCCGACCTTCTCCTATCTAAACTTCAGCGGGGTGAAGGACAAATTCAACACCGAGCAGAAGAACTTCTTTACCGCCTACCCGAAGACCGGGACGGTCTACCAGGCTTCGGTAACATACCTGAACGCCCAGTGGTTCGATATGGGCAAAGATATGGTGGCAATGTTCAGTGGTTCCATGCAACCGCTGGATGTGTTGAAGAAGATTGACTCGCGCCGCGCGACCAGCGCCAAAACCGCCAACGACCCGGCCTGGAAATAGTCCGGCCAGTAACGAGTTTTACAATTTTCCTTCTTGAAGCAATTCTACTTACCGCCTGGTAATACGGACCGGTAAGTAGAATTGCCCACACAGGTACAGATTTATAAAAAATTAAGCCGCTTATCTAACCCGTTTTCCTGTTAATTACCCCGCCCGTGTTTCAAAAGGTAGAAAAGCAAAGGTAGATTAAATATGCAAAGAAGCAGCGCTCTAGGGGAAACTAAAACCGATACCCAAATAAAAAATAAGGTCAAGCGTCAGGGAAGTGTTTACCCTTTTTATTTCCTGTTAGGTGCGCTAATCCTCTATCTGGTATTTTCGGTAATACCCGGTTTTATTGGCCTGTTCTATTCCTTTACCGATTGGAATAGTTTTTCGACCGATATTAACTTCGTGGGTTTTGATAATTTTGGTCTTATTTTCTCTTCGGAGGAAAACTACCTTAGTTTTATCAAAAATACCCTGATATTCACGGTAGCTACCATTATCCTGAAGACCGCCCTGGGCTTGCTCTTTGCTTTGCTTCTGACCGAAGGGGTCAAAAAGCTGACGAATTTGCACCGTGTAATTATTTATCTCCCGGCTGTGCTGCCAATGCTGGTGGTCGGTCTGGTTTTCAAGTCTATCCTGAACCCGCAGACCGGCCTGTTGAATGAATTTTTGCGGTCGGTCGGCCTGGGCGCCTTTGCCCAGAAGTGGTTAGTTGACGCCAATATCGCCCTGTTTTCGATTATAGGGGTGGATACCTGGAAGGGCGTCGGTTACATTATGGTAATCCTCCTGGCCGGTATCCAGGCCATTCCTAAAGATTATTACGAAGCGGCCGCGATAGATGGGGCCAGCCCCTTGCAGCGCCTGTGGAGTATTACCCTGCCATTGCTGATGCCGGTAATTACCGTTACAACGGTCTTGAACCTGCTGTACGGCTTAAAAGTGTTCGACATTGTCTACGCCCTGACCAACGGCGGGCCCGGCTACGCGACAGACGTGGTATTTACCTCCGTTTTCAAAGAATTCGGACAGGGACGCTATGGGGTGGCGTCGGCTCTTTCGACGGTCCTGTTTGTAATAATGATTGTGTTCGGTTACTTCGTAATCCGGTTAATGACCAGAAAGGACCAGGCTGAATAATGCCTACCAAACCTCTCAAAGCCCTTGGCTTTAACCTGGCCGCGCTGTTACTTTCGGTAGTCGCTTTTATCCCGGTTTATATTGTAATCGTAAATTCACTCAAGACTAAAGCCGAGGCCAGCGTGATGGGTATCGGCCTGCCGACCACCTTGCATTTTGAGAATTTTGCGACGGTAATTGAAAAAGGTAAATTGGGCCAGAGCTTTTTCAATAGCATGCTCTATTCGGTCGGCTCGACCGCTATCGGGACCATCCTGGCGGCGATGGCAGCCTTTGTCCTGTCGCGCAACCGGACCCGGTTGAACCGCTTCCTTTATTTCTTCATTATTATGGGCATCGCTCTGCCGACCAACTATGTAACCCTGACCCAGGTAATGCAGATAACGCAACTTATTAATACCCAGCTTGGCATTATCATCCTGCATGCCTCTGGTCAAATTCCCTTTGGGATTTTCCTAATTTATGGATTTGTCCAAACCGTTCCCAGGGAGTTGGACGAAGCGGCCATTGTAGATGGCTGCGGCCCCTGGAGGTTGTTCTTTGTAGTTATTATGCCGCTTTTGATGCCGGTGATGATTACCTTATCCGTCCTTAGCTTCCTGGGGGCTTGGAGCGACTTTATCGCGCCGCTGTACTTCTTGAATAACAGCGACTACTGGCCGATGACCCTGGCGGTCTATAACTTCTTCGGACAGTTCCAGTCGGATTGGAGCCTGGTTTCAGCCGATATTCTGCTGACCATCCTGCCGGTGCTGATTGTTTACCTGCTGGCCCAGCGCTTTATTCTTTCCGGTTTAACCTCCGGAGCCGTCAAAGGGTAGTCGTAAAAGCTCCCGGTGAAAGCCCTGGGCCGGGTCGGAAACATTTTACTTACAGGAAATCGAGGATAGTTTTGCAATTGGTCCAACACACTGAGCAGCCGGATGGGTTGCTTATTACCACCAATACCGGGCGGATTAAGCTGGTAGCCTGGACTTCGTCCATCATCCAGGTGCGCTATACCCTGGACGCGGAATTCAGCCGGATTGAAAGCCTGATGGTTGTTCCCCAGCCCGCCGGGCCGGTCGGATACAAGGTTACGGAAACCGGCGATTGCCTGGCCTTTTCGACAGGGGAAGTGACAGTCCGGATAAATAAAAAGACTGCCGCTTTTACCTACCTGGATAAAGTAGGCCGGGTTTTAACCAGGGAACCGGACAGGGGCGGTAAAACCCTGGTGCCGGTGGATGTCGTAAAGTCGGTCTTTGACGATTCGGTTGCAATTCAGCTGGGCCAGGGCGTGGATGGCGTGCGCAGCCGGGCCGAGAATGTTAAGCAAGTGGTAGACCGCCGGGCTTATCAAACAAAACTGGAATTTGAGTGGGCCGATGATGAAGCGCTGTACGGCCTGGGTTCGCACGAAGAAGGAGTCATGAACCTGCGCGGGACGCACCAGTTCTTGTACCAGTCGAATATGAAAGCGGTTGTGCCGGTGCTGGTTTCCACCCGTGGTTACGGCATTATGTGGGATAGTTATTCCCTGATGACCTTTCACGATGATGCTTTTGGGTCATACGTCTGGACCGATGTCGCGGCGGAGCTTAATTTCTATTTTATTTACGGCCCTGACCTGGACCAGATAGTGGGCGGCGTGCGCAAGCTCACCGGCCAAGCTCCGATGTTTCCGAAATGGGCCTTTGGCTATATCCAGTCCAAGGAAACCTATTACAACCAGGCCGAAATAATCGCGATTGTTAAAGAATACCGAGACCGCAACCTGCCGCTGGATGGAATAGTCCAGGACTGGAAATCCTGGCCGGAAGGATTGTGGGGCCAGAAATCACTTGACCCGGCCCGCTTCCCCGACCCGGCCGGTATGATGGAAGAAATTCACGGGCTAAACGCCCACCTTATGATATCAGTCTGGCCGATTATGAACCCGGGTGGGGCGAATTCTAACGAAATGCGGGAGCAGGATTGTTTGCTGGGCAATAGGGCAAACTACGATGCTTTTAAGCCAAAGGCGCGCGCTCTGTACTGGAAGCAGGCCAACGAGGGACTTTTTTCCCACGGGATAGATGCCTGGTGGTGCGACTGCACCGAACCTTTCGAAGCGGATTGGAAGGGGGCCGTAAAGCCGGAACCGGAAGAACGGCTGCGGATTAATACTGAAGAAGGCAAGCGGTATCTTGACCCGGCCTATATAAACGCCTATTCCCTGCTGCATTCCCATGGCATCTTCGAAGGTCAGCGCCAGGTCACCGACCAAAAACGAGTAGTCAATCTCACTCGCTCGGCCTATACCGGCCAGCACCGCTACGGCACTATTACATGGTCCGGCGATACGGCGGCCACCTGGCAGACCTTACGCGACCAGATACCGGCCGGGCTTAATTTCTGCGTGACCGGATCACCCTACTGGACCCTGGATATTGGCGCTTTCTTTGTCCGGAATAAGCCTGACCTGTGGTTCTGGAGCGGCGACTACGACGAAGGGGTGGCTGACCTGGGCTATCGCGAACTTTATACACGCTGGTTCCAATTGGGCGCTTTCTTGCCCATGTTCCGCTCCCACGGCACTGATACGCCTCGCGAAATCTGGCGGTTCGGGGAGCCGGGCGAACCTGTATACGACTCCCTGGCAAAGTTTTTACAACTGCGCTATCGTTTGCTGCCCTATATTTATTCGCTGGCCGGGCATGTGACGCAGGAAAATTATACTATGCTCCGGGCCCTGGTTTTTGATTTTAGAAATGACCCGGCTACCTATGCTATCAGGAACCAATTTATGTTTGGTCCGGCCATCCTGGTGAACCCGGTGACGGAGCCAATGTATTACGGCCCCGGTTCGGTCCCATTAGAGGGTATACGCAAAACCAGGCCGGTCTATTTACCGGCTGGCAGCGATTGGTACGACTACTGGACCGGCGAACACCTGGTGGGTGGGCAGACCGTCGAGGCCGAGGCCGGACTGGATAAGCTGCCGCTGTATGTACGGTCCGGTTCGATTGTTCCTACCGGGCCGGATATCCAATATGCCGGGGAACAGCCGGACGCGCCGCTTGAACTAACAATCTATGCCGGGCAGGACGGAAGTTTCAAGTTGTACGAGGACGAAGGCGATAATTATAGCTATGAGTCGGGCGCATTCTCGACAATTCTGATACACTGGAAAGAGGAAACACGCACTCTTACGTTGGATGAACGTCATGGCAGTTACCCCGGAATGCCAGATCGCCGCCAATTTAAAATCAATTTAATTAGCGGCATAGACCCGGCCTACTCTACGGGAAGAACCGCACAGCAGCCACCGGTCCAATATGAGGGCAAACGCGTGGTTGTGGTTCTATAAATCTGCTAAAACTAACTTAATATGAGGAGTTACTCAATATGACTGATGTATTAGGTAAACCGCTGGCCCGTGAGCGCACCAGCGACCAGTTCGCTCCACAGAAAAGCGATAAATTTACCTTTGGACTCTGGACGGTAGGCAACCGGGGCCGCGACCCCTTCGGCGACGCGGTTCGCAACAGCATTCCGCCTACCCGGATTGTAGAAAAAGTAGCCGAACTGGGAGGTTATGGGATCAGTTTGCACGACAACGACCTGGTGCCTATTGATGCTACCCCGGCCCTGCGCGACAAAATTGTCAGCGAATTCAAGCAAGCTCTTAAAGATTACGATTTACAGGTCCCGATGGCGACGGTCAATTTGTTCTACCACCCGGTCTTTAAAGACGGCGCCTTTACTTCGAACGACCCGCGAGTCCGGAACTTTGCAATCCAGAAAACCATGTCGGCGATGGACCTCGGCCACGACCTTGGCGCGAAAATTTTCGTGCTGTGGGGCGGGCGCGAAGGGGTTGAAATTGACGCCTGCCGGAACGCCGAAGACGGTATCAAACGCATGCGGGAAGCTTTGAACTTCCTGTGCGAATACTCGGTTTCTCAGGGCTATGATTACAAATTCGCCCTGGAAGCCAAACCAAACGAACCGCGCTCCGACATTTACTTCCCGACCTCCGGTCACATGCTGGCTTTCCTGTATACCCTGGACCACCCGGAACTGGTCGGGTTGAACCCCGAAGTAGCCCACGAGCAAATGAGCGGCCTGAATTTCTATCACGGCGTGGCCCAGGCTATCGAAGCTGGCAAGCTGTTCCATATTGACCTGAACGACCAGAAACCGGGACGCTACGACCAGGATTTGCGGTTCGGCAGCGAAACCATCAAGGGGATGTTCTACCTGGTCAAGCTGCTGGAAGAAAGCGGCTACAGCGGGCCGCGCGCCTTTGATGCTCATGCCTACCGCACCGAAGACGAAGAAGGCGTCTGGGACTTCGCTTACGGATGCATGCGGACTTACAACATGCTGAAGTACAAGGCCAAACTGTTCGCTCAGGATGCCGAAATCCAGGGTATCCTCAACGAACTGAAATCCAGGTTTGGACCGGTCCCGGTTGATACCACCAAATTTAGCGCCGATACGGCCGCGAAACTCAAAGCTACACCCTTCGACATCAACGCTATCGCCGGACCTGGCCTAAATTACGAACGCCTTGACCAGCTGGTTATTGACTTACTGTTAGGCTTTAGAGGCTAAAGCCTGGCTCTCCGGCCAATTGCTCACAAAATAAAAACCGGGAGAATTAACCCATTCTCCCGGTCCCCTGAAATATTTTTAGCTCTGTCTGGCTGGTTTCTTTTAAGACCAATGCCAGGCTGGATTAAACTTGCTTTTCAAAAGCCAAATACCTGGAAGGGTAACTTATTTTACCGGTCAATATGAAACGGTAAAACCTTAAAAGGGCTACCGGTTAAAGGGCAGCCCCAGGGAACATTTTACGAAGTGCGGATGCGCTGGCCGTCTTTCAGGAATGGTTCAGCCGAATACAGGATTTCTTCGGTGCCTTTTTTGTAAATCGGTTCAGCGGAATACTGGGTAATCCAGGCCCGGCGGAAACGGGTGGTTGTATTGAAACCACTCCGGTGCAGCAAGGTACTGGAGAATACCGCGATACTCCCGGCCGGTACGATTACCGGGATACCCGGGTCATCACCGAAGTAACCGACCTTATCGTTAATGGCGTTATCGGTTTCGTGAGGGATTATCTCTTTGGTCCCGGCGCGTGAATAGGGCAGGACGTAAATGGTACCGTTTTCCTCGTTCATGTCGTCCAGGGCGCACCAGCAAGTCAGGTAAGGCTTGTGTTCGTAGCCCAGGTAACCGGAATCCTGGTGCCAGCTAAATTTAAGACCTTTTTCGGGGGCTTTTACAACATACTGGTCCAAAAACAGGTAAGAAGTATCACCCAGGGTGGCCCGGTTGATGTCGGCCATTAGTTCGCTGAAAATAACCGACCCTAACAGGTTCGAGCCGTTCAGGAAAGTTGGGATAAAGTACCGATTGTTTTTGTGGTTGATACCGCGCAGAACCGTAACGCCCAGCCGGTCCATCTCAGCATTCATTTCGTCAATGAAGTGTTGGCAGGTATCTCGCAGGAGTTGTAATTGTTCGTCAGCCAGGGCTTTTTCCAGAATAAAGTAACCTTCCTGGAAAAATTGTTGCCTTTGGGCTTCGGTAATCAAAGTGGCAGTTTTGGTCATAGTTCTCATCCTTCATTGCATAACACTAACTTGGTTGTTGGCTTATGGATCTATTTTAAGGCCGTTTCGGGTAATAGTCTTCTCATATGAGGATGGAAATGTTTTCATTTTATGCTGTTATAAAAGAAGAATTAAATTTACGGACCGAAGAAGACGGCGATATTTGGGAGCATAAATATAGAGGTCAGCCATTTACAACGATACACCGGCACACCGAGTTAGAAGTAAACCTGGTGGTGCAGGGAACGGGCTCTTACTTGCTGGAAGGCAACCGTTACGAGCTGCGGCCAAATAGCCTGGTCTGGCTATTTCCTGAGCAGAACCATATCCTGGTGGACCAATCGGCCGATTACCAGATGTGGATTGGGGTCTTTAAGCCGGAACTGGTCAGCCGCTTTTGCACAACCCCGGTCAACCGGCCGCTTGGTGAAGCCAACCCCCAGGGCAATTTTTGCAAGCAACTTGAAATCACCCGCAGCCGGAGGTTGAGCAGTCTATTCAAAGACCTGGCCGAAGGGCGGGCTGATACGGTCCGGTATAACGCCGGGTTGGGCTACCTGATGCTACTGGCCTGGGATGCGCACCTGACCAGCGACCAGCTTTTGACCAGTTCGATAATTCACCCGGCGGTGAAACAGGCCATCCAGATTATCCAGCACGTTGATTCTTCCATCGGGGTTCAGCCCCTGGCAAACCGGGTGGGCCTGAGCGCTTCTCGCCTTAGCCATCTTTTTAAGGAGCAGACCGGGCTTTCGCTGGTCGAGTTTCAAAATAATAATTGTCTGAAACGGTTTTTAGACCTATACGAGGAAGGCCAGAATCTTACAATGCTGGCAGCGGCTTTGCAGGCCGGGTTTGGCAGCTATCCCCAATTCTACCGGGTGTTTAAACGCCTGATTGGCAAAAACCCTGCTCAATATTTCCGGGTACATTCTTCAAATCCTGCGGACCATTGGTCCTGAACATTTAAAAGAGAAAGGAACTTTCATTGTCAAACGCGATTACAGCCTATGAGATAACTCGCATTCAATATCCCAGGAACAGGATAATTGGCGACTCGCAGGTCAGGTCGAATTTTCATTATAAGGGGATATTAGAGCTGCGGAATAGCAGCGGCAAAGTTGGCGTAGGTTTCTTCGAATCGCTATTTACGCCGCTGCCTTCCCAACTGGAACTGAAGCGGGTATTTGAAACCGAAGTCTTCCCAGGCCTGGAAGGCCAGAACCCTTTTAGCCTGGTCAACAAGGTGTCCCGGCCGCGCGGCGGCAATATCCGCCCTAATATGTTCGGACACGCGGTTGAGCAAGCCCTCTGGGACTTGCAGGGTAAATCGCTTAACCTGCCGCTCTACCGGCTTTTAGGCGGTAAAGATAACCGGGTAAAGACTTATGCCAGCGGCCTTGATTACCACCTCTCGGATGACGAACTGAGTGCTTTTTTTGAAGAGAAAGCCCGCCAGGGTTTCACCTCATTTAAGGTGAAAGTAGGCAACCCGGAGCTGGAATGGGATATTAAGCGCCTGAACACGGTCAAAAAAGTTGTTGGAGATAAGGCGGTCTTGATGGCGGATGCCAACGAAGCCTGGTCGCCCAAAGAAGCTATCCGGCGTTTGCATGCCTACCGCCAGGCCGGGATAAACCTTTATTGGATTGAAGACCCCTGCTTGAGAGATGATTTTGAAGGTTTACAAATGATTATGCAGGCCGTACCCTGGGTCCACGTCAATAGCGGCGAGTACCTCGATTTGAAGGGTAAACGCAGGCTGATGGAACACCGGGCAGTTGATATTCTAAATATTCACGGCCATATCGGAGACAGCATGAAGGCCGGTTGGCTGGCGGCTGAACATGGCATCCCAATTTCGATTGGCAACACTCCTCACGAAATAGGGGTCCACCTGGCGGCGGCGTTGCCGGAGGTGGTCGGCTTCGAATACTCTTTCCTGGATTATGACCGGCTCATCGAGCAACCGGTCGTAATTAAAGATGGCTATGCTATCGCGCCGGAACGGCCTGGTCACGGCCTGGTATTCTCGGAAGCCGCCCGCAAAGAGTTCACGAACGCCGGGTAATTAAAACCGCCTTAAACAAATTACCCTGTCAGAGTTTCCTGACAGGGTAATTTTAATATCCTTACTTTTGAAATGCCTGGGGGCTAAACCACTAAAGTGGGGTAGCGTCATAAAGCTTCAGGGCGCTGGGGCCTTCAACCAGTTCCGGCAACTGTTTCCGGAAGGCCGCCATGTGGGCCGATTTATTGTGACCATCCAGGGCGGTCTGGTCCTGCCAGCGTTCGACGGCCATAAAAATATCCGGGTTTCCCAGGGTAGATACAAATGTATACTCAATACAACCGGGTTCCTGGTGGGTCGCCTGCTCCATTTCCAAAAATACCGGTATGGCCTGGTCGCGTTTCCCCGGTTTGATATTGATTGTAGCGTGTAGGACTATCATTATTTCCCCTTTTTCTATTTTAATGTCCAAAATTATAAAAATTTGAAGCCTAACGTCCCATCCAGCCGCCATCAACCGCCATAATATGGCCGTGAATAAAATCGGAAAGCGGTCCGGCCAGGAAAAGGGCGGCCCCGGCGATGTCGTCCGGTTGACCCCAATCGCCCTGGGGAACGCGGCTGACAATGGCGCTGCTGCGGTCAGGGTCGGCCTGTAAAGCGGCAGTATTATCCGTCCGGATGTAGCCGGGAGCGATACCGTTCACGTTAATCTTTTTGGCGGCGAGTTCGTTGGCGAGCGACTTGGTGACCCCGGCCAGGCCGTGTTTGGCGGCGGTATAGGCCGGTACCAGGATGCCGCCCTGGAAACTCAGCAGCGAACAGATGTTGATTATCTTACCGCCCTGGCCCTGGGAAACCATCTGGCGGGCGCAAGCCTGGGCCAGGAAAAAAGGGACCTTCAGGTTGGTATCCAGGACAGCATCCCAATCTTCGACCCGGTATTCCAGGACGGGAGCCCGCCGGATAATCCCGGCATTATTTACCAGGATATCCAGCCGCCCGAAATTTGCCAGGGTGGCTTCCACTACCGGAGTAATGTTTTCCACCCGGCTCAAATCGGCCGTGAAATGTTTGTAAGAAAGGCCGTTTTTTTCAAAATCCGCGTTAACTTCTTCAGCAGGCAGGGTCCGGCTAACCAGCAGGACTTTTGCCCCGGCCTGGGCCAGTTTAAGGGCGATTGCCGCGCCAATACCCCGGCTGGC
>JAQBPB010000001.1 GCA_028287745.1 Chloroflexota bacterium
TCATCAAAAAGGGTCCACTCTTTAACAAACTTGCCATCCTTGATTAGAAAGTGGGTGAAGCCCAGCAGTTGAATGCGCTTGCCACTCGGCGCTCCATAATGGCCCGGCCCGGTGTGGTTACCCTGCAGCCACCAGCGCACTGCCACCCGGTAGCCGTCTTTTTCGTTACCCAGGGCGCAAATGTGGTCAACGTAAATCATCAGGTCGGGGAAAGCGGCCATCAGGCCCAGGATATAGGCTTTGTAGTCGCCCAGCCCATACAGGTCGCGGTTGGTCGCGACGTGGCTCTGATAATTTGGACTGCAGTACTCGTTGACTATGTTGAACATGCGCCAGTTCCAGACTTCCTGGAAGAAGCGCTTGATGAAGTTCTCAAGCTCAAACTCGGTAGGTTTTGGGGGCAGCGGTTCGGGGGTAGTCAGCCCGAAGACCCGGTCGATTTCGCCAAAGTTCTGGGGTACAGGCGGTTTCAACCCGGCAGCGGCTTCAGCGGCGGCGGCCTTTTTTGCCAGTTCATAAGGATTGAGGCCTAGTTGCCAGATTACGTTCATTTCTTCGCGGGCAATCCATTCCTCAATGATGCGGTTTTCTTTGACCAGGCAGTGGGCCACACCCATGCGGGTCGCCCGGCGGTTGGTGGGCGGGCCGTAATTACTCCAGCCGGTGTTGGTGCCAATCCAGGCAATCCGGTGCGAGGAATGAAAGCCATCTTTATCGTTACCGCTCCAGATAACATCCGCCGCGATTACCCGGCAGTCCGGGAAAGCGGCCATTTTCTTCATGGAGTCAGCTACGACCTTGTCGCGCCCGTAGTTTTTGCCTTCGGTGGTATGAATAACTATGTCCTGGTTGTAGGTATCGTAAATCAGGCCGATGCCCTTTTCCTCCCAGATGCGGTGGGTGACCCGGACGATATAATCGACAATATCGACATAGTCGGGGTCAAAACCTTCCAAACTCTGGCGGCGCGGGGTGCCCTGCAGGGCCATAAACTTGCTGATGTCGGTGCCTGGTACGTCCATTACGGCCAGTTGATTGGTGCCTTCAGTTGCTGCATAGGTGCGGCTGCCGGACTGTGGAATTACCTGGCCGTTTGCCGGGTTGACTGGTTCCTGTTTTAAAGACATATGAATTTCCCCTTATTTTACTATCCGGTAGAAGGTTTTCGTATTAAGAAGGCCAGTAAATCTGTTTGAGCAGGGCGAACTCATCAAACAGCGTCCATTCTTTAGCGATTTTGCCGTCTTTAATGAAATAATGGGTGTTGCCTAATAACTTAACCCGTTTACCGGATGGGTCGCCGTAGTGGCCCGGGCCCTGGTGGGTGCCTTGCATAGTCCAGCGGACCGCTACCCGGTAACCTTTCTGCGAATCGCCCAGGAAACCTACCCAGTCCACGTTCATCACCAGGTCCGGGAAAGCCGCTATCAGGGCCAGGATATAAGATGAGAGGTCGCCCATTCCGTAAAGCTCGCGGTGCGAGGAAACGTAACCCTCATAGTTCTGTGAATAATACTGCCGTAAATTGTTTAGCAAACGCCAGTTCCAGACTTCATGCCAGACCCGCCGCACAAAAAGTTCCGGTTCGAAATCGCGTCCCAGGGGCGGTAAAGGGGCCGGGGTAGTCTGACCCAGTACCCGGTCAATTTCGCCGGTACTTTCCAGGGCCGGGTTGCGCACCCCCGAAGCGGCATCGCGGGCGGCCATTCGTTTTGCCAGCTCAATCGGATCGTATCCAAGCTGGCGGACCGTCGCTAGCTCGTCACGGGTCAGCCACTCTTCAACAATCCGGTTTTCCTTCACAAAACAGTGGGCAATTACAAAACGGCTCACCCGGCGGCGGGTTGGCGGGCCGTATGCCGAATAGCCGTTATTGGTCGCCATATAGATGGCCCGGTGGGAGGAATGAAAGCCGTCTTTATCGTTGCCGGTCCAGATTACGTCCTGGGCCGGTGAGTACAGGTCTGTAAAAGCCGACTGGGCTTTGGCGGTATCGGCTACGACTTTCTCCCGGCCGTAAAAAGTACCCTCGGTTGTATGGATTATAACATTGTGGTTATAGGTATCGTAAATCAGGCCGATCCCTTTTTCTTCCCAGATGCGGTGGGTGACCCGGACGATATAATCGACAATATCAACATAATCGGGGTCAAAACCTTCCATACCCTGGCGGCGTGGGGTGCCCTGTAGCGCCGTGAATTTACTAATGTCGGTTTCCGGCGCGTCCATCACCGGTAAGTTTGAGTTGTTCGGTTCGGTAGTAATAATTTCACCCTGCTTCAGAGCCATCAGGTAACTATCCTTTCAAGGTCGGGCTGGCTTTTAACCAGCATTTAACAAGGAGTGGCCGGGTAGCGCTTGCCGGATAAAGCCGGGCGAAATTCTACCGGGCCGCTTTTCTACTTTACTGCTCCCATTGTAAGGCCGCCCACAAAATGCTTGCGGATTAAGAGCGAAAGGATCAATATGGGCACCATTACCAGCATACCGGTAGCCGACATCAATTCCCACTGCAAACCTCTTGGCCCGCTCGCTACACCGTAAAAACCGACCTGCAAGGTCTGGGTATTGCGGCTGCCAATAATCAGGGCGAAAAGGAACTCATTCCAGCAAGCGATAAAACCAAAGACCGCCGCCACAATTATACCGGGCATTACCAGCGGGAAAGTAATCCGGTAGAGAATACCCAGGTCGTTGGCACCGTCCACCAGGGCGGCTTCTTCCACTTCTATTGGAAGCGAGTCAATGTAGCCCTTGATCATCCAGGTGGCATAAGGTAAAACAATTGCCAGGTCCAAAATTACCAGGCCCTGGATTGTATCAATCAGACCGACCGCCCGGAACAGGTTAAAGAAGGGCAGGATGATAACCACCGGCGGAATGAACTGGGTGGTCAGCACCCAGACCATCAACAGGTTACTTCCCCTGAATCTGAAACGGGAGAAGGCGTAGGCGGCCATCATAGCCAGCGGAATGGCAATCACGACCGTCAGGATACCAACCGTCAAACTATTGAGCAGTTTAGGCCCCATAGTAAGCGGGTCATCAAAAATGATCTTGAAGTTATCCAGGGTAGGTCCGAAAAACAGGTCCAGCGTGTAGGATTGCTGGTAAGTTTTAAGTGAGGTCAGGCCAATCCAGAAAATTGGAATCAGGATAAAACCTAAAGTGATTATAATGCCTATCCAATAGCCGAAAGCACCTACTACATCGTTACTCTTGATACCTTTGACCTTTACTTTACTCTCGGTCTTATCAACCGACTTTAATGCTAAACTCATACCTAGACCTGCTTTCCTAATAAGAGTTTTACGTAAAGGTAGGCCAGGATGGAGAGGAATATCACCAGCATTATGGCTAAGGCCGAAGCGTAGCCCATATCCAGATTTCTAAAACCGACCTGATAAATAAAATAGTTAAAGGTTTGCGTCGAACGGCCCGGCCCGCCACCGGTCATAGTTACTACCTGGTCGAACATCTTGAGAGAGAAAATAGTTTTTAACAAGAGCGCAATCAGGATTACCGGCCGCAGCAAGGGCAGTGTTACATAGAAGAAGAGGCTGACATTGTTTGCGCCATCTAACCTGGCTGCCTCGGTAATTTCCGGTGAAATCGTCCCTAAAGCACCTACGAACATCAGGGCAATCAGGGGCGCCCAACCCCAGGTCTCGGACATCGCCAGGCTAAACATGGCCCAGAAGGTGTCATTCAACCAGATAATATCCCGTGCCGGTGGGAAAACGGTCTTTACCAGGTGGTCATACAATCCGTATTCGGAATTGAGCATGAACTTCCAGGAAAAACCTTTCAAAGTAGGACTTACCGCAAAAGGGAAAATTAGAAGTGTTTTAATTATGGTATTAACCAGGCTCTTTTTCTGGACAAGAAGAGCGATAGCTAACCCGATACCCAGTGATAGGCTGACTGACAGAATTGTAAATAAGAATGTGACTTGCAAGCTATTGGTAAAGCCTGAATCAGTGAAAGCTTGCGTATAGTTATCCAACCCGACCCAATCAGTAGGCTCCTGAGACTTGGTTAATTGCCAGTTGCGAAGGCTAATTACCAGGGCATACAATAAAGGATAGGTAGTTGTTGCCAGCAGTACCAGAATGGCTGGCGATAACATAATAAATTTGGCATATTTACCGCGCAATTTACTCCTCCAACAATCGGCTTGTTCGAGTTATAGAACGCAGCTTTGCAAACATTTAACTGACTATCCGCAAAGCTGTATTCTTTTTTTTCTCGAATACTGCAACAATCCAGTTCAGGTAAGGTGGCTGCAGGAGGCACCGGGCCTCCCGCATATACCCAGGATTGTTACTTGTAATAACCACCCTTTTTCATGATGGCCTCGACATCTTTAGCAGCCTGGTCAAGCGTTTCTTTGACCGACTTGCCGCCTGCCATGTTGTTGATCGCTACTTCCAGGACCGACTCTACCTGGGGCCATTCGGGAATAAGGGGTTCGGTGCGGGCAGTCTTTAATACGCTGAGCATGGTGTTTTGCAAGCCCTGGTGTACCCGGTTAACTTCGGGGTCTTGCAGGTTAGAGTAGTGGACTGCCACGACATTATCGAACTCGGGTTTGCTCTTGTCCAGCACAACCGCTTTCTCTACCTTGGTGTTGGTCAACCATTTCAAGTATTCCCAGGCAGCGTCCTGGTTCTTGGAGTACTTGGAAATGCCGACCGGCCAGATCTGGGAGTAGGAAATCGGGGCTTTACCGGTCCAGGCAGGAGCCGGAACGAAGCCGATGTTATTCAAAACTTCCGGAGCGACGTTCTTAGGATTGGAAAAGTTACTGAAATACCAGGACCAGGCTACAAACATAGCCGATTTGCCGGTGGTAAACTGGGTCCCGGCTTCACCTTCATTAAAGGTTACCGAGTTGGGTGAAGAATAGCCGTTCTTGAGCAAGTTAATGTAGGCGGTGGTGGCTTCAACTCCGGCCGGGTTGTTGAAAATCGGCCGCATGCTCTGGTCGAACACGTCTCCGCCATTTCCCCACAGGTGGTTCAAGAAGATGAAGACGTTCTGGCCGGCGTTGACGGCATAGTAGTTAGACAAAGGGGAGGTCGCCGGGTTTTTCTCCTTGATAACTTTGGCGACAGCCTCAAGTTCCTGCCAGGTAGTCGGGGGCTGAATACCCAGCTTCTGGAAGATGTCCTTGCGGTAGAACAGCACCTGGGCATGGCCGCGGAAAGGAATGCCTAAAACGCTCTTGCCATCATTGGAACTGGCGGCGGTGATGTGAGCCGGGGAGAAGTCTTCCAGGCTGATTTTGGCTTCTTTGATTTTGTCGTCCAGGGGCAGCAAGAATTGTTTGATGCCAGGGCCCCAGCTATCAACCCAGGCGATGTTGTCAAAGCCACCGGTGCCGGAAACCGACTCGGTCAGCAATTTCTGCTGGAAACCGTTGTAAGGGCCGTTGTCCCAGGTAACTGAAATGCCGGTCATTGCGGTAAACTCTTTAGCGGTTTTATCAATTAAAGAGGCAAATTGGGTCGCGGTGTTGCAGCAAATCAAGAAATTTAATTTGGTGCCGTTGTAAGGTTTGCCCGGTTTTAATCCGTAATCGGCCGGGTTCGTCGAAGCGGCGGCGGGTGCGGCCCCGGCGGCGGCGGCAGTAGTAGCTGCCCCAGCGGCGGCAGCGGTGGTAGCTGCGCCCGAGGCGGCAGTGGTGGCTGCGCCGGAAGCGGCGGCAGTCGTAGCGGCCGCGGCGGTAGTGGCGGCCGGGGCAGGGGTGGCAGTCGGGCTATCACCGCAGGCTGACAATATCAGGCTGGATAATAGCACCAGGATTACGAAAACAGGCTGCTTGCCTTTAAACATAGCAAGGCTCCTCCTCTTATCTTATAATTTTACTGAACGTTAGATAGAAACGAGCGAGAGAAAAACGTTTGGAATCAGGTTACCAGGCGGTCCATCCACCGTCTACCAGCAAGGTATGGCCGGTAACCAGCCCTGCTTCCTGAGTTGCCAGGTAGACGACAGCCGCCGCTATTTCTGCTACGGTTCCAACCCGGCCTAGCGGTATCCGGGCCAGAATACGGTCACGCCAGACCGGATTTTCCAGGGTTGAACGGGTTAACTCTGTTTCAACAAAGGTAGGAGCTACGGCATTAACCGTAATGTTATGGCGAGCCAGCTCCAGGGCAAGCACTTTAGTCAATTGTGTAACGCCGCCTTTACTGGCGCAGTAGGCCGAGCGTTCCTCGATACCCACTACCCCGGCTTGCGAGCTGATATTTATTATCCGCCCTCCCCGGTTGGCCGCTACCATATGCCGGGCGGCGGCCTGGGTTACAAAAAAGACACTTTTTAAGTTCGTAGTCATAACGGCGTCCCAACTGGCTTCGTCTACATCGAAGATTCCTTGCGGAATATTCAGACCGGCGTTGTTAACCAGGATGTCCAATTGGCCGTATTCAGCGACTACTCGATCAACCCCCCGGCGAATAGAGGCAACATCAGTTACATCCATCTCGATAGGAAGCGTATTCAGGCGTTGGGCAATGCTGCGGGCAGCTTCCGGTTGTCGGCTGGTGCCCACTACCTTTGCTCCTGCCTGCTGCAAGGCAAGCGTAATACCCTCTCCTAGTCCCCGGCTTGCGCCGGTCACCAGGCAAATTTTATTATCTAATCGGAACATTTATGTTTCCTGTTTGTGTAAAGCAGGTAGGAACTTGTGGCTGTTTTAAGGCCGGTTTTGGAAAACGCTAGACACTTCAACAAATTGAATACGAATGCAGAAATGGTAAAACAAGATAACTCGTTTGTCAATACCCTATTTTATTTTCTAATGAATGTCATCTCCTTTATCCATAGCTCTCCTGATATCCTCTACCGAAAATCCCGGTTGGCGGGCCGCCGCCATGATTAACTGTTCGCGTTGAATCATAACCTGGATGGCGTGGGGCATCCTGGCTGCCAGGTGGGCCGGGATGACCACCGCGCCGTGCCGGTCGGCATGAATGAGGTCATGATGGCGCACTGTGAGGCCGAAAACGTTAACTTCTACCCCAACATCAACGATATGGACAAAGGCGTGGCTGGGACTGATTTTGCCGCCAAGCAGTTGAAAACCGGGCGCGATAAAATCCAGGTCCCGGATTGCCCCATTTGTTACAACTCCCAGGCTGCCTAATTTCTGGTGGACCAGGGCATGGACTTCGCCCCACCAGGCCCCCAGGCCAGGCCGGGCGTCAATGTCCTGGATGACTACAACCGTTGGATGGGGTTCCGCTGCAATATATTCATAATATTTCATGCGCTGGTCGCGGGCCTCTTTAGGCGAAAGCAGGGCCGGTTCAGACGCCCGCAGTGTTGCGGTCCTGGCATAGCCTACCAGCGGCGGCAGCTTTGGGTCGGCGCAAACGAACGGTTCAGTGGTAAATCCGGTGATGCGGCGGCCTCCCAGCAGCACTTCCAGGGCGTTACAGATGGTTGGAGTATCATATTTGCGTAATTCGTCTAATAATTCGAGCGCAAAGGTTTCCTCAGACATAAGTATTCACCTTATCCTAAATTTTGCAGTGTGAAAAAAAAGCAGTCGAAAATTGAAATAAAAAACTTATTGACAGTATAGCATACGTATGCCATAATTTTCACAACTAAATTTTGCTGGCCGAAATTATTTTTTAAATATCCAATGGAGGAGTACAAAATTAGATGATCAGATTTTTAAAGAACGGCGTCAGCCAGGAAAAGGCAGCCGCCGACGATGCTAAAGTTCGTCAGACGGTGGAAACTATCCTGGCCGAAATTGCGGAAAAGGGCGATGAGGCTGTCCGCGACTATTCGCAGAGGTTTGATAAGTGGTCACCAGAAAGCTTCCGCATGAGCGACGCCGCTATCCAGGCCTGCCTGGCGGCCCTGCCGCCGGAAACCCTGGAGGACATCAAATTCGCCCAGACCCAGATCCGCAACTTTGCCCAGATCCAGCGCGACTCCATGCAAGATGTCGAAGTAGAGACCTTGCCTGGTGTATTCCTGGGCCACAAGCATATTCCGGTCAACAGCGTGGGCTGCTATGTACCGGGCGGCAAGTACCCGCTGGTCGCCTCGGCCCACATGAGCGTTGTAACGGCTAAAGTCGCCGGGGTCAAGCGCGTTATCGCCTGCGCCCCGCCTTTCCAGGGTGCCCCTCACCCGGCTATCGTCGCGGCCCTTTACCTGGCCGGGGCGGATGAGATTTACACAATGGGCGGTGTCCAGGCCGTCGGCGCGATGGCGCTGGGTACCGAAACTATCGCCCCGGTTGATATGCTGGTCGGGCCCGGTAACGCCTACGTGGCCGAAGCTAAGCGCCAGCTTTACGGGCGGGTCGGTATAGACCTTTTCGCCGGACCGACCGAAACTCTGGTCATTGCCGATGAGACCTGTGACGGCGAAATGGCCGCCACCGACCTGCTCGGCCAGGCCGAACACGGGCCGACTTCGCCTGCTATTTTGCTGACCAACTCCGAAAAGCTGGCTAACGATACCATTGCCGAGATCGAACGCCAGTTGCAGACCCTCTCGACCGCCCCGGTAGCCAGTGTTGCCTGGCGCGATTACGGCCAGGTGATACTTTGCGATACCTACGAGGAAATGGTTGCCGAAGGCGACCGGATTGCTTCCGAACACGTCCAGGTTATGACCCGCGACCCCCAGTATTTCCTGGATAATTTGACCAATTACGGCGGGTTGTTCCTCGGCCCTGAAACCAACGTGTCGTTTGGTGACAAAGTTATTGGCACCAATCACACGCTCCCCACCAAAGGCGCGGCCCGGTATACCGGCGGCCTGTGGGTCGGTAAATTCCTCAAGACCTGTACTTACCAGCGCGTGAAACCGGAAGCTTCGGCCATGATCGGTGAGTACTGCTCGCGGCTGTGCGCCCTGGAAGGCTTTGCCGGACACCAGGCCCAGGCCGACTTGCGGGTTAAACGCTATGGACTTCAACCCGCCGCCCCGGTTGGCGCGGGTACGCTTACAGAATGATATTGCAGCCGGGTGCGCGCCGGGCCTGGCCCAGGCCCGGCGCATAAATTCGGCTTGCTAAAATAATAAACCATCCAAAAAGAATTTATGGGGTAAAACAAACCAGATGACTGAAAAAGTAGCTGACAGCGGTTGGACAACCGAAGAAATGTTAAAGCGGGTCGTACGTTTTGATGAATTGCTTGGTTGCAAGGCCGCTTTCATTGACGCCAAGACTCCTGGCTCGCACCTGAAAGAAAATTTTAGCATTATTGGAGCGGGTGTATCGGAAAATCCCGCCCAGCACGTCCATATTACCGAGCCCCATGGGTTCACCCTGGGTGGTGCCCGCCAACCCCCACGCATCAAAAATTCACCCCACAGCCATGAAACTGCCGAAACTTTCTGGGTCCATTCCGGCAACTGGTGCTTTTACTGGGGCGTGGATGGCAAGGATGGCGAAGTCATCCTCGAACCGGGCGATTTTATTTCGCTCCCGACCTTTATGTTCCGGGGATTTGAGAATGTTGGCGAAGTCAAAGGCATGCTGATAGGTGTACTGGGCGCGGACGACCCCGGCAAAGTAACCTGGGCTCCCCAGGTGCTGGAAGCGGCGCGCGGCCACGGCCTGGTGTTGCTCCATGACGGCCGCCTGATTGATACCACCATCGGCGAAACCGTACCTGAAGGAGCCCACGAAACCCAGCCCCTTACGCCTGAAGAACTTAAGAGGTTCAAAAAATTAACCGTTGAGGATATGGCTCCGTTTATCATCCGGCTGGCCGATATTAAAAATAACCCCGGTCTGACTGATGAAACCGTCCTACCCGGCTTTGCCGGGCGGGTTTACCCGCTGGCCGGACCCTACTATACCCAGGGTGCGGCCAAACAGGGCGGCGACGACTGGCACTTCAATTTTAACCTGGTAGCGGTTAAGGGCGACCCCGGTCAGGCTACGGCGCTTTACAGCCGGGAAGCCCCGGAAGTCTACAACCCGTTCAACGGTTCCTGGCGCTTTACCTGGCTTGAAGGCGAAGAAGAACATTCGCTGGTCCTGGGAGCGGGCGATACTTTCACCTGCCCTGCCGGGGTCTATCGCCGGTTCGAAAATACCGGACCGGATGAAGCCGTAATGTACGTGGTGCTGGGCGGTGATGTCCCGGTTCCGGCCAAACTGGGCCAGGACCGGAAGGTATCGTTACCCAGCGCTTAACCGGCAAATAGCAGTTATAAATGGATAGGGGCGCCTGGTAGGGCCTCTATCCATCCCTCACTTTAAGCCTTAAAATCCCTGAAAAATAATATCTAACTTAAAAGGAGTTTATGAAACTCAGTACCGAGCGCATACTTACTACTCATGTTGGCAGTCTGCCGCGTTCCCAGGAAGTTTTTGAGCTGGTATTTGCCCAGGAACGGGGCGACCCGCTGGACGAACCGGCTTTTAAATCTGCTATCGCGCAGGCTGTCAAAGAGGTCGTAAGCTCCCAGTATAAGGCCGGGGTTGATATAGTCAGCGACGGCGAAATGAGCAAAATCAGCTACGCGACTTATATCAAGTACCGCCTCAGCGGCTTTGAAGGTGACAGCCCCCGGCGCACCCCGGCCGACTTGCAGGCGTACCCCAACTTTGCCGGTCGCGCTTCTAAAAGTGGCGGTACGCCCACCTACCACCGGCCCCGCTGCACCGGGCCGGTGGCGGTTAAAGATTTGCAACCCCTACATGAAGATATTGCCAATTTCAAAGCGGCCCTGGCTGCAACGCCTGTTACTGAAGGTTTCATGAACTCCGCCTCACCGGGTGTAATCGCTCTTTTCCAGCCCAACGACTATTATCCCAGCCACGAAGCATACCTGGAAGCCCTGGCCGAAGCCATGCGCCAGGAATACGAAGCGATTTGCCAGGCCGGGCTGGTTTTGCAAATAGATTCGCCTGACCTGGCGCTGGGCCGCCACATGATGTTCAACGACCTGACTGACAAGGACTTTTTGAAGATGGTCGATGAACATGTCGAAGTCCTGAACCACGCCCTGCGTAACGTTCCAGCCGAGCAGGTCCGGTTGCACATATGTTGGGGCAACTACGAAGGGCCGCATCACTGCGATATTGAGCTTAAAAAGATTTTGCCGGGCGTCTTGAAGGCCAAACCCCAGGTCCTTTCGTTTGAAGCGTCAAACCCACGCCACGCCCACGAATGGCAGGTCTTTAACGAAATAAAACTGCCTGACGACAAAATTTTAATGCCCGGCATGCTCGATTCAACCACTAATTTTGTGGAGCATCACGAATTGGTCGCCGAGCGTATCTGCCGGTTTGCCGGTGTCGTTGGCCGCGAGAGAGTTTTAGCCGGGAGCGATTGCGGCTTTTCAACTTTCGCCGGGTTCGGCACTGTAGATAAAGACATCGTCTATGCTAAACTGGAGTCGTTAGCCAGGGGCGCCGAGCTAGCCTCAACCAGGTTGTGGTAAATAGCCACTAGAAAGACCATTCGACAATGGGAACTGAACCACTGGTACTTTTGCCAGGCCGGTTGTGTGACGCCCGTCTTTTCCGGGCCCAGGTGGCCGGGTTGGCCGGTTTAACCGAAATTAGCATCGGTGATATCACCGTAGCGGATAGTTTCGAAGAAATCGCCCGGGCAGTGCTGGCGGCCGCGCCGCCCCGTTTTGCCCTGGCCGGGCTTTCGTTTGGCGGGATAGTCGCCATGGAAATTATGCGACAAGCTCCCGGCCGGGTTACCCGGCTGGCCCTGCTGGACGCCAACCCCGGCGGCAACACGCCGCGCCACCTGGCTGATTTTGAAGAGCAAATTTGCCAGGCAACCGCCAGCCCGGCGGATTTCCTGAAACTAACCACTGGACTGTTTTATCCGCAAATGGTCCACCCGGCCCGGTTGGGCGATACCGAATTGCGGGATGAGGTTGTGGCGATGGCCCTGGCGGTTGGGCCGGAGGCGTTTGTCAGGCAGAACCGGGCTTTGCAAAAGCGTAACCCGCGTTGGGACGACCTGCCCCATATTAGCTGCCCGGGCCTGGTCCTGAGCGGCCGGGAAGATATGGTCTGTCCGCTGTCTATCCAGGAAGATATGGCCCGGCTCATTCCGGGAGCCAGGCTGGAAATAATCGAGGACTGTGGGCATCTTTCGACCATGGAACAACCCGGAAAAGTAACCGAAATTTTAAAAGCGTGGCTGTTATCCGGTGCCTGATTCCTGGCCGGGAAAGCTACATTTATTACAAGATGGTGAAAATTTATGTTAAAAACTAACACGGTCAAACAGGCCCTGAAACGGGGCGAACCGGTTATTGGCACCATGATTACCGAAGCGGGTTCGACCGGTTTTGTCTGGATGCTGGCTAACCTGGGCTACGATTTTGTTTTTATTGACATGGAACACAGCACTTACGGCCTGCAAGCCACCGCCGATATGATCAAGGTAGCCCGCCTGGCGAACCTGGTCCCCCTGGTGCGCATACCCGAACTGTCCTACGGCATGCTGGCCCCGGTGCTGGACGCGGGCGCGATGGGTATTATGCTGCCCCGGGTCGAAACCCGCCAGCAGGTTGAAGAACTGGTCAGCTACATGAAGTACCCGCCCTATGGGGTCCGGGGAGCCACCGCTGGCCGGGGCAGCACCGATTATTCCGGGGCCAGTCCCCAGGAACTGGTCCGCCACCTGAACGAAAATACCATGGTAATCCTGCAAATCGAGCGGGAAATCGCCGTTGATAATATTGACGACCTGCTATCGGTGCCCGGCGTTGACGCGGCGGTCATCGGGCCTTTTGACCTGACGATTTCCCTTGGCGAGGACTCAATGAACGCGCCCAGGGTAAATGAGGCAATCGGTAAAGTGGTCGAAGCCGCCAAACGCCACCAGGTCGCCAGCGGTATCCATATTGCCGACCCTGCCGTTATCTTGAAATGGCGCGAACTCGGCATGACCATGCTTGGCTGCAATACCGACCTCGGTTTCTTCACCACCGGTGCCAGTAAAACCCTGTCGGCCTTGCGCGAAGGCAGCGGCCGCACCGCCGGTCAGGAAGTAACAAACATTCACGTCTAACCCGGCCCCCGGTGGTTGCCCCTACCGGTTCAAATAATATTCAGTTTTATGCAGGGCATATTTACAGGCTAAGAAAGAGCCAGCGCTCCAATTGATAAAAGCGCTGGCTCTTTCTATATTATTGGCTCCTTCTTTGGTTTAAGAAAGTAATATTTACCCGTTACCTCTTATCGAGCCCGGCCAGCTCTCTTTCAAGCGCGGCGCTGCATTCGGCCGAGTTCGGCAGAATGAATAGCACTTCCTTCAGGGTCATATTATTGCGGCCCTGCATGCCGTTCTCCATACTGCTGGCAAAGTCGGGCAAAAACCGCCGCAAAGTATTCAACACGGTAGTGTAAGCCGTTTTGTCATCGAAAATATCTTCGAACTTGCTATCCAGTGACAGCGGCGGCCTTTCGACTACCGCTTCCTGGTAAGGATATTCCCAGTGGTGGGTGCCGGACCCTATTTCCAGGGCTTTCCCTTCCTGGCCGGGAAGGATCACCCGGGCGGTTGTGTTGGGCGGGATGATTGCATCCACTGAAATTTGTCCATTTTCGATCTTCCAACCGACTTCGGCTAGCCCGTAAGGGGTCCGGTGGCGCGACCGGGCGCTGGTCAGGCCGCCGCCTGGCACCGGCTTAATTTCGATGCGCCGGTAGCCGGGGACCGCCGGGGCCAATCCGCCCACCGTCCGGTGCAGCCAGTCTGCGATAGCTCCCAGCGCGTAATGGTTGAAAGAGGTCATTTCCCCAGGGTTTACCGAACCGTCCGGCAAAAGGCTATCCCAGCGTTCCCAGATGGTGGTCGCGCCCATGGTTATCGGGTACAGCCAGGAAGGACATTCGCGCTGGGTCAGCAGGCGGTAAGCCGTAGTGTAATTGCCCGCACTGCTTAAAGCGTCACAGATAAGCGGCGTCCCGACAAACCCGGTGCTGATGCGGTAGCCGCTCTCTTTAGCCAGGGCGGCCAGCCGTTTACCGGCGTACTCGCGCTGTGCCGGGCCGGGCAGCAGGTCAAATTCCAGGGCCATCGAGTAGACCGTGGCCGAGTCGCTGATCATCCGGCCGTTGGGCGTGACATATTCGGCGTTGAAAGCCGCCCGGGCCTGTCCGGCCAGTTCCCGGTAGTGGGCCGCTTCTTTTTCACGGCCAAGTACGGCGGCGGCCCGGGCCAGCAGGTCGGCTGACCGGACGAAATAAGCCGTGGCTACGATATTCGGGTTGGTCTTGCCTTCGGCCGGTTTGTCCGGCGGGGCGCTCGGGTCCAGCCAGTCAGCAAATTGAAAGCCCTGGTCCCAGAGCCGTTTTTCGCCGGTAAGCCGGTCCAGGTGATCAACCCAGGCACACATGCTTTCGAACTGGGTGGCTAGAATCCCTTTATCCCCGAAACGCTGGTAAAGGACCCAGGGTACGATTACGGCTGCGTCGCTCCAGGCTGCCATCGGCGGGAGTTCCTTGTCCATAATGTCGGGAATGACGAAAGGTACGACCCCGTTCGGATACTGTTCGGCGGCCAGGTCGGCCAGCCAGGAATTTAGAAAACCGGCCGAGTCGAACAGGTAAGAAGCGGTCGGGGCGAAGACTTCAATATCGCCGGTCCAGCCTAACCGTTCATCGCGCTGCGGGCAGTCGGTCGGCACATCTACGAAATTGCCTCGCATGCCCCAGACCACGTTTTCGTGCAGCCGGTTGATCATCGGGTCCGAGCATTCGAACCAGCCGGTCCGTTCCATGTCGGAATGGCAGATCACCGCCACCAGGTCGTCCGCCTTTAACTCGCCCGGCCAGCCTTCCACCTCGGCATAACGAAAGCCGTGAAAAGTAAAGCGCGGTTCCCAGGTTTCGACGCCTTCACCGCGCAGGGTATAACTGTCGGTGGCTTTGGCGTGGCGCAGGGGCCTGGTACATAAATCGCCATTTTCCAATACCTCGGCATGTCGCAGCGTAATCGTCCGGCCGGAATCTCCACTTACGCTCAGGCGCAGCCAGCCGACCAGGTTCTGGCCGAAGTCTACAATCGTCCGGCCGGTCGGTGAGGTGGTGATTTCCACCGGTTTGACCTCTCCGGTGCGGCGGACCGGCGGGCCTGGCGGGTTTACCAGTTTGCCTGAATCCCATTCAAGCTGGCGTACTCCCGCCCATTCCCCGTCATCGTAACCAGGGCTGGCCCAACCGTCCTGTTCCAGGCGGGCATCATAAATCTCGCCGTCATAAATGCTGCTGGTGATAATGGGGCTTTTACCGGCTTTCCAGGTTTCGTCGGTAACTATCGTTTCGGTGGTGCCGTCCTCGTAAGTTATCTCGAGCTGGGCCAGCAGCGCCACGCGGTCGCCGTAAATGTTGACCCGGCCGCCGCCAAAGCCCATCCGGCCCCGGTACCAACCGTCCCCTAAAATCGCTCCTAAAACATTTGGGCCGCTTTGAAGTTGGCCCGTTACATCAAAAGTCTGGAACCTTAAACGGTTGTTATAGCTGGACCACCCGGGGGCCAGCACATGGTCGCCCACGGGTGCGCCATTCAGGTGGGCTTCGTACAGTCCCAGGGCAGTTACATATAAGCGGCCTTGCGCTACGCCCTGCCGCACTTCAAACTCGCGGCGCAGCAGCGGCGAGGGTTGGGGCTGGCTGGTATCCTCGTCCCAACCGGGGGTTACGAACCGGGCGGTCCAATCGCCCGGTTTCAACAACCCGGCCTCGAACTTTACCGGTTCGCTCCAACCCGTGGCCGGGCCATTAGCGGCCCAGGCGCGGATTCTCAGGTTGCCCTGTTCACGTGACTTCAGGGGCGAAAAAGGCCAGTCCACCAGCACCGATTCGCCTGACTCCACCCGGCCCGTAGTCTCGCGAAGCTTTCCATCCGAATTGTAAAGTTCAATATCGTAAGCAGCCTGCTGCCAATCCTGGCTGGAAGTCGTTACTGTCCAGGAAAGGCGCGGTTTGGGCGTCCCCAGCGCGAAGGCGTCCGAGTAATGTTCAAAACGAACTGTTTCTATAGAAGCGTCCGGGGCAGTGGTGTCCTCCCTGCTCCCGGTTAAATCCTTTTGGTCCGTCGGTTGAAAAGTCATGATTATCTAAACTCCTTTTGGGACAAACTGGTATAAATATGGCTATCACGGCGTTTGTGCCGCTAATTTACCAACCGCTCCTTTTCAGGAGCGACTGTTTATTTCTAATTGTTTTTTGGTAAAATTACTTCAACTTCACAGCCGGCCGGGGCATGGTATTCAAGGTCAAGCTGCCCATCTTCTTTAAGCCGCCAGGCCACTGAAACCGGCCCATGCGGGGTTGGGACCGTCCCGTTGGCCCAGGTCAAATGGAACGGTTCCGGCGCAATTCGTATCCGCCGGTAGCCCGCCGCCGCCGGGGTTACGCCCAGCACCCGCGTGGAGAGGAAGTAAGCCGGGGCCGCCGACCAGCCGTGACACAGGCTGCGACTCCAATGCCCGTTCCCGATAAAGCCGGGGAAGGTTTCCCAGAAAGTCGTAGCCCCTTTTTCAAGCATGCGGTTCCACTGCTCTCGCAAGATGGTCAGGGCTTCCCCGCTCAATCCTTCGTTAAAGAGCGTTTCCAGCGTAAAGAACAGGAACCAGGGGCTGCCCACCGGCACGATTTCGTCTGGGCTGCCGAACGATGCGCGGGCCGGGCTGCTGCCGATAAACTTTCCGGCTTTGGCGGCCAGCACAAACTTCATCACTGCTTCACGCCGCTCCGCCGGAACCGCGTTACACTGCAGTACCAGGGTATTGGTCGGCTCGCTGACCCGCTGTTTGCGCTGAAATTCTTCAAATGTCCCAACCGGGGTGCCCCGTTCCTGGCTGAGTTGGCGGTGCCGGTTAAAAGCGGCTTCGTCACGGACCGTATCCACATAGCCCTGGTGGCGGTCGGACCAGCCGTAGGTATTGACTGCCTTGCGCAGCCTATCGGCCAGGGCGGAATGGGCGGCCGCTTCTTCGGGCAGGCCCAGGGTCTCGGCCATGCGGGCGGCATAGTCATACGATTGGGCCATCAGGGCCGTGCTGCTGATGACCTCACCATCGCGTTCGAGGTCTTGCGCGGCCCAGTCCACCAGGTTCCAAACATCAGGAATATCCAGCAGGTCGCGCTCGGTCAAAAAGCTTTCGCAGCGTTTCAAACACTCGCGCACATCCGGGTAATAGTCTGCCAGGGCTTCTTCGCTGCCGGAGTGCCAGTAGTTTTCCCAGGCCATCCAGACCCACAGGAAACTCCACATAGGGATTTCATCGAACCAGCCGCTGACAACGTGCGAGGTGGGAATGTGGGTCCGCATCGTCTGTAAATGGGGCGGCTTTATCTTATTGAGTTCTTCCGAGAGCGATTGCCCGGTCAGGCGCACGCAGCGGTCGGTCAGGTCATAAGCCCCAAAAGCGACCGCGTTGACCAGGGAGCTGTTCCGGGCATCCCCGACCCAGTAGACCTGCTCGTAGGCCGGGCAATCTACGTAGGTATCCAGCATGCAAAGTTGGACCGTGTAAGCCGCTACCTGCCAGATTTTGGTCAGAGTTTCGTCTGAGGCGGCGAACCGCCCCTTTGCTTCCACCGGGTAAGTCGCCAGGAGCGTCCCGACATGCCGGATTTTTAGCGGCCTGTCCAGGTTGCGAAAAGTAAAGGAGCCGTAGCGAAACCCGCGCCGGTAGTGCGAGGTAAAGGTCTGGTGGCCTTCTTTTGCGACATACCGGAAGCTGTTGCGCAGGTTCCAGGTCCAGAAAATCCCGGCGTCATCGATTCCTTCAAAGAAATTCGTATCAATAACCGCCCCTTCGGGCGCTTCAATTTCGAACTTTACATAACCTATAATTTCGCGCCCGAAATCAATCAGCATGTGGACATCGCCATCCGGTTGCGGGTTGATAGTGGCCCAATCGGCGTTATCGTGCAGCAGGGCGGCCGGTTGGACCACCGGAAGCTCTCTTTCTCCCGCAAGTTCGGGCCGGGGTGTCACCCTGGTTATATCGGCTGAACAGAAGCCGCCCTCTACCGCGTAAAATTCCTGGGTCGCGGTCAGCGCGAAAATATCGGTCTTATTGGCACTGGCCGGGATTCCCAGGCGAGGCAGGTCGGCGGGTAAGTCATCCAGCGACTTCACCGACCAGGCTTTATCCAGTTGGCCGTTGATTTCATTCAGCGGCGCGATTAAAACCCAGGCCGCACCCGGCACAAAGCGCTCTGCTGAAAAAGTTAGTTTCCCGGTAGTTTCGAAAAGCAGGGCCGGGGTGGTCATATTCTGGAGCATCAGCAGGTTTGGCCCGGCGTGCAGGTGTATTTCAATAGGATTTTCACTGTAATCCAGCTTGTCGTTTGCCCCAAAGACCTGGTTGTTAACTCGCAGGCTCAGTGTTTCGTAGTTGGGGAAATTCCGGATGCGAATGGACATATCTTCCGGTGCGGTAATTTCCGTGAAAATCAGCGCGCCGCGTTCGCCTGGTGGGGCGCTGCGCAGGCCGGTCTGCATTATGCCGCTTTCGAAGCGCATATCCAGCGACCAGAAGTAGCCGGGGGCAACCCTGGCTAACTCGACCGCTTTAACTTCGGTTGGCGCTACATGGTCTTCCGAAAGGAAGGGAATTGTACGCCGGGTCAGGCCAGTCCAGGGAGCCACGCCGACCGGCCCGATTTCGGCCGCCTGCGGCCACCTTTCACCCTTAAAACCCAGGCTGTCCCACCCGGCGATTTCCTGGCGGGCATCGTACTGCTCTTCAAAATCGTGCTGAATGGAAATCCGGGGCGCGGCGTTGTTGAAAGTCAGGGCCGGGGTGGTGCGCCACTGCTTATCCGAGGCCAGCCGGGTTATATTCCCGGCCGCGTCTTCCAGGACCAGTTCAGCCAGAAAACCGGGCTTGCCGTTGATATAACTCATGGTCTGGTCGTTCAGGTGGTTGACCAGGACCCCGATTGCATTTTCCGCGCCCGCGGCCAGGTGAGCCGTGATGTCATAAACATCATAACCATAGGCGAAGGGAAAACCCCGGGCCGGGCCGCGCCCGATAAACTGCCCGTTGATAGTACATTCATAGCGCGAGTCGGCAGTAATCAAGAGGGTAGCGCGGTTTAGTTCCTGGTCCGTGCTAAAATTGCGCCGGAAGTAGCGCCAGAGGTTGCGCTCGGAAGGGTCATCGCTACCCCAGATCCAACGGGCCTCCGTGGAGAATTCGTTATTCGTCATTTTTTTACATCCTGTTCAGCTTGTGGTTTGAGCAGCGGCCGGCTACAGGTATCGGTTATCTTCGAAATGCCGCCGGTGGGCTAGACCCGGACAATAGAAAACCAGGGCAACCCTGGCTGCCCGGTTAAGCCCTGCGTCAGACCTGGTATGTGTAACTTGCCAGGCTGGGGATGATTTTCATCTTACACCAGCCTGGCAAATAATGTTTGAACTAGAGACTTACCCCACCGGATAGCCCGGCCATGAAGCGTTTGGCCGTAAAGCTAAAGAGTATGAGCAGCGGTAGGGAGGCCATGACATAGGCCGAAAAGGTTGCCCCATAGTCGGTAGATGTCGTGGTATTAAAGGCCAATACCCCGATGGAAATCGGATATTTATGGTTGTCAAACAGGGCGATCAGCGGCCAGATGATGTCGTTCCAGGCGAAAAGCAGGGTGATTATAGACAGGGTGGCAAACGCCGGGAGCGCCAGGGGCAGCGCGATTCTATTAAACAACTGCAACTCGCTGGCTCCGTCAATCCGGGCAGCTTCAAAATAGGCCACCGGCAGAGTTTCGAAGAAAGTCCGCATTAAGAACATGCCAAACGGAATCTGGACCGAAGCCCAGGGCAGCACAATCGCCTGGACACTGTTCTGCCAGTTCCAGCTAACAATCTGGGTAAACATTGGAATGACCAGAAGGATTCCCGGCAGCATGATTATCATTAAAATCGCAAAGAACAAAATCTCGCGGCCGGGAAAGCGGTAGCGGGCAAAAGCGTAGCCGGTAAGCGCCGATACCACCAGCACCAGCAAAGTTGTAGGCGCGGTGTAAATAACCGTGTTAATCAGGTTTTCAGAGATTACCGGCCATGATTTACCATAGTTTTCCGGGTGGAGCGGCCACAGCGGCAGCCAGAACTGGGTAAAGAACTGGCGCGTATCCTTGAAGGAATTCACCAGCACTACCATCAGGGGGATGTAAGTTATAACCGCAAAAAAGGCGAGGATTAAGTTTATAGGCCAATCTCGCATTATGAAGCGGTTGGTGCGGTGCCTGGGCACCTCAATAGAAACATTTGCCGGTTGCGCATTAGACTTCAACATCAATCGCCCTCCTGTAACGTGCCGCTAGAATAAAGATACTGAAAGCAAGGGTCACCAGCATAAGAATCGTACCGATAGCCGAGGCATACCCGTATTTACCATAGGTTATAGCCTGCTGGTACAGATAGAGCCCTGGGGATTGGGTGGCGTTCACCGGGCCGCCGCCGCCGGTCATAATAAACATGGGTGCGAATTCTTGCAGACCGGCATTAATGCTGAGGATAGCCACGAAGGCCAGGGGGCCGCGCATGGCCGGTAAGTCAATTGCGAAAACCCGGTGGAACCGGCTGCAGCCGTCCAGCAGGGCCGCGCTATTGACCTCCTGGGGCAGGTTTTCCAAACCGGCCAGGATTACCAGGAAGCCAAAAGTTGAAATCAGCGGGAAGCCCACGAAAATCAAAGCCCATAAAGCTGTATCCGGGTTGCCCAACCAGGCCCTGGTCAGTCCATCCAGGCCGAACAATCTCAAAGTATCGTTGAGCAAACCGATATCGCCCGAGTAAACCCGCCGCCAGATCAAAAATACCACCGTGGTCGGGATTACCAGTGGAATGGTAAAAACCACCCGCCAGACACTGCGCATCTGCGTGCTGCGCAGGTTGTAGACCAGTTCGGCCCCGATTATAGCCATGGCCGTAGTTAGCAGGGTCCGGGTGATGGTATAAACTACGATATTTTGCATTGAACGTAAAAAGACCGAGTCTGAAAACAGGTTATTGTATTGCTCAAGACCAATCCAGTTGCTGGCTGATGTACCGTTCCAATCCGTAAAAGAATGATATACCGCCGAAAAAGCCGGGATGTACCGGAAGATTGTTAAGAGAATAATGGCCGGTATAAGAAACAAAAAGGGTACATAGACCGGTACTGACCCCTTTTTGACCCTTGATTTAATTGCTACTGGTGCTATCGTGTTGCTTTTCATCAAGTAAACCTCAAAATAAACCCTGTACCAGGACCGGTTGATTACCGGTCCTGGTACAGTTTATTGAACCTAAAATCGTTTTAATATGCTACTTGCACCAGTCGTATTTCTGGGCGGTACAAAGGGATTTAGCACCGTCCATCCATACTTTTTGCAGGTTGGCCTTGGTCGTCGCTACGTCGGTCTGGCCCAGGAAGAAGCCTTGCATCGCTTGCGACCACTTGTTGCCGGACTCCACGGTCAGGCGGCCGTCCGGGTCATTGAACAGGCGTTCCGGCAGCTCAGCGATTTTCTGGAACCCGGCCATAACATCACCGGATTGGCTGCCCTTGACCATCGGGATATAACCGCCGAAAGCTTTAGCCATCCGGCCGAAGTTCTGAGGAGCGCTCAGGAAATGCAGGAAGTCCACCGCCAGGTCCAGCTTGCCGCCGCCCGCTTTGGCCGCCGCCTGGGTGATACCGTATTGACCGGCGCTGCTGGGCCCGCCTACACGGTAGGCCGACCCGGTGGCGCCTGGAGCATCATCTTTGGTGAACGGAGGCAGGTAGGCTACGCCATAGTTGAACGGAATATTCTTGGCATAGGTTTTGTTCTTCCAGGTGCCGGTCCAGACCGAGGCAACCTTGCCGCTATAGAACAGCGGGTCCAGTTCGTCCAGGTTAGGAATGCTGGTATAGTCATTTGGTAGCAGCCCGACATACTCTTTGGACATCTTCAGATAATTGTCCATCCGTGGGTCGGTCGCGTTCAACTTGCCCTCAATAATCGCTTTGGCAACTTCCTCCGGGTTTAGCTGGCGGAAGGCCGCCGCCGTTTTGTATTTTTCCAGGTAGAAATCGTTGGCTTTGTCGCCCCAGTTGGCAGTCAAAAGCATATCGTCAACCCACCACCAGTTCGACCAACCCTGCTGGGCAATATACATACCGAGTGGGCTTACCCCGGTTTTTTCTTTGATGGTCTGCATATCTTTTACATAATTAGCCCAGCTTTTCCAGGTTGTCGGGTCAACCCCGGCTTTGGCAAAGATGTCCTTATTGTAGTAAAGGCCGGTTTCTACCCAGTCCAGCGAAACCTGGTACCAGTTGTTATCGGGGGCTTTAGTCTGGGCAAGCACGTAATCCGGTAACGAGTCGGACCATTTGGCGCTGCCGGGTTGGCCCGCCGCAATGTAAGGATTAGGTGCATTCAGGTACTGGTTCAGCGGCAGCCACCAGGTGCTGGCGCGCTGGTTACGAGTACCAAACTGCTGCCACATAATTTCCGGGGATTGATTGGCGGCCATCCGGGCGGCCAGCCAGGTTTCTAGATCGGTGCCGGTCGGAACGGCTGCCACCAGGTTAATTTTGGTACCGGGATGGGCCGCTTCGTATTCTTTGGCGATTGCTGCCGTCACGTCGGCAGTTTCTTTGTCAGCCGTAGGGTCATAATAAGAGTTAAGGTATACCGATATTTCCCCGCTGACTTTTTTGCCACTGGTTGCGGCAGGCGCTGCACCTGCGGCGGTCGTGGCGGCAGCGCCCGCAGCGGCGGTAGTGGCCGCACCCGCGGCGGCAGTAGTGGCTGCACCCGCGGCGGCAGTGGTAGCGGCGGGGGCAGTGGTTGGAGTGTCACCGCAGGCCGCTAAAACCAGGCTTAAAGTAAATAACAGCACCATTGCGGTAGAAACAAATCGTTTTGAAGGCATTCTTCCCTCCTCCTGAAGGCATGCTTAAAGCAGACTGCGTCAACAAAAAAACGCAGACTTGTTTAAAGTAGCTGTAATACTTGACAAAATTCAGACAGTTTCAAAGCAGATTAATTTATATTAAAGGTCACCCTTTAATATGAAAATCCATCAGGCTTAGCTTTTCGTGGTGTTAGGGGAATTAGAGTGGGTAGATTACCAAAAACCTGGGAGTAAACAAGCAAAGCATTGATTACTTCTATCCTTCCCAACACCTTAGTTGGTAAACCATTTTTGCAGACACCGCACCAAAGAGTTTTTTTGAATAGCTTTAGTCCTACCAGACGGGCTATCCAGGATTGTCAGGTTTCTTTTCGCAAAGGTATTTTTAGTTTCGTTAGATTTCGAATGTTTACTTTATAACACGGCCCTTCTTCTGAGTCAATAGGTTTTGAATTTGTGAAATAAAACACCTTTATTATGGTTTAAAGTATAAAACTGTATTTTTACTTATAAAGATTTGCCAGGTCAGGGGAGCCTTAGGGGAGTTTAAACGAAAATTAACTCAAATACATACTAAATAAAGAAAAATCTTTAAGTTTGACCCTGGTTTGTTAGGAATTACCGCACAAAATAAGCACCCCAAAAGTATCTGACCGGCGGGTCATCCGGTTAGTAATTGAATTTCTCACTTTATAACGGGTCACAAAGAAATTTAATCGAAACACTTGACAGACGCTTACCTTTTGCTTATTGTATAAATATATCTAAAACGAAATTAAATGAAACATATTTAAGAACGTGGTTATAATGACTATAAAGCGCTCAGACCTATTCACCCACGAACGCCGCCAGCAAATAATAAATATTCTTGAAGAGCAGCAGCGGGCAACCGTGCCTGAACTAAGCCGCCGCTTTGATGTCTCCGAAGTTACTATCCGCAAAGATTTGGCCTGGCTGGCAAACCTGAAGCCGATTGTGCGCACTCACGGCGGGGCCGTACTGGTCAGCGGTAATGGCAATGAGTTGGACTTCGATACTCGTGAGCGCTTGCAACACCAGGAAAAGGCCCGCATAGGGGCCGCCGGGGCCAACCTGGTAAATGATGGTGAAACTATCGCGCTCGACTCCAGTACCAGCGCCCTTTACCTGGCCCGCGCCCTGCGTTCCACCTTCAAAGAGCTGACAGTAGTCACCAATAATTTGCGGAGCGCCATGGAATTGTGCGGCAAGCCGGGGGTTTCGGTAATTATGTCCGGGGGTATTGTCCGCTGGGAAGCTTATTCGCTGATTAACACGCTGGAAGACTCTATCTTTCAGCATGTCCATATCAAACGGGCTTTTGTGGGGGCCAAAGGTTTTTCTTTGGACGAAGGTTTGACTGATGTGAACCGCGATGAAGTGCTGCTGAAACGGACTATGGTGGAAGCCGCCAAAGAGGTAGTTGCTTTGATTGATCATACCAAGTGGGACCGGATTGCTTTAGCTACTTTCTGCAAGACCGACCGCCTCAAAACAATCATTACCGATGCCGCCACTCCCAAGCATTTGATAGCCACTGTTCGCGACTACGGCATTGAGGTAGTCATCGTCTAGGCCCGGCCCGGCTTAATTCAGGCCATCCTAAAACTTCGAACATCCCAAAAACCTTTCCAGGCCGGGCGGTAATATTACCGCCCGGCTTGGTTGTGCCCTTTGAACCTGAACTGGTATGGCGAGCAGCCCATTACCCGCTTAAAGACCCGGCTGAAGTGATAGGGATCCTCATAACCCTCGGCAATGGCAATCGCGTTAATTGTCCGCTCGGTTTGCAGTAAGAGCTGGGCGGCGCGCTCGATGCGTAACTGTTCAAAGTACTGGTGGGGCTTGCGCCCGGTAAACTTGATAAAAGCCTGCCGGAACCCGGTCTGGCTCATCCCACATTTTTCGGCTAGTTCGGTAATAGAAAGCTGGGTCTGTTTCGACACGGCCAGTTCGGTTAGGAGCGCTTTTATCCGCTGTTCAATTCTGCTGTCGGTGGAAACCCCGCCGTTCGCCGCATCCCTGGCAATGGTCGCCAGCGTAAAGCTCAAGACCTCGTTAATTTGCAACTGGGCCGAGAAAGTTATCTGGGCCTGCGTCTGGTATATCTGGATCAGCCGTTCGAGTTGCTCCCGTACAAGTTCGGGCTGGCGCAGGGGCGTTACCAGCGGCAGCAGCAAATTACTGCCCGTAGACAGCCCACCGGGTTGCCCCAGGATAAAAGATGGCATCCCTTCTACCGGCTGCCGCTCGCCAAAGCCTTCCTGCATTTTTATATTTTGATAAGCCCGCATTTCCGGCTGGTAATGTAAATCAAAGTGGACCGCGATATGCATTCCGGTGGTCAGGGACCAACTGTGTACAAAGCCGGGCGGTATAAAAGCAATCGAGCCGGGCGGCACATCAATACTGCCTCCCAGACTCTCCACCCAGATCCAGGCATGGCCCTCGCATTGCAATACCAGCTCAAAGTCCAGCAGGCTCCGCTTGCGGGAGACCGGCGAACTCTCCAAAGGCTCGGTTTTAGTGAAATGGGCCAGCCGGAGCCAGGGTGTTAGCGGGCGGTCAGGTAAAACGACCGGCAGGGGTTCGGACCTGGGCGGCTTCAGGACGGACCGGGTTGCACTGGCTATTTCGGCTTCCTTTGACGAAAAATCCATCATTTATTTCATTTTAGCTATGGTTTGATCTGGATATTGCTTTATTATAAGAGTGTCAGGACGACTTAGCAAGAATTTCTTTAGCAAAAATAGTTTGTAGATTTCGAATAAATATCAAATGAAAAACTGCTAAAGGTTTGCGCGGTAAGAAGTTATAACTTAATTGGGGTAGTTGCCAGGGAAATTTGGTTATAACCCCTTGTGTTTTTTAATACCTGGTTTAACCCATTTGAGTAAGTTGTTGGAGGAGTAAAAATGCTTTCGGTTGCTGAGAAAAAGAATTACCAGCCTTTTATCGAAACTGACCCTGCTTCGGACGTTGCTACGCTGGAAAGTAGCCTGCATGAGAACAGCTACCTGTTCTTCCGGGGGTTGGTTCCGGCCGAGGTAATCCTTGAAGTTCGCCGGTCAGTCTTACAGGTTTGCCTGGAAGCCGGTTGGTTGGACCCTGATCACGACCTGATGGATGCTATAATTGCGCCCGGGGTAACGCCGACCCAGGAGGGTAAGCCGGATTATGCCAACGTTTACCGCAAGGTTCTCAATCTGCCCAACTTCCATAACTTCCCTGATAACCCGAATCTCTTACATATTGCCGGTAAATTGCTTAAAATTAGCTCAGAAGAAGTTTTGGTCCATCCCCGGCGAATTGGCCGGATGACTTTCCCTAACAATAAAGGGGCGACCACCCCGCCGCACCAGGATTATTTCTACATTCGTGGCTCGGTCAACACCTATTCCTGCTGGATACCGCTCGGCGAATGCCCGGTTTCTCTTGGCGGCCTGGCGGTTTTGCCGGGGTCGCACCGGGGCGGTTACCTTGAACACACCGTCAAATATCAGGGTGCGGTCGGCGGCGTGGGCCTGCCGGTGGACGAAAGCACCGCGACCTGGCACACTACAGACTTCCGCCTGGGTGACGCTTTGTTTTTCCACTCGCACTCTATCCACAAAGCCATGCCCAACCTGACCGACAACGTGTTGCGCATCTCGACCGACAACCGCTACCAGAGCCCACAGGATAAAATCGAACCTGATGCCCTGCTGCCCCACGCCGTAGCCAACTTGTAGTTGTCCACCGGGTACGGGTTTGGCCGTCTGGCTATAATCCTTGACTGTCCCTGTTGCCGGTCCGGCCAGACGCATGCCGGACCGGCTGTAACCGGCCCGTTCGACCTGTAGGGTTGTAGTTTCAATTTCAAACCTGATTTTGCTACAACCCTATAGGGGGACCGGGGCTTTTTCATCTAAAAGTCCCTCTTGCTTCAGTTCGGCCCAGAACGCGGCCGGTATTGGCTGCTGTAACTTTTGTAAATTATCCCTGACCTCGGAAGCGGTCTTGGCCCCGACAATTAAAGAGGTTACCGCCGGGTTCCCGGTGGGAAAGCGGAGGGCGGCAACGCCCAGCGGTACATTATGGCGCTGGCATAACGCTTCGATTTTCCGCACGCGCTCCAGGATGGGTTCCCTGGCCGGGCCGTATTCGTAACTTGCGCCCGGTACCGCGCCGGTAGCCAGGATGCCGGTGTTATAGATACCGGCGGCAAAAATACTGATACCCTTTTCCTGGCACAAAGCCAGGCAATCCAGCGCTTTTTGCTCCAGTAAAGTGTAACGCCCCGCCAGCAGGCAGCAGTCAAAATCAACGGTGCGGGCAAATTCGGCCAGGGTCTCCCAGCTTGTCAGGCCCACGCCAAGCGCCCGGATTACGCCCTGGCTGCGCCAGTCGGCCAGAAGTTCAAAGGTCCGGCTGGCTTCACTTAAATTATCAAAATGGGCGTCCGGGTCGTGTAATAGCAAAATATCCACCCGGTCCATTTTCAGGCGTTTAAGGCTTTCTTCCAGGCTGCGCTGTACCCCATCTTTGGAGTAATCGAAAATCACACTACCGTCCGGCTGCACCAGGCGGCCTATTTTTGTTTCCAGTACAAAGCTGTCGCGTGGAATGCCTTCCAGGGCTTTTCCCAGTCGCCGTTCGGCGTTCCCGGAGCCGTAGAGCGGGGCGGTATCGAAGAAATTTATCCCCCTGGAGAATGCATACTGGACCATTTCCACTGCTTCATCTTCCGGCACGAGCACCGAAGGCCGGGCCAGGTAACTGGTTCCCAGGCCCATTCCCGGCACTTCAAGTTTTGTTTTACCTACTTTAAATGTTTCAGTCCTGTTCATTACTCTTTCAGGCCTCTTTGATTTAGAAAAACCAGGGCCAACCGGGCCATCCCGAAGGGGGACGGCTGGTTGGCCCTGGTTTTTGTTACCTAGGCATTAGTCATCTGGGCTTTATCGGCCGCGCTGGCATTGGTGCGAGCTTTGGTCTTGTCCAGGGCCATTTCCTCGACTGTCTTGACGTGCTGCCGGGCCACGCCCTGGTTTTTGAGCAGTTTCACCCGTGTACCGTTGCGCGCGGCCTCGGCCAGGCGCTCCCGGGCGGCTGGAATCTGGTCTTTGTATTGGGGCAACCAGGGCGCCTGGGTGACCAGCATTTCATCGGTCATCTGCCAGACTTCTTCCGGGTTGCAGACCGCTCCCACCAGCGGGTCGTGCAGCATGGCCTGTTTTAACAGTTGCACATCGCCTCTGACCGCCGCTTCCATGCCCATTTCCTGGACCCTGGCACTGGCCGAACAGGTCGCGGCGCAGGCCATTGGCAAGTCGCCCACTACCGGAATATTAATCCCGTTTTTGTCCACGTAGCCGGGGATTTCGACCACGCAGCCGTTCGGCAGGTTGGTGACATAATTCTGGTTGACCACGTTGAAGTGGCCGCGATAGACCCGGCCTGTTTCAAGCGCTTCAATAATATAGGAGCCGTGTTCTTCGCTGCGGATATTAGGCGAAATCAATGGGGATTCTTCTTTTAACCAGTTCGGGAAGTCCGTTTCGAACCAGTTCCGGCCTTCGGTGCTGACCCGCAGATAGCCGCCGGTTTCGCCGTTAATCCAGCTCGACAGGTCAATCCAGCGCATGATTTCTTCCGGCCTTTTGCGGTACCAGGGCAGGTATTCGCTCAGGTGCCCATTGGACTCGGTGCTGTAGTAACCAAAGCGCCGCAGCACATCAATCCGGACCTTTTCGGTCCGCGAGTACTCAGGATGGCTTTCGAAAAGCTCTAGCAACAGCGGGATAAAGTCTATGCCGCGCCACTGGACCTTCAAGAACCAGGTCTGGTGGTTCAGGCCCGCCGCCTGGATATCCACTTCTTTTTTACTTAATTTATCGTCCGGCCCCAGCATGCCCTGCTTTTTGGCCCACAGTTCTATGCAGCGGGTAATCTGGCTGTGCGCGCCCTGGACCCCGTGGCACAGGCCGATTGTCTTGACACCGCCGTACTTGTTACAGGCCCAGGTATTCATCGCCATCGGGTTAGAGTAGTTTAGAAAGACCGCGCCCGGCTTTGCCACTTCCCGGATGTCCTTGCAAAATTCCAGCAGGGCCGGGATGGTCCGCTGGCCGTACATCAGGCCGCCTGCGCAAATCGTATCGCCTACACATTGGTCTATCCCGTATTGCAGCGGTACATCAATATCGGATTGAAAAGCTTCCAGGCCGCCCTGCCGGATCATACAAATTACATAATCGGCCCCGGTAATCGCTTCGCGCCGGTCGGTGGTGGCTTCAATGCGGGCCGGTAATTTATTGGCGGCAATATCTTTTTCACATAACTGCCGGACCATATCCAGGTTTTGCTGTGAAATATCCGTAAAAGCAAAAGTTGTGTCGGCTAATTCAGGCACCGCCAGGATATCTTGCATTAGACGCCGGGTGAAGCCAATCGAACCGGCCCCGATCATTGCCACTCGTATTGACATAAGAACCAAACCTCCTCATTGAAACTGGGTGTTCTAAATGTGATTAAATCCTTTGAAACATTTTTTGTGGGATTTAACGTAAAATTCCTTTTTTCAGGCTGTTTAACCGGTTTAAAACCGTATTTCCCCTTTAATACTACTATACCGCCACCTCTAACCCGGTGACAATAGTCAGAATGAGTTTTAAATGTTCTATGTGTGAATATAACGGCTAGGTGGTAAAGGGGGTAGGTTTAATGCAACTGGCGTCTGAACTCGCCGGGGCTGAGATGGAAATGATGCTTAAAGACCTTACAAAAATGGGTCGCGTTGGCAAAGCCCAGGGCCGTCGCGATTGCTTCTATTTTCTGGTCGGTTTCCAGCAGCCGATGGGCCGCTTCTTCCAGGCGAATGCTCTGGATAAACTGCGCCGGGGCAAGGCCGGTGGCTTCTTTAAAGAAATGGCTGAAATGGCTCCGGCTCATGCCCTGGCTGGTCGCGATTTCCATTACGCCCAGCGGCTTGTCAAAGTTGTTAATCACGTATTGCCGGACCTCATCAAGCACGCTCTCGCGCAGGTTATTGCCCTGGCTGAGCCGGTACACCAGCCGTTCGTACTCAATCAGGAAGTTAAACAGGGCCTGTTCCTGGGCGAACCGGTCGCGAAAAGTCCTGTAGCAGACACTTTCGAAGATTTTGAACGACTGGACCAGTAATAACTGGTCCGGTTCAATCGTAATAACCGCGCCCATCTCTTTCTTTTGCTGGCTAATCCGGTTGACCACGTAGGGGTGATTTAAAATCAGGTAGAAGAAGGTCCAACTTTCCGATTCGGGTGGCAAATAATAAGTATGCTCAGACGGAATAATCGCCGAGAAGGCCATTTTAGGCATTAACTTTTGGACATTGCCGCCCTCGGCGTAGCAGCCGTAACCGGATAGGGTGTACTGGAAGATTAAAAAGGGGTGGGCCGGGTCGCCCTTGCGTTTCAAACCGTCCCAGTAATAGTGCTGGGCCGGGGTGACTGTTTCCAGGCCGACCAGTAAATAGTTATCGCTGCCCGGCTGGAGCAAGACCTGTGAACGGGTCGCATAACACTGTTCTAATTGTTTTTTTAACTGGTTCAGGGGGCTCATATATTAACCGGCTAGCTGGTCTGAGGTTTTTTAACTTTTTGCGCCAAAGCGTTTCAAAGCGTAAAGGGCCGCCGGGACCGCCGGTTCGGGCACCAGGCTAACCTGGCCCAGGCCAATCTTTCGCCGCAGGCGAGCGGTAATCTTACGGTGTAAAAGCGGCTCGTTAATCAGCAGCCCGCCGCTCATTGCCAGGCCCGGTGCGCTGCCTTTGAACTCAAGGGCATTATAAACCGCTTCGACCGAACTAGACAGGTTCAGGGCGGAGCGCTTTAGAATATCCAGGGCTACTTTATCCCCGGCCCGCGCTTCTTTTATTACTACCGGGGCTAAACTCGCCAGGCTGGCAGTGGGTGGGAACTGGCCCGGTGTATATAACAGGCCAATTAATTGGGTTGGGGAACTTAATTTCAGGGTAGCCAGCAGCGGCGGCAGCAGCGAGGTTGCCGGGCCCCGGCCGTCCAATCCCCGGACCGCCGCCTGTAGAGCTTGCCGCCCAATATCGGCTCCGCTGCCTTCATCTCCGATAAGCCAGCCCCACCCGCTGGCCCTGGCGGCATTCCCGCCGGGGTCACGGCCAAACGCAATCGCCCCGGTTCCGCTGATTAAACCCAACCCAACGCCGCTTTCCAGGGCCATCAAAATGATTTCGGCATCATTTCCCAGCCACAGCTTTTCAGCCCGGGTAGTTAAGCCGAATACCAGCAGGGCTTCCCGCAAACCGGCCAGGTCGGCCGGGTTATCTACCCCTGCCGCCCCGATACACGCTCCCGCCAGCGGCAAAGCCCCGCCGCTGGCGGTGTGTAAAGCTTCCGCAATCCGGCTGGCCGCTTCGGGGTAGCCGACCATGTTGCAATTAGACTCACCTACCCGGCACCGGCCCACTTCGCGGCCCTGCTCATCAACAACGATAGCTATAGTCTTGGTGCCGCCGCCGTCTACCCCACCGTACAATCTGCTCATAATCAGCTACCCTTTGTTCTACCCTCGCCTGTGCCTGGTTGTCCCGCTGTTTTCAGGCTTTTACCTGACCGGCGGGCTTTATTATTGCTTGAAATTATGCTCTCTTAAATTACGCGGCATATCGGGGTTGGTGCCACGCGCCACCGCAAGGTACATCGGGAAGAACTGGCAGGGCACACAGGCGACCAGGGGACTGAGCGCTTCAGGAATACCGGCCAGGTCCAGCCGGATAGCATGTTTTTCCGAAGCGGCCAGTTTGAGAAGCTCCTCGTCATCACTCAGGATACTCAACTCTACTCCCAGTTCGGTCAGCCGGTGGGCCAACTTTACCAGGTCCGGCATGGTTGGGCCTTTCACGCCGACCAGGATAGCGAAAAGCCCTTTTTCGGCCAGGGCTATCGGGCCGTGCATAAAGTCTTCCGCCGAATAAGGGTCGGCGAAAAAGAAACTGCTTTCCCGTATCTTCATAGCCAGTTCAAGGACGGTCGCCAGGTTGTAGCCCCGGCCCAGGGTCAGGCAAGCGCGGGCGCTTTTGATGCCGGGTAATTCGGCCAGCGCTTTGACCGCTTCTTCCAGTTCTAGAGCCTTTTTAATCGCTCCTGGCACCCGGCTTAGCCCCTGTTTCAATTCGGCATCGCCGGAAAGCTCCGCTGCCAGCAGGGCCAGGACCGCCAGTTCTCCGCTATAGGTCTTGGTGGCAATTGACAATTCCGGCCCAACATTGAGCGGCAGGAAGTATTCGGCGGTCTGTTCCAGGGCCGAAGCGGCCTTATTCGCAATTCCCAGGGTCAGAGCGCCCTGTTCGCGGGCCTGGCGCAGCACCTCCACCACATCGGCGGTCCGGCCGGACTGCGATATACCGATGACCCATGTCCTTGAAAGGTCCGGGCTGCGCCGGTAGTGGGTAAATAAAGAGGGTGTTGCCAGCGAAACCAGCTTGCCGGTATATACCTGGAGCAAATATTGGGCGTAAACGGCGGCGTGGTCCGAACTACCCCGGGCGGCGATCATAATAGCTTCCGGTTTGAACTTCCTGACCTTCCCGGCGATTTCCCGGACCAGCGGCAGGGCCTGTTGCAGGGAATGTTCAAGTACGGCCGGTTGTTCCAGGATTTCCAGCCTCATTTGCGGCATTTAATTAACTTCCTTTTATTGAGTTGAATAATCTTGACCTTGAATGCAAAACAAAAACGGATAGCGCGGCCGGTAGGGCGGGTTGAAATCGGTCGGGCCTGGTGAAACCCTGATTTCTAACCCGGCGCTCCGTGCCACGTTATCCGTTATACGTTCAAGTGCCTGCTAAATTCTATACGTGTTCCAGGTAGCGTTCCGACATCCTGGCTAAAACTTCCTTGCCGGGCGTGTTCCAGATTGCCTGGTTGAAGATTTCGACCTCAATCGGGCCAAAATAACCGGCCGCTTCGACCGCCTCGCGCAACCGGCGCAGTTCAATCACGCCGTCACCCATCATGCCCCGGCCCATCAAAATGTCCGGCAGCGGCACAAGCCAGTCGCTGACGTGGAAGCCCAGGATGGTCCCGGCTGCCGCCTCAATCTGGTTGTAAACCTCCGGGTCCCACCAGACGTGAAAGACGTCTACCACCACGCCCAGGTTAGGGTGGTTCAGTTGCTTTACAATATTATTGGCCTGTCCCAGCGACACGATCACCGAGCGTTCGGCGGCGTACATCGGGTGCATCGGTTCGATGCCCAGCTTTACGCCGTGTCCGGCGGCAAAAGGCAGCAGCTTTTCAATAGAGTCCTGGACGTAAGCCCGCGCAGTATCCTGGTCTTTGCTGGCAGCCGGGCCGCAGACCAGCACCAGCACGTCGGTACCGATGGTCGCCGCTTCTTCGATGGCCCGGCGGTTATCTTCCAGGCGGGCCAAACGGCCCTCTTTTGTCGCATCATCGAACCAGCCGCCCCGGCACAGGCTGGAAACTTTCAGACCGGCTTCCCGGACCAGCCGGGCGGTTTCCTTTAAGCCGGTCGCGGCTACTTTATCCCGCCAGAACGAAATATAGGGAATTTCGGCCTCTAGACAGCCTTCCACGGCCTCTGGCACACTCCACTTCTGGGTGGTAATCTGGTTCAGGCTCAACCTTGAAAGGTCAGTTAACGCTGCCATGAATTTCTCCTATTCGATACCGGCCAGGGCCAGCACGCGATGCATACGTCGGGCTGCCATTTCGGGGTCTTTAATAAGGAAAGCTTTATCGGCCAGGACCAGCAATTCGGTCAGGTGCAGCAGCGAACGCGCGCTTTCCATTCCGGCAACCATCTTGAAGTGCGACTGGTGCCCGTTCAGGTAAGCCAGGAAAACTACCCCGGTCTTATAATAAAAGGTCGGCGCTTTGAAGATATGGCGCGAAAGCGGCACAGTCGGCTCTAAAATTGCCCGGTAGCGGGCGGTATCGCCCTCATCCAGCGCTTGCAGGGCCGCCGCCGCCGCCGGGGCGATGGCATCAAAGATACCCAGCAGGGCATGGCTGAAGCCCTGTGCGTCACCCTGGATCAGTTCGGGGTAGTTGAAGTCATCGCCGGTATACATCTTGACGCTGGCTGGCAGCTTCCGCCGCATGGTAATTTCTTTTCCGGCGTCCAGCAGCGAGATTTTAATCCCGTTTATTTTGGCGGCGTGGCGTTCAATCAGGCTTAAACAGACCTGCATCGCGGCTTCCGGGTCGCGGTGGCCCCAATATCCGGCCAGGGCCGGGTCGAACATGTCACCCAGCCAGTGCAGGATAACCGGCTCTTTTACCTGGCTTAAAATGTGGTCGTAGACCTGGAGATAATCGTCAGGGCTTTTGGCGCAGGCTGCTAAAGCCCGGCTTGCCATCAAAATAATCCGGCCGCCCTGGCTCTCCACGAAACCGCACTGCTCTTCGTAGGCAGCTTTAACCTGGGTCAGGGTCACGCCGGGCAAAGCTAACAGGTGGTCGGTCCCGGCGCCGCAGGCAATCCCACCGCCCACCGCTTTGGCGGCAGCCAGCGACCGGCGAATCAACTCCTGGGTGGCGGTCCAATCCAGACCCATGCCCCGCTGGGCCGTATCCATCGCTTCCGCGACTGAAAAACCCAACGACCAGAGATGCTGGCGGTAGGCCAGGGTAGCTTGCCAGTCAATACTGGCCGGGCTGGCCGGGCTATTTTCGCCCAGCGGGTTCGCGACCACATGAGCGGCGGCGAAAGCCACCCGGCTGCGGGCCGGACTGGCCGCGACCGGGTAGGGGCTGGGTTCGCCCAGGGTGTAGGGAAGGAGCTTGCCGTCCGGTTGTGGTAAAAGTAAGGCTTTAGTCATATTGTTTACTTCGTCAGTGAACTAAGGGGCGGGACATCCAGCCAGCGACGTTCCTTCCAGGACTGCAGGCCCAGTTCGGCCAGTTGCACCCCTTTGACGCCTTCCATCAGGTCCCAGCGGAAGGGCGTATCCAGCACGACATGTTTAAGGAACATTTCCCACTGAATTTTGAAGGCATTTTCGAATATGCCGTTGTCTGGGACATCCATCCACTCGGACCGGAAATCAATCGGATTCGGGATGTCGGGGTTCCAGACCGGCTTGGGCGTGTTGACCCGGCCCTGGACCTTGCACTCGCGCAGACCGGCTACGGCGCTGCCGTGAGTGCCATCAACCTGGATGGACAGCAATTCATCGCGGTAGACCCGCACGCACCAGGACGAGTTGAAATGGGCAATTATGCCGCCTTCCAGTTCGAAAGTGGTGTAGGCCGCGTCATCGGCGGTAGCAGGATAGGTCTGGCCCTGCTCGTCTACACGCTCCGGAATATGGGTCGCGCCCAGGCAGGAAACCGCTTTAATCTGCCCAAAAAGGTTGGATAAGACGTATTCCCAGTGGCACAGCATATCCACGATAATTCCGCCGTCATCTTCCTTGCGGTAGTTCCAGGAAGGCCGCTGGGCGGGCTGCCAATCACCTTCAAAGACCCAGTAACCGAACTCGCCCCGCACCGAAAGTATCCGGCCAAAGAAGCCGCTGTCAATTACTCTTTTCAACTTTAATAAGCCCGGCAAGAACAGTTTATCCTGCACGATGCCGTTTTTTACACCGGCCTCGCGGGCCAGGGTGGCGATTTCCAGGGCGGCTTTGAGGTCGGCGGCCACCGGTTTTTCGCTGTAAATATGTTTTCCGGCTTTGATAGCGGCTTTTATCGATTTGGCGCGTTGGGTCGTGGTCTGGGCATCAAAATAAATTTCATCTTTGGGGTTTGCCAGGCATTCATTTAAATCGGTACTCCAACGCTCAATGCCATTAGCCTGGGCCAGAGCCTGCAACTTCGCTTCATTTCGACCGACCAGGATTGGGTCGGGCATTATTACATCGCCATCCTGTAGAACAATTCCGCCCTGTTTGCGAATTGCGACCAGGGAACGGACAAGGTGCTGGTTGGTGCCCATTCGGCCGGTGACACCATTCATGATGATACCGATATTTCGAATGCTCAAGGCTGTATTCCTCTCTTAATGCTTTCTGGCAAAAGAAGTATAAAATTTTATTTTAGTAATCCCGGAAATCCTGGCGAGGCGGGCTGAATATATCTAATAGTAAACTTTCTTCCAGGGCTTCCGCGCCGTGCATGGTATTGGAAGGTATGAGCAAGTGTTCACCAGTTGCTACAACCCGCTCCTGGCCGTCCAGGGTAAAGCGTACCCGGCCGCTAATGACCCGGGTGGCCTGTTCGTGCGGATGTTTGTGCAGGTTGCCCACCGCTCCCGGTTCGAAATGAACTTCTACCAGCATCATTTTTTCGCCATCCACAACAATGCGGCGGCGCACTCCCGGTTCTGCCGCTTGCCATTCATTACTTTTTTCTGTTTCGGACATATTATTCTTTTCTTTTAATTAATTGCATAGAACGTAAAATATCTAACTTGATACCGGGTGTCAGAGCGGGAAAGATTTAGCCATTGTAAAGGACTAATCTTACCCGCTTCTAACTTTTTAGTCTAATTTAGCCATTGTACGTTCTATGCGACAAATCCGGGTTTAGCCTTTGATCGAAGCCGCGAATTCTTTAGCAACGGTGTCGCCGCCACGGCTCTTCCAATCGCTAATAAGTTTGTCGAGTGTGTTAATCGGCTGGCGGCCGGTTACAATCGCGTTTGCAGCGTCGTTAACAACGGTGGTCAACTCACTTTGCTTGCTAACCCAGGTCTGGGAGAAAGCGGTAAGGGCCGGGTTGACATAAACGTTGGACAGCAAGGTCTTGACCGCATCCTGGACTATCTGACCCTGGTCAGGGAAGGCCGGGTAATACAGGACCGGTTGAGGCCCCATAATATAAGGCAGGTCGCCAATCTCGTTTTTGCCCAGGTCGGTCACTACCGGTGAGCCATCGGCCTGCTTGGTGTGGTCTACACCTTCAATACCGTAGTTAATGAAAATGTATTCTTCACTGCCGAAAGGAGCGGCAAAGAAATCCAGGATCCGCAGCAGCTCTTTGACCCGTTCTGGGTCTTTGCCGACCTTGGAAGGAATCATTGCCATCGCATAGAAACCGGGACCGCCATAGTGGTAGCCCTGGCTCCCATCAACTCCGGGAGGCGGCAGCATAACCACGTCCGCGTTCGGGTTGAAAGTCTTGGCGACTGCCCGGCGTCCGGTGGCGTTAGGGATACCGGTCACGGTATCGGTAATTCCGCCGTACTTGCCGCTGACGAAGTTATTGCGGTTCTGGTCGCCGGTCTGAGTCAGCGTATCGGGATAGTACAATCCGGCAGCCCAGATTTTGTTCATGTAGGCCAGGTAAGTTTTATACTCAGGCGTTTCAATAAAGAAAGTCAGGCTGCCATCACTATTCTGCCTCCAGGGGTAAGGTACTTTGAACATACCCATTACCGTAGAGTGGGCTGCCAGGCTGCTAAAGGCATTGGTACCGGAGATACCGGAGTCACCCAGACCCCAGGTATTTTTTTGACCATCACCATCAGGGTCTTTGTTGGTGAAATTTTCCAGCATCGTGAAGAACTCGTCCGGGGTTTTGGGGTTTGGATTTCCAAATTTCTCGGCCCAGTCCTTGCGCCAGAGCGTACCGGTGCTGGTTAAGAAGCGGGGACGAGGCACCCCGTAATTTTTACCCCTGATGCTGGAGTTTTTCCAGAGCTGCGGAGCAAACTTTGCCAGGTTAGGGAATTCTTTAAGAGCCTCACCGGTCACATAAGGAGTTAAATCGGTATAGGCCCCTTGCTGAATCAGTTTGTTCTGGTCCGGCGTCGAGTTCAAATCCACCAAAACCAGGTCTCCCATGTCGCCACTAGCCGAAAGCACGGCCAATTTCTCAGGGTAGCTGCTGTTAGGGATGATGGTGACGTCCCAGGTTGCACCCAGGCGTTTTTCCAGTTCCTGCCAGTACTTGTTCTGGGATTTTTCTTTAACAGTCGGCTGGCCGGAGCTAAAGACGGTGACTTTGACAGCTTTGCCGTTTCCGGGCAGCCTGGCGGTGGACTTGAATACCGGTGGTAATGCCTTGTAAATATCCGGTACACCGGGCGCTCCGCCTGGAATAACACCCGTCCCGGCTGCTGCTGCTGCGGTAGTAGCCGTACCGGAGGCGGCGGTAGTGCCAGCGGCCGCGGTAGTACCAGCCGCCGCAGTGGTTGCCGTTGCTCTGGTAGTAGTTGCCGCGCCGGTAGTGGTCGCTGCACTAGTGGTGGTTGCGGCACCGGTTGTAGAGGTTGCATCACCACATGCGGCCAGTATTACACCCCCAGCGGGTATGATTGCCGCCGTTGCAGCCGCCAACCGGATGAACCGGCGGCGACTGAAACTGCTTGTTGGCCGTTTAGCTTCTTCGCTCATTAAATCCTCCATTTATATCTTTTTAGAACCACTTAGATTGAAACCTGGCCTTGTTTTAACCCAGGGTGACGTTTAGTTAGTCGTAAAACTTAACCTTTGATAGAGCCGGTTAAAACGCCTTTGGTAAAGTATTTCTGTAAGAAAGGATAAACAATTAAAATAGGGATGGTCGCCAGGACCACAACTGCCATCTGAATAGTGATGGATGGCGGCGGCTGCTGGTTGACCACAACATCCTGGATAACAGCCCCTTGCAGCACAAATTGGCGCAAGACCAATTGGACGGGCCATTTGGCCGGGTCGTTGATGTAAAGTGTGGCATCAAAGAAGCTGTTCCAATGCCCCACGCCGTAGAATAGGCCGATAGCGGCTACAACTGCGCCGGATAGCGGCAGGACAAAGTTCCACAATATGCGCAGGTCGTTGGCCCCATCCAGTTTGGCGCTTTCAATCAGTTCTTCCGGGATACTCATAAATGAGTTGCGGATTACCACCAGGTTAAAAGCACTGATCGCGCCGGGTAGAATAAGCGCCCACAGGTTGTCCAACAGTCCTAATTGTTTGACTACCAGGTATTTTGGAATGATACCGGGGGCAAACAGGATTGTGAAAGCTACCAGGCCCAGGATAAAGCCCCGGCCGGGAACGCCCCGGCGGCTGAGTCCGTAAGCCATTGTGACGGTCATAAAAAGGTTTACCAGGGTGCCAACGATAGTGACAAATAAACTGACCCCTACCGCCCGGGTAACCACCCCGCTGGCAAGTACATAATTGTAAGCGTCAAGGGTCGGGTGAGCCGGTATTAGCACAAGGCCCTTACCGGCGACATCGTTAAAGTTCGAAAAGCTGATCGAGAGGATATAGACGAAGGGAAAGATCATTACAAAGGCCAGAAGCGTCCAGAATATCCGCATGCCCCACCGGCCCAGGAAACTTGGTTTTTCATGCCATGTCGCTGCCGCCATTAGAATAGCCCTTCCTCTCCAAACTTACGGGCCAGTTTGTTAGCCCCTAAAATCAGTATCAGTCCTACCAGCCCTTTAACCAGGCCAACGGCGGTGCTGAAACCCCAATCGCCTGCCTGAACACCCCGGAAGTAGACAAACGTATCCAATACTTCGGCGGCCTGGGCCCCGACTGCATTGCGCTGTAAGAAGATTTGTTCAAAGCCGGTATTTAGAATTGTGCCCAGCCGCAGGACCAGCAGCAGGATGATAGTGCTGCGAATACCCGGCAGGGTGATATGCCAGATTCGCCGCCATTTGTTCGCCCCGTCAATTACGGCTGCTTCATATAAAGAAAGGTCAATCGCGGTCAGGGCTGCCAGGAAGATAATCGTACCCCAGCCGCTATCTTTCCAGACCACCTGGATAACAACCAGTGGTTTGAAGAAATCCGGGTTACTCATAATGTCCAGCGGTTGGCCCCCGGTACCCCGGATCAGGTTATTGATGAACCCATCGCCACCCAGGATTTGCTGGAAAATTGAAATGATAATTACCCAGCTAATAAAGTGGGGTAAGTACAATATACTCTGCAGAAAGCGGCGAGCTTTATCGCTCACCATGTTATTGAGCATAATGGCAAGCGCGATAGGGATGGGAAAAGCAAATATAATTTGAAGCAAACTGATAATCAGCGTGTTGGAAATTGCTATTCCTACATCCGGGTCGCTAAAAAGGCGGGCAAAGTTATCCAACCCAACCCATGGACTTTCGAAAAAGCCCAGGAACGGTGAGAAGTCTTGAAAGGCAATAAGGTTACCGAGAAGTGGTAAGTACTGGAAGACTACGAAGTAAATTAAACCAGGCGTAATCAGGAGGTATATCCAACGTTCTCGCCACATCCTCTGCCATAGCGGTGCCCCGGTTTTAGGGGTTGTTTTCTGAAGAAGAGATTTCTTCTCTGATACAATTTGCTTCATCGCTTATACCTGATTATTCTTTACTATTTAAGAAATGTTAAAACCTAGCGCAGGAAGTACAATAGTTTTCTATTTCAAAGTGCTCTTGTAGTTATGCTCAAGAGTGCAAATAACCATCACTAAGAAAACCTTTTCTGTAATATAGCATAATATATTATGCTGTCAAGAGGCAATTTATCAGGGAAATTATAAATTGAGGCATTTGAAAAATTTCCCAGCTCATTTTGGGGGCTGAATTTAACTTTTTAGGCTTGACACCCATCTAATAGTATGGTAAGAATTATAGCAAGCCGGTTTGTAGTAGTAAACATTTTCTATAAAAGCACTTCAGGAAAACCCAATGGTTACAGGATTACCTATCAATTTTTGGGCTTAGCCAAGATAGTTCAGGTTACAAATATGACATCAATTGTTCAAGTAGCCGAGCTGGCCGGTGTTTCCATCGCCACCGCCAGTCGTGTAATCAGTAAATCTAACTATCCGGTCAATTACAAGACCCGCGAGCGGGTACTTGCTGCTGCCGCTGAACTAAACTATACGCCTAATGCCCTGGCCAGGGGTATGAAGACCCAGCACAGCAATATGTTAGGCATTATTGTGGGTGATAATACCGACCCCTATTATGCTGAAATCATGCGCGGAGTGGAAGAAGTGGCGACAGAAAATGGCTATCTGACCATCGTCTGTAATACCGACCGCCAGCCGGCCAAAGAGCTTAAATATTTACAGACTTTACGCGACTTCCGGCCCAGCGGGATAATTTTTGCGGGCGGCGGACTGACCGAAGCGGGTTATCCGGAGAAATTGGCCGAGAAAGTCTGCGAATTAACCGAGCGGGGCACCGCTGTAGTAACCTTATCACAGCATACCCTGCACGTCCCTTCCTACCAGCCGGATAACTTTGATGGTGCCCGGCAAATGGTTAATAAATTAATCAGCCTGGGCCACCGCAAGATTGCTTTTGTGACCGGCCCGGCCAATTTAATTGTGGCTAATATCCGGTTACAGGGCTATATGGCCGGGTTGGTTGAAGCCGGTTTGTCGCTTACTCAAAATATGTTGCTGCCTGGCAATTTCAGCATGGCCGGTGGCGAACAGGCCGTAAAAAGTTTGGCCTATCTGCCGCCACACGAACGCCCTACCGCTATTTTTGCCGCCAATGATGAAACTGCCCTGGGTGTGATGATCGGGTTGCGCCAGATGGGCTGGCAGGTCCCACGGGACGTTTCAGTCTGCGGATTTGGTGATTTGCCGGTAGCCCAGGCCGTTAGCCCGACCCTGACAACCGTGCGCATTGGCCTGCGCGAGTTAGGACGGCACGGTATGCTTAAAGTGCTGGCCCTCTTGAAAAATGAGCAAGTGGCAGAAATAGAAATTGCCCCAACCAGTATCGTTGAACGTGACTCCACCGCCCCACCCGGCTTAAGTCAATATTAATTTGAATCGAACTATTCCAGACCGGCTTGCTGAAAATATCCTGTTTAACCGGGCTATTACCGCAGGTTGAATTAAGGTTTGTTTGTTTAGTGAGCTAATATTTAACAATGGGCAAGGTGCGCCAGGCAGCGTTAGCCACCCGGGTTTGTGGATACCGGGTACACAATGAAAGTGAGATTATTTAATGAGTTCTTTAAAACTTGACCGGCTGGACCGGGAGAGCCAGGACCTGGTTTCTGAAACAATGACAATCCTGGATGGTTGGTGGGATGAGCAGGTCGGACTGATCCGTCAGGCTCCTGATGATGCCCCGGTACCCGGCCCGGATGCCCCTCACATGGTCCGCGAGAGCGCCCTGTACGCCATCGGTCTGTTGATGCGCAACCAACCGGGTGATAAAGCCCGCGCCAACCGGGTGATAAACCTGGTGCTGGACCACCAGTTTGACGAACCCGGCCAGTACTACCACGGTACTTTCTACCGCTATCCCGAAGAACCCCATCCTCCGGTGCGTTCCCTCATCTGGCGCGATTACGACCCCAACTGGCGCGAGTTTATCGGCAATTCCCTCTCTATTATTTTAAGCCGCTTCTCGGATGACCTGGAACCTGGACTGGAAACGCGTCTGGATAACGCCTTAAAACTTATCATCGCCGGGAATCTTACCCGCCCGCTTCCCGCCAACTATACCAATATTGCCCTGATGAAAGCCTTTATGCTTGTCTTTGCCGGGGATCGTTTTAACAACCCGGAGTGGATTGCCCTGGGCGAGGCCCTTGCCGAAGAAATTTACGCTCTTTTCGATGAAACCGGCTGCTTTGAGGAATATAATTCTCCAACTTATTATGGAGTTGACCTCAAGGCCCTGGGAATGTGGGTCACTTTTTCAAGCTCACCCCGCCTGCGCGAACTGGGTGCCCGGATGGAGTCTTTACTCTGGCAGGATATCGCCCGCTTTTATCACGCCGGAATGAAAAACATGTCCGGCCCGTATGACCGCAGCTACGGCATGGACATGCGAAAATACGTCACCAGCGTTGGAATTTCGATGCGGATTGGCCTGGGCAAAGAACTGGCCGCCCTGCCGGATACCAATGTCGCGCCTGAAAATTTCCAGGCCACCCATAAAAACGACCTTGTGAGCTCAATGTGGGCCGCCGCCGTAGGCGTGCGCATACCAGAAGAAGCCCGCGCCGTTTTCACCAGCTTTAGCGGCGAGCGCTCAGTAGAACGCCTTATCCAGAAATCGCCGCAACGGATTGCCACCGCCTGGCTGACCGAAGACCTGATGCTTGGCGCGGAAGACGCCAGCGCCAGCAAGCCGGTCTGGAACCAGTATCACCTGGCAACCATGCACTGGCGCTCCACCAATAACGATGTGGCCTGGCTCAAGTTGATGAATTTCTTACCCGCCGATGCTCGCGTGGAAAAGAATAATCTGAAAATCAAAAGCTTTGTCTGGCACGGCCTTGGCGGTGAGGAACGGGTCTTTGTGTTCCGGGCCTATACCCCGGATGCCCCGGCAGGTGTTACAATCTCCCCTGAGCAATGGCAGTTTCCCGGCCTGAAAGTCAGGGTCGAGACAAATATTGAAGGGCCGTTTGTCAGCCGGAACGGGCCTTTCACCGAAATTCGTTACGAGGCCAACCACAAGGATGGCGGCTTCCATATCTTCTTCAATCTGACGGTTGAAGCGCTGCCATTGAGTTAATAATAAGGGGAAAAAGGAGGTTTTGATTTGACTTCACAGGTGCGGTTTGGGGTTATTGGGCTGAACCATAATCATATTTATGGTCAGGTGAACCAGATGCTCGCGGCCGGAGCGGCCTTTGTTTCTTTCTATTGTAAAGAGCCTGTCCTGGCCGCTGAGTTTGTCAAAACCTTTCCCCAGGCCCGCCAGGTCAGTGACCCGGCCGAAATTTATACCGACCCATCGCTGCAGCTAATCGTCAGCGCCGCCATTCCCAATGAGCGGGCTGGCATTGGTATCCAGGCGATGCGCCATGGCAAAGATTTTATGAGCGACAAGCCGGGCTTTACCGCCCTTGAACAGGTCGCGGAAGCCCGGCGGGTCCAGGCCGAAACAGGCCGTATTTACTCGATTTTCTTTAGCGAGCGCTTTACCGCTTCTACCGTGAAAGCCGGGGAACTGGTAAAAGCGGGCGCGATTGGCCGGGTAATCCAGACCATTGGCCTGGGGCCGCACCGGGCCAACCTGCCCACCCGGCCTGACTGGTTCTTTAATAGGGAACAGTACGGCGGCATTCTGACCGATATTGCTTCCCACCAGGTGGACCAGTTTCTTTTCTTTACCGGCTCAACCCGGGCCGAAATAGTTTCCTCCCAGGTGGCTAATTACACCCACCCCGACCACCCCGGGCTGGAAGATTTTGGCGATATCAACCTTCGCAGCGACCGGGCGACCGGTTATATCCGGGTGGACTGGTTCACCCCGGACGGTTTGCCGACCTGGGGTGATGGCCGTATCTTCTTGCTGGGGACCGAAGGCTACATCGAGCTTCGCAAATACCTGGATGTGGGTGGCCGCAGCGGCAGCGACCATCTTTTCCTGGCTGACCGGAAGGGTGTCCAGTACATTAACTGTGAGGGTGAAGATTACTCTTACGGCAAAAATCTGTTAAACGATATTCTTAACCGGACCGAAACCGCCATCGGCCAGGAGCATTGTTTCGTGGTGTCGGAGTTAGCTATCCAGGCTGAAATGCAGGCAACCCGGTTGGGAAATTTGAAAGAGGCTTAGTGGCATGGACGCAACTAAACGGTTGAGAGTTGGGGTAGTTGGCCTGGTAATGGGCGTTGAACACGTCCAGGCCTATCAAAATTTGCCAGACCGCTTTGAAGTAGTGGCGGTTTGCGACCTGAACGAGCAAAAAGCCCGCGAAGTCGCCGGGAAATTTCAAATCCCTAATTTCCATACAAATCTAAGTGAAATGTGCCAGCGCCCCGACCTGGATATTATAGACCTGTGTACTCCGCCCGCCCTGCATTACAATCAGATAATGGAAGTTTTGGCAGCCGGGATTCATGTCATTTGTGAGAAACCGCTGGTCGGCTCGCTTAAAGAAATTGATGAGTTACAACAGGCCCAGCAGCAATTTAACCGACTGATAATGCCCATCTTTCAATACCGCTTCGGTAACGGTGTGCAAAAGCTCAAGTTCTTGCAGTCCAGGGGCTTAACCGGCCAGACTTACCTTTCTACCGTCGAAACTTCCTGGCGGCGCAAGGCGGAATACTATGCCGTTCCCTGGCGCGGCAGATGGAAGACCGAACTCGGTGGGACGATGGTCAGTCATGCCATCCATACCCTGGATATGCTGACCTACATCCTGGGGCCGGTTAAAGAAATATTCGCCCGGACCACCACCCGCGTTAACCCGATTGAGGTTGACGATTGTGTCTCCCTTTCTTTATGTATGGCCGATGGTTCGGTCGCTTCCCTGTCGGCCACTACCGGCTCAACCGTCCAGATTTCCCGCCACCGCTTTTGTTTTAGCAACCTGACCGCCGAAAGCAATCTCAGGCCTTATACCAACAGCGGTGATCCCTGGACTTTTACCGGCGATACCGAAGAACTGACCGCCCGGATTGAGCAGGCTCTGACCGAGTTTGTGCCTTTGCCGGAGTCCCTGACCGGGCAGTTTTATCGTTGTTACGAAGCCTTTATTAACGGCCAACCGCTCCCGGTCACCCTGGACGATGCCCGGGCTGCCCTCGAAATGCTCACGGCTATCTACTACTCTTCTTATACCAACCAGAGTGTCAGCTTGCCCATAGCACAGGACCATCCTTTTTACGGTGGGTGGGTCAGCCACTTTAGCCCACCCCAGGAAGCCGGGGCTACCCGGTAAGCTTTTATCCAGCCAGGCTCGAAATTTATTAAAAAGCCCTGTGGCTCCACTTCCCGGGCAACAGGGCTTTTTGCCCATTTCTTTTCGCTTTTCTTTGTTTCCGGCTGTCAAGGACGGCCCCTGACTCCCTTCCAGGCAAAACCAACCGCTAATGGCACCCAAATGATACCCGGATTCTTCGAAATACGCTCGGGATGAAACGGCAAGCTCAAAGTTTTGAGTTTTAGGCCGGGTGCAAATAAAGTAACCTACTAAGTTCAGTTACCCTGAAGCCACTGCCGGAGCCAGGGCGCGACATCTCGGCCGCTGTAATAGTGCGGCCCATCGAAAACGCTGTGCGCGATTCTTTCTTCCACTTCTGAAACCCGGTAGGCTTGCCTGGTTATTGCCAGCTGCCCGGTGACATTCGCCAGCCCGCCCTGGCCGCTGAAAGGGTCGCGTGAGCCGCTTTCGATCAACAGCGGCCTGGGACAGATCAGGGCCGCGATATCGCCCATATCGGCCTGCTGCCACAGCCCCGGCACGTAATTACAACTGCAATTATTATTCAGGCGCAAAAGGGCGTCCTTATAACCGTAGAAATAGGCGCTGACTACCGCGACTTTAACCCTGGTGTCCAGGGCGCTTAAAAACAAAGCCTGTAAACCGCCACCCGAAAAGCCCACGCAGCCCAGAAGGTTTATATCCCAATCGGGCCGGGTAGCCGCAAAATCAATCAGGCGCATTAAATCCCAGACCCACATTCCGGTGACAGTCTGGCCCAGCGGCAGGGCCATATTGTTCAGGGCCGTACACGAACTGGCCAATATTTTCCCCGGTTCATCGCCCTGGCTGCCGACTTCGCGGCGTTCCCCAAAACCGCGCGCGTCAGGGCACAGCACAATAAACCCGGCCATTACCAGTTGGACCCCGTAATCGTAGTTATAAAGTTTTATAGCTTCCGCGACAGCCGGTATTTCGGTCCTTCCGGCTACCGCTGCTTTACCGCCTCCGCCGTGACCGTGTAAGGCCAGGACCACCGGCCGGGTTTCTCCGGCCCGGATACCGTCAGGGGTCAGGACATAAAGCGGCATCCGAATACCCGGTTCGGTGCTGATTTCCACTCGCTGGCTGAAATAACCTTCAAACTTTTCAAGGGGGCCGTAATCGGGTTCCGGTGGGGTGCTCCTGCCGGTATCCAGGCCGATTACCCGGCGCAGTTCCGCCCTCAAATGGGTTTGCCAGGGTTCAAGTTGTTCTAAAGTCAGGTCCTGGGGCAGCCCGTTCCGGCGGCTTTGCCGGTCGAAATGTTCCAGCAAATAAGCTTCCCCGGTCAAATATTGCATGGTGCCTTCCTTTCCCTTTTATTTAAGTATTTTCTTTGCTTTCAGCGTCTTTTGGTTTCACTCAGCATTCAATACATAGTAATACTTTTGCCGATTGCATTGCAAAAACCATAGTATTTTGCTAAGGTTAGCGGGTTGAAAAACCATCAAAACTGCTCATAACTTCTTTGAAAGAAAAGTCCACACTGTACCTGCAACCAGGTTTGGATTATTTGGCGCTTACTTCGTTATAGGCAAGAAATTCCATATCAGTGGCCCGTTTCAGTGTCCACGTGTGACTGTGGCGCATCCGCCCGGTTCAAGCCGGAAAACTTTAATAAAAAGAAGCACTATTCAAAATTTACTATTTTATCCTGTCTTAGATAAGGAGATTGTAATGACCGTGAAGGAAAATTCAGAGAAACAAAGCATTTCCCAGGCTGATTTTGAGCTGTTCGCCGAACAGGTCCGGCAAGGCATGGAACGGACCCAGGTGCCCGGTGTGGCGGTCGGTATTCTATATGGCGACCAGGAATACTCGGCCGGATTTGGCGTTACCAGTATAGATAACGCGCTTCCGGTAACTCCCCAGACCCTTTTCCAGATCGGTTCAACTTCCAAGACTGTCACCGCCACTGCGGTAATGCGCCTGGTCGAACAGGGCAAAGTTGACCTGGATGCCCCGGTCCGCAAGTACATTCCGGATTTCAAAGTCCAGGATGAAGAAGCCTCGGCCAACGTTAAGGTCCGGGATTTATTTACCCATACCGCCGGTTGGGCCGGAGATTTCTTCATTGATACCGGCATTGGGGATGATGCTACCTCCCAGTACGTCACTCGAATGGCCGAATTGCCCCAGGTTACCCCGCTTGGCAGTGCCTGGTCCTACAATAATGCCTCTTTTGTAGTGGCTGGCAAAATAATCGAAGCGGTTACCGGCAAAAGTTATGAAGTGGCAACAAAAGAGCTTATTTTTGAACCGCTTGGAATGAAGGACTCTTTCTTCTTTCCCGCCGAAGTAATGACCTACCGTTTTGCCGTAGGCCACCACGTATTCCCCGAAGGTCCCCGGGTAGCCCGGCCCTGGCCTATTCCGCGCGGCTCCAATTCCGCCGGTGGTATCAGTACAACCATTCCTGACCAGTTCCGCTATGCCCGCTTTCACCTGGGCGACGGGACGGCTGAAGACGGAACCCGCGTCCTTTCCCCTGAGTCGGTGGCCTATATGCAGTCTAACCTGTACGAGATTAGCGAAGGGGGCGATGCCATGGGCTTGAGCTGGATGCTCCACGATATGCCCGGCGCGCATATCGTCCGGCACGGCGGCGGCACCAA
>JAQBPB010000048.1 GCA_028287745.1 Chloroflexota bacterium
CCATAGGGCCAGGATGCAGCGTAGTAGTTAGCAAAAACGGTTGTGTAATTTCGACACTATTATTACGAAACCCAGCAAAATATGTTTCATATTAACCTAATAAAATTGCCGGTGATTTTGAAAGCCGGCGGTCCTGCGCTTTATATGGGTACTGTCATAGGGATACCCTTTTGCCTTTAAAGCATAACAAACCATTGACCATTCGCTTTATTACTAGTATGCGGGTGGAAAGATTTTTGGCTACTAAAGGAGGCAACTCAAAGTGAAATTGAATAAAAAGGTACTTTGGTTAGTCCTGGCAGCGGTGGTGCTGGGGTTGTTCGCCGGTTTGGGCGGGCAAACAGCAAAGGCGGCTGGCGACAGCCTGTATTTTCCTCAGACCGGCCATGTAATTAGTGGGAATTTTTTGGAATACTGGCAGAATAACGGCGGCCTAACCGTCTTTGGCTACCCGATTACGGACGCCGCTATCGAGCCGGATACCGAGACCGGTAATGCCTATTTGACCCAGTGGTTCGAGCGCAACAGTTTCCAGTTGCACCCCGAATTTACCGGGACGCAGTATGAAGTTTTGTTAGGATTACTGGGCAAGCGGCTGACAGCCAACCGCCTGGTAAATGACCCGGCATTTCAGCCGGTGGGTCCGCAACCGGGAACTTTCTTCTTTCCGCAGACCAGGCATAATGTTGACAACCGCTTCTATAGGTTCTGGCAAAACAACGGCAGCCTGGCCCGCCTGGGCTATCCCATTTCGGAAGCCCGGCCGGAAACCGACCCGGCTACCGGCAAAGCTTTCCTGGCCCAATGGTTTGAACGCGCCCGGATAGAATATCATCCCGAAAACTCGGCCCCCTACACCGTAGAACTGGGCTTGCTGGGAAACGAAATTAAGACTACAGCCCCTGAAAAGTTGTTGCAGAATTTCTATAGTTCGATCAACAACAAGACCTTCCAGCAGGCTTATAACTACTGGGATACTCCAACCCGGAGTTTGCCGCCTTTCGGCCAGTGGTCGGCCGGTTACAGTGATACTATTTCGGTTGCCCTGACCACCGGGCAGTACCGGGTAGATATTGGGGCGGGCAACGCCTATGCCGCAGTGCCGGTCGTGCTGGTAGCTACTAAAATGGATGGTTCCAGGCAGACTTTCTCCGGCTGCTACACGACCCACAGAATAAATATCGAGCCGGATAGCCCCTGGGCTATTTCCAGCGCCGCTATTCAGCAAGACACTTCCGGGGCCAGTATTCAGGCACTCCTGGACAAGGCAGCCGCCGGTTGTGCAAACCAGGGCTGATACCGGTACTTTTGCCACCGTTTGCATGAAAGATACCGTTACCCGGGTTTGCTGGAAAACATGGGTAACTCGCTTTCCCGTAAGTTAAGACAATAAAATAAGCAGGGCCCCTTTAAACCTGAAAGGGGCCTTTTTATGATCAATAAATCTTAATTGACCCCGATTTATCAATTTTGAAGTAATGTGTAGTTAGGAGATTGACTAACTTAACAAACTATGCTAAAGTAAATATAACGATCAAAAAGTATTATCATGGATTGCTTAAAAATAAAAAGGTGTTCTGACCGGCTAAAAAAGCCAAGAAGGAGAGTGGCCAATGAGTCTGCATTTAGGAGATACCGTTCCTGATTTTACTCAAGAATCATCTGAAGGACCAATTAACTTTTACCAGTGGGCTGGTGATAGCTGGGTGGTACTATTCTCACATCCGGCCGACTTTACTCCGGTTTGTACCACTGAACTGGGCGAGGTTGCCAGGTTGAAGGGCGAGTTTACCAAACGTGGTGTTAAGGTTATTGCCCTGAGTGTTGATACAGCTGAAAATCACAAGGGCTGGATTCCTGACATTGAAGAAACCCAGCAGACTTCGGTTAATTATCCAATTCTGGCTGACGCCGACCGCAAGGTATCGTACCTTTACGACTTAATCCATCCCAATGCTTCGGCGACCGTAACCGCCCGGACCGTTTTCGTAATTGACCCGAACAAGAAATTGCGCCTGACCCTGACCTACCCGGCCAGCACCGGCCGCGACTTCAGCGAAATCTTGCGGGTAATCGACTCGCTGCAACTGACCGATAAGTTTAGCGTAGCTACGCCGGTCAACTGGCGCCAGGGTGATGATGTGGTTATCGCGCCTTCGATTAAAGACCCGGAAGAGCTGGCTCGCCGGTTCCCTAAAGGCCACCGGGAACTGAAACCCTACCTGCGCCTGACCCCGCAGCCTGACCAGCAGTAATTCAGGTTGTAATCCGGATTTAAAATGGCTCCTTCAGACCTTTTAACTGAGGTCTGAAGGAGCTTTTTTTATTCCCCGGGTTTTATTGACCACTTCTTTTACCTCGTCAGTAATTTGTTAGTGGTTAAAGGAATTAAAAAAGGCAAAGTGCCTTAAAACTTCACACTTTGCCTTTTAGTTAAACCCTACTTCAGGTCAGGGTTGGTCCGGAGTATTTGCGGCTTTTAGCGGCTGCGTTTCAGTTCAAAGAACTCGGTCCGGTGCATCAGCCATTCTACCCGGTCCCAGAGTTCGCCCGCATCTTCACCGGTCGGGACTTTATCAATCACCGGACCGAAGGCCGGTTTGGTAGAAGTCCCGTTCTCCTGGAGGACCAGGGTCGGTACGCCAAAGCCACCCTGCGCCACAATATTTTCGTGGGCGCTCATGACGTCATCCAGGGTAGTGCTATCATCCATGGCTTCGTGCAGGATAGTTTCGTCCAGGCCAATATTCTTCAGGGCGGCCAGCATAATCGAGTCTTCGCCAATGTCTTCTTTGCGGTCATGGGTGGCCTGGCCGAGTTCCAGGTAAAGTTTGTCTACCAGGTCGTTAGCTTCGGCTTCGCCGTATTTGCGCCGGAGCAGGGCCATAATCCTGAAACCTTTTTCACTTTTGAAGTGAGTTTCTTTGAGGCTGTCTTTACCCTTATTGACGGCTTGCAGGCTTAAGATATCCCAATCTATGTTAAGGTTCCTTACTTTAGCCACTTCTCTAATCCACAGCGAGGTGCGCCAGGCCCAGGGGCAAACCGGGTCAAAATAAAACCGCAAGCTGGTTGGTTGTTCCATTTTAAAGCTTTCCTTTCTTAAACTTTCTCCTGTGACAGTTGTCTTGCGACAAATTTCCCTGGAAAGGTTAGTTTCTAAGGCCCCAGAAGCGAAGTCGAGATTCTGATATTTATCAGAATGTTTAAATAACGAAATTCTGAGATAACCGTCTGGTTTGTATAGATACTTCTATATGTAATAGCTGATAGCTATCAGCTGGATATTAAATTAGTCTATCTGGCATGTCAATTTAGATTGAAGCAAAAGGAAAATAAAGAAATAATTAAAGTAGCCTGAATTATAAGTTTCAGGGAGGATAAAATACCGGGCCGGTTAAAGGACTACATATTAGTGAGGAAGATTAATTTTTGCTTCAAAGATGGACTCATCACCAAATGCTTCCAGGATTAACGGATAAGTTTTACGAGAACGGGTTACCCAATTCGGATGTTCAGTTTGGTCCTCAAACGGTTTTAGAGCGCAACGCAGCATCACTTTCAGGTTATTTTTGTCAACAGCTTTAACTAAAGTACAGGGAATTAATGCATTTAGAAAAAAAAGCTAAACACCTATTATTTTATTAAAAGGCTTTGTGAAATGAGGAAATGCTGAATTGAGAGAAAACTAGTCGCATCAGCCTGCTGACCGCTTCAAATTCTTTTGTATTATTCTTTGATACGCCTGGTAAAGCTCTTTTGCGAGCTTGAAAAAAAAGGCGTTTAAGACTAAAATAAATCCTTGCTCAAAGAGATATTTTATAAAGTTAACCTTTTTGCAATTCAAAAGTTTTCCGGGAATTACCAGGAACTGATGCATCCAGATAAAGAGAAAGGAACAGCTATTTATGCGCCAGAGCCAGAGCTTTGGACAGACTTTGCGGGAAGCGCCGGGAGACGCTGAAGTTGCCAGCCACCAGTTGTTATTACGGGCGGCCTATATCAGGCAGATAGGTTCGGGCCTTTTCTCCTTCCTGCCGCTGGCCTACCGGTCCATTAAGAAAATCGAAAATATTTTACGGGAAGAAATTGATGCAATCGGCGGCCAGGAAATCCTGATGCCGGTGGTTCACCCGGCCGACCTGTGGAAAGAAACCGGGCGCTGGTTCGAAATCGGAAAAGAACTGGCGCGCTTCCAGGATATGGGCGGCCGGGATATGGTCCTGGCAATGACCCACGAGGAAACAATTGGGGACCTGACCCATAAAGAAATCCGCTCCTACCGCCAGTTGCCCCAGCTCATTTATCATATCCAGACCAAGTTCCGCGATGAAGCCCGTCCCCGGGCCGGTCTGATCCGCACTCGCGAATTTACCATGAAAGACTCTTACAGCCTGGACGCCGATTACGAAGGGCTGGACCGCCAGTACCGTAATCATTACCAGGCTTACTTTAATATCTTTAACCGGGTTGGTTTGCCGGTTATCGCGGTTAAAAGTGACGTGGGTATGATGGGCGGGTCGCTGGCGCACGAATACATGTACCTGACCCCCATCGGGGAAGATACCCTGATCGTCTGCGATAGCTGCGGTTACAGTTCCAACCGCCAGGTCGCGGTCTTCCGCAAACCGGAAGCGCCGGTTGAAGAAGCTTTGCCGGCTGAAAAAGTTGCCACGCCGGGAACCAAGACCATTGAGGCCCTGGCTCAATTCCTGGGCATTCCGAGTTCCAGGACCGGCAAAGCGGTATTTTTCACGGCCACTTTTGTCAATAAAGACGAAAGTAGCGGCACTGAAACCCGCTACGACCGCCTGGTGCTGGCGATTGTGCGCGGCGATATGGAAGCCAACGAAACCAAAATTTCGAATGCGGTCAAAGCGGTCGAATTGCGCCCGGCCCAGACCGAAGAAATTCGGGCGGCCGGTGCCGTACCCGGCTATGCCAGCGCGACGGGAATTAACGCCCTGGTGCTGGTGGACGACCTGGTATCCCGCACCCCTAACCTGGTGGTCGGCGCGAACGAAGAAGGTTTCCACCTGAAAAACGTCAACTACGGGCGCGATTACACCGCTGATATAGTGGCCGATATTGCGGCGGCCAATGGCGGCGAACCGTGCGTCAATTGCGGTGAGCCTTTGCGGGCTTCCCGTGGGGTGGAAGTTGGCAACATCTTCAAACTGGGCACCAAGTACAGCGAAGCTTTCGGGGCCAATTTCCTGGATAAAGACGGCCAGTCCAAGCCGGTTATCATGGGCTCTTACGGCATCGGCAGCGGACGGTTGCTGGCCTGCGTCGCTGAAGAGTTCCGCGATAAAGACGGCTTGATGTGGCCGGTTTCTATCGCGCCTTATCACGTCCACCTGGTGATGCTGAACAGCAATAATCCGGTTGTATCGGAAACCGCCGAACGGCTCTACCGCGAATTGCGCAAGGCCGGGTTAGAGGTACTCTTTGACGACCGGTCCGAAGCAACCCCCGGCGTCAAGTTTGCCGACTCGGATTTGCTGGGCATGCCCTTGCGCCTGGTCGTAAGTGACCGCTCCCTGAAGACCAACTCGATTGAGTTCAAACAGCGCAGCCAGTCCGAACGCCAGAGCGTCCCGGTCGAGGAAAGTGTCAGCAAGGCGCGGTCGGTAATCGACATGCTCTTTGCCGAACTCCAGGCCCAGGTTGTGCCTGTTCCCTACAAGGATTAGTTTTTAACAGTAGTCAGAGGTCAGTAGCCAGTAGGCAGCCGGGAAAGAAAGAAGTGTAGAGATTTTCACATAGGCACTAGTCAGTAGATTGGTTTTAAACCAATTTACTGACTACTACTTATAGTCTCCTAATGTGCCGCTTTCCCACTGATTACCCGGACTACCGGCTACTTTTTGTCCCTACTAACCTCTGACTACTGCCTGCCCCTACTGACTATTGACCTCTGACCTCTGACTACTGTTAAACGAAAGGAACTGTTCAAGTGGCTGGAGCTAAAGAAAAGAAAGCGGAACCCCTCAAGCTAGGCATTATCGGATCGGGACTGGCGGTTAAATGGTTACATTGGCCCGCCCTCAAGAAGTTGAACGATAAGTACCGGGTAGTAGTTTGCTGCGATATTGACCCGAAAGCCGCCCAGGAAGTTGCCAGGTTGGCCGAGTCCGACTTGAACAGCCCCGGCTGCCGGGTTTCCACCGATTACCGCGAAGTCCTGGCAGCGGATGACGTGGAAGCGGTGTTGCTTTCGCTGCCCATCCACCTGACCAGCCAATTTATCCTGGATGCGGTCAGGGCCGGAAAGCACGTTATCGCCGAGAAACCGCTGGCGGCCAACCTGGAACAGGGCCGCGAGCTGGTCGATACCCTGCGCGGTTTCACCGATACTAAAGTGGTCATTGCCGAGAATTATCACTACCGCAACGATTTTGCAAAGGTTAAAGAATGGATGGCGGCCGGGCGGATTGGACAGCCCTTCCTCATTCAGATGGTTTCGCGGTTCTGGACCGAAACTTCATCCGGTTTTTCGTCCACGCCCTGGCGGCAGGATAACCAGTACCGGGGCGGCATTTTCGCCGATGCCGGGGTCCACCAGGCCGCCGCGCTGCGTGAGTTGGGCGGTGAAGTTGAACAGTTACAGGCCTTTACCAAGTCGGTCCACCCGGTGATGGGCGGGTTGGATACGGTAGTCCTAAATTTACGCTTCCGGAGTGGCGCGGTAGGTAGCCTGGTTTTCGCCGGGGCCGCCAAAGACCAGGCCGGTGGTATGGTCATGACTGACATCCTGGGTTCCGGTGGGGCGATTCACCTTACCAGGGGTAAGGCTGTCCTTACTGAAGGAAACGGAAAAGAGGCCCGGGTAGTCGAAGAATACAACGACCCGGACCACGATGGCGGCTATGTCGGGGAGTTTGAAAATTTCTACCGGGCCATCCGCGAAAACGCGCCGGTTGTAGCCAGCGTGGAAGAAGCGCTCAAAGACTGGGAGATTATAATGCGGGCGTTGGACTCAGCCGAGTCGCGGTCAGTCGTCCTTTTGTAAAACTTCCGGGACTTGACATAACAAAAATACCTGTTTCCAGATTTAAGGAAACAGGTATTTTTAATTCTAAATTAGCGGGCGGCGCTGACTTTAGGTTCTTTGACCAGGACTTCGTCAATAAAACCGTATTCAACCGCTTCTTCCGGGGAGAAATATTTATCCCGGTTAAAGTCGCGATTGAGTTCTTCAACGGTCCGGCCGGTGTGGCGGGCCATAATTTCCTGGGTCCGGCGCTGCAGGTCTAACAGGAAGCGGGCCTGGATTTCCACGTCAGGGGCATAACCCTTAATCTGACCGGCCCCGGCGGGGTGCTGGTGGATGGTGCTATGCGGCAAGGCATAGCGCTTGCCCTTTGCCCCGGCGCACAACAGGATCGTTGCCATCGAAGCGGACAAACCCATACACATGGTCACTACATCCGGTTTGACGAATTGCATTGTGTCATAGATTGCGAGGCCGGCAGTTACGGAACCGCCCGGGCTGTTGATATAAATCGTTATATCTCTCTCTTCATCCTCGTGTTCCAGGAACAACAATTGCGCGATAACTACGTTCGCAATATCATCATCAATCCCAGTCCCCAAAAAGATAATCCGCTCCTTGAGCAAGCGGCTATAGACGTCATAGCTGCGCTCGCCACGAGGCGTATTCTCAATGACATTGGGAATAATCAGGGAGGGTGTAGGCGGTAGGTAAATATTTTCTTTGCTCATTATCCGAACCTCGTCTTTCCCATTTCCGGCTAAATTTTACCGGCGATTTTCCAGTTAAGCCATTATAGCTTAATTGTTATAAGGCTGTGTTAGATTAACGTTTGAGTTAGATTAACACGTGGCGTGCCGCACGTAAAACGGTAAACGCTCAACATTGCACCTGTCTCAGGTAACAATCCGGTGATAAAATCAAACTTTAAAATTCTTTTAACCTGTATTACCAAATTACGTTCCACGTTCCATTTTCTACATCCCACCTACTACGTTCCAGGTTTATCTTTCCCTGAAAGAATTTAACTTACTAGTTCACTGACTGTCTTCCGCAGGTGGGCCAGGTCTTTTTGGTCGTTAAGCTGCGGGTTCAACGTTAAGAGTTGGACGATAAAATCCTGGATGGCGCGGGCGATTTCGGCCCAGGCCAGGTTTTCGGAAATAAGGGATTCAATTACGGTTTCACCGTTAAACCGGAAGCTTATTTTCAAATCTTCCTGGTGTTTTTTAGAATTTCCGGCCGGTTTAATCCTTTCAAAACGCAGATCGAGCGGCTCCTCGATAAAACGGGCCAGTGCGCTTTGTTTCCGGCCGGTCTTAACACTCAGGGCGGCGTCTCCCAGGTTCAGGGCAAACCCGCCGGTGTAATCGGGCAGCCAGTAGTTAATTTCTTTGCTATTTAAGTGGTCGGTAGCGGTGGCGGTAGGCTGGCTATCCCCGGCTGAAATCCCGACTACCTTGCTTTCAAGCTCAAAGCGGGCCAGGCCGCTGGCGACAACCAGGAAGTCCGGGCTGAGTGAGGTTTCAGGCCAGCCAGCCAGGGCCTTTTCGCCGGTCAGGTCCGGTTTTAATCTCAAATCAATTTTAAACAGAGGCATTATAAAGTTTCCTGTCCTTTTATGAAGCTAGTTTCTATAAACGATAAGCCAGAAACGGAATGAGCATTTCCGACCGGCTCAGGCCGCCGTGACAGCCGTTGAAATAGTCCTGGCGCGGCTCTTTGGTCAACTGCTGCCGGACCAGCCAATCATTTTTAGGCACCAGCAGCAGGTCGCCGGTGCGGTCGCTGCACTCCGGCCCCAGCGGTTGGCCTGGCAAGCCGAATAACCCCAGCGCGACTGCTTCGGCTTGCGGTACAGCCAGGAAATGTTTGCCCAGGTGGCGGTTGATATAGTCAACCGCCGCCATTTCGGCATTGTGCTTCAGGTGTAAGTAGCCTGTCCGGGCCTCGCCTGTCACCGGTACGGCCAGCATCTCGGCCAGTTCCGGGTAATCGTTCAGCCAGGCTGCTTTGGCCGGGTCGCTGAGGCGCTGCCCGTGGTCGGCCACCACAATTAATGCAATATCACCCCGCCCGGCTAGCGGCTCTAAAAGTTCGCGGCACAGGGAAAAGTCCAGGGCACCGACTTCGGCCCGGTTGCTGGCGGAGAGCGGCCCGTACTTATGGGCAGTGCTGTCTACCGTAGAGAGATACATATAGGTGAAGCTCTTTTCACTGGCCTCGGTGTGGGCCTGTAAACGCTGGCGCAGTTGGGCGAAGCCATCGGCGGCTGTTATATAGCCGTTGTAGTTCTTTTGCCCGGCCAGGCTTCCGGCGCTGGTAAAGCGGCTAATGCTAGAACCTTTAAAAGCCGAATAATTGACAATATCCACCAGTACCCCGGCCTGCTCCAACCGCCGGTAAATATTGGGCACCGGCACCAGCGTATCAGGGTCAACCTGGTGTTCCAGGAAGGAGGCACTGGTAGGGGCCAGGCTGGGCCGGAACCCGATAACGTTCATTATGGCGCCGATTTCACGGAAGTAAACATAGGTGCCCATAATACCGTGTTGGGCTGGTGCGTAGGCGGTAGCGGCTGACGTCAGAGCCGTAGTGGTGGTGCTGGGGTAGACCGTTGTGGCGGGCATAAAGAACCCCTTTGGGGAGGCGGCGGCGGCGGCTAGTCCGGGGGTGGTGCCGTCATTCATCATGACCCGCAACTGGTCATAACCCAGGGCATCAATTAATAAGAAAACTACCTGCTTGATTTCGCCCTGGTTTTGCCAGTCTTGCCAGGCCCGGCTAACAGCGGGTTGGTTTAAAAGTTCCGGTTGAAAGTGAGGAAGGGCCGGTTGGTCGTGCAGCGGTGGGGCATCCGGGGCGAGCCAGTGGGTCGCCAGGGCGGCGGCGTTCGCCAGTCCCAGGCCATCGTAACTGGGACAGACCGCTTCCGGGCCAAATTCAGCGGGCAGTTGCTGGCGGGCCAGTAAAGCCTGTTCCGCCAGGTCTACTATAGAAGCCACACGGTTCTCCTTTCGTTTCCAGGCCACACTAAGCCTTGTGGTGCTATTGTATGCCAGGGGCGGGCATTGTTCAAGTTGGGAGCAGGAAAATCTTTCTATACACGGCGGTTTTTGCCCCATATTACGGTGAGCAACTATATCTTGATCGAGGATTACATTGGAAATGTACCGGCTAGAAGCCTTTAATCAGGAGCGCAGTCTGCTCTTTGCGATTGCCTACCGCCCTGTCATTCCAGGCGTAGTCGAGGAATCCGGGTACCCATCGGGTGCCTTCGCCTCGGCTCGGGATGACAGGGGGTGGATGGTTCAGGATGACAGCGGGATGGATGCCTCTATTAATTAAGCAGAAGGGTGGCAAAACCTGTTTTACGGAGTACTCGGAATGATAAGGCCAGGTCAGCGCGAATATTAACTGACTACGGACCCCTAAAGTTGCGGGCTAAAAATACTGCTCAGTTTTTCAAGTATCTTTTTCCAGAGCGCCCGGCGGCTCCACTTGCGCTCCTGAAACTCCCTGGAGCGTTCCAGATCTAAAAGAAACTGTTTTTCCAGGGCCCTGGCTAATGTCCTGTTGTGGAATGAGATATTAACTTCGTCATTCAGAGCAAAAGAACGGTTGTCGAAATTGGTCGAGCCGATGGTGGACCAGGCGCTATCAACTACCAGGGTTTTTGCGTGGAGCATAGTCGGCTGGTATTCGTATATCCGGACGCCCTTTTTCATTAACTTGCTATAATTGACCCGCCCGGCGATACGGGCGATTTTGTGGTTCATGTGCGGGCCCGGCACCAGCACCCGGACATCCACGCCGCGTTTAGCGGCCCTTGTCAGCACGTCTACCAGGGCGGGCCGGGGTACAAAGTAAGCCGTAGTCAGCCAGAGCCGTTCCTGGGCTGAGGCAATCGCCAGGAAAAAGAGCGTTTCGATATTGGTATCGCCTTTGCCCGCCGAACTCCTGGTCACCTGGGCGCAAATATCGCCCGGTAATGTGGGCAGGGAAGGTAAATAATCTTCCCCGGCCAGGACTTCGCCGGTTGCTTCCAGCCAGTTTTCGCAGAAGGCTCCCTGTAGACCCCGTACGGCCGGGCCTTCTACCCGGACGTGGGTATCCCGCCAGTGTAGAGGGTCCTGGGCATCACCCATCCATTCTTCGGCGATTCCCACGCCGCCGGTGAAACCAATCTTGCCGTCCACCACCAGAATTTTACGGTGGGTACGGTTATTTAATTTTTTAATGTTATGCCAGCGCGGCGGCCTGAACCAGGCTACTTTGACCCCGGCATTTTCCATTTTTTCAATCAACCTCAGGTCAATCGGGGCGGCGCCAATCGCGTCCAGCAATACGTTACACTTGACCCCTTCCTGGGCTTTCTCGCAGATTGCCTCGGCAATCTGGGGCGCGATAGGGCCTTTCCAGTAGACAAAGGTCACCAGGTTTAGGGTTTTCTCGGCGGAGCAGATTGCATCAAGCATCGCCGGGAAGATCTGGTCGCCGTTGGTCAGGACTTTTACCTGGTTCCCATAGGAAATGGGCGCGCCGGTAATCGCTTCGACCGCTCTTAAGAATGCCTCGGAGTCGCTGCTGAGTTCGCCTACCAGTTTATAGTCTTTATTTTTAGTGCGCTCGTATTTGCGGGTGACCAGCGAGGACCAACCGGCATTAGCCAGGGTAAGCAGGGCTAACTTGAGGGTTAGCCGGTGTATCAACTTTGTCGCAGGAGAAATCTCTAAAAAAGGAAAACCAGGCATGCGGTAACAAATCTCCCATCCACACTTAAGCATTGGCAGCCAGCGGGCAGCACAGAGTTAAAAACCAGTCTGCAAAAGCCTTTGAAGGCCGCTTGCCGGTTGCTCTGAACCTATCACGGTATTAAATACTTTGCTTACAACAGTTGAAATGCCTGAATCTGCGAAATACCCTTTTCAGGCGAGGTTAGTGGTTTCCTCTGCGATATCCAGGATGACCACCCGGTCAAGTCCGGCGTAATCTTTGTAAACGTCAATCTGGCAGCCGGGGAAAAAGAACCGGCCCAGGTTAGAGACATCAGTGGCCTGTTCGGAACCGATTTCCAGGGCAATCATGCCGGGGCGGCTCAGGCGGCTGCGGGCCTGTCCCAGCAATTCGCGGTAGATTGCCAGTCCTTTGGGACCGCCATCCAGCGCCACGTTTGGTTCATACCGGGCGACGTTTGGCTCAACCTGCGCCAGGATAGTATAAGGCGGGTTGGAGACCAGGATTTTGATTGGCTCCGGCAGCGGATCCATCAGGTTGCCCTGCAAAAAGTTAATCCGGTCCTCTACTTCAAACCGGCGCGCGTTCATGCGGGCCACATCCAGGGCTTCCGGGGATATATCGGTGGCATAAACGCGGGCGTGGGGAAAGCGCAGGGCCAGGTACACCGCAATAACGCCGCTGCCTGTCCCCACGTCAACCAGCGCAATTTCTTCGCCGGTCCAGCCTTTATCGCGCATCTTCTGGGCGGTATATTCCAGCAGGAGTTCGGTTTCGGGCCGGGGGATGAGCACCCGCCGGTCCACGTAAAAATCCAGGGCCATAAACTCGCGGTGGCTGGTGATGTAGGCGATGGGCTCACCCTGGGCGCGGCGAGCCACCAGTTCTAAAAAGCGGCGGGCGGTTTCATCGTCAACCGGCTCATCCAGGCGCGAGTAAAGCTGGGCGCGGCCGTAACCCTGGAGGAACATCATGAGTACTTCCGCGTCCAGTTGTGCCGTATCATCCCTGACCGCCAGCAGTGTTTCGACTGCCTGGACCAGTAATTCTTTAGCCCGCTTCATACATGTCTACCAAATCTAACCGGGAGCGTCCGATTCAAAGCTAATCCTGGCCGTCTGTGGCTAAGCCGGCATCCCGCAATCTTTCCGCCTGATCGGTCGTCTGGAGCGTAGTTACCAGCTCATCAATTGCACCATCCAGAATACCAGGCAAGTTACTGAGGGTCAATTTTATCCGGTGATCGGTTACCCGGTCCTGCGGGAAATTGTAAGTCCGGATTTTCTCGCTGCGGTCGCCCGTACCCACCTGGCTAATCCGCTGCTCATGCAGTTCGGCCTGGCGTTTTTCAAGCTCCAGGTTATACAACCGGGTGCGTAAAACGGCCATAGCTTTGGCCTTATTTTTAAGCTGGGACTTTTCATCCTGGCAGGTAACCACCAGGCCGCTGGGAAGGTGTGTAATCCGGACGGCGCTATCGGTGGTGTTTACGCTCTGTCCACCGTGACCGGTTGAGCGGTAAACGTCAATCCGCAGGTCGTTATCGTTAATCTGGACATCTACTTCTTCCGCTTCGGGCATTACCGCCACGGTTGCGGTGGAAGTGTGAATGCGGCCGTTGGCTTCGGTGGCCGGTACGCGCTGCACCCGGTGGACACCGCTTTCGTACTTGAGGTAACTATAAGCACCCCGGCCGTGAACCTCGAAAATAACTTCTTTTACCGAGCCAATGCCGCTGCTATTGCCCGACATGATTTCGATTTTCCAGCGTTTTCGTTCGGCGTACTTGGTGTACATGCGGAACAAATCGGCCGCAAAAAGACCCGCCTCGTCACCACCGGCCCCGGCCCGGATTTCCACGATAACGTCTTTTTCATCGTTGGGGTCTTTGGGCAGCAGCAACACTTTGATTTCTTCCATCAAAGCCTGTCCGGCCTTCTGAAGCGAGCCTACTTCTTCTTTAGCCATTTCGGCCATTTCTTTATCGGACAGCAGCGCCTCGGTTTCTTTGAGCGCCGTCTGGTTTACCATAAATTCCCGGAACTTGGAAACAATCGGCTCGAGTTCGGACTGCTCTTTACCGTATTGCCGCCGTTTGTCATTATCGTTGGCATTTGCCGGGTCGGACAGCAGTGCGCTTAACTGGTCGTAACGCTCTTCTAATTGTGCTAATTTATCAATCACGGTCTATATTGCCTCCATGTTTTGCCACGATTATAGCCTGGCCCCCGTGTATAAACAGGGCCGCCTAAAGCAGCAAAGTTAAATATCTTACGTTCTAAATTCTAAAAAGGAAAAGCAGGCAGGGGGTAAGCTAATGCCAGCAAATGGAGGCGATATAAGGGGCGTTGCGACTGCCACGCGGAAATTTACCCTGTGGCGGATCACCATAAAAATTACAAATATTCCTGATTTGGTCCGTAAACTTCATTCTTTTTCGTCACCTCAGCGGTATTATAACATAATTCCGGCCCTGTTTTGGGTATTTTTAAACAAAAAAGCCGCCTTTACAAGTGCAAGGCGGCTTTAACGGGCCGGGCCTAGGAAGCTTTTTGCCGGTTCTTTTCAGCCGGGTACTCTTCGTACTGGCTGGCGTACTTGGGCGATATGCGTCCTTTGAGATAGGTCCCGGCTTCCCGGTGCTCTTCGGTCTCGATAAAGCCTTTCTGGTGGAATAAAGCAACCAGTTCATCCTTACCGTAAGGAACCAGGGTTTCGATTTCCTTCAGATCTTTGTCCAGGGCAGCCTCAATCTTGGCTATTAGCAAGTCCATGCCAATTCCGCGTGACGCTGAAATCGGAACGTATTCCTCCGGCAGTTCAAACTCTTTGCTCAATTCTTCCGGCGAAACAATCCCGCCTTCTTCACCCCGGTATTGGTCGATTTTATTCAGGGCGACGATTTGCGGTTTATCATCGGCGCCTAAATCCTTCAGCACTGTTGCCACCGTCTCCGATTGCTCCTGGGCGTTCGGATGGGTAAAGTCCAGTACGTGAATTAACAGGTCGGCCTCGTTTACTTCTTCGAGGGTCGAGCGGAATGCTTCAACCAGTTTAGTTGGTAGCCGTTGGATAAACCCTACCGTGTCGGTCAGAAGAATTTCACGGCCGTTAGGCAGTTTCACCCGCCGCGTGGTCGGGTCGAGCGTTGCAAAAAGCTGGTTCTCGGCATACACGTTCGAATTAGCCAGCTTATTTAACAGCGTAGATTTTCCGGCGTTGGTATACCCAACCAGGGAAACCACCGGAATACCTTCCAGTTTGCGCCGCCGCCGGTAAAGCTCGCGGTGGGTATGGACATTTTCCAGTTCTTTTTTAAGGTGGCTGACCCTGGTCCGGCTGTTCCGTCGGTCAACTTCCAACTGCGTTTCACCGGGACCCCTGACGCCCACGCCACCGGAGCTGCGCCCGCCACTGGTCTGGCGGGAAAGGTGAGTCCATAAGCGGGTCAAACGCGGCAGGCGGTATTCCAACTGCGCCAGTTCTACCTGCAAGCGGCCTTCGTGGGTCCTGGCCCGGCTGGCAAAGATGTCAAGGATAATGCCGGTCCGGTCCAGAAGTTTAATCCCAAAGGATTCTTCTAACTCGCGGGTCTGAGTCGGGGTTAGTTCGCGGTCAAATACCACTACTTCCACTTCCAGTTCACGGCACATGCGTTTGAGTTCTTCAACTTTACCGGTGCCGATCAGGAAGGCGCGGTGAGGTTTGCCAATGTTCTGGAAAGACCGGCCAACGACTTCCAACCCGGCGGTATCGCAGAGTTGTTCCAGTTCGTCCAGTGAGTCTTGCACCTCAAACAGGTCACCGTTTTGACCTACCCCGACAATCAGGGTGCGCTCGCGGGGAGCGGCGGTCTTATGGTTGGTGGCCCTGGGATGTTTTTCGCGCGGACCTACTTCCAGGTCCTCAAGCGGTTCAAAGTCGGCATCCGAGACGATTTCTCCGGTTAATGCTTCAGGTTCGCTAGGTGTAACGGTTTCGGTTGTTTGAATAGCGGTGGAATCATTTAAGTTTAAAGAATCGTCAGTAAAGCTGATTTCTTCGTCCTGGTGGTTTCGTTCAATACCCGCCAGGGACCCAGCAGCCGCACTTCGAAATAAATTATTAATATTAGCTTTGGTCGTAAGATTTCTCCTATAGTAACCTGTTTTTTACAGGCTTAGCCTACAAAACAATCAATTCTTGCGTTCATAGGACCGGTTTCGATCCCTTGCAAAGAATTATAGCATAGGCTGGGCCTTAATTATTACAGAGATACAGCGGACACAACCTGGCTAATATACTATACGTAGCTAACCTTATAAAAGTTCCGAATTTTGGCTTTAAATATTGTTTTAGCGGCCAGGCAATTCATTATCTACCCGGAAATCGTCAAGGTAATAGCCGGTGTTATTGGTGATATTCTTACCCGGCCCGCTGATGAAATGGACCCGCAGGTTTATTTCGGCCCCTTTGAATTTCGAAAGGTCAACCGAGATTTCTTCCCAGTGGCTGTAAGCGGAGCGAGTTTCAAAGACCGGCTGGAAAGCCTGGCCGGGACCGGCCGCTTCAATCAGCAGGCGGTCTTCCGCTGGGCCGCCCGGGTTTTGTCCGGCTTGCCCGTCCAGGCGAAACCGCAGGACCGGGTGCGAGATGCCGGTTAAATCGACCGGCTTGAGCAGTTCGGCGGTGACATCCAGGTTCGGCCGGTAAGCGCCTTTAGCTTCATCACCGACCCATAGGCTGGTCTTTCCGGAGTATGCCTGGCGGGTAGTCAGGTGCCAGGCGTTGCCTGACTTCCAGCCCCCTGTTTTGGCCCCTTCGAAATCATCATAAAACAGGGTGCGCAACACCGGGGCCGGGTAGTTGGAGACTACACTCTTGTTGGAAACTCCGGTGACAGGGTTTTCTTCTACCGCCGTGACCGACGGGCTCTGGACAAATAGGGCCGTGCCAATAATCAGCAGGGTTACCAGTATGGCGAAAACTTCAAATTTGGTCCGGAAGGAAATACCGACCCGGCGGGTAGACCGGCCGGTGTAGCTTCCGCCACTGTCGCTGTATTCGTATTCGGCGTAAGCGTCCTGGGTTTCGGTTTCGACCGTGTCGTATAGAAACTCCTGGTCGTAGGCCTGACGGCGGCGGGAGTCTTTCAGAGTGGCGTAAGCGGCGTTAATTTGCTGCATCCGGCGAGTAGCCTCTTCCGAATGGTTGTAATCTGGATGGTACTGCCAGGCCATCCGGCGGTAGGCAGCCTCAATCGTTTGTTTACTGGCACCAGGCTGCACCTGTAACATCTCATAATATTCCACAGGTTGATAATCAGTGAAAAGATCTGTCCTGTATCCGGTCGTCATAAGCTTTTCCGCTTTCCTGGTTTCTAAACTCAACGATTAGAACAAACGTTCAGTTCGATTATAAAGCCGGTTTTTGACGCTGTCAAGGCATTTTTAGCCCAAATTGGAATATATGAGCTAATTCTCTTCAAATAATGGTTACTACAATTGGTATATATGCATCAGATGGGCCATAAAAGTAAATAGAGGGTAATTTATTACATTTTTCGATGATAAAATTGTTATTTCTCAAATCAGCTCTATTCTGCAAACATATCAGGTTGTGGGTGGGAATAATGATTTACATCACATACAGCTATTGTATGGCATTGTATAATAAATTAACGCCTTATTAGAAAGCGCTAAATTTTAAACCTGTTCGCCAATTTTATTAATGGAAATTTCCAGCCGCCAGCCACGCATTACCATGTGGAAGTCGGAAAGGAGCTAACTTAACATGTCTCAGCCTCCCTATCCTCCGGGTCAGCCCCCATATGGGCAGCCGGGCCAGCCGCCCCAGGGCCAGCCGCCTTACGGGCAACCTCCTTACGGACAACCCCAGGGTCAGCCGCCTTATGGGCAACCGCCGCAGGGCCAGCCTTACGGACAGCCCCCGCAGGATCAACCCTACGGGCAGCCGCCACAGGGTCAGCCTTATGGACAGCCCCCGCAGCAGTACGGCCAGCCGCCCCAGCAGTACGGCCAGCCGCCCCAGCAATACGGGCAACCGCCGCAGCAGTACGGCCAGCCGCCCCAGCAGTATGGGCAGCCCCCGCAGCAATACGGGCAACCGCCTTATGGGCAACCCTATCGCGCTCAACCGACTACCAGCAGCATGACCCCGAATACCGCGATTATTATTGCCTATATCTTTAGCTTTATCGGGGCATTAATTGTGCTGGCAATGGAAAAACAAAACGAGTTTGTCCGCTTCCACGCCATGCAGGCTTTCCTCTTCGGCCTGTTCAACCTGGCAATCCGGATTCTCTTTGGAATTCTGACCGCCATGTTGTTCCTGAATTACGGCCTGTGGAATATCTTGAACATCCTGGGCCTGGTAATCTGGTTGGGATACCTGGGTATTACTATCTGGTTGATCATGGAAGGCACTCGCGGCAACAAGACCAAGTTACCCATTATCGGGGACTACGCTGAAAAGATGGCCCCGACTTTCATGCGCTAATCGCGCCAGAAAGGTTTTATAAAAAGGCAGGAATCAAAAACCGGCTCCATATAAGTGGAAGCCGGTTTTTGATTCCGGTATGAACCAGGCGGTTCATGATTGGTGCTTTAAGATATTGAGCACTTAATTTGTTGACCGGTGGGCCAGGTTTCGCTCCAACGGCCCTATTGCAACCTATCAGGTTTTGTTCCGGCGGGCCAGCCGGTTCTGTAGAAGCACCACAACCAGCAGGAAAAAGCCCCGTATAACCGACTGCCAGTACGCGCTTAAGCTGATAAAGCCGCGACCATTTTCAAAATTAAGAATATTGAAAATCAAACCTAACAGCAAAGCGCCTATCAGGCTTGAACCGACAGAGCCCATGCCGCCGGTGAGCAGGGTGCCCCCTACTACCACTGAGGCGATAGCCGAAAGCTCCCAGCCGTTGCCTTCCAGGGGCTGCCCGGCCCCAAATTGGGAAGCCAGAATTATCCCGGCCAGGGCGGCCAGGGCCCCGTTAATAGTGTAAACCGCAATCTTAATCCGGTCCACCGGTAAGCCCATCAGGCGGGTGGCTTCTTCATTGCCGCCAACGGCAAGGACGTGACGGCCAAAACCGGTGTAGTTTATTACAATGATACCAACCAAAAAAGCCGCGACCATTATGACTGCCGGGATGGGCAGGAAGTCTATTCCAAACAAATCTCCCTGGCCCAATTTAGTGAAATCAGTCTCATATGAGGCCGATACTGAAGTATTGTTAGCCAGGATGAGGGCCATACCGCGGGCCGCCAACAGCATCGCCAGGGTAGTAATAAAAGGCAGGATATGCAGTTTGGCAATGATAAATCCATTCAAGAACCCGATAAAAATCCCGACCAGCAGAGCTGCGGCTACGGCTGGCAGCAGGCCGTTAGGGCTAACCTGGGCGGCTACTACGCTTGCCAGGGCCGCTACCGACCCCACCGAAAGGTCAATGCCGCCGGTCATAATTACAAAGGTCATGCCCAGGGCAATTAGCGCGATCATCGAGTTAAACCGCAATACACTGGAAATATTGTAAACCGAAAGAAAATTTTCGTAGCGGATTGACCCGAACAGCACCAGCAGGACCAGGGCAATTAAAACTCCCTGCCGCTGCAATATGCTGGCGGCCCGCGCCCGCGTGTTCGACTGACTCTTGCCTGGCGGTACGGCGGCGGCATTCGCCGGGATGGTAGCCATTCTAAATTTTGCCTCCTTAATTCTTCTTTGCCACTGGCCCTGGTTCCCGGTATCAGGATTGGCGCGGCCTTTGAATGTAAACGGCCACCAGGATAATAGCGGCTTTGACCACCAGCGCAGCCGCGTCAGGAACCCGGTTCGCCAGTAAGGTATAGCGAATAAGCTGGATAATCAGGGCTCCGATTAGCGTTCCAAAGATAGTGACCCGGCCGCCGGTCAAAGGAGTGCCGCCCACGGCGACCGCCGCGATAGCGTCAAGTTCCATGTTCTGACCGACCAGGTTGGCATCCGATGAGGAATTAATCGCAATTACAATCAGACCGGCAATGCCCGATAGGATGCCGCTTATGACATACACCGCCAGTTTAACCCGGTTAACCGGGACGCCGGAGAGCCGGGCCGCCGCTTCATTACCGCCAACCGCCAGAACGTAGCGCCCGAAAATTGTTACCCGCATAACCCAGGCGGTAAGGGCTACGATGACGAGCATCAAAATTACCTGGAAGGGAATATCAAAAGGGCGGCCCAGGCCAATGTACTGGAATGAGGGGTTGCGGAAGGTCTGCAAGTTCCCGTTGGTGACCACCTGGGCAATGCCGCGTCCGGCGATGAAAAGCACCAGGGTCGCTATAATGGGCTGGATTTTAAAGTGAGTAACCAGTGAGCCGTTAAAGAGCCCGAAGGCCCCGGCCACCAGGACCGGTATAATGAAAGCCGCCACTACGCCCAGCACCGGGTCACTGAAAGGCCCCTGTTTACTTAAAAAGATGAGCGGCGCGAGAGCCCCGGAGATTGCCATCAGCGACCCTACCGAAAGGTCAATCCCGCCGGTTGCGATTACCAGGGTCATTCCGGTCGCCACGATTACAATTGTAGCAACCTGGGTCAGGTTAACGTTCAAAGTCTGGGTGGTCAGGAAGTTACGAGTAAAGATAATGTTATAAATCACTAAAAGCAGCAAGGCCAGGAGCGCACCGTAGCTCCGCAGGAAATTCCCCAGGCCCTCCCGCTTAAGACCGTTTCCCCGGGCAGGTCCGGTGGGAGCTTTACCGGTAGGACTGGCCAGGGTGTTTTCAACACTTTTCAGTTCAGACATCGGTGTTTCTCTCCCCGCCTGGCGCAGCGGCTGTCTCATGCACCATGGCTGCCATAATCGCGTTTTCCGAAATGCCTTCGTGCGGGATTTCAGCGACCGAATGGCCGTCCCTCAAAACTACCACCCGGTCACAACCCTCGGTAAGTTCTTCCAGCTCGGAAGAAATCATCAGCACTCCCAGCCCCTCATTAGCCAGTTCATTAATCAAAGCCTGGATTTCACTTTTGGCCCCCACGTCAATCCCGCGGGTCGGCTCATCCAGCAGCAGCAGGCGCGGGTTCAGGCAGAGCCAGCGGGCCAGCAGGACCTTTTGCTGGTTACCGCCGGACAGCTCTCTAATTTTCTGTTCGGGACCGGCTGTCTTGATGTCCAGGCGCTTGATAAATTTCTCGACTATTTCCTGTTGTTTAGCTTTTTGTACAATCCCGGCCCGGGAAAGGTGCGGCAGCAGGGCCAGCGTCATATTTTCCCGGACCGACATAAAAGGAATAATGCCTTCCACTTTCCGGTCTTCCGAACAAAACCCAATTCCGGCTTTGATAGCATCGGCCGGAGACCTGAAATGGACCGGGCGGTTGTCCACTTTTACCTGGCCCCCTTCCAGCTGGTCGGCCCCAAAAACCGCCCGGGCAACTTCGGTCCGGCCGGAGCCCAGGAGCCCGGCCAACCCGACAATCTCACCGGCCCGGACATCCAGGTCTACATCATTAAGCCGGTGCCCGACCTTCAGCTTGCGGGCTTCCAGTAATTGTTCCTCGGCCTGGTGGGTCCCTTCACTAAAACCGGTTGTGCCGGAACGAGTTACCTCTCCCAGCTCTTTACCAAGCATCAGGGCCACCAGTTCAAGTTTGGTAATTTCTTTAATTGCTTTATCCGTTACCGTCTGCCCATCCCGCATGACGGTAACCCGGTCGCAGACCGCGTAAAGCTCATCCAGGCGGTGACTGACAAAAATAACCGAAACTCCCTGGGCCTTTAAGCGGCGGATTACCTCAAAAAGAGTTGAAACCTCTTTATCATCCAGCGAGGAGGTCGGTTCATCCATGATGACCAGCTTGCTCTTGAAAGAAATGGCCCTGGCAATGGCTACCATCTGCTGGATGGCTACGTTATAGGTTAAGAGTGGTCGGGTAACATCAATCTTGACGTCAAACTGTTGGAGTAAGGCCCGGGCTTCGGCGTTCATCCGGGACCAGTTAATAAACCCGAGCCGCCGGGGTTCGCGTCCCAGAAATATATTTTCACTTACAGAGCGGAAGGGAACCAGGTTTATTTCCTGGTAGATAGTATTGACCCCGGCAAGCTGGGCCGCCTGGGGCGAGTGAAACTCTATGGGCTTGCCGTTGAAGAAAATTGAACCGCTATCCCGCCGGTAAGCCCCGGTCAGGATTTTAATCATTGTAGACTTACCGGCCCCATTCTGGCCGATTACGGCGTGGACTTCCCCCGGTCCGACCCGTAAGGACGCACCGCGCAAGGCCCGCACCCCTGGGAAGGTCTTGGTAATGCCTTCCATTAACAGGAGAGGTTCAGCTTGTGCCACTTTTAACCTCAACTCCTAATCTAAACTTACCAATATCAACTTAATCAACCGGCCCGGTGAGAGAAGTTTAACCTCCCATCACCGGGCCGGTTGCACTACTTGTTAGTAGGCGGTTGCCAGGAAATCCTTGGCGTTGTTGGAATCGTAGAAGTTATCCGGGTTGATGATTACGGTTGGAATTTGCTCCCCGGCCGCGTATTTAACCATTGTGTCAAAGGCTTTAGGGCCAAAGCGCGGGTTGCACTCTACTGACGCGCCCATCTTCCCATCTACAATAGCCTGCAGGGCATCTTTCTCCCCGTCAATCGAAACGATAATGACATCTTTGCCGGGTTTCTTACCGGCCGCTTCCAGCGCGGCGATTGCGCCAATAGCCATCTCGTCGTTGTGGGCGTAGACCGCATTAACGTCCGGGTTAGCCTGGAGCAAGGTTTCCATCACCTGGCGGCCTTTGTCGCGGGCAAAGTCACCATCCTGGGAGGCCAATATCTTCATACCGGCCTGGCCTTTAATGGCATCTTCAAAACCTTTGCGGCGGTCGTTGGCCGGGGAAGCCCCGGTTGTGCCGAGAAGTTGGATAATATTGGCCTTGCCGCCGGTCGCTTTCACCAGCCAGTCACCGGCCCGCTTGCCTTCTTCAATGAAGTCGGAGCCGATAAAAGTGACATAATCCTCACCGGGTTTGGCCAGAGTCTTGTCCACGTTGCGGTCCAGCAGGAAGACTGGTATACCGGCCGCTTTAGCTTTTTTCACCGCCGCTGCCAGTGGTTTCTCTTCGCGGGGAGCCAGGAAAATAGCGTCTACTTTCTGGGCAATCATGGAGTCCACATCGGCGACCTGCTTGGCTGCAGAACCGGCGGCATCCGTGTAAACCAGGTCAAAGCCGCGTTTCTGGGCTTCATCCTTCATGCTGGCAGTCTGGGCAAGCCGCCAGGGGTTGTTGCTTTCGGTCTGGGCGAACCCGACTTTGTACTTATCCTTTTTAGCCAGCTTGGGAGCGTTCGTGGCAAAAGTAACGCTGCCTGCCGCAGCGGCGGTAGTCGCCCCGGCCGCAGTAGTCGCGCCTGCGGCGGCAGTAGTTGCTCCGGCAGCGGTAGTCGCACCCGCGGCGGCGGTAGTCGCACCCGCTGCCGCCGTTGTAGCTCCAGCTACGGTAGGCGCGCCAGCTGCGGTAGTAACACCGGCAACTGTGGTTGTCGCAGCCGTTGTAGCCCCGGCTGCAGTTGTCCCGGAAGCCGCCGTGGTGGTTGTCGCAGCCAAAGTTGTTGTTACGCCCGTTGTAGCGGCGGCCGGGGCCGTAGTACCTGTGTTATCACCACAGGCAGCTAACAAAGCCATAGACAATATTACAACCAGTAATAAGGCAAGCTTCTGATAGTACTTAAACATGTGTTCTCCTCCTCGAAAACATTATTAAACTTAAAGCTTATAACAAATTTAAGGTTAATGTTATGGGTAATCACATATTGTACTGGATTGTAAGACAATGAAGGGTAGGACTTTGTCAGGATGCTATAAGGCAAAAGCCTTAACTAATTTTTGCGTTTGCTACAATAAAATTAGTGTAATATATGTTAAAAGACTTGTCAATACCAGGATAAATTGTTACAATTCAAAAAACTCAAATTAAATTAAAACGCTATAGCCTTTCAAACTATCTTTATTGAACAGGGAACTTTAAGGATGACACAAGAAGGTCCCAGGCGAAAACTTCTCCTTAGTGGAGATATAGAAAATTCTCAGTTTCTAACTGTGTTGAAGGCCCTTGATTCAGTCAACCGGCTGAGAATTTTACGCTACCTCTGGAACAAAGTTGCCAGCGTGAGCGATATTGCCTCGGCCCTGGATATTCCTGCTTCCACGGTTTCCCTGCATATAGATGTGCTGGAAGACGCCGGTTTAGTCCGTACCGGGTTTGAACCGGCCAACCGGGGTGTCCAAAAAATCTGCATGCGGGTCTTTGATAATATTATGGTAGAACTACCCCTTTTTGACGACCCCGTTGAGCAAATCTTTGAACAAAATATCCCTATCGGCTCTTACACCGCCTTTGAGGCCGCCCCAACCTGCGGGTTGGTAAGCCAGCAAGGGGTTATTGGGGTCCTGGATGAACCGGCTTCTTTTTATGAAGTGGACCGCAGCAGCGCCCAATTAATCTGGTTCAGGCAGGGTTACCTTGAATATCACCTTCCAAACCGGCTTCCGGCCGGGGCGGTGCCCGAAACCTTACGCCTGAGCATGGAAATCTGTTCCGAAGCTCCGCATTTTGACCTGAACTGGCCCTCGGATATTACCCTGTGGATTAACGGGTTAGAAATCGGTTGTTGGACCAGCCCGGCGGACTTCGGCGGCGAACCGGGCCGCCTGACGCCGGGTTGGTGGCCCCTCCATTACTGCCAGTTTGGCCTGTTGAAAGAATGGTACGTGACCGGGACAGAGGCTGGCATTGATGGCATCCGGCTATCAGGTCTAACTATTGCCGATTTAAAACTTGACCAGGCCAATGTTATTTCTTTCCGGCTGGGAGTTAAACCGGATGCGAAGAATGTAGGCGGCTTAAACCTGTTCGGTGAAAAATTTGGGAATCACCCCCAGGGTCTAAACTTTAGAATTTTCTACCGGCAGCCAAACCAACCGGACCCGGCCCGGGCGGCTAAAGCAACCCTGGGTAATTCCTAGCCAAAAGTAACTTTCTCAGAGGAATAATTAATTTTTAGACACACCTAATTATTTTTCTTAAAGGAGAGTTTATGAGTCAGGTATTGAACGAGAAGCCGATTGAGAGTTATGCGCAGGCTGTAATTAACGATGGCTTCTGTATTGTCCCCGGGCTTTTCCCGGCCCAGGTAATGGATGAATGGAACCGGGCTTTTCAACCCCTGCTGGAGCGCCATATCGCACTGGAAGGCCACAAGCAAAACCGGGGGAAAGCGCGCTATTATGTTACCCTGCCCTTTATCGCCCCTTTTACCAACCTCGAAATTATTGATAATGATACGGTCCTTGCCATTGTTGAAAAACTGGTAGGTAAAGATGGCGTAATGTGCCAGCTTGCTACGGATACCCCGCTGGCAGGTTCAGAATACCAGGAGATACACCGGGATACCCAGTTGCTATTCCCGGAAACCGGCCAGGAAACCCCGGCTTACCAGCTGGCCGTAAACTTTTCCCTGGTGGATGTTACCCCGGAAAATGGGCCCCTGGAACTTACCTACGGGACCCATATGCTAAGTAAGGCCGAGGGCCTGCGCCGGATTGAAAGCGGTGAAACCAGGCTGGAGCCGGTATTTATGAAAAAAGGGGATGTTATGATCCGGGATGTAAGGCATTTACACCGGGGGACCCCTAATAGGAACGGTATTCCGCGACCCATGGTTGTAATCGGCTACAGCCGCCGCTGGCTCTTCCGCCCGGAAGTTGATATTAAAATCCCCCGGGCAAGTTATGAGGGTCTGTCCGCGCGGGCTAAATTCTGGCTGCGGTTCAACCCGGTAGTCGAGTCCCTGGACGAGGTGGAACGGACCGAAAAATACCAGTCTTTCGCCTATTAGGCCCCTACACTAATAAATGTTTTAGGGAATTCTGTCAAAGGCCGGGCCGATTTAGGCCGCGTCCTGGACCTGGTGCGCCCGGCAGTTGGCCCGGATAGTGGACATGGCGGGTAGGGAAGCCCACAGGGTAACATAGCTGTGCCCGGGGTGACTTTCCACTTTGCTTCTGAAATAAAATTCGTGGACCCACTCTACCTCGGCCATGCTTATTAAGCAGTTGACATAATCGTAATGCCCGCAGTTCACAGCGTATCCGGCGGTAAGTTCATATTCCCGGTAGTTTCTGCTTTCCATACGCCCGGCCCATACATGGGTAAAAACCACCCTGCCAGGTGGCAAAGGAAGCCCAGGGCGCGACCGATATGGAAATATTTCACTTCGTAACTCAGCCGAGGTTGGACCAATAAATCCTTAAGCAGCGCGCCTACTTCGCGGCGGTGCAGCCATTCCTGGGCTTCAATCCGCCGAATTCCGCCGCGTTCTCGCTCATCACTTATTGACCGCCAGTGGCCCCGGTAGACCAATGCCGCCCCCATTTCAGCCGAATAAGCCAGTTGTAGCAACTCCACCAGTTTGCGGTAATCAGCCTGCTGTTTCATCTAAGCGCTCCTTTCGAAAATAAGGGCCAACCCGTGATAGTTACGTTCTAGACAAATTAAATGTTCAAAATAATTTCACTTTGGTTTCAAAAGCAATAATTTGTCTTATAAATCACAAAAATTAAAAGGAAGTAAATTTTAGGTCTTTAGAAAGCAAAGAGAAGCGTTCTGGAAGGGTAAGAATTGCTGGGAATGGCCTTCAGGGAACTTCCGGCTTGCTCTCAGGTTGCAATTAAATGCTATAATGACCTAAACAAAGTGCTTATGGCCCATCACCTGAACTGGCTTTTTATTTTACCGACCGGAATGAATCCATTAAATCGGTGCCAGTTTTGCATTTTTTACTTTTTGTGGAGGTACTCTAACCATGTGTGGAATAATCGGATATGTGGGCAGCCAGGAAGCCTTACCGCTGGTCATCGGTGGATTGCAACGCCTCGAATACCGCGGCTATGACTCCGCCGGGGTCGCCATTATCAATAAGAGCAACCAGATCCAGACCCGGCGCAGTGTTGGCAAGCTCGCCAACCTCACCGAGGCGCTGGCTCACGAGAACGGCACCGGTCCGCACGGCACGCTTGGTATGGGTCATACCCGTTGGGCCACTCACGGCAAACCGACCGAGGTAAACGCCCATCCCCACCGCGGCCCCCAGGATAAGGTCGTAGTGGTCCATAACGGCATTATTGAAAACTATCTCCAGCTCAAAAAAGAACTGGTCCAGCAGGGTTACGATTATCCTTATAACTCCGAAACCGATACTGAAGTCCTGGCCCACCTGCTCGAGAAATTCATCGTGCTGGACGGCCTCAGCCTGGAACAGGCCATGCTTAAGACCCTGGGCCTGATAAAAGGGACCGCCGCGATTGTAGCCCTGAGCGTGGTGGAGCCGGACAAGATTGTCGCCGCCCGCCTTTCCAATGCGGGTGGGGTTGTAATCGGCTACGGCCCGGAAGGCAGCGGCGAGAACTATGTCGCCAGCGATATCCCGGCCATCCTGCCGCACACCCGCCGCATGACCTTTTTGGACAGCGGTGATGTGGCTTCGCTCAGCCGGACGGGAGTTACTTTCTACAACCAGCAGGGCGAGATTATTAATAAAGAAGTGCTGACCATCAATACCGATGCGATAACCGCCGCCAAGAGCGGTTACAAGCACTTCATGCAAAAAGAGATTTATGACCAGCCCCAGGCCCTGACCGATACCATCCGGGGTCGGGTAAACCTGGGCACCGGCCGAGTCGAGCTGGAAGACCTGCACTTTACCCCGCAAGAACTGGCCGCCATAGATAAAGTGACCATCGTTGCCTGCGGGACAAGCTGGCACGCCGGGCTGGTCGCCAAGTTCATGATTGAGGAACTGGCCCGCTTGCCGGTGGAAGTGGACTACGGAAGCGAGTTCCGCTATCGCGACCCGATTCTGACACCCCAGCACTTACTTGTAGCAATTACCCAATCCGGAGAAACCGTCGATACGCTGGCGGCGCTGGAAGAGGCGCGCAACAAGGGAGCCAGGATAGTTTCGGTAGTCAACGTAGTGGGCAGCCAGGCTTCGCGGATTTCGGACGGCGTAATCTATATGCAGGCCGGGCCGGAAATCGGGGTAGCCAGCACCAAAGCCTTTACCAGTTCGCTGGCCGACCTGGCGCTGCTGGCGGTCTACCTGGGCCAGGCCAAGGGCACTCTCCAACCGGAAAGGGCCGCCAGCCTGTTACAGGCCCTGATCGAAATACCCAAGCATGTTGATGACCTGTTAGCGGACGACAAAATCTATTACCAGATAGCGCGGGCCAAGTCCCATGCCCAGGACTTTTTGTACCTGGGGCGCGGCGTTAATTACCCGGTGGCGCTGGAAGGGGCCTTGAAGCTTAAAGAGCTGAGCTATATACACGCGGAAGGCTACCCGGCGGGCGAGATGAAACACGGGCCGATCGCCCTGATTGACGAGGGCTTGCCAGTGGTAGTAATCGCTACACAGGATAAGGTGTACTCCAAAGTAGTATCGGCGATAGAGCAGGTCAAGGCACGGGACGGCTGGGTGCTGGCGCTGGCTACCGAAGGCGATGATAGCCTGGCGGGCAAAGCGGATGAGGTAATCTATTTACCGGCGACCGACCCGCTGTTGACGCCAATCCTGGCAGCAATCCCGATGCAGTTGCTGGCATATCATATCGCGACCCGGCGTGGATGCGACGTGGACCAGCCGCGCAACCTGGCCAAGAGCGTTACCGTAGAGTAACCATTTAAATAGTTAGAACCCTTACAAGTGTTTATTCGGAATAAATTATAAACTTTTATTCCGAATAAACATTCCACAATTCCCACGTTAAAATATAATAGTAATTAAATAACCGCGTTGTTAGAGCTTCTTAGTCCTAATTCCGGTGAATTCTTTCTGTGCGTGGTTTCAGTTATGCCAGAACCGCCCTAGAGGAAGACAAGCTGTTGCCAGCTGCCAGAGCTATAAGCTGTATAAGCATGCAAAGTTACGTTGAAATACTTATACATAATTCTTTTATTTGAATAAGTTTTTCCAGGTTCATTTCCAGGAAAGCTAGTTTATATTGCTTATTTAGCCAATAATTTATTAACACTTTAAATTAGATTGACCTAATTTTGTTTCTAAGTTATAATTTCTATATTATCCCAAAGCACAAAAATATAAAATTTAATCCAATTTAGTTGTGATATTTTTCAATTGATGTAACAGCCAGTCTATGGCTAACTTCTGGCTTATTACAACTTTATACCGCTAAAAAGTAGAAATATATAACACGACCGTAGAAGGTATAAATGAGATGGAAAACAGACTGGTTGTTTTGAAGAGAAGCATTTTAATTTCTGACTTTAAAGGAACACTTTACTCTGGGGCCGGGTTGCTAGGGTTAATTCTGGGCAGTATTGTTGGACAGTTGTTGGGAGTAATATTATCGGGCAACTCTAGCCTCCAGACCAGCACTTTAAGCTCCTGGAGTGGTATTGGTGGCTTTATTGGAATGTTCCTAACTCTCTTTTTGATTTACCGGTTAAGACAGCAAGATATTGACTTAATTAATTCAAAAAGTAAGGAAAAGTCGGAATTAGTAAATCTCTTTGAATTTTTGGTAAGTCAGGACCAATCAAAAGAATTAGTGGAATTATTAAGAAATAGGCTTCCAAAATGGTCAATTTCTGATCAGTTAATTAAAACAACAAGTGAGTTATTACTTTTACAAAAAAATATAAAAGTAGCTACCAAATTTAGAGTTATTGATAGTTCTGCTGAAGTTTTTTCTCAAGAGGCTAGTTCTGGCTTAAATGTTGTCTTTCACAAAGCAGAACGGTTAATAGCGGTTGCTTCTTACGAAATTATTTCTCCAACTCTTGTAGAGAAGATGGCAGTGGAAGAAGCGCGCCTGGCCAAGTTGGAAGACTCAATAAAAGGTGCCCGCGCCTGGCTTGCCGAATTGACTTTAGATAACCGGCTAAATAATGGATTTAGTTTTAATAGTTTAGATGTTAGTGAACAACGTCTAAGGGCTATGGTAGATGCCTCAAGGGAACTGGAACAGTTATAGTCCATCCGGCCTAATCCTGGCCGTAACCTAAAATAATACTTCAAGCCAGCCTATTGATAAGGGGTGCAAAATGCCGGGTCCGGGTAAAAAAGGTAATTCAGTATTACGCATAGATCTAATAATAACTTTGTTTATGGTGACTTTTGGGGTTCTATGGATTTATCTTTACATTTTTCAAGGAGGTAATACCACCGGTTCAAAAAATACTGTGGCCAATTTACAAAAACAGGCGGCACAACCCTTTACGATACCGGTTAGTCCTGTGGAAACTATTGTCCCGATATCTACCAGGGCTACAACTCCCACTTTTACACCTATACCAACTGCTACTCCTGTTCCAGCTACCCCTACACTAACTCCACTACCTTCTGCTACCCCGTCCCCCTCGTTAGGGAGTAAATATAAAGTTACTTTTACCAGGTTAAACGTAATAAATGCTACTGAACCAGGTAACGATGCCGGAGAAGTGTGGTTGAGTTTTTCTGTGAATGGTCAAACTAAAAGATGGCCTGAGTCCACGCAATATATGCAGCTTCAGACCGGACAAAATAGTCCTGTTAATGTCGAATTTATAGTAATTCTTAATGCTAGTGAAAAGCTTAACATTTTTGTGAATGGTACAGAGGTCGATGTAGCCTTTGATGACCCTATGGGCCAGATATCTAAAATATACGATAGTAATTCAAAATTTGGGCTTGGAACTCATTTTAATGAAAGAAGTACCTGCGACAAGGGTTGTTTTAGCCTTGATTACATAATAGAACGGATTTAAGCAAGAATTTTAGCACTTTAACGACAAGCATAAAGAAAAATTTCTCGGGGTTCCTGGCTTTATTTACTTTTAGTGTATATATTCTTTATATACCGGTTCCATTTTAGTAATTAGTTGCAACGAATTCTTACTTAACAAAAGGAGATTTAGAGGACTTCCAGCTCGGCCCGCAACCTGAACGACGGCAGCAATAACTCGCCGCGGTTGGCGGTTCACCCGTCCTGGTGGGGTATGACTAACCTGGGAAACGGCCAGCGCGAATGGCGCCTGGAAGAGAAGTTTGAGCAAATCGTTAGAGATAATAAAGCGGTATAAAATACAAAACACCTCTTCCGGTTATTTATGGCCGGAAGAGGTGTTTTTGCGTCTTGTTTATTCTAAAAGACCGGTACGGGCTAATTTATTCTTTGGACCTTAAACCTTTGGACGGTACGGTGACGGTTTGCGGTTCCTGGTGGGGCTGGCTCATGTTAAAACCGCTGGGGTTGGTAGTGCCCCGGCGTTTGGTTTCGTCCTTTTCGGTAAGGGTTTCCTGGCGGACCTGGTTGGCTTCTTTGAAAGAGAAATGCTCTCTAACCCAGTAATACAGGCCAAAAAGGGTGACCGGCAGGTAAAGGGCGGCATGGAGCAGGATAACATAGCTCAATGCGACACTGCCTATGCCGAAAATTCCCTGGAGGACCAGCTTGGCGGCGGCGTCAAAGGGGCCGACATAACCAGGGGTCGAGGGCACCAGAGTCGCCAGGTTTGCTACGGCCAGGGTCATGAAAATGGCCGCCGCGCTAAGGTTCAGGTTGTTAAAGGCCAGCGCGACCATCCAGAACATTCCTGCTTCGAAGGTCCAGGCCAGGACGGACAGGGCAAAAACTATCAGGAGGTCTTTCCACTGCCGGAGGACTTGCAGCCCGTCAATGAACGACTCGGCCAGCCCGGCCACTTTGGGGCGGATTGCGCCCGGTACAAACCGAAGCCCGAAATTCTCCAGGTTCTTCATCCAGGTCCGGCTGTGGGCTACTATGAAGAAAAGGACGATGCCGGCCAGGAAGACCCCGGCGGCCACCTTTTCAATGCCCTGGATATCCGTGTTAACCGTTACGAAGAGCGATGCCATTGCCAGGAAGAGAATCATGGTAATACCATCCATGATACGCTCTACCACGATTGTCGCCAGGGCGACGGTCTTGCGGACTCCTTCACGCCGGCCCAGTACATACGCCCGTACAACTTCGCCCATGCGTACCGGCAGCACATTGTTTGCCATGTAGCCGATTACGACCACCGGGAAGAGCCGCCGGGTCGGGACTTTCTGAATGGGGCCCAGCAGGTAATGCCAGCGGACTGCCCGGACACCAACCCCGGCAAAATAGGAGGCCAGGGCGGGAATCAACCACCAGTAATTAGCCTGACTTAAGGAATGCCCGATCTCACTAAAGTCCTGCCCGCTAAAAGCCAGATACAGGAAGACCAGGCCGATAACCAGGCCAAGCCAAAACTTCCATTTACTTTTCCGAATGAAACCCATTGATACCTTCCCAGGCTGGCTAACCGGCGAAGCTCTCCTCAGCGCCGGACTCAGGACCATAAGTTTTAAGAACTATTAATCACACATTATATATGACGCCACACTGGTGGCAAAAGTTACCTGTCCGGTTTTAACTATCGGCCGCTGAATAAGTCGGCTTCTTGTTAGCTTCTTCGCCCGGTCCTTCCAGGCCCAGGTTGGTCGCCGCCTTTTCGGTTTCGGCCTCCTGTTCCTGGTCACCGGCCTGCTTATTGGCCCGCAGGGATTTGAACGACATGTTGCGGCGGGTGAAAAAGACCAGTCCAATCGCCGTAACCATTACATACTGGAAGGTATTGGTCAGGAGCGCCAGGCTGAAAGCGGTCGCGCTGCTTACGGCATACGCGCCAAGGGCCACGGTCGCGGCGGCCTGGTAAACTCCAAAAAAGCCCGGAGCGCTGGGGACCATCGTACCCAGGTTCACAAAAACCAGCAGTAATAATCCCGCGCCAATCAGTTGCATCGGACTCATAAGCTGGTCAAGTTTGAAGGCCCGCAGCATCAGGTAATAGCTGCAACCTTCCATTGACCAGACCAGGAAAGAAGACAGGACTATGGAAATAACGCTGCGCCCGTTCTTCAGAGCGTGCAGACCCAGGACGAAACTGGTCAGAAGATTGTGAGCCTTTTTCTCCAGCCTATCAGGCAGCGGTCGCATCAGGAAACTTACCAGGCGCAGGGCCAACTTTTCCCGGACAATCAGAAAGACCAGGAAAAGAATGGCTCCCAGAAAGACCGCCGTTGAGAAAATCTCGATAAATTCGGTCCAGCCGTTTTGTTTGGGTGAGGGAAAAGCGACCAGGGCCAGGCCCATCAGGGCGACCAGGGTCAAGCCGTCACAGACCCGTTCCAGGACGATGGTCGCCAGGCTCAAGCTTTTGCTAATTTTCTCTTGCGCGCCCAGGGTATAGGCCCGGACGAATTCGCCGATGCGGGCAGGCAAAAGGTTATTAGCCATGAAGCCAATCATCATGACCGAATAGGAGGTGCCGTAGGAAACTTCTTTGGTGGGTTTGAGGATAATTTGCCAGCGCCAGGCTCGTACCAGATAGGCCAGAAATGTGATAGTAATAGCCGGAATTAGATAAAGATAGTTGGCCTGCCCAAACGCGATGCCAACTTCATCAAACTTCACATTCAATAGGACGATTACCAGGAAAAAGAGGGTTAAGCCGAAGCCCAGCAACTGCTTTCCCAGGGACTTAAACAAATTTTTTACCTCGCCTTTAAGCCTAGTTTAAAACAACCGGGTTAGTATAGCCTAAGCTCTTTAAGCTTGCAAATGCGGGGTTAAGCCTTCCTTAGAGCGGGTGGTTTGGGCGGTTCTTTTTTTAACGAAATAGGTTGACGTGTTATAATAATTTAAGGGAAACTTCCGGGATTCAAGCAAATTTTTTAATTCCCAGACAAATTTTGTGCAGCCCGGGAACTCTAATCGGACCATAATATTTATGGGGAGAATACCGTGACTTTTACGTTAATTGGATTGATTATTTACCTGGTAATGGGCTTTGTCGGTGGTACGGCCACCGAGCAAATCGCAAAGCGCAAGTTCTGGCCGCCCATCGGTTTATTGGGAGCTATCCTGGTAGCTTTTGGCGGCGCTATAATCGGGGCCTGGCTTGGCTACCTGATAGGTCTTAGGGAGCCTGACCTCTTTGAGAGTAGAATGCCGGTAATCCCGGCCCTGATTGGCCTGATACTTTTCATGATTCCCTGGTTTATGGTCCGGGGCGGTTACACCAGCTACGGTAAACAACGTACCTGGCAGCGCAAATACCGGCGCTAACCCAGCGGGGAAACCTTTTAAATAAATTGAAAAACCAGGATAAGGGGAACAATGAATTTTAAAGAGCTTTATGATATCAGTGTCAGCCTGACGCCCGGTATGGCAGTCTGGCCGGGTGACCCGGCCCTGGACCTGCAAAGGTTTGGCGAGATTGAACACGGTGGCGTGGCGAATATCACCCGGATAAACGCCAGCGCTCATACCGGCACTCACATGGATGCCCCGGTCCACTTTATAGACGGCGCAACCGGAATTGACCAGTTTCCTTTAGACGCCCTGGTTGGGACGGTTTATGTATTGGATTTCACCCACCTGGACCACCATATCGGTCCGGACGACCTGGCTGCTGCCGGACTGCCGGAAGGGGCCGAAAGAGTCCTGTTCAAGACTACAAATTCAGCCATCTGGCAGGACAGTTTTACCGAGTTCCGGCGCGATTATATCGCCCTGGCCCCGGCCGGAGCGCAATGGCTGGTAGACCGGGGTATCAAACTGGTCGGGATTGATTACCTGTCAATTGAAGAGTTCGAACCGACCCGGCCCGACACGCATTACATTCTGCTGGGCAAGCGGGTAGTGGTGCTGGAAGGGGTTGACCTGCGCCAGATTGAACCGGGCGAATACACTATCTTTGCCTTGCCTGTCAAAATTAAAGACGCCGACGGCGCACCGGCCCGGGTCCTGCTTGGCCGCAATTAGCCTTCGCCGCCGGGACCATTTCACATACATTACTGCTCACCTTAGCCTTGATACTGACCTGAAGGGACAATAACCATGCGCGAAATTTCTTTGAACTGGAACCCGTCTAGTCCGCTATTATTTGAAGCCACCGGCCCCAACGATATCAAACTTTCGCTTGACTCGCCGGTTTCGTCCGGTGGCGAGGGCCGGGGCTTCAGCCCTAAAGTCCTGCTGATGCTGGCCGTGGGCGGCTGCACGGGCATGGATGTAATTAGCATGCTGCGCAAGATGCGCCAGGAAGTCACCGATTACCAGCTTGAAGTCAAAGGGTGGGAGCGCACGGAACATCCCAAGAAGTTCGACCGGATTGTTGTCGAACATGTCCTGACCGGCCGCAACCTGAACCAGGAGTCGGTAGCACGGGCGGTCAAGCTTTCTCACGAAAAGTACTGCGGGGTTTCAGCCAGCCTGGAGGGTTCAGTCGAGATTGAAATGACTTACCGCCTGGTTGAGGCGGCAGAAGAAGCAAAACGGGAAGAAAAAGTAGGAGGGGATTGATCTTATGACATCTTCATCTTCATCTTCAATGCCGCAGACCAGCATTCAGGAACGCCTGCGCTGGCGCATTACTCCCGAACTTTACGAGAAAATCCGGCGCCTCTGGATCAGCCATTCCGTCGCGGAAGACCAGCGCAGCTTGCAGGGCCTGATTGACACCCTGGCCGAAGATTGCGTTTACGAAATTGTGGGTACCGACCAGCGCTGGGAGGGCCACGATGGGGCCAGGGCTTTTTACACCTCTTTCCTGGGTGCTTTCCCTGACATTGATTTCAAGATGACCGACATAACAATCGGCCCCCAGGGCGTGTTTGAAGTGGCAAACGTTAGCGGCACCCACACAGGCCCCTGGGCCGGGCAGGCGCCCAGCGGCGAGCGAGTTGATTTCCAGGTAATTATTTTCTTTCCCTGGAACCCGGCCGCAGAGAAGTTTGGCGGCGAGAAAATCTGGGTCACGGGCGGCGACTTAATGCCGGGCCGTTAACGGCTTCCTTTAATAAGAGGGACGTATAATAAGAAGGGCGAGGGTGTTAAAGCCAGGGCCTGGCTTGCCGCCCCGCCCGGAAAACCGGCCCTCCGCCTGGCGGTTTTTGCCAGGTTGAATTGGTTTGCCGCTGTTAGCATTAATGAGTGAAGAATGAACATCGGTCAAACCGAATTTTGAGTAAGGGCTACCAAGCCAAAAATCAGGATGACCAATGTTGAATTCAACAAAGCAAAACCCTATTATTTAGGGCTGATTGATATACTAATTTCAGATAAGTCCGGAAGGTTTGCGTACACCGCGTCATAAGTGGTGTAAGTGCGTAAGATATTAACAATTTCCGGCAAAGGGTCGCTGAAGATTCCCGGTATGTCGGCCTCCCCTTCGATATTGAGCTTGAAAGCTAGTTGTTCCACCGGAGGTGTAAACCGGGCATTAACGGTGGCTTTGTTGCCCCTGGCATCCACCCGGTACCAGCCAAAATCCGGTAAATATACTGCGTTCAGGCCGTGCAAGGTATAAGGCTCGCCATCATCGTGAAAGCTCAAACGCTGGTAACACAACCCGGCTGGAATGGAATTGGCCCGGAGCAGGGCTGCTAAAAGATGGCTCTTGGCAAAGCAATAGCCGGTGCCAGCCTCCAGGACTTCCGGGGCGGTACATGTAACCGGGTTTAACTGGTAATCCCAACTGTGGCGAATATTATCGCGCACCCATTCAAAACAGCGTTTCGCTGTTTCTTCGACTGTAGCGGCCTTTAACTGCCGGGCCAGTTCAAAAACGGCCGGGTTTTCCCAATCAATAATCTCAGTTGATTTAAGAAATTCTTGCACAATTACTCCTGTCAGCTTTTACAAAGGTTTTTCGTCTCGGAAGGTCGGCTGGAATTTATTATAACAATAGCCGTTTCATTATTATAACTCTCTGGTCGAATATTGAATAATCTTTTCTCAAAAGGAAATCCCCTGGTTACTCTGGTCTTCAGCAAACCTGTTTTAGCTCAAGAGGTTTCTTTATTTCGACCGTCATCCTAAAATTCGGGCTGATTCATGTACCTTCTTTTAGTTACCTTGGTTACCGGATAGTACGGACTAAATCTTTGAAATGACCTCGCCGCCGTTGAACCGCCAGCCCGGGAAAATCAGGCGCAGCGGCCCGAAGTGGCACCAGTTGGTCCACCACCAGACGCCGCCGTACCTGGACAGCCCCTACCTTCTGCTGATTACGGTCCTGGTGCTGGTGGCGGCGGTTGGAGGTAAATTCGTGGCTTGCTGGATGGCCGCCAGGGCCAGCGGCAAGTCGCAAAGAATTTTCCTGGCGGTTGGCAGCCTGATGAACGCTCGTGGCCTGATGGAACTGATTGCCCTTAACATTGGCCTGGGACAGAAGATTATTACTCCGACCCTGTTCGCGGTGCTGGTGATTATGGCGATTGTGACAACCCTGATGGCTTCACCGATGTTCGAGCTGGTCAACCGGGTTACCGCTTCCGACGCGGACGGGGTGGTCGCGGTGGAAGCCCCGGCTTACCTGACCGAAAAGGCCGCCTAGCATCTTTGCGATATATTCCGATATATAAAGAAGAGAGCCTGTAAAGCGATGATACCGCTTCACAGGCTCTTTTTGATTGAGAGTGTTTTGGCTATAGTTAGTTCAAGCGCCAGATGCGCTGGTAAGCCTTGAATCTTTCAGCGGCTTCTCTTTTGGAAAGTTGCCCGCGAAGCCGCCCGGCAAAGGCTTGCAGGGTTTTGACGGCCAGGCCCAGGCCGGTAATCAGGCGAGCCATCCGCTGAAAGCCCAGGCTGTAATGTTTCTTGTAAAAATAACTGCGGCTGCGGAAAAGTTGGACCAGCATTTCCTGGCGAAACTGGCGGGTACTGGCCCCGGCATGGTGAATGACTTTCGCGGCGGGCAGGCTGTAAATCCGCCAGTAATGAGGGCGGCGGCGTCCCGGCCTGAAACGCAGCCCCACCGGGCGGTAGCCTTCCGGTATTTCGGCCTGTTTAACCCGGTAGCACCAGTCAATTTCTTCCATGTACATAAAGAAAGCTTCGTCCATCAGGCCGATTTTATCCACCACCGCGCGGCGCACCATCAGGCAGGCCCCCAGCGGGAAGTCAATTTCGAAAGCCTGGGGATATTCTCCGTTATACAGGCGGCGTGAGTAGCGACCGTTTAGCCGGGAGCGGGTCAGGCGCCAGTTAAGGGGAAAGAAGTCCAGGAAGATCTGGCCCAGGCCGGGGAAACGAAAGGCGCTCTCCTGGAAACTGCCATCCGGGTAAACCAGCCCCGGACCGACCACGGCCGCCTGCGGTTCGGCTTCCAGGAAGCCCAGCATTTGCCAGAGGGCCGGGCCGATAACCTCAGTATCCGGGTTGAGGAGCAGCAAGTAATTACCCCTGGCCCGGGCAAGCCCCTGGTTACTGGCCGTTGCAAAGCCCCGGTTGTCCGGGTTGGCGATAAGTTTAACCTGGGGGAATTCTTGCCTGACCATTTCGACGCTGTCATCGCTGGAAGCGTTATCCACCACGAATAGCTCAAAGGTATAGCGCGGGTGAGGGTTGGCATAGACCGCCGCCAGGCACTTTCGCAAGAGCGCTGCGGTGTTGTAGCTGACCACTACGATAGTCAGATCAATATTTTGAGTTGAATTAGCTATTAATGGTTCCAAGTTTTTCTTCTAAGGGTAGAGTTGCGGGCCGATAAGTTCGACTTTATATTACCTGTTGGTTGTAGTATAATCGCGGGTACATAGGCTGTCAAAGGACCGCAAAGGGGAGGCGTCATTACACCCATTTATCGAGCGTTTAACCTCTTTCCTGCGAAATTTCCTGCCGGTACTTTAACCAAGTCTTATTACCGGACGCTTTTGTTCAGCAAAACGCCAGGCATTTTGAAGGCCAGGGCCGGCGCTATAAATTGTAACATGGCCTATACACAATTGGGAGTAAGCAAATAATTCCAGATGGATCACAAAAGACCAGAGTTTAATAAAAACGAATTACTTGAAATTAAGAACCGGTTGGCCCGCCTGGGAATGAGCCTGGTTGAAGCGCAAAACCGCAACCCGGGTGAGAATGGTGGTTCTTTTTTCGATAACCAACTAGATGATTTGCTGGCCGATATTGTGCAAAAGGCGGGAAGCAGTGTCGGTACTCAAGCCGAACCGCTCCTGGTCGGCGAGGAAAAGCCGAAACCGCGCCGGGTTGTAATTACCGGCCTGGGTACGGTCAATCCGCTCGCTCACAATGTGGAAGACTTCTGGAATGCCCTTAAAAAAGGCCAGAGCGGAATTACCCGCATGACCCTGACCGACCCGAGTAACTACCCGACCCATGTGGCCGGTGAGGTCAAGGACTGGAACCCCAAGTTGTATATGGACGCCAAAGAAGCCCGGCGCATGTCCCGCAACAGTCAGTTCGCGGTCGCGGCCGCTCGCCAGGCAATTGAAGATGCCAGGCTGGATGTTGAAGGCGATTTGGCCGACGATTACGGCGTCGTCTGGGGCACCGGCAATTGCGCTTACCCTGAAACCGAAGCGGGCGCCCGGACCATGATCGAGCGTGGCGGCATGAAACTCAGCCCTTTCTTTATTCCCACTATCCTGCCCAATATGGCCGCCGCTCAGATTGCCATGCAGCTTGGCTTTAAAGGTTATAACACGACCGTTATCACTGCCTGCGCTTCCAGCACTCAATCCATCGGGGAAGCCGCTGAAATCATCAAGCGGGGCGATGCTGAAGTTATGATCAGTGGTGGTGGCGAAGCGCCAATCAGCGAACTGGGTCTGGCCGGATTTTGTGTAATGCGGGCCATGAGTACCGGCCGGAATGACGCCCCGACCACCGCCAGCCGCCCCTTTGATAAGGGCCGGGACGGATTTGTACCGGCCGAAGGCGCGTCGGCCCTGGTCCTGGAAAACCTGGACCACGCCCTGGCGCGTGGCGCGACAATCTATGGCGAAATAGTCGGCTTTGGCGCGACCTGTGACGCTTACCACCTGGTGGCCCCGGAGCCGTCCGGCCTGGGAGCGGTCCGCTCGATGCGCCGGGCTTTGCATAGCGCCAGGCTTTCGCCCCGCGATGTTAATTACATCAATGCTCACGGCACCAGCACTGACCTCAATGATAAAATGGAGACTGTGGCGGTTAAGAAAGTCTTTGGCGATTACGCTTACCAGATTCCGATGAGCAGTACCAAGTCAATGGTCGGCCACCTTTTAGGCGGTTCCGGCGGTGTCGAAGCGGTAGCGACACTTATGATGATGAAAAATGAAATGATTCACCCGACCATCAATTACGAAACGCCGGATGAAGATTTAGACCTGGATTATGTTCCAAACCGGGCCAGGCCATCCAAGATCAAGGTTGCCATGAGTAATTCCTTTGGCTTTGGCGGGCAGAACGCTTCGATCATTTTTAAGGAATACGTTGCCAGTAAGCCGGAATAAATAGCTTTTTAACCAGGCGGAGGAACACAATGTCGGTCGGGGAATTCTGGACTTTTAACTTCTGGGAATTGCGCCTGGGTTTTCAAGGGCGTGAACTGGAAGAACTAACCCGGCTGGGCATTATTCCTGAGTACGGGCGAGTTAAGGGAGTCCGGGCTATCAAGCTATTCCGGATTGAAGAAGGCGACGATGTGGGCCAGTTCCTGGCAGTAACGATTTATGAGAGCCGCGAGGCTTTCAACGCCTGGTTTACCAGTAACAGCCTGGATTACCATCGCTGGGAACAAAGTTTAAGACCGACTCTGGAAAGATGGTCGGCTGCCGCCAACCTGACCGGGGTCCACCGCCTGGTGGAATTGCTGGACTTCCGCTTTGAGCATAATGATTAAGCCTGGCTATTCGGCGATTTACACGCCGGGCTTTTAATAGGAGATTGAAGTGCTTCTTTCTGTTACCAATAAAGTTGAAGTCGACCGGCAAAAGAAAATCAACCGGATCTTTTTTTGGGCGGGTATAATCGGCCTGGCCTCCGCAATGGGTATTCTATTCATCAACGCGGGCAATCCTTACCTGGTGTTTTTAGGCTATCCTTTCCTGATTTTCGGTTTAATCCTCTCCAAACGCGGTTCTTTTAATAACCGGCGGCATGGCATCGGTGGTTACAAAATAGCCAGTGAAGAAAAACTGATTGCCAGCGCCCTGGAAGGTGTGCCGCCGCGCTATCACCTGTACAGCTGGATTAAGCTGGGCGGCGTTGCCATTGACCACCTGCTGGTTACTCCCGGCGGGCTTATGATAGTCAAAGCCTGCAGCCAGATGGGCGATTACAAGCTGTACAATGACGTTTACCGCCGCAAGACCGGTCTGGCGGTCTGGTTCGCGACTGTCGGCGAACCCGGTATTGGCAACCCGACCCGCGAGTTGGACAACCAGGTCAAGAAGCTGCGCGAGTATTTCCAGGAAAAGGGCCTCGAAATCCCGGTGGACGGCGTAGTGGTCTTTATGATCCCGCGCACTCGGATTCTACAGGCCGAAGAAATGAGCTACCCGGTCTGCAAATTGGATCAGTTGAAGCAGGCTATCCGGGGCTGGGAAACCGAAATAAACATGACCGTCCCGCAGCAGCAGCAGGTCGAAGACTATATTATGGAGACTCTGCCTGCCGATGTGGCGGCGGAAGCCCGGACCCTGGCCCAACTGCCCAGCTACAAGCGGGCGGCCCTGATGAATTCCAAACCAGCAGAGAAAGGCAAAGCGGCGGTCAAAGAAAAGGCGGTTATTAAACCGGCTGAACCGGCCGCGCCCAAGCCCCGGCTTACTCCCGAAGAACGCGAACGCCTGCGCCTGGAACGCATAAAAGCCGCCCAGGAAAAAGGCCGCCAGGGTGTCAACCCCTATACTCCACTCGAACCGGGAATGAAGATGGGTAAAGACGGTAAGGTCCGGGAAGTGAAGCCGACTGTTATTGAAAAGAAACCACCCCGCCGCCGGGTTGAGCCGCTGCAAAGGCCGGCACCGGGCGCTTTTGGCGAACGGAAAGATTAGCTTTGTGGGAAGATATTGATTCAGAGGACAGCTTCGAACCTCTGACGGATGCGCTAATCGGACATGAGTGGGCCGCCGGGCTGCTCCAGAGCAGCATCGACAGCCAGAAGTTAAGCCACGCTTACGTATTTAGCGGCCCGGCCGGGATTGGCAAGAGTTATCTGGCCCACCATTTCGTGATGGCCCTGTGCTGCGAAACCCCACCGCCCAGAGTAGAGGGCCAGCTGGGTTTTCGCTTCTGTAGGACCTGCCGGGCCTGCCGCATGATCCGCGAGGATAAGTTCCCCGATGTTACGGTAGTCGGGCTGGACTGGCAGGCCCGCATGGAAGGCAGTACCGGTTCGAGCGGGGCAAACGCTAACCTCAAAATAGATACCATCCGGGCCATTCAGCTTGAAATCAGCCGGGCCCCCAGCGAAGCTCCCTGGCGGGTCTTTATCGTCGAGGACGCGGCAACCATGCAGCCAGCCGCCGCTAACGCCTTTCTCAAAACCCTGGAAGAACCCCCCGCCCGTGCCATTATAATTCTAATCTCCGATAGCGACCGGGCCCTCCTACCAACCATCATTTCCCGCTGCCAGGTATTTGAACTGCGTTCGGTACCGACTGCTGCCGTTGAGGCTGCTTTATTGGAGCGCGGGGCGGAACCGCAACCGGCCAGGACGCTGGCGGCCCTTTCAGTGGGGCGCCCGGGTTTTGCCCTGCGGGCCTTTTACGATAAAACCCACCAGGACGTGAATGACCGGGACGAAGCGGTCATGCATCTGGAAGACCTGTTGAAGTCCGACCGGGCGGCCCGCCTGGCCTTTTCAGAGGAGCTAAACTCGCGCTGGATGAGCCAGGGCGAACGGCGCGCCTCGGTGCTAACTATGCTAAACCTGTGGCTGGGCTGGTGGCGCGACTTGCTGCTGGTCTATAACGGCCAGGCTCGTTATGCCACCAACCAGGACAAGCTAGATACGCTCCAGACCCAGGTTGACCGGTTGCAGTTGAGCCAGATCAAAGAAATGCTACAATGGCTGACCCGCGCCCAGTCTGAACTGGATAGCAATGTCAGTCCCCGGCTGGCCCTGGGCGACCTGTTCATCAACCATTTGCCCCGACTTTAAGAGACTAGCGAGGCCCACTATGTGTGATCTACAACTGCCTGCCAAACGTATAATAGGCGTACGGGTCCAGGACGCCGGAGACATCCTTTTTTGCGAGGCTAGCCCCCTTACACCGGTTCCGGGCGAGTGGGTAATAGTGCAGGGAGAAGGGGTAACCTTTGCAGGACGGGTAGTGCTGCCGGACAGCCTGGTGGAAGCCAGCCGCTTTAGCCGTTCCCTGCCGGTGGTATTAAGAGCGGCCGGAGAAGCCGACCTGGTCGCGGCTGGATTTGCCCCTGTGTTGGAGGCGCGGGCGGCCAGGCAGTTTAACGAGCTAATCGCGGCCCATAATTTGCCCTATCAATTAAAGGAGGTCAGGTTCAGCCCTGACACAGGAGCGGGCTTGCTGGCCTTGCGGTTTTCGGCTCCGCAGGAACCAACCTCCCCGGAATACGTTCTTTTATTAAAGGGGCTTGCCGAAAGCTTTGCAACCAGGCTGGAACTGTTCCTGGTGGGCGGCGAGGCGAAGGTGCTTAATCCCCCGTCCGGTGAAAAGTTTATTGGCTGGGTCAACAATCTGTTGGCCGAATTGGACCCGCCGGTTATGGCCCAGGCAGTGGTTGGCGAACGTTTACTGGATGAAGCGGCGGTTTACCGGCCAGGCCAAAGGGCAACCGCCACGGCCCGGCCAGCCGAATTAGCAACAGCGGCGGCCTGGTACGACCCGGCCACGACGACTTTTTCGGTGGGAGGGGCAGCAACGGCTCCTCCAGGCAGTAACGTTAACTAGAAAGAAGTCTTTCAAATGTTTGAAGCGGTCATACTGGACCTGGATGGGTTACTGGTAGATAGCGAGCAATGGCAGATAGAAGCCTGGGACCGCTACCTGCGCAAGTTTGAGGTTCAGCTAGATGAGTTTGATGCCGTGCGTATGCATGAGCAGCGCGACTACGACAACGCCGAATATGTGCGGCGGCGCTTCAACCTGGAAGTAGACCCTTTGACGATCCAGGAGGAACGCCAGGAAATCTTTATGAAGCTGGCTGAAGAAAATATTGAACTGATGCCGGGGTCGTCGGAGGCTCTTGAGCTTCTAAAAGAAAATAATTTTCGCCTGGCCGTAGTTAGCGCCGGGGTGCGGGATTATATCTACCTGATGCTGGATAAGTTCGGTTGGGATGAAGTATTCGATGTGATAGTGGCGGGCGATATGATTGATGTCAGCAAGCCTAACCCGATGCCTTTCCTGGCCTGTGCTGAAACCTTTGCCCTGCACCCCTCCTATTGCCTGGTGCTGGAAGACTCGCGGCACGGAGTGGAAGCGGCTCTCCGCGCCGGGATGCAGGTCATCTGTGTGCCAGGGCCGACAACTGACCGCTGGCGCATTACCGGGGCCGACGTGGTCCTGACCAGCCTGGATTATCTCAACTTGCCGACAATCCGCTCAATCTGGCGGGAAGGTGACAACCTCAACCAGCCCCAGTTACAACCCCAGTTAGCACCTCAACCTCGCCGTTCCCGCTGGTAATCCCTTATTTCCTAAATTTCGACGGACATCCGGCGTGGCGACGGCGTTCCAGCCGGGGCTTCGGCCGGGCCAACCGTTAAAACTACCACACTCATATCGTCCTGGGGCCGCCGCCGGTCGGCTGCTATTGCCAGTTCCAGCAGGTCGTCCGCGATCTGGGACGCGTCCAGGGTCCCGGCTTCCAGTTTCTGGCGGGTAAAAGCGGCGACATCCAGCAGTTGCTCGCCGGGATTGTAGCGTTCCCCGGCGTGGAGGATACCATCCGAAAAGACCACCACCAGCATTCCCGGCGTCAGTTCAAACTGCTGCACGACCGGCCGGGCTTGCTGGTAGATACCCAGTGCGACCGAATCTTCTTCCAGGTTCAGGACCACCGGCTTCAATTCTCCGCCTTCTTTGGCGGCTTCTCCGGTGGGCGCTTCAGCGCTGAGTTCAGGCTCCCTGGCACTCTCCCAGCGGCCCAGGTAGACCGGCAGCGGGTTATTGCGGGTCAGAATAAGAGTATTGGTTGCGAATTCCAGGCTAATTAGGTTAAGGGTGGCCGACACTCCACCGCTTTTATAGAAATATAGCTGGTCGTTAGCGGCCCTTGCGACCGCGCCATCTCGTACCCCCTGCTTGACCAGGGCGGCGCAGTGACTTGCCACGAAATTACTGGTCTGTTTAGCCGAGCGGCCGCTGCCCTGTCCATCCACCAGGATGGCGGTCAGGCCACCATTAAAATTGGTATCCAGTGGCCGTTCCACGATCTCGACCGTATCGCCACTTTCCTTGCTGGCATACTTATTAACTTTTGCTACCCCGAATCGAATTTTATACATAACGTTGAAAATTTGTCCTTGATAGGTTATAATAGCCCCGTTCCAGATGTTACATAGCGGGCCCATAGCGCAGTGGTTAGCGCAATCGACTCATAATCGACAGGTCCCTGGTTCGAATCCAGGTGGGCCCACCTTCCGTTAGTGATGACATTGCAGGTGAAAATCCCACAATGTCATTTTTATATGCCATGCTACCCAGGTCAATACTTACTGCCACGCTACCTTTATCACCATTCTCCACATCAGCATAAATCATAGCACTAACCTTAAATAAATACAGTAAATCCCTTATTCCCTGAAACACTTCAACCTCGTCAATCAACCCACTTGGCTTATCCTGTTTCACCGCACCTTTTAGCATCTTCTGGATTTCCCTGACCCGCTCAAAGTTTATATCAATATCCGTATTACTGGTCTGCTCCGCCCCCACCTTCAACTTATCCAACTCCGCCTGGGCCCTATCCCTTCGCACCCTGGCCTCCACGATCATCCGCTCAATATCCGCTTCAATGCCCAACCTTGCCGCGCTCGTCACCAGTTGCAACGCCAGGCTCTTGATAATCCCCGTTTCCCCTTCAACAATCTTTTCCAGCTTCTCGACCGGTTTAACGTTCCGTTCCCGCTCATTCCGCCACCGTGTCTCCAACTGCAAGGCCAGGTCATAAATCTTCGCCGGTTCAAACGCCTCAACCAGCGCCTCCAGCACCAGACTTTCCAGTTGTTGCGCCCTTATTCGCCCGATACCGCACGCCTTCATCAACCGGTTCCTGCTCCCGCACTCATAATAATAAATAACCTTACGGCCTTCCCTGGTCGCCCTCACTCCATGCCAGAGCTGCCCGCACGTCCCGCACCGCACCAGCCCACCCAGCAAATATTTCACCAGCGTTGGCTTCGGCCCCGTATTCCGTCCCCCAATCTTTGCCTGGACCAGTTCAAATTCCTCTTTTGTCACATAAGCCTCAAAGGCCCGTTCCCGTACAAAATCCCCATACATATAAGTTCCGGTATATGTCTCAGTCTGGAAGAAATCGTTATAACTGTTCTTCCCCAGGCCCAACCGGCACCCTTCCTCAATTTCTTTATAACTGGCTCCGCCCAGCATCATCTCCCAGGCCAGCCGCACCCTCCTCGCCAGGTCCTCGTCCACCGTCTTCCGCCAATAAGTGTTATACCTGGCCGTCCCTGTCCTTGTCCTGCCCGTCGCTACCGGCACCCGCTCATAACCCAGCGGCGGCGCGCCCCCGGCCGACAACTGCACTCTCTCCCCGGTCGGCAGCTCATACAACTCCCCATCGTCCCGGTAATTGTTCAAAACCAGGCTCTGCCCCCGCTTAACATGCTTGCTCAAATCCCGGCTGAATTGAGCGTCCTTCCAACTCACCAGCGCCTCAAAGAACCGCCCGAAATCTCCCTCCGGTATCTGGTCCGTCAGGCTCTGAACCGTATACCCGGCCCGCCTTATCGAACTGATATAAAATTGAAAATCGTCCTGCTCCCTGGCAAACCGGCTAAAACACCACAGCAGCAACCCCCGCACCCCTTCGCGCTGCGCCAAACCGCTCTCGAAATACTCAATCATCTCTCGGAACCCAGCCCTACCCCGCGCTTTCGTACCCGTCTTAGCCCGGTCCTCGAACTCCCGGTACCCCACCAACCCCTTTTCCGAGCAGGCTTTCTTCCA
>JAQBPB010000059.1 GCA_028287745.1 Chloroflexota bacterium
CAGATGCCATTTATCGCCGGGACGGGCTCGGCGACGGCGTAGTTGGTTTGCAAAAGCCTGGCCGAATTTGAAGCACCACTGCCGGATCGTTTCGTAGCTCACCTCTACCCCACGCCGCGCCATCAACATTTCAACTTCTCGGAAGCTGCGAGCAAAGCTGAAATAGAGCCAGACACATTCCTCAATGGTTTCGGTTGGGTAGCGATGTCCTTTATATGAAGGGGCCGTATTAATTTTTTGAGGGTTGGTCAATGGGGTTTTCAGTTGGATGGTAGCTTTCGTTGGTTAAGAGATTAGTTGAAGTGGAGAGCAGTATCTCACAATTGGCTTTCTCTCGCCTCCTTAACCTGACAATACCGTTTTAACAGGACGCCCTTCAGATAAGCTAAAGACCCCCTGAAAGAAGCGTCTAGAATCAGAAATTTGGGGACAATGCGGAAATAAAAACTTACCTCCCTTAATAAAGATTGGAGCAATAAAGACTAGCGCAAAATAACTCCGATAGTTGAATAAGCAGGCTGAAAGTTGTCCTGTTTTGTCTTCAATTGGAATAAAGGTGTACTAAAACCAGAAGAAATCTTAATTCTCGCGTACCGGAAAAAGGCGGCAATACCTATACAGGTTGAAATACAAAAGAGCCAGGCCGTAACCCTTTTAAGGGTGGGACCGGGCTCTTTTGTATGGTGATTATTGCTGTAATGAAGGCCCGGCCGTGGTCAGGCGGCCGGGCCTGTAAGGGTTGTAAACCAGATAGAACAGGATTTGTCCGTGTAAAGAAAAGACCTGGGGCGCTTAGTCCTGGGTCCGGACCCAGACCCGCATTTCGCCCGGTTCGCGCTGGTCCCAGGCATAGTAAGGAATGGCCGTGAAAGGCTGCGGCTTGCGAGAAGCCGGGGTCACTCGATAGAGGTCGTCGGACCACCCGGCGCTGTCAGGGGTTGCGGCGGTACCTTTCAGGACCACGACTCCGCCCAACAGGTCTGAATCAAATTCGCTTTGCAGCCCGGGGTTGGACGGGATAACCAGTTGGTCCAGCGGTAATTTGTTGTCAGCCGCTTCCAGGCAGTAGACCACCGGGCCGCGCTGTAAGGCTGCCCGGCCGGTGTTCTCGGTGACTGCCGGGTGGGCGTAGACCAGGTGGGCGGTAATTTCCAGGCTGAGGGTGACTTTATCGCCGTTTTCCCAGCGCCGGTTGATAACGGCATAGCCTTTTTCGACTACGGGCGAGATTTCCTGCCCGTTGACCGCCAGGGTGGCATTTTTTGACCAGCCCGGGATACGCAGCCTCAGGCCGAATTCGGCCGGTTCTTCGACCGCTACTTCGAGTTCAATTTGGCCGTCCCAGGGATAGTTGGCCTGCTGCCGGATGGTTACCGGCCGGTTGCCTGCCTGGATTTCGGCGCTGCCCTGGATATAGAGATGGACCAGGATATCGCCGGTTTCGGTCAGGCCGTATATATATTGACCAAGCGACATAAAAAGGCGGGCCAGGTTTGGCGGGCAGCAGGCGCAGTTGAACCAGGGCTGGCGGTGATGGTTCCCCTGGCTTGCCAGCGGGTTGACGTAGAAGAACGAAAGGCCGTCCAGGGAAGTGCCGGACAGGACCCCGTTGAATAGGGCCAGTTCCATCAGGTCCGCGTAGCGGCTGTCGGCATCCAGTTGCAGCAGCCGGTGGTTCCAAAATACCAGCCCGATGGCCGCGCAGGTTTCGGCGTAAGCGGTCAGGTTGGGCAAGTCGTAATCGCTGGTAAAGCCTTCGTTGTCGGCGGAAGGGCCAATTCCCCCGGTTACATACATTCTTTTGGAAGTGAGGTGCTTCCAGAGGTTCTCGCAGGCGCGCAGTAGTGAGTCGTCTTGCAGCTCTTTTGCCAGGTCTACCATGGCGCAGACCAGGTACATCTGGCGGACGGCATGGCCGAGAACTTCGGTTTGCTCGCGCACCGGCAGGTGGGATTGGTTGTATTCGTAGGTTTCGTGCTTGAATTTGGCCGGGTCGGCTCCGCGCGCGATTGTTTCAATATCGAAGTAGTGCGGGGTCTGGCCGCGTTCCTCAATAAAATACTCGGCCAGGCGCAGGTAGCGCTTCTCGGCGGTTACCCGGTAGAGTTTGACCAGGGCCAGTTCTATTTCTTCGTGGCCGCAGTAGCCGCGCATCTGGCCGGGTTCGCGGCCGAAAACAGTGCCGATATAGTCGGCGTAGCGGCAGACCGGGTCAAGCAGGTGGCGTTTTCCGGTAGCGTTAAAATGGGCCACGGCGGCTTCGATAAGGTGCCCGGCGCAGTAGAGTTCGTGCCATTCGAGCAGGTTGGCCCAGCGTTTGTCCGGTTCGACCTCGGTAAAATAGAGATTTAGATAACCGTCCGGCTGCTGCAGCGAAACCATAAAAGCAATCGCGCGGTCCACCAGGGCTTCCAGGGCCGGGTCGGGTTGGGTCGCCAGGCTGTAGCTGGCCGCTTCCAGCCATTTTGAAATATCGGATTCCCAGAACACGTAAGGGACCGGGTCGGCACCTTTTTCCCAATTGCGCTGGGCCGGGTTAAAATACCCCGCTTTTTCCATCTGGGTATACATTTCCGGCAAGGTTTTTTGCCGGGCGGTATCAATCCGGGGCTGCCAGAAGTTATCGTTAATCTTTACCGAGGTAAAATCAACCGGTGTGGATTTCACATTACCGGCTATTTTGTCACCGGAAGAAGAACTTATGAGTGTGGTCATCTTGCATCCTTTAGATTCTGAAAAAATAAAGTTAGATATCTTTTATTGGTCCTGCCAAAAAATTTACTGGCGGTTGGCTTTCAGGCACAACCAAACAAAAGGGCCGACCGAGTCCGGCCCGGTACCCTGGTAGAAATTCTTTGATACTCAAAAGCTTAGATTTGCCGATACAAAACAGCTTTTGCATGTTCGCGGCTCAACAAGACTGGCGTTTCACCATGTAACACGGCACTTTATGTACTCCGGCCTGCGTGGTCCCGGCGGCGATAGCCTTGAGGAGCAGTTCACCGGCTAACCGGCCCATTTCGTAGAGCGGTAAGGCAATAGTGGACAGTGGTGGCCGCTGAAAAGCTGAAAAGGGGCGGTTGTCGTACCCCAGCAAGGCAACATCTTCTGGCACTCGCAGGCCCAATTGGTGCAGAGCGTCAAGGGCGCCCGCCGCCAGGCTATCGCTGGCGCAAAAGATTGCGTCCGGCGGTTGGGGCAGGGACATTAGTTCGTGGGCCAGGGCATACCCGCTGCTTTCTTCCCAGCGGCCGACTTTGATAAAAGTCGGGTCAAAGGGTATCCCGGCCTCGCTCAGGGCCTGGCGGTATCCTTCCAGGCGCTGGTGAGTTTGTTCAAAGTCGGTCGGGCCGTTGATAAAGCCAACCCGGCGGCGGTTCAGGCCGATTAAATGCGCGGTACCCAGGTATCCTCCGCCCTGGTCGTCCGGGATGACACAGGGTACGGCCAGGTCGCGGGTGTATTGATAGAGATAGACTAGCGGCAGCGTCCCGACCGACATGGCGGGCGCGCCTCTTTCGCGGACCTTGTAACCGCTCATTAAAATCAGGCCGTCAACCTGCTTATCCAGCAAGACTTCCAGGTGGTTCTTTTCGCGAGCGGCTTCCCCGTAACTGTTGCACATAAAGACGCTAAAACCCTGGTTGCTGGCGGCTTCTTCGACGCCGCGCATCATCGGCATGGTAAAGACGCCTTCCAGGTCGTTGGTGATTAAGCCAAGGGTAGCAGTCCGCTTAACTTTTAAACTTCGCGCAATGGCGTTGGGCCGGAAATTTAATTTACTTGCCGCCGCCCGGACCCGCTCGCGGGTGCTGCTGCTGATGTGAGGCGCGTCATTCATAACCTTAGAAACGGTGGATGGCGACACATTTGCCAATTGGGCGACATCCTGGATGGTAACCGGGATTTTCTTTTCCTCGATAGGCAAAGCCTTACTACTCCGATCTTACTAAGTATTCCTGCAGTCCTATAGGAACCATTCTAACATAATTATATCCGGCCTCAACTGTTTCACTTAAGCCCAGGACACAGCTCCTTGAAAAATAAAATTATTATATAACTTTCTATTCCTGAAAATTCGGAAACCGATTTCGGTAAAGCCTAGAAAGTGAGTATTTAGGGCTAATAATAATCCCGGATTTTTGGCAAAACATAACCAGGATTATTCAACAAAGGTTTGAAATAAAGCTCACGGCGGCGCCTATTAGTTCAAAAGCTGCCAATTTTCTGCTTGCAGCGAACTAAATGTAGTCTAATGGCGGTTAAAACTTTCTAAAGCCGCGTTTCTGTGCCGATGTCTCAGTTATAACAAACCGGCTAAAATCTGTCAAGGGTTTTTCGGAAATCGGTTTCCGAAAGGTCTTGACAGACCTAACGAGCTTTGCTATAACTGAATAGAAGTTCCCGACAAGACCTTTTTGAAATAGTTCGATATCAACCGGTCGTATCTATGGGTCAAAGAGTGATTGCCTGCCAATAGTTGTGTGCCCAAAAAATTTATACGCATAAATTATCCGTATAAATGATTTGCAGTGTATTGTTACGTTTATCCCTGGGTAAATTCCATTCGATGGAGATAGGAATACGAAGCTGTGCCCGAAAAAACTTTTAACTCTCGGAGACCTACGCAGGCCGATGTGGCACGTGTGGCCGGTGTATCACAGGCAATGGTGTCTTATGTCCTGAACGGCAAGAAGATTATTCCCATTTCGCCCGAAACTCGCCAGCGCGTACTTAATGTCGTCAGCGAATTAGGCTATGAGCCGGATAGCGCGGCCCGCAGCCTGTCCATGCGCAAGACTTTTACCCTGGCGGGTATTATCCCGGATATAACTAACCCATTCTTTCCAAGTTTTGAACGCGGAATCCAAAAAGTAACCGAAGCAAGTAATTACCATCTGATCGTCTATAACACTGACGGTGTTTTAGAGAACGAACGAAAGTGCATACGTTTCGTGCGTCAGGGGCGTGTAGATGGTGTTATTGTCGTTGCGGCCCATTTGGATACCTCGGACTTCAAGCCGCTGCTGGATAGAAACGTTGCGGTCGTGGTCCTGGCAAAAATGGAGTCGCCCGTATCGGTCCTGCCCCTGGACTGCCTGTATGTGAATGATGTGGCGGCTGCCAGCACCGCAGTGGACTACCTGGTGAAAAAGGGGCACCGCCGGGTTGCTCTGATCAACGGCCATAACGGCGCTCCCCCCAACCTGAACCGTTTTCACGGCTATGTGGCGGCCCTCGAAGGGAACAATATCCCGGTTGAGGAGGCTTTGATTCGGGCCGCAGACTATACACCCGGTGAAGGGTACCGGGCCATGCGGGAACTTTTGCAGCTTGCGGAACGGCCTACCGCCGTATTTTGCACCAATGACCTGATGGCAATCGGCGCGATGAGGGCAATTCACGAAGCGGGGCTGTCTATTCCCGGCGATATCGCGGTTGTCGGCTTTGACGATGTCCAGGTTGCCTCGATGGTAACGCCTACTCTTACCACGGTGGCCCAATTTCAAGAAGACCTGGGCCGTGTGGCGGCGGAGATGCTTTTCGAGCGCCTGGGCGGGAAATTGCCGCCGGTGCCGCGCACTAGAGAGATGCCCTTCAAGCTGATAGTACGGGAGTCAGCCTAGTTTTAGAGAAATGCCCCGGACCGCCAGCGGGCCGGGTTTGACTTAGTCATTGGCACACTTAATAACCAGTAAAAGGATTTATTGATGCAGACTAACATTCTCGACGCAGTGTATGGATGTCTGATAGGCAGCGCCATATCCGAAGCGCTCGGCGCGCCGATTGAGGGAATGCACTACCGGGAGATAAGGGCGCAGTACGGCAAGTTGACCGAGCTCATCGAAAGCTACCGGGGCAATACCGGGAACCGCTACGAGGATTCGCGCGGTGAAGCCGGGATACCCGGCGCTGTTACCGATGACGCTACATGGCGGCATTACATTGCCATGACGATTGTCCGCAAGGGCGGCCGCATTACTCCGGATGACTTTGCCGCCTTGCTAATCGAAAAGATGAACCCAAACCGGCTCTGGCTGAACGAACGCATCGTCTATCAAAAATTATTGATTGGCATGAATCCGTGGGACATGGGCCGCGGGACCGTTCCGGCCAGTTGCGCCATGATGGCAATTGCCCCGGTCGGCATTATTAACGCCGGGGACCCGGCCCAGGCTTACCAGGACGCGCTCGATATCGCCGGGGTTAACCAGGACGAAGTTAACCGGGACGCCGCCGGAACCCTGGCGGCTGGTATCGCGGTGGCCCTGACGCCCGGCGCGACGGTTGAAGATGTGCTGAAGGCCATGGAGAAGTACAGCTCCTTTGTAATCAAGCACACTATTATCCTGGCAATGGACCTGGCCCGCGCCAGTGCCACGGTTGATGAATTTGCCGAAAAATTCTACGGCCGGATGCTGGATTGGACCGCTCCTTCGCCGCCCTGGAAGGGCGCCTGGGACAAGACCTACTACGAGAGCGGCAACAGTTTGGAAGTCTTGCCCGCCGTCATGGGGATTCTCTACCTGACCGGCGGTGATGTGAACCAGTGCATCATTGAAGGAGCCAACTTTGGCCGGGACTGCGACACCATCGGGAACATTGTCGCCGGTCTGGCGGGCTGCTTGCAGGGCGCCGGGGCCATCCGGCAGTCCTGGAAAGATGTGGTGGAAACCGCTAACGCCGATTTCTTTGCGGAATTGGAGGGCGATCCTTCCGCCAATTATTACAGCTTATCCAAACGGCTGGTAGAAGCCCTCAGGTTGGAGCAGCAGGCCGCTAAAGAACGGGCTAACCGGCTGGCCCAACTGCTGGAAACAAACCTGGCCGGTTAGACAAAATGGCTTGAAGCTCTCCGGGTGAATGAGCTTCAGGCAGGCACGAACGAGTACCGGCCCGCTGGCAAGACCGATATCTTGCCAGCGGCCGGTAAATCTTTCCGGGATTATTTCGGAAGGCGGCGGGTTACACGAAGCGCGCCCGCAAGGGCTTCGGTATTGCGCCGGGAAGTGCAACGATTCCATCTCAGGCTGGGACTTCGCCCGGGAGCCGGTCGGATGAGGTGTGGATCCAGGGACAAGGTGTCTACAGGTTGCGCGGCTTTCATAAAAGACTGTAAGCGCGGTCTGGTGCAACCAAAATCTTTTGTAACTCATAGTGGAGTAGATGAGGCTGGCAACTGGACGAGAAGCACTCCGCACTCGGCCGGAGCGGTTCCAAAAGTGTCAGATTGGAGCGGCGCTTGTTAACCTCATCAGAATTGTAAGCCCATGGAAGGGCAAATTAGAGGAGAATGAAGTGAAAAAAGTACATCGCTTGGTTTCAAGCCTTTGCGTTGTCGTGCTACTAGCGACAACCCTGGCAGCCTGCGGTGGGGGAACCACCCCTACTGCCGGTAGCGTTACGACTGCGGCCACCACCACGACCGCAGCGGCCAGTGCCACCACCGCTGCTGCCGGTGCCACCACCGCTGCGGCCAGTGCTACTACCGCTGCGGCCGGTGCTACCACTGCTGCGGCTGGTGCTACCACTGCTGCCGGTGCTACCACTGCTGCTGCCGCTACTACTGCGGCTGCTGCTACCACTGCGGCTGCTGCCGCTACTACTGCGGCACCCCTGGCTAACAAACCAGACAAAATCACCATCGTGGTGCAGGCCGGTGCCCCTGAGGTCACAATCTACAAAGAACTTTCCAAGACCTGGGAACAGCAGAGAGGCATCAAGATTGAATGGGTAGAAATTCCCCAGGACAGCCAGCACGACAAGCTCGTGACCGAGCTTTCCAGCCGCTCCGGCGCTTTTGACGCTTTAGGTCTGGACCAGCCCTGGGTCGCCGAATTCGCTGCTGCCGGTTACATCGAGCCCCTGGATGGCCGCATCAGCCCTGAAGACAAGAACGACTTCAGCCCGAACGAAATTTCGATGCAGTCGTACCAGGGTAAACTCTACGGCTTGCCGCACTACATGTTTGCGCCTGTAATGTACTACCGGCCTGACCTGTTCGACAAACACGGCCTGCGCAAACCGACCCTTGAGCAGCCTCTTACCAAAGAAGAGTTCCTGACCGCCGCCCAGAAGATCACCGGTGGTGATGTTTTCGGCACTATCGTTGAAGCTAAACGGCACGTCGTACCGGTTACCCACATGGTGGAATACATCTACCGCGAGGGTGGCGTAATCATTGACGCCAACAAAAAGCCCCACGTAAACTCACCGGAAGCCATTACCGGCGTCCAGTTCCTGGTTGACCTGGTTAACAAAAACAAGGTGGCTCCTCTAGGCGCCCTCGGTTTCGACCACGTTGACAATCACACCCTGTTCAGCCAGGGCAAGCTGGGTATGGCTATCAACTGGCCCTATGCCTACTCGCTTATCAGCGATCCGAAGCAGTCGACCGTCAGCGACAAGTTCGCCGTAACTCTGCCGTTCAAGGCCGTCAAGAGCACTACAGTCGTCGGCGGCTGGGGTGTTGCAATGACCAAGGACTCCAAGAAGAAGGAAGCCGCCTGGGACTGGATGAAGTTCATCACCAGCACCGAGCAGCTCTACAACTTACGCAAGAAGAGCTTCGGCCCGCCCGCCCGCCAGTCTGAGCTTGCCAAGCTCCAGGCTGACCCGACCATTACCCAGGTACAGCGTGATACCCTGGCCGTAATGCTCAAGGCCGTAGACAACGGTACTCTGATTCCCAATATCCCAGAGTGGAACCAGGTTTCCGACGTACTGAATATTGCCCTGCAGGATGCTATCGGTGGCAAGAAGTCGGTCAAGGAAGCGCTAGACGCCGCTCAAGCGGATATCGAGAAAATTCTCAGGTAGGTTTACCTGATCCAGTGCGGGCGCGAGTTACTTACTCGCGCCCGCACCTTGAAAGGCTGTAGCCTGGGGGCTGGTTCACCCGGTAAGTAAACAGAAGAGGTTTTTAATGTCCAGAAGTATACAGCAGATCAAATTGAACAGTACACAAACAGGTAAGCCCGCCCGGCGGCAGATCAGTTCTCGCAAGTTTGGGGTGCTAATGGCCTTGCCGTGCGTGATTGCCCTGTTGGCACTGATCGCGTTTCCGCTGGGCAGTATGCTATACAACACATTTTTCAAGGTCAATCGCTTCACGCCTGATATACCGGCGCGTTTTGTCGGGTTTGAGAACTATGTTGATGTTTTCCAGGACCGCTATATTGGTACGGCGTTTTCCAATACGATTTATTTCGTGGTAGTTTCGGTTGGCCTGGAATTGCTGATTGGAATGGGCGTGGCGCTTTTACTGTACCAACCGCTGCGCGGCCGGGTGGTAATCCGTACTTTGTTGCTTTCGCCGATGATGATCGCTCCGGTAGTAGCCGGTTTGCAATGGCGTTGGCTTTTCGCGGACCAGTACGGTGCCCTTAACGCGTTTCTGAAAGGTCTGGGCCTACCTGCGCCGCTGTGGCTGGCCGACCCTAACATTTCAATGTTCTCCATTATTATAGTAGACGTCTGGATTTCCTATCCTTTCGTAATGCTGATGTTTGTAGCGGGCCTGGCCGGAGTGCCCGAAGAATTACTTGAGGCGGCCCATATAGACGGGGCCGGTTACTGGAGGCGGGTGTGGTGGATTATGCTGCCTTCCATGCGCTCGATAATTCTTATCACGATCTTAATGCGAGTTATGGACGCCTTCCGCGTATTCGATACTATCTACGTGCTAACCCGGGGCGGGCCGGGTGTCAGTACCGAGTCAATCTCGACTTACACTTATCGTACAGCCTTCACTAATCTTAAATTCGAATCTGCCGGTGCCATGTCAGTGCTTGCCGTATTGATGGTCGCGGTTCTTAGCGTAGTACTTGTCCGAGTGCTGCGCGGTAGCGAGGTTGCATAGCTATGAAACATTCTACCTGGATACAGTCGGCCCGTTATGGTGCCCTGGCCACGGTTGTGGTGCTGACCCTGTTTCCAATTTTATGGATCCTGCTCACAGCATTCAAAGGCCAGAAAGATATTTCCAAAGTGCCGCCCAGCCTGTTTATCGATGCACCTACCTTTGATAACTTTATACAGGCAATCGAGGCTCAATTTACCACTGCCCTGAGCAACAGCCTGGTAGTGGGGATCGGGAGTACCTTTGTGGCAATGGTCTTGAGCGTTCCGGCGGCTTATGCCTTTGCGCGCCATCCCTTTCCCGGTTCGCGGACCCTGCTGCTCTTGATGCTGATCGTGCGGATGGTTCCCGGTATCGCCCTGGTAATTCCTTTCTTTAAAATGATGGATACCCTGGGGCTGTTGAACAACTATACCGCCCTGATTATTTCTTACTTGAGCTTTCAGATTCCTTTCGCGGTCTGGTTGCTGGAGGGTTTCTTCCGGTCTTTGCCTCGTGAAATGGAAGAGTCGGCGCTGGTGGACGGCTGCTCGCGGTTCCGCGCTTTCCGGTCCATCGTCTTGCCGCTGGCGGCGGTCGGTTTAGCTACCGCTGCTATTTTCTGCTTCATTATGTCGTGGAATGAGTTTTTGTACGCCGTTACTCTGACCCGCACCCTGGACGCGAAGACCGGTCCGGTCGCGATTGCGGAGGCGGTCACATCCTACCAGATATTCTGGGGCCGTATGGCCGCCTCGGCGACCATGTACATTTTACCGGTAATACTTTTTAACATTTTCTTTCAACGTTTTATTGTACGTGGCCTGACGCTTGGCGCGGTCAAGGGTTAAGGGCCAACTGCGGCAAGGTTGCAGCGTACAAACAACCATTGTTAGATCCTCACCAGGATAAGGAGTACACGAATGCAGTCACAAATGGCTGTGCAGGTAACATCGCAAGGCTTATCAATGGGCGGCGAAGTGCTGCCTTTATACAGCGGTACCGTCCACTACTGGCGGCATGCCGCGACTGACTGGGAACGCCTGCTGGACGGAGTGCTGGGCATGGGCTTCCGCTACCTGGAAACCTACGTTCCCTGGAACGTCCACCAGATTGAACCGGGCAACCACGACTTCGGCCAGATAGATCCTTCCAAAGACATTGGCGCTTTCCTGCGCCTGTGCCAGGCCAAGGGCCTGTATGTACTGGTCAGGCCGGGCCCGCATATTAACGCCGAATTGCCCTTCCTGGGCTACCCGGCCCGGGTGCTGGAAATACCGGAGGTCCAGGCGCTTACCTCGACCGGCGCCCCGGCTGCGATGCCGTTCCTGGTCACTCCTTTCGTGGCTCCCAGTTATGCCAGCGAAAGGTTCTATACCGAAGTCGCGACTTATTTCGACGCCGTTGCGCCGGTACTCAAGGAATATCTCTACCCCGCCGGGCCGATTGTCGCTATTCAGTCCGACAACGAAATGTCGTTCGTGTTCCGTACCCGCTGCTATGACCTGGACTACAATCCGGAGTCGATTGGGCTTTACCAGCAACTGCTGGAGCGCAAGTACGGCAATATTGAAGCCCTGAACAAAGCCTATTCGGTGGCAAAGCCTTACGCGAGTTTCGCCGAGGTTGACCCGCCGCGCTCGTTCCAGGCCGAAACCCGCCGCGACCTGCCTTATTACCTCGACTGGGCCGAGTACCAGGAGTTCTACATCGAGTATGGTATCGGCCGGGTGCGCGATATGCTCGAAGAACGCGGCCTGACCGGAGTACCTTACTTCCATAACTACCCGGTAATGTACGCTTCGTCGCCTTTCCGGACCGCTACCCTGGAGAAGGTCGTAGACATCGCGGGTATTGATGCCTACCCTATTCCCAGCCAGTACCAGGAACTGAAACGGGGTGTGAACTACACCTCGACCCTCAGCCGCCTGCCGTTTATCCCTGAATTTGGGGCGGGTATCTGGGCCTGGTATCGCCCGCTCAGCCCGAAACAGCAGTTGTTCACCACCCTGATACCCTTTATGCACGGTATCAAGGGCATCAACTATTACATGCTGGCCGACCGCGACCGCTGGTTAGCCTGCCCTTTACGCTCGGACGGGACTCCCCGCGATGAGTACTACACGATTTACGAAAACTGGAACGCTACCCTGGCCCGCCTGGAGTGGCACAAACTGACCGTCGAACGCAAGGCGCTGTTGTTAACGCCGCGCAGCTACGACCTGGTGCGGCATGTCGCTCTTGAAGGCACTTTCGCCTTCCAGTGGTTGCTGGGCTTCTACGGCCCGCTGCCGGGAGAGCTGTTCGCCAGCGAGTCGACTATTGGCGAGCGCGACGCGGTACAGCGGCGCATGCCTGCCTGGTTGACTGCGATGCAGACCGGCATGGACGCGCTCGGCGTAGCCTACGGCCTGACCGACAGCGACATTGACAGCGCGAAACTGGCGAGTTACCCGGCGGTGCTGGTGCCGACCTTTGACTGGTTGGACGCCGAGCTTATGGAAAAACTGCTTGAGTACGTCCGGGGCGGCGGCCGCCTTATCTGCGGGCCGCGCTGGCCGCAAACCACCCTCGAAGGCGTTACTCAGCCGGAGTGGGCGCTAGACCTGCCGCCGGTAGCGAAGACCGCCGGACGAGTGAACCTGGGCGTGGCTGACCAGGCTGGGAACGGCCTGTGGCTGGAAGATACCGATTTGTGGTCGGAAGTCCAACCGGGAGAGGGCGGCGAATATCAACTGACCCCGGACAGTGAAGCTTCCTTCGTGAAGCGGGTAAGCCTGGGCAAGGGCGAAATCGTGCTGATTTCCGGGGCTTTCCCCGAACCGGGCCATTTTGAAAACCCGACCGATGCCTACCGCCAGTGGGCGCCCTGGCTGGGTTCCCTGCTGGAAAACGCGGGTGTCGCCAGCCTGTGGAACTGCGATAACCCGGCTGTAGACGTATCCGTCCTTTCGAGCGAAGGCCGCCGGGTAGTCTGCGTGGCGAACCCGACCGCCGACAAACAGCAGGGCAAACTTAAAATATCCGGGGTTAAATCCTGGAGCTACGTGGATATCCGGGGCGAGTCGAGCGAGAAAACCGCTACTTCGTTCCCCTGGCTCGAAAGTAATAATGTTCCGGGAGAGCCGCTTGAGAACGGTGAACTCAGCCTGTCCCTGGATCCCTGGACTATCACACTCTGGGAGGTGAAATAACAGCCATGACTAATATTAACGAAACGGCCGCTGGCGACACTCCTTCCCAGCTTGCGATCCTGGACCCCGCTTGCGCGGTGGTTGATCTCGACCCTACCCAGTGGGCGCGCTGGTACGACTTTTTGATGCAGCCGAACCGCTCCATTGACAGCCTGTATATCCTGCACGACCAGGGTAAAGTTATCACCGTAAACCCTATCCGTGCCCGCGAGAGCATGGGCATCCCGGCCCGGATAGAGGACCCGGCTGCCCTGGCCGCCGACCTTTACCAGCGCTGGAAGCGCGGGCCGGTCGCGATTATCGAGCGCAACCGCCTGAACGCCAGTATGGACAAAGGCCAGCGCATCTTTACCGCCGAAGACGATTTCCTGTCTTACATTATCAAAATCAAGGAAGTCCTGCTGGCCGAGGCCACTTCGGGCGTGGTGATTCACCCGCATCCGTGGGCCGGTTTCGAGGGAATTACCTACGATTTCCCGTTCAAGTTGCGCAAAGCTCTCGTCCCGGACCAGGGCGCTGCCACTATTTTGCTGGCGGTGTACAGCGGTACCGAACTGTGGTCGAGCGTGTTATTCGGTTTCAAGGACGGCATGCTCACGCTGCTGACAACGCTGCCTGCTTCCGGGGAAGCCGTGACCGATTGGCAGCAGGATACCCTGCGGCTTATCGCGGCGGCGGAAAATCGCCACGCGAAGGTAGTGGCGGGTCTGTTCTGCCAGCGTGACACTTTACTTAAACTTGGCTTGCGTCCGGAAAACGCATCAGGCTGGTTTGAAGCCTCGCAGCAAGGGGACCTGGTTGGTTTCCCCAGCACCGCTGCCCTGCTGGCTTCGACCGCGCCGCTATTTTCACAAAAGTAGAGGACATAATGAAATTCAGTGATGGCTACTGGGAGGTTCCGGCAGGGTATAAACCCCTGCTGGCCGCCCAGGCCTACGATATTCAAACCGCTGACGATAATTTGACCGTCTATGCGCCCACCAAAGTTGTAAACGGTCGCGGCGATACGCTGAACCAGCCGGTGATAACTTTTCACTACTCCTCACCAATGGAGAATGTTATCAAGGTGCGCATGTACCACCACAAGGGACGGGTACCCAAAGGCCCTTCCTTTGAGATCAAGCCTCAACCGGCCCCTGAAGTGACCGTGACCAGCGACGAGCAGGGCGCGACTCTCACCAGCGGGCGGTTGTCGGTGCGCGTGAACAAAGGTAAAAAGTGGCTGGTCGAGTTCAAAGACGGCGATAAAGTAATCACCGGCAGCGGCTGGCGGGCGGCGGGCGTGGTAGACACGCCGGATGGCCGCTTTGCCCACGAGCAACTTGACCTGGATGTGGGCGAGTTAGTCTACGGCCTGGGCGAGCGCTTTACTCCGTTTGTTAAAAACGGCCAGATAGTCGAAATCTGGAACGAGGACGGCGGCACCAGCAGCCAGCAGTCTTACAAAAACGTTCCTTTTTATATGACCAATCGCGGCTACGGTGTATTCATCAACCACACCGAGCGCGTGTCAATGGAAGTCGGCTCCGAGAACGTCGAGCGCGTCCAATTCAGCGTGGCGGGCGAGGAACTGGAATATTTCGTCATCTATGGGCCGTCGCCAAAAGAAGTACTGGAACGCTATACGGCGCTGCTCGGCCGTCCGGCGCTGCCGCCCGCCTGGTCGTTCGGCCTCTGGCTGACTACTTCGTTCACGACCTATACCGACGAGGAAGTAGTTAACAGCTTTATCCAGGGCATGGCCGACCGCAAGATTCCGCTGTCGGTGTTCCATGTGGACAGCTTCTGGATGAAGGAATTTAACTGGGTTGACTTCAAATGGAACAAGCAGATGTTCCCCGACCCGGTGGCCCTGATTGCCCGTTTGAAATCCTTCGGGCTGCACATCTGCCAGTGGATTAACCCCTATGTCGCCCAGCAGTCGAGCATGTTCGATGAAGGCGTGGCCGGGGGCTACCTGGTCAAGCGGCCCAACGGCGATATCTGGCAGTGGGACATGTGGCAGGCCGGTATGGCAATTGTTGACTTCACCAACCCGGCTGCCTGCGAGTGGTTCGCCAGCAAACTGCGCGAGCAGATTGACCTGGGTATAGACAGCTTCAAGACGGACTTTGGCGAGCGCATCCCCACCGAGGCGGTCTTCTTTGACGGTTCGGACCCGCTGAAGATGCACAACTACTATACCTACCTGTACAACAAGACCGTATTCGAAACGCTGCTCGAAAAGCGCGGCGAAGGCGAAGCCCTGGTGTTCGCGCGGTCGGGTACCGCCGGTAGCCAGCAGTTTCCGCTGCACTGGGCCGGTGACAATACCGGGTCCTACGCCTCTATGGCCGAAACGCTGCGGGGTGGCCTCTCCCTGGCCCTCTCCGGTTTCTCTTTCTGGAGCCACGACATCAGCGGCTTCGAATGGACCGCCACGCCCGATTTGTACAAGCGCTGGTCGGCTTTTGGCCTGATGTCATCGCACAGCCGGTTGCACGGTAATGAATCTTACCGGGTGCCGTGGGTCTTTGACGATGAAGCGTCCGACGTACTGCGCTTCTTCACCAACCTGAAATGCCGGTTGATGCCCTACCTGTTTGACGTGGCCTGCCAGTCGCACCAGACCGGCGTGCCGTTCCTGCGGCCGATGCTGCTGGAGTTCCCGGAAGATCCCACCTGCGATTTCCTGGACCGCCAGTACATGCTGGGTGACGCGCTGCTGGCCGCCCCGGTCTTTAGCCCGAAGGGTGACGTGGAATACTACCTGCCCGCCGGACGCTGGACCAGGTTCCTGACCGGCGAGGTAGTCGAGGGCGGCCGCTGGCTGCGCGAGAACCACGGCTACTTCAGCATGCCTATCCTGGTACGGCCGAACTCGGTTGTCGCCGTGGGTAATAACGAGGACCGGCCCGACTACGACTACCCGTCCGGCGTGACACTCCACGTCTTTGAGCTTGAAGACGGCCGGGAAGCCGCATTTAGCGTGCCGACCCAGCGCGGCAAGGCTGCCCTGACCGGGGTAGTCAGCCGCCAGGGCCAGGAAATCCGGGTGGAAGTACAGGTTGGCACTCAGGGCTGGCAGGTCTTGCTGCGCGGTATTTCGAGTGTCGAGTCGGTCAACGGCGGCCAGTCGCAAGCCAGCGAGTCTGGCACGCTGCTGACGCCCGGCCAGGACTCAACCCGCCTGACCGTTCGCCTGGCCGCAGTGTAATTCCGGCGCAATAGCCGCGCCGGGGCCTTAATGGCCGCCCGCAATCTGCTCATTGCGGAAAACCCGGCCACCAGGACCCCGCAGGGGATGCTTAGTAATGAGGTCCCCTGCCCGGTCGGGTCCTGCTGCCCGTTTCCGCCGCGCTCCAGATATGGTTGGTCAGGGCACCGGGCAAGGGTAGGCTGAATTATTGATGCCCCGGTTGTGCCTTTTACTGCTCAATCCTTACCTATTTATAGCTAAACCCTGAGAACCGAGAGTTACTAGAGGAGGCCCCTACATGCTTTTTGGCGCGTCATACTATAATGAATATCTTCCCGTGGAGCGGCTGAACGAGGACATCCGCCTGATGAAAGAGGCGGGATTCTCTTTCGTGCGCATGGGCGACTCGATTTGGAGCCAGTCTGAACCGCGCGAGGGCCAGATTGATTTTGACCAGTTCGCTCGCGTAGTGGATGCCATGCACGAGGCTGGCATTAAAGTTGTGCTGATGACCCCGACCTACGCTATCCCGCCCTGGTTGCACCGCCGCCACCCCGAGGTAATGGCCCGTTACGCCAAAGACCAGCGCGCCTACTATGGGGCCCGGCAGAACGTTGACCTGACTCACCCGGCCTATCTTTTCTACGCCGAACGCATCGTGCGGGCGATGGCCGAACGCTTTGCCTCACACCCCGGCGTGATTGGCTGGCAAATTGATAACGAAACTCGCCACGGCATGTTGCACAATCACGGGGTCTTTCAGCGCTTCGTTGAACACCTGAAAAGCAAGTTCGGTACGGTTGATCAACTGAACGAAATCTGGGGCCTTAGCCACTGGTCGCTGCGCCTGACCGACTGGGAAGATTTATGGACCGCTGATGGCAACGTCAACCCTGGTTATGACCTGGAATGGCGGCGCTTCCAGGCCGCGATTGTGACCGATTTCCTGGCCTGGCAGTCCGCTATCGTCCGCGAATACGCCAAACCCGGCCAGTTCATTACCCAGGATTTGGTCGGCGGCACCGGCCTCGGCGAGAGCGACCGCTACGAAATCGCCCAGGTTATGGACATCCTGAGCGAAAACCCCTATCACTCCACCCAGGACGGCCTTGAAATCGTCGATGGCGAACGCGAAAGCCGCCTAGACCGCAGCGAGGCGCTCTGGATTGGTACGCAGGGCGCTCCCGGCCTGTTCGCTAACGGCGACTTCGGCTGGAGCGGCAAGCAGACTAACTTCCTCATCACCGAGATGAACGGCCAGAGTATGGGCAACCACCAGCAGTTCCCGGCCTATGATGGGCAGTGGCGGCTCCCGGTCTATACCTATATCTCACGGGGCGCCAACGGCCTCTCTTACTGGCACTGGCACAGCCTGCATTACGGTTCCGAAACCCACATCGCCGGGGTCTTAAACCACGACTTTGAGCCGGGCCGCGCCTACCGCGAGGTCAGCCAGATTGGGCACGAGTTGGCCCAGCACGGCGACACCCTGACCGATTTGCAGATTGAAGCTGACGTGGCGGTGCTCTACTCCCAGGACAGCCGCTATGCTTTCGAGTTCCAGCCGCTGTTCCAGACGCCGGACAAAATCGCGCCCGACCCGACGTCATATCACCGGATTTTCGATAAATTCTACCGGGCCTGTTTTGACGCAAGGGCCGAGACAGCTATCGTTCACCCGAAGCAGGACTTTTCAAAGTTCCCGCTGCTGGTGCTTCCGGCTACTTATATCGCCGACGACGCGCTCCTGGAGAAATTTGCGGCCTATGCGGAAAACGGCGGGCACCTGCTGGTATCCTTCCGCACCGGCTATGCCGATGAGTATGCCCGGCCGCGCTGGAAACGGGCTCCCGGCATCCTTCGTGAGGCCGCCGGAGTGTCTTACACCGAGTACTCGGCGCTGGGCCGCGCGCTACCCTTGCGGGCCGGAGAAGGTGATTTTGAAGTGCCGGAAGGGGCGCGGGCCGAAGGCTGGGCCGACGGTCTTGAACTGGAAGGGGCGACCGCCCTGGCCTACTACGACCACCCTCATTTCGGGCGCTTCCCGGCCATCACGACCAAAACCTTTGGCAAGGGCCGCGTGACCTACATCGGCACCGTGCCGAACCAGGCTCTTGGCCGCGCCATCATTACCTGGGCGCTCAAGCAGTCGGGCATCCAGCCGTTGGGCGCGGAATATCCGGCCCAGGTGCGCCTGAGCCGGGCTCGCAAGGCTGACGGGAAACAGGTCTACTTCCTCAGCAACTGGTCCTGGGCTCACCAGCAGCTCAACCAGCTTCCGGTTGGCGGCACCGAGTTGTTCAGCGGGCAGGCCGCGACCCGGGGCGGCACTCTGGAGCTAGGCCCCTGGGACATGAAGATTGTAGTCGAGGAACCTGAAGCCTAAGCGCTGTTTAGTTAACTTGTACGATAAGAGGTGGCTTTTTGAGCCGCCTCTTTTATTTATCCGCCCAGGAAAAACAAGGTGACAATACAAAGAAAAAGGCTGGGGCCGGGACTTATCCGGCTCCAGCCTTTTTTCGCTCAGGCTCCTGGTTAATTTAATACAGGGTTCTTCCAGGGCTCCTGGTTTTAGCGGTGAGTCCGGCGGCGAACTGCCAGGGCCAGAAGGGTAATGACGCTCAGGGCGGCCAGAGGAATTATCCAGAGCAGCAGGGTCTGGCTATCCGGGCCGATTGTGCCACCAATCCCGGTTGCGGGGACGTTGGGCGCACTGCTCGAAGGAGCGCCTGTTGCCGCCGTAACCACAATATTAGCTTTCATATTGGGGTGAGGGGCACAATGGTAGTTGAAGGTTCCAGCGGTGGTGAAGGTATACTCGAAGGTTTGGTTCTGGGCAATCAAGGGAGAGTTAAGTACCCCGCCGCTATCACTTGTAACGGTATGCCCTACAGTGTCCTTATTGGTCCAGATAACCTTTGTGCCAACCGGAATGGTAATAGTATTAGGGCTAAAGGCAAAACCCTGGATTGTGATATTCATTGTAGCAGGCGTTGCCTGGGCCGAAACCGCCCCCGGTTGTAAAGTAAACACAGCGAGAAAAAGGGCTAGTATAACGGTTCCTGCGCCCAGTAAACCGGCCCACCTGAAATTCTTCAACCTTTTCAAGGTATAATCTCCTTACTAAATTGTTTCAATAATAGGGGATTGGACCTAGCCTCTTGTAAAAAGCTATTGAATAAGATACGGTAGTAAAATGATTTTAGACAAACCGCAATAAATGAATTCAAAAAGTAGTTACAAGAGTTGTTAGCTATTAGAAAGTTTGGTTGAGTAAGAAGCTTCGCCCTAAATAGCTGCCTGCCTGGTGAGGCACCTGGCAACATTTTACCCGCCTGTAGAAACCCTACCCGGAATATTGAAAGGTTGGGCTACCCCACTACTCCGGGTATAGCTTACCCGGTACCGGTTGGAAGCTGTTGATAGGCCGCTTATGGCTTTGCGAAAGCTAAAACACATTTCGAAGGTTGGTCTTTAGTCCTTATTGAAACGGTAACTACTTTTGACACCGCCCGTATAATAAATACAATTACCTGAATATCTATCACTTAACCGTTCAAGGCTATCTTCAACAAGCGCTATATAATAGTCCGTGGGCAAAAACAAAATGAGAGCAAAGGATTTAAAATTGGGTTCGGTCTTGCGATTTCAAGAAGACCAGGGCCTTATAACTTTCAAGGGTAACCGCTTTCTGCTCATTGACGCCGAGGCGATGGGTTTACTCAGGCGCGAAATTATCGGGGTGCTGGGTCCGGATATGGCCCGGCGTCTTTTGACGCGGTATGGTTACGCCTGTGGTTATAGTGACGCCCTGCGCTTGCGCCAGGATTACGCCTGGGAAACCGATGAAGAATGGATGATGGCCGGGCCGATGATGCACATGCTGGAAGGCATCGTCCAGGTCTTGCCCACCAAACTGGATTATTCGCGCTCCGAGGACCGCTTTTGCATCGAGGGCGAATGGGTTAATTCTTATGAGGCCCAGCAGCATATCGCCCACCTGGGCCATTCCGAGAGCGCGACTTGCTGGACCCTTAGCGGGTACGCCAGCGGCTACAGCAGCGCCTTTTTCGGCCAGCCGGTTGTCTGTGTCGAATATACCTGCGTGGGCAAGGGCGACCCGCATTGCCTGTGGCGGGTGGGACGCCCCCACCAGATGAGCTTTGAAGCTCACCAGGCTCTCAAGGATTTGCAGGGTTTTAACCTGGCCGGTACGATCAATATGCTGGAAGAACAAATTACTGCCCGGACGGTCGAGTTGTCAGCCCTGAACGCGGCCAGCCTGGTCCTGGCCGAGTCGCTATCCCTGGACGAATTGCTCTACAAAGTGCTGCCGCACGTGCTTAAAGCAACCGGGGCGGATTTTGGCCGGGTGCTGCTGCTGGAAGACGAGAGTGACACGCTTGAACTGCGCGTGCAGACCGAACGCGACCCTTCCGGCATGGAAGTTGAACCGCTCCAACTGCATTTCCCGTTGCATATATTTCAAAACGAGGAATGGCGCCGCCTGAAAGCCGGGAACATGGTAATCAGCCACGACCTGCTGAACGTGCCTTTCCTGCCGGAAATGTCCCGCCGCCATAACTGGCACAGCCTGGTCAGGGTGCCGCTTTTGTCACGCGGGACACTGGCCGGAGTGCTGGAACTGGTTTCCCAGAACGGAGCCTGGCCCAACCAGCCGGAGGAAAAAAGGCTGCTGCTTTCGCTGGGCCGCCAGATTGGCCTGGCCCTGGGTAACGCCCGCCTTTACGAGCAGGAACAGCAGCGGGCCAGGGCCTGGCGCGGTCTGGTCGAAATCAGCCATAAAGTCGCCAGCAGCCTGGACAAGCAGCAGGTCTTTGAGTCGCTGGTGGCGTATTCCCGCGAGTTGCTTAACAGCGAAGTGGCTTTCGTGGCCCTTTTTACCGAAGATGAAAATACCCTGGAAATGGCCGCTTGCGCCGGGACCAGGACCAGCGGGTTTGCACGCTTGAAGCTGTCCCGCAATAAGGGTCTGACCGAGGCCGTGATTGCCAGCGGCAGCCCGGTCCTGGTCAGCAACTATTCTTCCGACCCGCGCTTGCAGGGGCCGCCCACGCCCCAGGTTGTAGCCGAAGGAATCGTCAGTTTGCTGGCGGTGCCTTTGACGGCCCACGAAAAGGTCCAGGGCATGTTGTATGTGGGCGAGCGCCGCCAGCGCAATTATACCGAGGCGGACGCCGACCTGTTGACCGCCCTGGCGACCCAGGCCGCTATCGCGGTTGAGAAGGCCCGCCTTCACGAGCGTGAAATGGAGCGGGTCAAGGAAGTCGAGCGCATCAAAGCCGATTTCCTGGCGATGATTACCCACGAATTGCGCACTCCGCTGACCAATATCAAGGGCATAACCAGCGGCCTGCTACAGGCCGATGTCGAGTGGGATACCGGCAGCCAGCGGGCTTTCCTGGAAGCTATCAGTGAAGAGTCGGATGTGCTGACCGGGCTGGTCTCGAATTTACTTGATATGTCCAAGCTGGAAGCCGGTTCGTGGACGATTTACCTGGAAGAATGTACCTTTGAGGAAATCGTGCGCGAGGTCCGGCGCAAGCTGGTGGGCCTGCTGGAAGGCCGCGAGTTGCTGGTAGAGGTGCCGCCGGACTTGCCGCGCCTGAAGGTGGACCCGACCCAAATCGCCCGCGTGCTGGTCAATTTGATAACCAATGCTCTAAAATATTGCCAGAAAGGCCCTATTTATCTTGGCGCGGACTACCACGACCAGGATTGGTTGGCTGTCAGAGTACAGGATACCGGGCCTGGTATATCGGCGGAAGACCGCCCCCATATTTTTGATAAATTTTATCAGAGTAAAAATATTAAACCCGGCTTGCGGGAAGCGCCGGGAGCCGGGCTTGGCCTGGCTATAGTTAAAGGCATCGTAGAAGCCCATGGCGGGCAAATCTGGCTGGCCGATAATCCTTCCGGCCCGGATGCCGCTGCCGGCGGGTCGGCCTTTTACTTTACCTTGCCTTTGCTTAAGTCAGAAACCCCGGATTAGTCCGTACCCCGGGCCTGCCGGACCGTCTTTTTCAAAAATGAGAACAAGTTCACGAATTATTTTCAGGCCGTTAGTGAAGTTGTTATTTCAAGGAGTTCAATGGAGAACTGCATCAGTATGACCACACCTAAAAACATACCCTCCAAACCGACCGAAGCTACCAGCCGCGACCAGGTATTGGTGGTTGATGACGACCCGAAGATTTTAATGTTCGTCAGCGCCAATTTCAAGGCCCGGGGTTACCGGGTCCTAACCGCCAAAGATGGCGCGGAAGCCCTGGAACAGGCCGCCCTGGAACAGCCCCAGGTAATCTTGTTGGACCTGGCCTTGCCCCAGATTGACGGCTTCGAGGTCTTGCGGCGGCTGCGCGAGTGGAGCGACAGCCAGGTAATTGTCCTTTCGGCTCACGGCGGCGACCAGGACAAAGTGCGCGCCCTGGACCTGGGCGCGGACGATTACATTACCAAGCCTTTCAGCATGGAAGAACTGCTGGCCCGTGTCCGGCTGGCTTTTCGCCGTCTCCAGCGCTTTCAGGCCGCCTTTGCCGCCTCCGCCCCCGACAATATTTCCAACCCGCTGGTCTGGGTGGATGAACTGCAAATTGATTTCTCCGCCCGCCTGGTAAAACGGGCCGGGGAGCCGGTCAACCTGACCAAGACCGAGTACGAGCTTTTACGCTTGCTGGTCACCAACCGGGGCCGGGTGCTGACCCACCGCGATTTGCTGCAGCAGGTCTGGGGGCCGGAGTACGGCGAGGAAACCGAATATTTGCGGACGTTTATCCGCAACTTGCGCCGCAAGCTGGAAAAAGACCCGGGCCGCCCGGTCTATTTATTGACCGAGGCCGGGGTGGGCTACCGCTTCAAAGGCTAATGACGGTGCCAAATTCTTTATATTTTCTTTATACCGGCCTTGAAATCTTCACGCGCTTTTTATCCCCTTTTAGCTATACTAACTTTGTCTAAAGAAACGTATTCATATACTTACTAATAACCAGATACTGCTTCGACAACTTACTTTTTAGTAAGGTTTATACCCATATCGATTTTGCCTTGCCGGTCTAGCTATAAGCCCGGTCTGGTTTGGTTTGCAATTTTAAGGAGGCGGCGATGAAGCCCGATTTACCCTTTACCCCTGATTTGGAAAAAGGCTCTTTTGCGACAATCAACGGAATAAATACTCACTACCACCTGGCAGGACAGGGCCCGGCCATAGTTTTCATCCATGGGAGCGGGCCGGGGGTTTCAGCCTGGGCAAACTGGCGGCTGGCCTTGCCGGTCTTGCAGGAAAAATACACGGTGGCGGCTTTTGATGTGGTTGGGTTTGGTTATAGCGAACGCCCGGCAAATTTTGAATTTTCTACCCAGGATTGGGCCGACCACACGATTGCTTTTATCGAAGCCCTGGGACTGGGGCCGGTAAACCTGGTCGGTAACTCTATGGGCGGCGGTGTGGCCCTGCGGGTGGCTTCTCAGCGGCCCGAACTGGTCAACAAAATGGCGCTGATGGGCACTACCGGCTGCCATTTCACCATTACCGATGGGCTCGCCAAAGTCTGGGCCTACAAACCCAGTAAAGAAAACTCGCTTCAACTCCTCAACTTCTTTGTCTACAACAAGGCTATGGCTACCCCTGACCTGGCCGAACTCCGCTACAAAGCCAGCATCCAGCCCGGTTTCCAGGAAAGCTGGGAGAAGATGTTCTATCCCAAAGCCCAGGGCAATGACAATCCATTGCAGTGGCGGGTTGACCAATTGGCCCTCAATGATGAGGAAATTGCCGCGATTAAGGCTCCGGCCCTGGTAATTCACGGCCAGAACGATGAGATTATCCCGGTTTCGAACGCTTACAAAGTCTTTGAATTGCTCCCGACTTCCCAACTTCACATTTTCAATCGCTGCGGCCACTGGACGCAGATTGAACACGCGGCCTCGTTTAACCGGCTGCTCGGTTCTTTCTTCCAGGATTAAGCGGTCAAACCGCGCTGCCCCGGCCCTGCCGGGCAGCTTTGCCGTACCGGTTTGAGGTTTCGGGATGCTTATCTATTTGAAAGTTTGTAGCTAAAGAATTTGTAGCTGAAAAGGAAGCCAATGTTAGTTGAAAACGGAACCAACCTTTTTACACCCCAGGCCGCCCAGGAATTAGGGCTGGCCCTCTACCAGGCCGAAGCCACCCAGCAGCCGATTGACCCGCTGACGGCGCGGTTTCCGGCCATGACCCCGGCCGAGGCTTATATGGTGCAGCAGGTCATGCTGGAAAAGATGATGGCCGGGCGCAAGGTTTTGGGCCGCAAAGTGGGCCTGACCAGCAAGGCCATGCAAGTGATGTTAGGGGTGGACCAGCCCGACTACGGGGTGCTGTCCGACAATATGCTGGTCGAGGACGGGGGAGATTGCCGCCTGGACGAACTCATTCAGCCTAAAGTTGAGCCTGAAATAGCCTTTGTCCTGTCCAAAGACCTCACCGGCCCCGGCCTCACCACCGGAGATGTGCTGGCCGCGACCGAATATGTCACGCCTGCCCTGGAGATTGTGGACAGCCGCATTAGCAACTGGAAGATTAAGCTGGCCGATACTATCGCCGACAACGCCAGTAGTGCCCGGTATGTCCTGGGTAAAAACCGGGTTGCGCCGGGCAACCTGGATTTGCGCCTGGTCGGGATGGTTATGGAAAAGAACGGCCAACTGGCCGATACCGGCGCGGGCGCGGCGGCCCTGGGCCACCCGGCGGCGGCGGTAGCCTGGTTGGGTAATAAACTGGCCGAGTTCGGGGTTTCGCTTAAAGCCGGGGAAGTTATTCTTCCCGGTGCGCTCTGCCGGGCGCTTGAGGTTACCCGGGGTGACATGGTGCTGGCCGAATTTGGCGGGCTGGGCCAGGTTTCGGTCAGGTTTGTCTAGAAGGAGAACTATAAGATGGGGAAAATAAAAGCAGCCATCCTGGGCAGCGGCAATATCGGGACCGACTTGATGTACAAGCTGTTGCGCAGCCCTGAGATTGAATTGAGCCTGCTAATCGGGATTGTACCGGACTCGGATGGGCTGGCCCGGGCCAGGGAACTGGGTATCGAAACCAGCCACGAGGGCATTCAAGCCCTGGTCCAGCACCCGGAGAAAGCCGATATTGTTTTTGACGCTACCAGCGCCAAGGCCCACGTCCGCCACGCTGCTACCTTGAAACAGCTTGGTAAGACCGCGATTGACCTGACTCCGGCGGCGCGCGGCCCGTTCGTGGTGCCTTCGGTCAACCTGGACTTTCAGCTTTCCGCGCCTAACGTAAACCTGATTACCTGCGGCGGGCAGGCCACTATTCCGATGGTCGCGGCGGTTAGCCGGGTCCAGCCGGTGGATTACGCGGAAATCGTGGCGACCATTTCCAGCAAGAGCGCCGGGCCGGGCACCCGCCAGAACATTGACGAGTTTACCTATACTACCGCGCGCGGCCTGGTAGAAGTAGGCGGAGCCGGAAAAGGCAAGGCTATTATCGTCCTGAACCCGGCCGAGCCGCCCATCATGATGCGCGACACGGTTTACTGCCGGGTGCAGGAGCCGGACGAAGCGGCGATCACCGCATCGGTCAGGAAGATGGTCGAAGCCGTCCAGGCGTACGTACCGGGCTACCGGCTCAAAGCCGGGCCGCTCTTTGAGAAAGAGAACAACGGTTGGAAAGTGACCATTATGGTGGAAGTGACCGGCGCGGGCGACTACCTGCCCAGTTACGCCGGGAACCTGGATATTATGACTGCCGCCGCCGTGGCGGTCGGCGAGCGGTTCGCCCGGCACAGCGGGCAGCAGCAAAGGGAGGTCGCCAATGTCGGCTAATGCGTCTAAAGGAAAAATCTTCTTAACCGATATGACCTGCCGGGACGGCATGCACCCCATGCAGCACTCTTTGACTCCCGCGCAGATGGCGAGAATCGTGGGCGGGCTGGCCGAGGCCGGAGTGCCCACGATCGAAGTTTCCCACGGTGACGGGCTGGGCGGTTCGTCTTTCAACTATGGTTTTGGGGCGGCCAGCGACCGCGAATATCTGGAGGCGGTCGCGCCGGTCCTCAAGAATAGCGAGTTGAGTGTCCTGCTTTTGCCGGGTATCGGCACCAAACCGGACCTGGAGATGGCCGTTGAGTACGGCGCGAAAGTCGCCCGTATCGCCACCCACGTCACCGAGGCCGATATTGCCGAGCAACATATCAACCTCTCCAAAAAGTTGGGCATGCGCACGGTCGGCTTCCTGATGATGAGCCACATGGGCTCGCCCGAAAAGATTGCCGAGCAGGGCCGCCTGATGGAAAGTTACGGCGCGGACGTGGTCTATGTCACCGACAGCGCCGGGGCCTTAATCCCGGATACGGTCAAAGCCCGCGTGAGCGCCCTGCGCCAGGCCGTTTCCTGCGCGATTGGCTATCACGCCCACAACAATTTAGGGCTGGCGATTGGCAATTCGCTGGCGGCCATCGAAGAAGGCGCGACCCATATTGACGGTACGTTGTGTGGCCTGGGCGCCGGGGCGGGAAACGCTCAGACCGAAATCCTGGTCGCGGTGCTGGACAAAATGGGCTACGAAACCGGGGTGGACCTTTTCAAAGTAATGGACCAGGCCGAAGACGTGGTTAAGCCTCTCATGCTCCGGCCCCAACTGGTGGACCGGGCGGCCCTGACCATCGGCTATGCCGGGGTCTACAGCAGCTTCCTGCTTTTCGCCAACCGGGCCGCCGAGAAATACGGCGTCGAGGCGCGGGCCATTCTGATGGAGCTGGGCCGCATGGGCGCGGTCGGCGGCCAGGAAGATTTAATCGTGGACGTGGCGCTGCAACTGGCCCAGGCGAAGCAAGCTCAAAATCCGGAACCGGCCGGGGTGCGCTAGCCGCCAGTGGAAATAAAGCGATGAGCATTGAAGATGAGCATTGAAAAAGAAGACCAGGCTCGAAAACGGTTTTTACTGGTTTGCCAGGGATTGTTCTGTCTGGGACGCGGTTCACACGGGCTGCTGGCCGAATTGCGGAACTTAAAGCAGCAGGGCGTACTGCCGTCCGAACTGGAAATCAAACCTTATTACTGTTTCAACGGCTGTTCACACGGACCAAATATGGTCAGTTACCCCGATAGGGTCTGGTTTGAACGGGTTAGTCCGGATAACCTGACCCAGGTGGTGACTTACCTCGGTGAAGGTATTCCGGCTACCGACCCGCTCTTGAACCAATGCAGGGTCATCGAAGTAGTCCGGCACAGGGCTTATTCAGATATCAAGGAAGAACTTGGCTTTTGATGAACCGCTGACGGCTATCAAAAAGTAGCCCAAAGCACCAACATACCTAGTATAGAAAGCAAGGAGATAAGACATGGGAGTCTTTAGAACCGGTTATGTACAACTACGGGTTCCCGACCTGGCGGTTGCCACTAAATATTACACTGAAGTGCTGGGCCTGGTCGAAACCGACCGCGAAGCGGACCGGGTTTATCTCAAGGGTTGGGACGAGCATGACCATCATTCGCTGATTCTGCGCCAGGATGCGCAGCCTGGCCTTGACCATTTCGCCCTTAAAACCGAAAGCCCCGAGGACCTGGGCATCTTCGAAAACAAGCTGGAGGCCAAGGGCATCCAGGTGAACCGGATTTCTGCCGGTGAGAAACTGGCCCAGGGGGAAGCTATCTCTTTTGAAGACCGCAGCGGCCACCGGGTCGAAGTCTATTACTCGATGAAAAAGGTCGGCAACAGCTTGCCCCTGCAAAATCCCGACCCCTTCCCGCCCGACCTCAAGGGCATTGCCGCCCCGCGCATGGACCACCTGCTGGTGACCAGCCCTAACGCGGCCGAAGACCTGGAATTTTACCGTGATGTGTTCGGGTTCCGCCTGACCGAGCAAGTGGTTACCCCGGACGGCAACCCGATTGCGGTCTGGCTGGAACGCAGCCACACCCCGCACGACATCGCCTTTATCCCCGGACGCCCCGGCGGCTTCCACCACATGGCTTACTGGCTCGATAACTGGAACGAACTGGGCCGGGCGGCGGATGTTATGGCCCAGAATAATGTCAAAATTGACGCCGGGCCGACCCGTCACGGCATCACGCGCGGCCACACCATCTACTTCTTCGACCCCTGCGGCAACCGCAACGAAGTCTTTACCGGCGGTTACGTACCGGACATTGATAATCCGCCAATTACCTGGAGTGTCGATAAGCTCTGGACCGGTATCTTCTACTGGGACCGGTCGGAACGCGGTAGCTTTGTGGAAGTCTATACCTAAGATTTAGGCAAAAAGCGGGCGCGTTTGGCCCAGGCTAAAACCGGACCTTTACGGGTTTGGGCCGCCGCCCGCTGCTTTAAAGAATGCAAAGGAGTAACCAAAGATGTCTTACGACCTTTCTCCCCAGGTAATCGAGCAACGCCGGTTAGCTTATGACGAACTGACCCGCCGTTATGGTCAGCGGGAGGCGACTCGCTACGAAGAGGCCACTATTGGTGTCCAGCACGAGGAGAATTTTCATTATCGCCCGCTCTGGAACCCGGCTATTGAAATCTACGACCCTTCCATGACCCGCCTGAAATTAGCTGATTGGTATTCCTTCCTGGACCCTCGCCAGTTTTATTATGGGCCTTACAACCAGGCCCGCAATAAATCCATGGAAAACCTGGATTCTCAACTGGCCTATGCCAACGAAAGAGCGATGCTGGACAAGATCGCCGGGGATTGGCGCAATATTTTCCTATCCTACCTGCTGCCCCTGCGCCACTACGAATACGGCGGCACTACCGTAATGACCTATGTGGCTCGTTTTGCCTACGGCACTTCGATTGAACAGTGCGCCAGTTTTAACGCTTTTGATAAAACCGGCAACTCCCAGATTATTACCAAATTTGCCCTGATGCTTCCCAACGCCGACCAGTTGTTGGAAGAAGGCAAGCGGCGCTGGATGGAAGCGCCCCACCTTCAGCCTCTACGCTCGCTGGTAGAACATACCTGGCTGATTACCGATTGGGCCGAGGCTATTTTTGTCCAGAACCTGCTGCTGGACCCCTTGCTTTACACCCTGCTTTACCAGGAATTCGACCGGGTGGCCCTGGAAAACGGCGCCCTGGCTGTCACTTTCATCCATAAATACATGAACGACTGGCTGAAAGATAACTCGCGCTGGACGACTGCCCTGGTCGAAGCTTTCCTGAACGATGACCAGCACGGCGAGGCTAACCGGCAGGCTATCCAGCAAATGCTGGACGGCTGGCGGCCCAAAGTCGAAGAGTCGCTGCGGCCCCTGGGGGTAATCTTTGAAATGCCCCAGGTTAAAGGCAATTTTGAAGCCAGCTGGCAGCAAGCCACTCAGAACCTGGACCACCACCTGGAGCGGCTGGGCCTTAATGTTGCTACCGAAATGCCCGCCACCAACAAGATGCCTGCCACCCTGGCCGGTTAGAAAGGAAACACTATGTCAGCTAGCACAGTTGAAGGCCACATTGCCAAAGAACGGTTTATCGGCGTGGATTTGCAGGACCACGAAGAAGCGCGCGGAATTGTCAAAGCGATTGTGCGGGACAACCCGGAGGCGAAAGTCAGCCAGATTCCCGGTGTCATAAAAGTGACCTGCCATCACCAGTTGCAAATCAACCGCGCAACGGTCGAGCAGGAGCTTCGCCACGAATGGGACACCCAGGAATTTAACATGTCTATCATCAGTTACATTGGCGACATCCAGGAATGGGACGACGACCACATTCTGGTCAAGTGGAGCACTGACTAATTTAGGAAGCAAAGGAAGGAATTTGCCCAATGGCTAGAAAATTAGGTTTGAGAGAAACTTACGCCGCGATGACCAGGGGTGTTAACTGGACCCCCAGCTATGTTAAAGAGGAAGAAGCCTTTCCCTACCACCAGTTCGAGGGGATAAAGATTCACGACTGGGACAAATGGGAAGACCCCTTCCGCATGACGGTTGATAATTACTGGAAGTACCAGTCGGAGAAAGACCGCCGCCTGTACGCGGTCCTGGATAGTTTCAGCCAGAACCAGGGCCACCTGAATATCTCGGACGGCCGTTACCTGAACGCCATCAAGCTTTTCTTGCAGGGTGTCACGCCCCTGGAATACATGGCCCACCGCCATTTTATGTTTATCGCGCGCTATATGCCGGGGCCGGGCACCCGCATGGCCGCCCTGTGCCAGTCAATTGACGAACTGCGCCATACCCAGATCGAGATTCACTCGATGAGCCCCTATAACAAGTACTACAGCGGGTTCCACAGCATGCGCAAGATGCACGACCGGGTCTGGTACTTGAGCGTGCCAAAAAGCTACTTTGATGACGCGGTTACCGCCGGTCCGTTCGAATTCCTGACTGCTATCAGTTTCTCGTTCGAGTACTTGCTGACAAACCTGCTGTTCGTGCCTTTCATGAGCGGCGCGGCCTATAACGGCGACCTGCCCACTACCACCTTCGGCTTTAGCGCCCAGTCGGACGAAAGCCGCCACATGACCCTCGGCCTGCAGGTAATCAAGTTCTTGCTTGAGCAGGATGAGGCGAACGTGCCGATTGTCCAGCGCTGGTTGGATAAATGGTTCTGGCGGGGCTACCGGCTCAACTCCCTGGTCGCGGCTATGATGGATTACATGCTGCCCAAGAAGGTTATGAGCTGGAAGGAAGCCTTTGAGCTTTACTTCGAACAGCAAATGCTGGACGGACTGTTCCCGGACCTGGCCCGCTACGGCATTAAACCGCCCATGGGTGTCGAGCAGGCTATCAAGGAGAAAGAGAAGATTTCCCACGAAACTTACTGGGCGCTCTACAACTTCGGGTTCGCGGCGGCCTTCAACACCTGGATTCCTACTAACAGCGAGTTGGACTGGATGACCGAAAAATACCCGGCTACTTTCGACCGTTACTACCGGCCTCGTTACGAGAAGGCCCAGAAAATCGTGGACGAGAACGGGCGCTTCTTTATGCTGGGCCTACCCCAGTTGTGCCAGGTCTGCCAGATTCCGATGATCTTTACCGAGCCGGATGACCCGGGCAAAATCTGCTTCCGCTCGTCCACCTACAAGGCCGAGAAATATCATTTCTGCTCGGACGGTTGCAAGCAAATCTTTGACTGGGAGCCGGAGAAGTATGTCCAGAGCTGGCTGCCGGTCCACGAGATTTACAAGGGTAACTGCGGCGGGCCGAGCGTGCCGGAAGTGCTGGACTGGTACGGCATCCAGCCGGGCGACAATGGCGAGTACCAGGGCTCGGTGGACCAGTTGAACTGGGCCAGCTGGCACAAGGATTTTGCGCCAGTCTAAAGCAAAATATTCGGAAAGGACTTGAGAAATGTCTGTCGTATCTTTAAAGCCGGGCTACGAGTTCCCGGCGCGGGACCGGGCCGAACTATTTGGCAACGATATGCTGGTCTATACCCACTGGGTTGGCAACCTGATGTTTAGCGCGGCGGCGGCTTTTCGGGTTCCCCAGGGCATGCCCTGGGGTGACTTCAAAGCCAATATGCTCGACGGGCTATTCGGTGGCGACGCCCCGGCTTACCGCCAGCTTACGCCCGAAAACACCCGCTGGACCCTCAACGACCAGGAGTTTTCGCCCGCCAATGACCGGAGCCTGGCCGACCTGGGCATAACTCACAAAGACCTGATCAAGTTTGAGCAGGTAAGCTAGGCAGGTCCGGGGACCGGTAATTTCGAAAACGCTGAGGACAGGCACATCCGTTCCTGTCCTTTATATAACACTTTGATCTATAGGTATACTTTAAGGGTAAACTATTATGGCGCACAAAGTTACAATTGAACCACTGGGACGAGAAATTACTGTAGGCGATAACCAGACAATCCTGGAAGCCTGCCTGCGGCAAGGTATCTGGCTGCCCCACGCCTGCGCTCACGGGACCTGTGGGACCTGCAAAGTCCAACTGCTGGAAGGCGAGGTGCAACATCAAGGAGCCACCGAGTTTGCCCTGATGGACTACGAACGCGAAGAAGGTATGGCCCTGGTCTGCTCGGCCAAACCCCTGACCGATATCGTACTGGAAGCCGATGTCGATCCCGACCCGGAAGCGGTCTTCTACCCGGTGAAGGATTACACCGCGACGGTCGAAACTATAGAAGAACCGGCTAAAGGGGTGCGCCGCTTTATCCTGGCCCTGGATAACGATGTGCTGGAGTTTATGCCGGGCCAGTACATCCAGGTAGAGATTCCTCAACCTAACAAAACGGTCCTGCGGCGCTGTTATAGTTGTGCTTCTTCCCCGGGGGACGGCTCCCGGGTTGAACTGCAAATCAAACTTACTCCCGGGGGACGGGCCGCCCCGTACCTGTTCGAAGAATTGCAAGAAGGTTCAAAGATAAAGTTCAGCGGCCCTTACGGATTTTTCTTCCTGCGCAAGGCCGGACACGAGCCGATTATTTTCCTGGCCGGTGGTACCGGACTGGCTCCCATCAAAAGCATGTTGCGGGTCGCCACCGAGGAAAATTTACCTCGCAAGATGACCCTTATTCACGGGGTGCGCAGCCAGGACGACCTTTTCGACTATGAGTTCTTCCGGGAAATGGAAGCGGTCAACCCGAACTTCCGCTATCTACCGGCCCTTTCGGCCCGGAACCCTGAAAAGGAATGGGATGGCGAAGAGGGCTTTGTCCACGAAGTGCTGGTCCGGTGCCTGCCCAGTTTCAAGGGCCATAAAGCCTACCTGTGCGGCCCGCCGCTGATGGTGGATGCTTGCCTGACTACCCTGATGCAGGGCCGGTTGTTTGAGGACAGTATCTATTGCGAGAACTTCTTCACTGAAGAGGATAAATCCGGCCCCTTGAAGCGCAGCCCGCTGTTCAAACGGATTTAAGCGGCCTGGCCGGTTGTTAACGAGTTGGAATTAATAAGGGAAGGCGCAATAATGATGGTTAATCCTTCTGCCAATAAACTGACCGCCCGACTGAAAAAAGTCGGGCCGGATTTTATCGAGTTCGAACTGGCGATAATTGACCCGACCATCACGGGTGATTTAATCCTGCCCCCGGCCCAGTTCAAGGCCTTCCTGGTGGAACAAAACGTTACGATTATCGCCGCCACCGAAGAAGAGCATATCCTGAAAATGAAGTTGGACAGCCTTCTCAACCAGGCATAGTTATAATGCAGGCTATTATTATCCCCGGCCCGCGTAAAGGCCGGGTAATAGCCAGGACCGGACCGGCCACTTTTGAAAACCCGCCAGGGCAAGCAGAAGTGTCCGGTGCCAGCCCAACCCCTCAGAGCAGCCCGCTTCCCCGGGCATTACGGTTTAGAGTTGGTTCCCTGCTTTATTTGTAGGTTTATTTATAAATCTAGTAACATCTATTATTGCAAAAATTTAAAACCTTTGTTAAACTATTTTCAACCTTCCTCTTAGCAGAAACTCCTGTTTCTGTAGTTGTCCTATCTTTTTATTGATGCCTTCCCCCTAAAATTTAATACTCATAAACCTTACGAAAGGGAAATTTATGTCTTTCAAAGGTACTGAACATACTGTCGCCGGGATCGAAGCCAACTTTCAGGGTTTCTTAACTGCCATTCCGCCTGCATTGGAGGGCGAATTAAATCAGTTTGGTGGTGTAAGTACCTACTACACCGGTGTTCATTTCGCACTTTTTAATGGTGTTATATCCTGCCGGGTAAAGGAATCGGAGTTAGACCAAAGAATACAGGAAACTCAGGAGTACTTCAGGTCCAAAAACGTACCCATGTTGTGGTGGGTTTTCCCCTCAGATCAACCTTCTAATCTGGTAGAAGCCCTGGAGCGTCACGGTTTTGTTCAAGCAAGCGAAGATCCGGGCATGGCGGTCCAGTTGGACGGATTACCGGAAATGTCACCTATGCCGGGCCTGGAAATTGTAAAGGGAGAGGATTCTGAAATAATGGACACCTGGGGCAAGGTGGGGGCTGCGGGTTTTGGGCTGCCGGATTTTGTGGCAGAGCCATTTGGCAGGGCGTGTTTGAAAATTAGCGAACAACAACCGGGGATGGTTTTTAATTACCTGGCCCTACTTGACGGCCGTCCTGTCGGCACGAGTACGCTTTATTTATCCCAGGATGGGGTAGCCGGGATTTATGATGTGGCGACGCTGGAAGACGCCCGGAAACGCGGAATTGGGCGCGCTTTGACGCTGCAACCTTTACTTGAGGCCAGAAACATGGGTTACGACATTGGCATCCTGGGTGCTTCCGAGATGGGTCACCCCGTGTACAGGGCTTTAGGTTTTAAGGACTACTGTAAAATTCCCCAATATTTCTGGCAGCCGGAGGAGTAGTTTCCCAAACCGGGCTTTTTTACCGGATAGGCAGGCCGTCCCCAGGGCGGCCTGCCTATTTTATCTGCTCCAAATGTTTTCTTCTCCAGTGCCACTATCCGCAAGTCCTCAAATTTATAACCTCAAACACAACGACTTCGACAAAGCGTCATATCCCATTTAGTAGTTGTTTGTGCGGGTTACCACAAAATATTTAATAAAACACAAATTATATTTTCAAAAAAAAGGGATAACGGATAAAAAGCTGCGTTATCCCTCCTTATATTGTTACCTACCGGAGGGCGGCGGAATAATCGAGCCTCCTTCGGCCACAATTACATAACCACTGTTACCAGCGGTATTGGCTGCCTGGCTGCTGTGGTTGGCCTGGGCGGTTAGAAGACCAAACCCAAGCAACGCGGCCAGCGCGATAGCGGTTACTTTTTTCTTAAAACTAACTTTCAATTTTTTACCCCCTTCCCGGCCCTTGCTTGGTTTACCTGCTAACGAGGTGTTCCGAGCCTGAGTCCAGGGTAAAAAAAGGAATTAGCCAGCCGGAATTAAATTTTTAATCAGCGGTGGCTAATTTTCTATCTTTTTTGAAAATCAGTAATCTGTTACACTTAATATATTATAAAAACAAGTGAGAAAGTTGGTTGAAATGAAGCCAAATGATATTTATGCAGTTGAAAATTTTGCAAATGAATTAAAGTTAATCCGCCACCTGGTGTCATCAAATGCCCAAACTTTTTACCAGCAAATTCCGGAAAGTGATTCGGCGGCTTTTAGCAGTTTTGGCACCTATCGCAACTGGGAAAGCGGCAGGAACAGGCCCGATCCCACGGAACTAATAATCATAATGCGTTATTTTGCCCGCCGGATACCGGATAAGTTCCGGGTGGAAAATGCCGATAAACTCTGGAGTTTATGGTTGGTGTAAGATAGTTTCTGTAAATTAGCATGAATGATCTGTGGGGAGCAGGTCATGGTATCCTTAGAGTTACCACACTACAAGGAGAAAACCATGACCTACACAGCAGATTTTACACTACCGGTCGGCTTTTTGGAACAGCTTTCAGAACAAGGTCTGGAAGCAATCCCTGAAATGATCCACATTTTAATTAACACTGCCATGCTAGCCGAACGTCAACGGTTTGTGAATGGCGGTCCGTATGAGCGTTCGCTTGAAAGAGCGGCCCACGCTAACGGTTTCAAGCCCCAGACAGTGCTGAAGGTGGAAAAACCTACCTAACTTTTGAGGCAGCGTCGTCATAAGAGTTTGAAATGGAATTGTCGACTTATTTTTATTTCTTTGCCGCTACAATGTTAAAGGATACCGCTACTTTTACAGAAAGACTCTTGCATAATCAGTTTATGCGGCTATGGCAAGCTGACCGAGGGGCAACGAAGCGAGATATTCGACGCGGCCCAAACTGCCCCTTCTTCGCTCTCCAAACTTGCTCAGGACAACCCGGCGCCCTGCCCGCCTGCGCCGGCAGAAGAATGTCCGCCTTACCGGGTAAACATGCCTGAGCCGGAGGGCTGCCGGAATGGCTGGCCGGGGAGTGAGACTGCCCATTTTAAGAAGTTTTATAAGTCCTGCGGCAGGTTGGAAAAGGAGGCTTTTGAAGAACCCCCGGCGCTCGAACTGGGAAGATATCCCGGCTGGATAACCGGGTTAGCCTGGTCGCCCAACTCTAAAAGCATTGCCGGTATTACGGCGCCGGGAATGGGCTACAACCTGGCCTCCCTGTTCAGGTTCAAAAATATAACCGGGTTTGCTTCCCATTTGATAATCTGGAGTTTTAGTACCCAGCAAGAAATAAGAAGGGAAATGGCCCATTCCGGCTGGGGTGATACCGTTGATTGGAGTAAAGAAGGCCACTGGATAGCTACCGGGGGGCTGGATAAGGTGGTGCGGGTCTGGAATACGCAGACCTGGCAGTCCGCAAAACTTGAGTTACACCAGGCCAGGGTCTTGCAGGTGCGCTTTCACCCGGCGGAATCAATAATTGCCAGTGTTGATAATGCCGGAGGCGTGTTATTATGGGATTATATTCATGGTAAGGTTGTAGGACAGTACATTATTGAAAGTGGCAAGCAGGCTACCAGTATCGCCTGGTTGGAGCAAGGCCAAAAACTGGCGGTCGGTTCCGCTGACGGTTCTATCAATCTACTCGACAGGTCAAACCAAACCCTAACCCGTGAATTAAGGCTCGCCGGTCAGGAAGAATGGATCTGGTCTATTACTCTTTCGCCCTGTAATGGACTTATTGCTTCGCGTGGTCAGGCCAATACCATCAAAATCTGGCAACTCAACTATCCTGGACCCATCAAAGAACTGAAGGGGCTTAAAAAAACCATCAATTGCCTGGAATGGTCCCCGGCCGGTCATTTACTGGCGGCGGCCGGTGATGATGGCATAATTACGATATGGGATACCGCGACCTGGCAGGTAAAACATACCCTGAAGTTCAACCAGCACAGCCCGCTCTGGCATAAGCTACCCTACGTTAAAGACCTCAACTATCACCGGTCTATCAGGACGGTCCGCTGGTCCCCGGATGGCCGGAGCCTGGCTGCTTCCGACAATGCCGGGCGGGTCCTGGTCTGGAAGATTACCTGACCGCTCCGGCTATTAGAAGGGCAGCTGCACTACGACCCTGGCAACTTTAAAGCTTTTAACACAATATTAAAGAGAGGAGATAGTTCCCTTGTGGAAGCCAATCAGCAAGCCCTCGATATAGAATTGATGAACGCTTACGTTGCGGTAGAGAATTACCGGGCCCAGGATGCCCTGAACTTTCTGGGTAAACTAGAGTTTTCAAAATTATCTTCCGATTTAAAACCTGTTTATTATAGTATTAGCGGCCAGGCCAACGTCCTTTTAAAGAATTTTGAGGCCGGGATAACCGAGCTCCAGGAAGCCCTGGACCTGCTCGAACACGACCCTAAAGCAACCTACTTGCAGATTGAGCGAGTCCGTAACTGGATTGGTACCGCTTATTATGACCGGAGCGATGTAAACCAGGCTCTCAAACAGCACCTGCAATGCTTGCAAGCCGTCATAAACCGGCGTGTTGTGGATGCGCGCTTCCGGTTAAAACTTTATCTCAACCTGGGGAACGATTTCCTTATGCTTGGGAACTGGAAAAGAGCCCTGGAATTTTACCGCCAGGCGCTGCCCCTGGCCGTGAAGGGGGAGGACCGGGAAGACCTGGGCGGTCTTTACTGGGCCATTGGACTGGCTTACCGGGGCAAGCATAACCTGGCCCGGGCCAAGCTTTACCTGGAGAAAAGCACCCGCCAGTTTAAGGATATAGGTGAATTAAAGCAAAGTGCCAGGGCACGCAGCCTGCTTGGCCTGGTTATGATTGAGCGGAAAGAGTTTGAACTTGCCGAAGAAACCTTAAAAGAAGCTTTCTCGCTGGCTGACTCTTTCAAAGATACGGAAAAAGACCTGGTTGCACTTACGAGTGCAAGTGCTAACCTGGCGCTGTTGTACAAGCAGCAAAAAAAGTGGGCCCAGGCGGAAGAATGGGGAGTCGCCAGCCTTAATTATGCCACCGAACTGGGTAACGACATGCTGCAACTAAGCCAGTCGCAAGCCCAACTGGCTGAAATCAAACTGGCCCTGGGAAAAAAGGACGAAACGATTGAATTGTTCAACCAGGCGGTAACTAACATTGAGCGGACCCAACTGGCTTCTATAACCCGGCAAATATATTTTCGGTATGGTTCATCCCTGAAACAAATGGGCCGGATGAAGGAAGCGGTTGATATAATGAGTAAGAGTGTTCCCCAGGATTGGTTCTAAAATTCAGCCCAGTATTTTAAGTGGTCAGCTAGAAATGCAATAAGCAGACCTGCCTATTCGGCCTTTCTTGGAATTAGTTTCAAGCAGTCCCGCAGTCAACCAGTTAATAGATAACAAAAAAGAGGCACTGCCTGAGCTATGCCCCTTTACCATATTCTTGAATCAAGGCTTTGGTAGAAGTTGTACCGCAAAGCCTTTAATTATTGGTCAGTCCTGCCACTACAGGACTATTCGCCGCTTAGCCGGCCCAGCCTGGCCTAGCTATGGAAGCTTTCGGGCGCGGGAACCCGGCCAGTCTGTTTGTTCAAATAGCGCAGTACCGCCTCGAAAAGCACACCAAGTACATACCACACTACCAGGAACGCCAGAGCTTCCAGCAAAAACGACTTAAATTGGAAAAACAGGCTGGCAATCAAGAGGGATGATGCCAGCGGTAGCAACTGGACATAGGCCAGGCCTACCAGGTTATAGCGCAGCGGCAGGTCTACGCCCGTAAGCGCTTTAACAAGCCTGGTGTAAACCAGGTGCAATACGAACCACAGTGCCAGGAAAGCCAGCGCCTCCAGGAAGAACGACTTGAACTTAAAAAATACCTGGGCCGTAGCGAGCGAGACAATCAGCGGGGGAAGTTTAAGGGCAACCTGTTGGATTGAAGTTTTGCCGGGCTCTTTTGAAAACATGCTTCGTCTCCTTTCTGAGAACGATTCAAAATATTTCTAACGGTTATTCTGCATAATAAAGGTGGCTAAAGGTATCAGTTTAGTATAAGGATAGTTTAATGTGCGATGTCAGGCCATTAATCTCCAGGTTTGTAAGCAAGTTGCCTTGCGCCGGATATTTCCTTTTCCTATTTTTAACTGATCTGCTATTACTTAAGAATGTGACCGGTAAATAGAATCCAGGGTGGCGCAGGTTTTCCGGCCTTCCATTTCGCCCAGGTTTAAGCTGAGCTATTGCCCGTTTTTCCAATTCTGGCGCATCCTGCCTGACCGGCTGTACAAAAGGTCGCGCACATAAACCCCAGTTCCGGCCGGTCATTATTTCTTCCTTATATCGGTAACTTAAAGAATAGCGCAGGCTTCGGGTTACTCGAGCAGAATAAATCCAGCCTGCGGATGCTGCCGCCCCTTGAAAGGGATAAGCTTTCCAGATGTAGAAAATCCCCTTCGGTCCGGCAGCCTGGAGTAACAATTGCAGTTACCCTACCAGACCTAAGATTTTTTTGCAACATAATCGGGCAATGTAGCGGTATTGCCAGGGTTAAGCAAGCTGGGCCGCCCAACCTTAAATAACCGCCATTGCAGCAGCTAGTCGTTTATAGAAACGGCGCAAACTTTTCTTTAATTGGTACGGGTAAATTTCACTCCGGTAAGAGGTGGTGTAGCTGCCGAAACCGGCAAGGCATGACAAAGGGGAGGGCTTCTTTTAGTTGCAAGGCAACCTGGTTATCTTTAACTGACTGCCGGGCAACCCCTTTACAGGGCTTTGGGCCAAAAATCTTTTTCAGGATTAGCGCCAGATATTTGGTTCTGTCCTGGCGTTTTAAGGGTCCGTACTTTTACTGATGGCTATTTACCCTTATTTTGGTATACCGCGCATAGATATTGTCTATAGGGACCAGAATAAAAAATGATAAGGCTGCCCGGTTTTGGGAAGCCTTATCAAAACTCTTATATTATAAAAACCCCGTTACAAAACTCCAATTCTGACAGGCCCAGGCTTTTAAGAGTGCCCGGTAAGGACAGCCTGTACGGGCCTGGTATAGCGGACTAGACTAACTCTCCGGCCGGTTTAGACTTGAAATAAGCGAATATCGTGAGTGCGAAAACCAGGAGCGTCAGGACCATAATAAAGCCGAAAGCGGGCTGGATACCCACCAGGTCGGCCAGCCAGCCCAGCGCAAAAGGTGAAATCAAGAGAGCCAACCCCGAGCCGGAAGTAAGCCGTCCGCTTGCCAGGTCAGCCTTATCGGGCACTATGCCGATAGCCGCCGAGATGTTCAAAGGCACCAGGTTTGCTACCCCGATGCCAAGCACCAGTAGACCCAGGATGCTCAATAGGGGTTCGGACACCAGCCAGAAGAGGGGAAATCCCACCAGGACAAAACCGACCTGCCAGGGTAGTAAAAGAGTGGCCGGTAGCGTCCGGATAAGGCGGCTGCTGACCAACCGGCTTGCCATTACGATTATGAAGTACAGGCCCATTACAAGGGCAGCCTCGGCTTTGCTCAGGCCGGTAACTTTTGTCAGAAAATCAATGCTCCAGAATCCGATACACCATTCGGTTGAAACCGACAAAAATCCAATCACCCAGAAAAGCCAGAAGATACCCGGCAGGCCGCGTTTCTGTTTGAGGTTAGCGTTAGAAGCCGGTGCGTCAGGGGCTTGCGCCAGGACGGGCGCGCCCGGTATGCGCTGGCGGCCATATACGGCGATAAACAATACAACAGTAGGCACTACTAACCACAGGGCGGCCCGCCAGCCTAATATTGTAGTCGCCGTCAGCCCTACCAGCCAGGAGGACATGCTCGACCCAAAGCTGCCGATAATATTCCCTTCGGTAAGCGCCAGGCCCCGCTGGTCCCCATGCTGGTCGCATAAACTCGCCTGGAGCGTAACCAGTAATAATGAGCCGAGGAGACCCATCACGAACACGGCGAGTACCGATTGGGTAGAGGTAGTGCTAAAACTGAGCAAAAGCGCGCCCAGCGCCATCCCTATAGTGCCGCCCCAGAAAGTTATAGGGCGTCCCACCACCTTGTTTACCCGGTACCCGATGGCACCGGCCAGGAACATACCCAGGGCAAAAGCGCTGAAATGCATGCTGCTGACGGTATAGCCAAAGCCGAATTCTATTACCAGGAAAGCTATTACCGGCCCCAGGATAGCCAGCAGGTAAGAGTAATAACCCAGCACAATATAGGCTAGCCAGGTAAAGCCGTCGCGATGAAACTTTTTCGAACTTTGTGTGGTGACCGGTCCATTATCTATCAAAATGCCAGGACTCAAAAATTCAGGTACGGTAGTCGTCGAGGTGTTTCTCATTTAACTTTCTTCTTAAGAAATCTATGGCGCATCAAACATATCCTGGCTAGCGACATTGAAATAGACAGCTACTGATGCTCTGGCTGATAAAGTTTCTATAATTAACCGGTCCGGTAACGCTCCGGGTCAATTAATTGTTTTTGAAGGAGTTTGTACAAAAAGCGGGGTTTTATCTGGCTTAGTTCCAAACAATAAGATGTAACCTGGCGTAGTGGTTTGAATAATTTCCGCGTAACAACTACCTGGCCGGTCTTTCTTTTCTTTAACCCTTTGCTTTGTCAGGGCAGTTCGTAAAATTTCGTCTCGATGAAAGCTTAGAATCTGCTGAAAATTCTCCTTGTAATAAAATACACAATACGTTTGAACTTGTCAAAGCAAATTTTCGGGTTTTGGGGCAAAGCAGCGGTGGTTATCCGGGAAAGCAGAAAAGCTAACCCTTAAAAGGGAATTTGCTTTTATGAAAGCTATTTAATATGAAAGTTATTCAAATAGAAAAGGGCTTCGAAACTGCGGCGATAGTGGTGGGCTAAAACCGCATCAAAGCCCTTACTCGTAATAATTAAACTTCGTGAGCAGCTTCTTTGCCAGCCTGGAGTTCCGCAGCGCTTTCCTCAGGCCTGGTAGTGGTTTCTTCGGCAGTCTGGAGCCTGCTATGAATCTGTTCGGAGAAGAAGATAGCGGCACCAGTCCCTATCAGCCCGGTGAATACCATCCAGCGCGGGAGTTTTATACCCAACACTTTATCGAGCGAATACTTTCCCGGTCCGGTCAGGGCCAGGGCGGTTCCCGCCGCGATATTGATCAATGGTAATTCGGCCCCGCCGCTGGTGACCCAGATGGGCTTGCCCTTATGCGCTTTGGCCCAGGCCATGCCCATCGCGCCAATAACCGAAAAGGAGCCTAATGGAGTTAGAAAGCCCAACAAAAGCAACATCCCACCCCCAAATTCAGAGCCACCGGCCAGATAGGCCCAGGGTTTGCCCGGTTTCAACCCGAGAGTTTCGAGCCAACCGCTGGTGCCTTTTATACCGTACCCGCCAAACCAGCCAAACAATTTCTGCGAGCCGTGCCCGGCCATCAGACCGCCCACAACCAGGCGTAAAATAAGTAACCCTAAACTTCTCATTATTATCCTCCGCCACTGAAACTACTCTAAGTTATCTGCCTGGGCACTTTGCTCAGTGCTGATTTGGGGCTGCACATTTTATGCCAATTTTTTACCCGGCTAATTCAGTGACGGGTGACAAGCCAGGAAAGCCCTACCCGGCAGCTATTTTAATAACCGCTTTGCAGTACCGTAAAATTATCCTCATAGGGCTTTAGCCTGTCATATTGCCGGAAGTATGAGAAGGTGTGAGTAAGAGAAAAATAAACTAAAGATATAGACAGGGGGAAGGAGGTTGGGGTTTTGGTAACTTATGCGCTTTACTATTTAACTACTTTATGCGAGCTATCATTCGGGCTTTAATAAACCGAAAAATTTATGGTCAGGCTTCCTACTTTTTATCATGAGTGTGAGTGGATTTTTGCCACTACCAATATTGATCTTCTTACCTGTTTGCATGATCTTTTTGATTGGTGGAATAGGGGGCTGGAATGTATGTACGAGAGGGTTATGAGCTGGTGGCCGGTGCGGCAATTAAGATGGTCAATCTTACCTGAAAAGTTATCAAATATGTCGTAGCTAGCTTACAAGTAAATAGTCCCCGGCCAGGTTTTCCTGGTCTGGCCGGAGAAAGACTCAAACTTAGGTTTCACCATCTAAAGCTGGGCGAAGGCCATCTTTTCCAGTTTCGGCAGGTCTACTTCAAACCCGACGCCCGGCAGGGTGGGGGCGTGAATATATCCTTCGCGGTCAATGCCGGTCTCTACGACTATCGGGTTGCAGGGAATGAGCGACTCGTAAAAGGTGTTGTTGCGGATAGCCAGGCAGATTTGCAGGTTGGCCGGGCCGCCGCCGTGGACCTCGGCGTTCATCTGGAAGGCGTCAGCCAGGTGGGCTACCCGCATCGCGCCGGTAATACCGCCCTTGTAATGCACGCTGGTCCGGACCATATCGGCCGCGCCCTGCTGGATAAAGTCTGCGACATTGTAATGGCAGCCATCCGAAGTTTCCGCCGCCAGCACCGGGATATCCAGGGACTCGCTCAGCTTGCGGTAGGCTCCGATGCTGAACTCTCGCATCGGTTCCTCGTACCACATGTAATCGGCTTCTTCCAGGGCGCGGCCCAGGTACAGCGACTCGTAGGGGTTGAACCCGGCTGAGCCATCATACATGAGGGCTATGTCATCCCCGACTCTTTTCCTTAAATCCTGGCATAGTTTGGCGTCGCGGCGGGCATCGCCCCAGGCATGGAGTTTTATCGCCTTGAAGCCGTAATCAAGGCACTGGTCGGCCACATCCATAAATTCTTCGGTTGTCGGGAAAGTTACCGTACTGGCATAGGTCTGGATTTTATCCCGGTAGCCGCCCAGAAGCTGGTACAGCGGCACCCCGGCCACTTTTGCGGTTATGTCCCACAGGGCCACGTCCACCGCGCCCAGGAAGTACATCGGGAATTCCTCAATGCGGTCCAGTTCCCAGATGCGGTGCCAGATATGTTCTTTCTGCAAAGGGTTCTGGCCGATAAGCTCGTCCACCAGCCGCCTTTTTATCAGGTCCAGGGCAATCACTCCCCGGCTTATCGGGCTCCAGCCTTCCACGCCTTCATCGGTCAGGATGCGCAGCCAGGTTGATTCGGTATATTTACCGCTTCCCGGCAGACCATTACGCCATATAAACTTGTGAGGTACTTCTTGCCTTATACAATATGCTTTAACATCAATGATTTTCATGGTTTCTCCTAGCCCGGGGGCTATAATGAAATTACACTGTAAAAACAGATTTAGAAAGCGGCTGGCCGGTTACACCAGGCCAATTTTACGTTGAATTTACTTAGCCTTTAAGCGATCCTTCAAGAATGCCGCTGGTCAGGCGCCGCTGGAAAATAAAATAAATGATAATTGTCGGCAGCGTTGCCAGGACAATCCCGGCAAAAAGCGCCCCGTAGGGTATAGCCTGGCTTGGGCGCTGTGATATCTCGGCCAGCGCGACCGTAACCGTCCGCAATTCTGCCTTTTGCAGCATCAGAAGGCCGTAGAGAAAGTCGTTCCAGACGGCGATGAACTGGTTTATCCCGATGACTACCAGCCCAGGAGTGCATAAAGGTAAAACGATTCTCCAGTAAGTCTGAAAAAGTCCGCAGCCGTCAATCCGGGCGGCCTCAATCAATTCGTCAGGGACACCGGCCGAGATATACTGGCGCATCAGAAAGATTGCCAGGGGCGGGGCCCACCAGGGAATAATCAGGGGCCAGAAAGTGTTAATCCAGCCAATTTGCACCATCATTAAATAGAAGGGAATAATGGTGGTGTAGCCGCCGGGCAGCGTAGTGGTAATCAGGATAAAAATGAAAAGCCCATCCCGGCCCGGAAAGCGGCGCTTGGCAAAGATGAAACCGGCCAGCGAGGAAAAGAAAAGTACCCCCAGGGTCTGTGATACTGAGACAAAGGCGCTGTTGCGCAGGTTGGCCGTAAAATTAAGACTGTTGAACAGGTCAATATAGTTCTGGTAAACAAAGTTCTCAGGCCAGAAATGCGGCTTTAGCGAAAATATTTCCCCCTGGCGCATCAGAGAGCCTGCCAGCATGAAATAAAACGGAAAGAGGCAAAATATACTTACAAGCACCAGAAACAGGTAGACCCAGAACCGGCCAAATGACCGCTTCCGGGCGAAACGCATCCCTTTACCCCTTACCCCTGCTACGGAAACGTTTAGACTTGTTGACTTCATAAGTGGTCCTTTTGCGGCCGGAAGGTACGTAATGCTCCGGTCAAATTCCTTACCGGGAATGACCCTGCCGCTTGCTCCTTTCTACTGATTCCAGGCGTTCCCGGCTTTCCGGAATTATTCCGGGAGCCAGGGTGGGCAAGTAAACTTATTCCCGACCGGCCTAATCTTTGGCCCGGGACAGGCGGAACTGAACCAATGCCACTATTATCATAAAAAGAGTTAGCACAAAACTTAAAGCTGCGCCGTCCCCGATGCGCCCGCCAAAGCTGATGTTATAAATCTCCAGGAGAGGCGTCAGGGTGCTATTGGACGGCCCACCTTTGGTCAGGACGTAGGGCTGGCTGAACATTGAAATAATGGCAATCGTGGTAGTAATCAGGACAAAGGTTACCACCGGCCGCATTAGCGGCATTGTTACCCGCCAGAAGCTCTGCCAGCTATTCGCGCCGTCCATGCGGGCCGCCTCGTATATCTGGCCGTCCAGCGATTGCAGGCCGCCCATAACAATAAGCGTGGTATAGCCCACTCGGCCCCAGACAAATAAAGTGATGATGGGAATAAAGGCCCAACCTTCACTCTTTAACCAGGGATACGGCCCCATGCCCAATGAACCCAGCGCTCCGTTTAGCCAGCCGAACTCACTGCCAAAGAAAAACTTGAATACGATGCCGATAATTACCCCGGATGTAACCACCGGCAGGAACAGGAGCGTGCGGAAGACTCCCCGCAACTTGAGGGTGGGTTGGTTGAGCAGGACGCCAAAGAAGAAAGGTAAGATTAATTCGAGGGGTAGGAGTATGACCAGGAAAATCAGGGTATTGCCCATCGCTTTGCGGGTGGTCGAGTCATTGAGCATGTACTCATAATTTTTAAGGCCTACCCACTGCGGGTCGGTGATACCGTCCCAGCGTTGAAAACTGAGGATTAATGACCAGACGATTGGGAAGGCAAAGAAAATCCCGAACAGGATAAAGAAAGGCGCGATACACAAATATTCCTGCCAGTGGCGGGCTATTTCCCTGAGAAGGTTTGGCCGGAAGGGCTTTTTCTGCGGCTTGCCGTTTATAATATTTTCCATTGAGTTTTCCCCGGTAACAGGCTACTTTGTAAAATTACGGTTGCGCCCGGGGTCCGGCCTGACTGGTCAAACCGGACCCTGACCGCTCGTTAATTTAACTCTGGTAGCGTTTGTTCAGCTCGCGTACCCGGTCGCCAACCGTCTTCATACCGGACTCAATGGGGGTACTTCCTTTAAGCATACCCATCATCGCGCCGCCAAGTTCGGTCATAGCTTCGCCAAAGACCGACTGTTTGTACCAGGTCGAGGGGTATTCCTTGCTGGCTTTGGTCCAGACTTCGTTGTAGGCGAAGTCGCCCATTACCGGCGTGCGGGCCTTTTTCCATTCATCGCTTTCCAGGAAGGGCAAGTAGGAAGGCATAATGCCGTACTTTGCCATGGCGCTGACGCCTTCCATGGTGCCCATCGCGAATTCCATGAAGTTCTTGACTTCCGGGGCATGCTTGGTAAACCGGGTAGAGGCAATCGAAGCGCCGCCCAGGTTGGCAGTCCGGATAGATGTCGGGCTGGTGCGCGGCAAAAGGGCTACCCGCCATTGACCCAGCCCTTGTTCGGGAGTGGTGATGTTCTTATCCAGGGCGAAACCGCGATACCAGACCGGGGCGGGCATGGCCGCGACCTTGTTGCCGGAGAGCGCCGCAAAGAAGGTTTCGTTCAACATATCTTCTTCAAGGACGATCTTGGCATCGTAGATTTTCTTGAGCAGCTTCATGGCCGCAATTCCCTTTTCATCGTCCATAGTAATCTGGGTGCCGTCGGCGTTGGTAACCGCTCCACCCATCTGGGCCATCAGGTAAGTCCACATAAACCCGGTGCGGTCAACGCCTTCGGGAGCAATCGTGACGGTGTAGGCCCCGGTAGCCTGTTTAACCTTTTTCGAGGCTTCGATGTAATCGTCCCAGGTCCAATCTTCGGGGACGGTTACGCCCGCCTTTTTAAAGAGGTCCTCGCGGTAGTAAATGCCTACCGGAGCCACGTCGCCGGGGAAGGCGGCGTACTTGCTGGTCGAAGCTACAAAAACTTCCGCCAGCTTGCCGGGCACAAACTTATCCTTGAGTTTGGTCACTATATCGGTCACATCCAGCAGGGCGCCGGTTTTGCCCAGGGCCTGGACGTCGTTGACTTCCGGCCAGAACAGGTCGGGGATAGTATCGCTCTTGGAGGCAAGCATGGTCAGGAATACTTTTTGATCGTTGTTCCCCAACATTTTCATGGTGACGTTAGGATACTTCTTCTCGAAGAGGGGTTTGACGTTATCAAATGGGTGGTTCGTATGTACATATACCTGCAACTCAACCTTTGCGCCAGCCGGGCTGCTTCCGGCGGCAGTGGTGGCGCTCCCCGCCGGGGCGCTGGAAGGAGTGGCGGTAGGTGCATCGCCGCAGGCGGCCAGCAAAGTGCTGCCCAGTGAAACCGCCGCTGCCGATAGCGCGGCCAGCTTAACAAATTTCCGCCTGTTGTAAATGCTTTTGGTTAAATCTCCGGGATTTTTCAATGCTTCATCGCTCATGAAATTCCTCCTCCAACTAAAAAATGCTTGACAAATAAACCACTCCGGCGTCCAGGGGCGGCATGGTTTTGGGCAATAACAATCCAGTTCTGAAGATTTTAATAACTTCAGAGGGTCAAGGTTTCTAATTTAGCAGCCGGGACCACTTGCTTAAATGTCCCGGTCTCGTTCAGTTTTAAGCTTGCCTGGATTTCTACCGTCTAAAAAACACTAAAGCTTAAAAACAGGTAAGCCAAAACCTCGTAAACTTCTTGTTAATCAGTATCCAGAAGTTGCTAACAAACTATATTAATTTGATACCTAAAGTTTAGAAATGCGTGAACAGCCTAAAAACAGGACTGGAAGGAACCATTTAACCGGGCAGAAAGTCACCTGGGAGTTGTGGAAGGGCGTAAGAGTATGACAATCTGTATGTTGTATGGTATGACAGGTTGTAGTATAATTTAGATGTTGCGCTTTGTCAATACATATTTATTTTTTGCAATATCTACTCTAGAGGACCGGTTGGACCGGTCAGGGTTTATTCAAGTTTACCCGCTGAGAATGCACTTGAAAATGGCCGGTTTCTACTCTATACTTTTTATTAATGAAAGAATAAGGGTTTCAGTAGTATCCACCGGTTTTTACCTTAGAACAATCAATTACTCCAAATATTGGTAAAATTAGCTTACCGGCCTTTAATCATACTATTTATTGTTTGATGTTAGACTTAAGTTTATTTCACCTGTCAGCCTCCATCCCGGTCAGCTTGCAGTTTAAGATAGGTTCGGTACTCAGAAAAGGAATTACTAATGGCTAAACGTGTTATTGATATCCTCTCGGTTAAAGTAAGCCAGGCTTTACTCCAGCGGATAGTTTCAAAGGAGTTCCCGGCCGGTTCTGTGTTGCCATCGGAGCGAGAATTACAGGAGGAATACCAGGTTAGCCGGACGGTAGTGCGTGAGGCGCTTAAAATGCTCAGCGCCCGGGGCCTGATTTCCACCAGCACCGGACAAAGCGCGGTTGTAGGCTCAGACTTTATAAGTGTGGCAATAGACACGTTTCTGCTGGCCTTTCACCAGGCCGATGTTCACGCCGAAGATATCCTGGCGACACGCGCCCTGATGGAACCCCAGGTCGCCGCCCAGGCCGCTCTAAACGCCACCGTCCCCCAGGTAAGGCGGCTAAAGTTACGGGTCCAGAAACTCTCTGAATTAGATTTTGAAAGTAGCGAGGAGGCCAAGGTCAGGAGTAGCAGCTTATGGTCGGAATATGACACGCAGTTTCATGAATTGCTGGCCGAATCGAGCCAGAACCCGGTGCTGGCTATCCTGACCAAAGTAATTGTTGG
>JAQBPB010000071.1 GCA_028287745.1 Chloroflexota bacterium
CATACCCTGCAAATCAGCTTCAAAATTTGAGCCTTGATAATTACGCTTCAAGAGTGCAATCAACAAAAATATATTTGTACTTTTCTGGAAACGGTAATTTATAAGCTACGTATCTTTCAAACGTTTCTATCTCTAAGTGCATCTTTCTAACCTCATTGTTTAATTTTCCTATAGCTGGTACTTCAGGTAGTTCATCAATTTCTATAAGACCTGCGGGATTGCCCGCAGTTTCCCCCGTAACAACTATTTTACAAATAAGTAATAACTTATTCACACTTTTCCAACGCCTGGTTTACACCTGTAGGGTAATATGTAATTGTTAAAAGTTGAATAAAGATTTAGGGCCGGTAAACCCAGGGAAGGGTAGAGGCACCTATTATGCCATATAAATAAGTAATAAAAAATTAAATACCGGCAAAGACCCGGATAAATTATTCAGCAATGAGGGGATTTTACAATGTTTGAAAACCGCTATCCGAATCAACCGGACGGACAGGAAACACCCGGTCCGGAAAACAAGAGCAATAATCCGATTATCCCACCGGCTACGCCTGACCAGTCTGCTACAAGCAACAACCTGACCGGCCAGTACCGCCGGGTAGAATCTGGCACTTCCCAGTACCCTTACTGGCAAGAGATTTACCCTGACCAGGCGCCAAACCGCACCCAGGTCAACCCTTACCAGTCACCCGCCGATGGTGGCTATACCGCCAACAGTGGTGTTACCAACCCATACCAGCGAACCACAACCAACCCTTACCGGTCTGCGGTTACCAGCACCAGTCCTTACCAGACCCCGGCGGCGGACGGAGGCTTTGGTCCGGATTACCGTAACCAACCATTCAATAACCAGCCCGCCCCGGCTAGCCAGCCTGCCGCGAAAAAACGTAAAAGCAGCCTGGGTTTAATCGCTGCCATTAATGGAATTTTCCTGATTGCTATCCTGGCTTTACTGGTCGTATTTTTATTAAACGGACGGCCCAATACCACGGCAAACCCTACCAGCGCCCCAGTGGCACGGGCCAACCCGACTGCCACGGCAGCCACGGCAAATACAAACCCGGCGACTACTAACTCTAATGCCGGGGTGTCCAACGTAGCACCTGCTTCGCAACCAGTAGCACCCGGCAGCCAGCTTTCGGTACGGCAGGTTTCTGAGAAGGTCAAACCGGCCGTAGTCCAGATTTCCAATTTACAAAATGCCAGCCAGATCGGCTCACGCAACGGCCGCCAGGGAACCAACGGTACCGTTGAAGCCGGTGTAGGCTCCGGTATTATTTACGACAAAGCCGGTTATATTCTGACCAACTACCATGTAATTACCGGCGCGGATTCTCTGCTGGTTACTCTACCGGACGGCCGGGCTTTCCCCGCCACCCTGGTCGGTTCGGACCAGATGACCGACCTGGCAGTTATTAAAGTTGATCCGAAAGAAGATACAATTCCGGTAGCCGTACTCGGTGACTCTTCCTCGCTTTACGTTGGCGACGGCGTGGTAGCGATTGGTAATGCCCTGTCTCTGCCGGGCGGCCCGACCGTAACCGCCGGGGTAATCAGCGCCCTGGACCGGAGTGTAGCCGAACCCGGCACCGCCACTGCGGCTGGCCCAACGCTTTACGGCCTTATCCAGACTGATGCCGCGATCAACCCAGGCAACAGCGGTGGACCGCTGGTAGACTTGCAGGGTCAGGTTATTGGTATCAATACCCTTGGCGCGGGCCAGGCGGAACCGGGTGTCCAGGCCCAGGGTATCGGTTTTGCGATTTCGATCAACCAGGCCAAAGATATTGCCCAGCAATTGGTGGCGAACGGTAAAGTCAGCCACGCCTATATGGGGATTTCCTACCAGCCGCTAACCCCGGCCATCGCGACCCAACTGGGCGTTACAATCAAAAATGGCGCGGTCCTGACCACCGTCCAGCCCGGCAACCCGGCGGCCCAGGCCGGTCTTAAGACCGGTGATATAATTACTTCAGTTGACGGCAAGCCGCTGACCGGTGAGTCGGCACTGGGTCAAATTTTGAACGGCCATAAGCCTGGCGACAAAATCACTGTCCAGGTGATTTCACCACAGTCCAACGGGGGCAACGGCCAGCCGCGCAACGTGGAAATAACTCTCACCGAGCGCCCGGCTAACCGGTAACCCATAAGGTCGTTAAGGACCTGACTTAATAGAACCCCTGAGCTTTTACCTTTAGGTATGAGCCAGGGGTTTTTATTTCAATAAATTTTCCCATTAGCACGTTACCCGGTTCCAATAAAAGGCCTGGTAAATATAATTTCTCTCAGAATAACAGTAGTTTAGTGTATGTGTAATAAAACGTAAGTTTACCTTCAATTTTAACATTCCTATAATTTTGCTATAACCCACCGGCACATCAGAAGTGCTATAGTTTAAACGGAGCAATTATTTGTCTCCGGCAGTAATTAAGATTCTCCCTCTGGAAAGCGCTTTTATTATGGCAGACCTACCCTATCCCACCTCTGACGGACCGCTGGCTGGCTTTACTCCCCCCGGACCGGCTCCAAAATGGCCGCCGCCCTCGACCGCAATAGATTTCCCGGCTTTTGAGCAAATGCTAAAGACTAACCCGACTGTGCAGGACATGCGGCAATCGGTTGTCTGGCGGGTCAACGGCGAGATAATTATGGTGCTTGGCTGGGGCCGGGCCATTCTGATGCAAATTGCGCACCCGAAAGTTGGCGCGGGTGTGAGCCAGCACAGTCACTTTTCAAGCTCGCCCGCCGCCAAGCTGCGACGCTTTAAGACTACCCTGGACCGGATGCTTACCATGACCTACGGGACACCCAGGGCAGCCTGGGAAGCCGCCCACGCCATTGATACCATTCACGACCGGATAAACGGGCAGGACGCTAGCCAGCAGCGCTACTCGGCCCGCGACCCCGAACTATTAAAATGGGTCCACGCAACTTTTGCCGATTCAATGTTCAAGACCTACGAGATGTTTGTCGGACCGCTCAGCCGCCAGGAAAAGGATCAGTATTTGAAGCAAACCAGTTTTGTCGCACCATTATTGGGTGCACCCCCGGGCTATTTCCCGGAAAACCTGGCCGAGTTAGACGCTTATATGGCTGAAATGCTAAACAGCGGGACGTTAAAGGTAGGGCCGCAATCCGCCGGTCTGGCCGCTTATGTCCTGGAAAAGCTGCCGGTGCCGCTGCTGGGCCGGGCTTTGCAGTGGTACGCCCGGCTGCTGGTAGGAGGAATGCTGCCGCCGGTATTAAGGCAAGCATACGGCTTCAAAATCGGGAAAGCCGATGAAAGAATTTTAGGAGCGACCGCCTGGGTTTACCGCCACCTGCTGCACCCGGTACTTCCGCCCATGTGGCGGCGCTGGAAAATCGCCCGGCGGGCCCTAAAGCAAGCTAAGGCTTAGGGCTGTAGTCTGGCAGCATACCGTGAAATGCAAAATCCAGGGTATCAGTCCTGGTTAAGGGCGGTTTCGGCGGCCCACCGGGCCAGGACAGCGCTCCATTCGGGCGTCACACTCCGCATAATCTCCCAGTGGACCACCGCCAGCCCTTCGCTAACCCCCGGTTCTTTAATTTCACGGACCATATCACGGGCCGAGAACCAGCCCATTAAATAACGGATGCATGGCCCAAGCATGCGCCCCTCTTGCTCCGTAAGCGGCCGTTCCTGCTGGTAACTGTCCAGGAAAGCCCGGCAGTACTCCTCGTTAAAAATATAAAGTTCTGGTGCAGGGGCGGCCTTCAAATCTTCGTTGCTGATTTTCCAGGCGCAAAGCCGCCCCAATACCATGGCTACGTCAATAACCGCCCGGTCTAACCCGGCGTCTTCCCAGTCCAGGAGAAAAAGGCGGCCCGTGGGGGTGCGTATCAGGTTGCCTTCGTGCATGTCAGAATGCAGGAAGCCATAAGGTAAAGCTTTTAGTTCTGATACCGGCAGAGAATTTAAATTGGTGACTATTTCAGCCGCCATCGCGGCCCATTCCGGGGCCCTGGCGGCTTCTTTCGCCCACGCAACCGCTTGCGGCAATTCGTCCAGCCAGTTCAGCTCGACCGGGTAATCACCGGTCGAAAAGGCTATATTATGCAACCGGCCCAGCAAAGAGCCGACTTCAGCCAGGGTGGCCCGGTCCAGCACCGGGCCAAATTCGGCCGGTGCATCCGTTTCCAACAAAGGAATTTCCCCTTCGATGTACTCCTGAAGGTAGCCCCAACCACCGGGCTGCCACTGGAAAAGGGGTTCGCCCTCAAGGGTCAGGCACAAGTGAGGTACCGGGATGCCGGAATCGTCAAGGAAGGTTAAAGCCCTGACGCCGCCCATAACCCGTTCTTTTGGCCGGGAAACCCCGTACAGGCGCAGGGTCAGCGCTTCCCCGCTATCCAACGCGACCTTGAAAGCACTCTGGTCGTCCCGGTTGTTCAGCAATTGCGGCTCACCGCCGGTTGTAAGGGCATAGTGCTGCCACAGCAAAGATTTTATTAAAGTGCTTGCAATAGGTTCGCGCATTTTTATTCCATTCTACGGCTCTTTAATCATGAACTTGATATGGAATCTATTGTAGACTAAGGCAATCAAAGGCGATAGCTTATTTATCAGTGGGGATTGAATTGTTTTTGCGGCCCGGAATTGCTAAACTACCAGCGTTAATGCATTTTTATCAAGAGTGAGCGAAGGAGCAACTCGTTTGAACGCCAATGAGATAAAAGAAGCTACTCAAAATTTAGCGGACACCCTGCGCCGGGCGCGACAGACCCAATGGGCCAGGGAACTGGAAGATATCCTGGCAGCCGGACCGGCCAACAACCAGATGATCGGCGAAATTGTCACGGTGCTGCGCCGCCTGAATACCACCAGTTTGCCACCCATGCTGGGTATGAGTGATACACTCAGCAAATTAATCACTGATATTGAGAAGTTTTTTAAAACCAAGAAGTAGTTTGAAACGGGTAACTGAAATAACATTTGTAAAGACAGGCCGGGGGCTTGTTGTTTTATTTACCTGCCAATCATAGCTATTCAAATAATATAAGAGGATGAGAAAGAGATGCTTTCTGAACAAGAGGTAGAGGCCAGGATTGAGGCTCTCAAATTAAGGGCGGCCAGCTTCCGCAAAGTTATCGCCGCGCCCCCGTCGGATGAAGCCGAATTTCGCGCCATCCTGGACGACCTGGTCGAGCCGGTCGTTACCAAGCCCTACCAGATTGACGCCGCCGTAAGGGCCCACCTGACCGCTAAACCGGCCAAAGGCAGCAATATTGTGGCCGAGTCGGACGCGGACGATGCCTGGTTGAGCCAGGACGGCAAGCGTGGCACCGTCCGGTTCAGCCGGGCCATCAAGGGGTTCAATGGTGATATCCGGGTGGTCAGTATCCTGGAAAGCTGGGTATGGCGTGACAACCGGTGGTTCCGCACCGTGGGCAACTCTAATATCCCGGTCATTGATGGGGTCTTAACCTACAGCGATATGCAAAAAGCCAGCGCGGCCGCCAGGCCGGAATAAAAAACGGCCCCCTTAGAAAAGGGGGTCGACTTTTACCCAGACCGTGTCGCCGTCTAGCCGGGTTTCGTAGAGTTTCAGGCCCTTCTTGACCGGCGGCACGACGGCCTTACCACTCTTGAGGTCAAAGGTCCAGGCATGGCCGACACAGTGCAGGGTCGTCCCGTTTATATAACCGACACTGAGCGGAAAGGCCATGTGCGGGCACACATCGCGAAAAGCGTAAATTTCCCCGTCAACTATTGTCAGCGCCACTTCCAACTCGACGCCTTCATCTTCCATAGGCACCTGAAGCATATCGTCTTCCGGTATCTGGTCCAACTGCGCCAGGCGGTAAAACCCGGCGCTATCTTTTTCGTGTGTACTCACCTTTTCCCCGACTTTAGTAAGCTAATCGTTTAACGGGCAACGCGTTGAATTAATAATACAGTTTTGAAATCCCCACCGGCTTAAGACCATAATTACCAATTCACGTTTAACGTTACCCGTTATAGGTTAAACGATTGATGGGTCTTTATGCTCTCCGTAAACTTTGCGCAGCACTCCGGCAATTTCCCCCAGGGTGGCGTAAGCGTTACAGCAGTCAATCAGGTGCGGCATAATGTTTTCCTGGCCGAGCAGCGCCTGGGAGCGCAGCTTTTCCAGGGAAGCGGAAGTTTTCTCATTGTCCCGCTCCAGGCGCAGGCGGGCCAACCGCTGGCACTGCCGCTCGTAACCCTTGGGGTCGATCGCCAGGATTGGGATGGTCAGGGGTTCGTCTTCAACGTACTCGTTAGCCCCGACCATAATCCGGCGCTTGCTGTCCATTTCCTCCTGGAAACGGAAAGAAGCATCCGAAATTTCCTTCATCGGGTAGCCCTGGTTGATCGCTGACAGCATTCCGCCCAGCGCGTCAATCTTGCGTTTGTAGTCGTAAAAGCCGCGCTCCATGTCATTGGTCAAGGCCTCGACCATGTAAGAGCCGCCCAGTGGGTCAACCGAGTTGATCACGCCGCTTTCGTGGGCCAGGATTTGCTGTGTCCGTAAGGCGATTTTAACCGCTTTGTCGGAAGGCAGGGCCAGGGCCTCGTCCATTGAATTGGTGTGCAGCGATTGGGTACCGCCAAGCACCGCCGCCAGGGCCTGGATGGCCGTCCGGACGATATTGATTTCGGGCTGCTGGGCAGTCAGGCTGCACCCGGCGGTCTGGGTGTGGAAGCGCAAAATCCAGGAGCGCGGGTTTTTCGCGCCGTAAGTTTCTTTGAGTTCCCTGGCCCAGATGCGCCGGGCCGCCCGGAACTTGGCGATTTCTTCAAAGAAGTCGTTATGGCAATTGAAGAAGAAAGAGAGCCGGGGCGCGAAATCATCCACGTCCATACCGCGTTTGATGCCTTCTTCCACGTAGGTCAGGCCGTCAATCAGGGTAAAGGCCAATTCTTGCAGGGCGGTGGCGCCCGCTTCGCGGATGTGGTAGCCGCTGATAGAGATTGTGTTCCAGCGGGGCATTTCTTTGGTCCCAAACTCCATCGTATCGACCACCATCTTCAGGCTGGGCGCGGGCGGGTAGATATAAGTGTTCTGAGCGATATACTCTTTTAAAATGTCGTTCTGGGTGGTGCCGCCCAGGATATGGCGCGGATAACCCTTCTTCTCAGCGGCCGCGATATACATGGCCCAGACAATCGGGGCCGGGCCGTTGATGGTCATCGAAGTGGTAATTTTATCGAGCGGCAGACCTTCCAGCAGCATTTCCATGTCTTCCAGGCTGCTCATCGCCACCCCACAGGTGCCGACTTCGCCTTCGGCAAGCGGGTCATCACTGTCCCGGCCATAGAGGGTTGGAAAATCATAGGCAATCGAAAGGCCGGTCTCGCCGTGGTCCAGCAGATACTTGAAACGCTGGTTGGTTTCTTCAGCTGTACCGAACCCGGCAAAAAGCCGCATGGTCCAGGGTTTGGCCCGGTACATATTGGCGTGGACGCCTCGCGTGAAGGGATACTCGCCGGGCATGCCCAGGTCCCGTTCATAATCGAGGTCGGCAATGTCAGCCGGAGTATAAAGCCGGTTGACCGGCATGCCGCTTACCGTAGTATATTCATCCTCACCGGCACTCTCGGGCAACCGGCTGATGGTTTTTTTGAGGGTCGTATCTTCCCAGCGTTTACGCTCGCGTTGAACACTGCGGACTTTATCAAGATTAAAACTAGCCATTGTCTTTAAAATTTCCTCCTGACAGGCTCCTTTGCCTGCATTTTAATGTCATCGCCTTATTATACTGCCCTTGTGCCTTTTTATTCAAACCAATTCCTTATCTTTGGCTTCTTTTATAAGAGTATTTATATTCAATTAAATTACCTGTTTGTCGCCGGTTCCAGGACAGGGGTACAACTCTTGCGGCTAAGTCATGGGAAAGGCCGGTCAGGGGAAAGGACCGGGACGCAGGTATTTTTTGATTAAACTGGACTTATTTGGAAGGGAGCAGTAAATGACTATGGAAAATCAAAGAACCCTTGTCGCTGTTTTTGAAGACCACAACCAGGCCGAAAAAGCTATGTCCGCCCTGGAGCAAGCCGGTTTCAAAGACGACCAGATTGGCCTGGTCAGGCGCCAGGCAGAGCAGCCCGACCAGAAAGATACTAACGCACATAATAGCGCGGATGCTACCAATAAGCCCACCAGGGAACCGGCTGACCAGGCGATTGCCCAAGACTCCGAAACGACCGGGCGGACGGTCAAAGGAGTTGCCGCCGGTGGCGTTGTAGGCGGAATTCTGGGTGCCGCAGCGGCCCTGCTGATTCCGGGATTAGGCCCGGTGCTGGCCGGAGGTATCGTAACCGGCCTGCTACTGGGGGCCAGCGGCGGTATGGCGGCCGGAGGAATCATGGGTGCCCTGACAAACCTGGGCCTGCCGGAAGAAGAAGCCCGGCAGTACGAATCTGAATTTAACGAAGGGCGGACCCTGGTAACGGTCAAGGCTGGAGAACGCCAGCAGGAAGCCGCCGGAATTTTACGAGCCAACGGCGGCAGGCAGGCCCCCGGCCTGGATAGAGCAGGTTTCGACACTCCTCCACAGGGCCAGGCAAACCAAAATATGTAAACCGGCATTCCGGGCATGGCGGTTATCTCCGTATGAGGGATTAGAAAATTGAAGCCGGTAAAGCAGCCGGGCAGGTGCCCGGCGCTTTTTATTAAAAGTATATTTCCGGCTTTGGTTCGGCTTGATTAAATTGTAACTATTTTTACCGGATTTTTACCTTATACACCTGGATTTTTACCGGAAGGGATTAGATTTAGATTGGCGATTAGCAACCGGCACTTTCTAAAAAGAAGAAACCAGGTAAAGGAAAAAACCCATTATGGTAAATAACATAATTACCTTGAAAACAGGCGGGCAAACCGGAGAAGGTATTGCAATTCGGACCCTAAAAACGGAACACCAGGCCGTTTGCCAGATGTTAAATGTGCTGGAAAAGTCAGTTTTAAAGCTGGAACTGACCGGCCAGGTTCCATTAAGTATTTTTGATGATGTCCTGGAATTCCTGACCGTCTTTGTGGACCGCTGCCATCACACCAAAGAAGAAGAAGTCCTTTTCCCACTTATGGTACAGTCGGGACTACCGGCAGAGAGCGGCCCGATTAGCGTAATGCTTGCCGAACACCGGCAAGGCCGCGAATTGATTGCCCGGTTCCGTGAAAACCTGGAAATGCTAAAGAACGGCAACCAGGCCGGTCAACCGGCCCTAATCGAAGCCGCTCGCGCATATTGCGTCTTATTGCGGGAACACATCCAGAAGGAAAACCGGACCCTCTTTGTGCTTGCCAATACAATCTTTGATGCCGAAACGCAGCAGCGCATTTATGAAACTTTCGAGGAAATAGAAATTAACAAACTAGGCGCCGGTACCCACGAACGATTGCACGGTGTAATAGAGCATTTAGTCGCACTTACCGCCGCCTGGCCTGGTGGCGATGCTGGACCGGATTCTGAGGGTTGCTCCTGTAGCTGCGCTCACTAAAATGGATAAGGTTACACGGTTGATGGGTAAACTCAGCCTGGTTTACCTGGCGCTGGGTTTTATCCTGGGTGCGGTTTTGATGGCCGGTAAAGGGCTCAGCGCGAATTGGGGTTCCGCCTGGGGTTCGATCCACGCGCACGTACTCTTTGCAGGCTGGTTCGTCCAGTTCGCGGTCGGTATCGCATACTGGCTCTTACCTCGCCGCAAATCGGCCGACCGGCCTCTCGGTTATGACGAACGGCTGGCACTGCTGGCCTGCGGCCTGATCAATGCCGGGCTGCTTTTACGGGTAGCCCTGGAACCCCTTTTTAATTTACAAGTTATTCACGGCCCACTCGTAACCGTGGGCCTGACCTTTAGCGGGATACTCCAGGCCGGGGCAGGCTTGATCTGGGCTTTCCAGCTCTGGGGACGCTTTTTCCGGCGCTACAGCGCCACAACCCCCATAACTAAATAAGCTTACCGGCAGGGAAACGAACTATTAAAGTCATGTCATCCATTAAGGGCATGGCTTTTTTCTTGCAAGACTTTATTTAGTTTTTTGCTCAGGTTTGTTAGAAAAGCGCTAGAATTTTCTAATTTTTGTATCTTTTTATTCCAGGGCACGTATTATTTATGTAAGAAAAAAGGAGATAAAGACAAAGAAAATTTTAGCAGTAACTTTATCAGTGTGAAGGTAAGAAATTTTTCGGAAGGTTATAAATCAATAATCTATTCAAACTCTCTCGCAATTTTATGGGGAAAGGACCAGGAACCAAATAATAATGGCTATAAATAATAATAATTTTTTAGATAAATTTAATGTAAATGCCCAGCGGGTGCTGACTACCTCTTTTGAATTAGTGGCTCAGTCGAACCATTCCAAATTAGAGGTCGAACACGTCCTGGTGACCCTGCTCCGGCAGTCCAATGGCCTGTTACCGCAGGTAATGGAACAGCTGGATGTGGATACCGCTAAAGTGAACCAGGCAGCCCAGGAAAGTTTGGACCGGTTACCCCGTCAGGTTAAGCCTGCTACACCAGGCGTTAATGTAAGTATGCAGATTGCCCCGGAAGTCCAGCAACTTTTCGGTATTGCTGAAGGCTTCCGCCGCCAGCATGGCGTACCCAAGATTGGCCCGGGACATATTGTGATGGCCCTGGTTAGCGCCTCTAATATCCCGGTGTCGGAAATGCTTCGCCAGAATGGGCTGCACCCTGAAGGGGTTTTACAGGTCTTGATGAGCCTGGACCCTTCGGACACCCCGGACGAAGAAGGCGGCTCAAACCCCAGGCTAGCCAAGTACAGCGTGGATTTGACCAAACTGGCCAGGGAAGGCAAGCTCGACCCGATTATCGGCCGGGATAACGAAATCCGGCGGGTATTGCAAATACTCTCACGCCGCAATAAGAATAACCCGGTGCTGATTGGTGAACCGGGTGTCGGTAAGACCGCTATCGCGGAAGGTCTGGCCCAGAAAATTGTGGCCGGTGATGTGCCGGAACACCTGGTAGACAAGCAGGTGGTCAGCCTGGATATTGCCGGACTGGTTGCCGGTTCCAAACTGCGGGGTGAGTTTGAAGAGCGCCTGAAGGCCATTATGGACGAAGTGCGCCAGGCCGAAGGCAAAATCATCCTGTTTATAGATGAGATTCATAACGTGGTAGGCGCGGGTAGCGCCAGCGGTTCGATGGATGCCAGCCAGATTATCAAACCGGCCCTAGCTCGTGGCGAATTGCAAGTGCTGGGTGCGACTACTCTTAACGAGTACCGCAAGTACATTGAGAAAGACGCCGCCCTGGAACGCCGCTTTGCCCCGGTGAGGGTTGACGAGCCTTCGGTAGGTGATACTATCGAAATGCTGCGGATCTTACGGCCGAAATACGAAGCCCATCACAAGCTGACCATTACCGATCAGGCACTGGTCGCGGCGGCCGAGTTAAGCGAGCGCTACATTACTAACCGCTTCCTGCCTGACAAAGCGATTGACCTGGTTGACGAGTCGGCGGCGAAAGTTCGCCTGGATAATTACCAGGCAATAGCGGCTAACCCGCTTAAAAAGTTGGAAGGCCAGATCAAAGAGCTGTCTGAAAAGATGGAAGAAGCGGCGGCTGACCAGGATTATGAGCGGGCGGCTAACTTAAAGGTAGATCTGGCGGTTATTCAGAAGGAACATGACGAGCTTACGAAGTCTATGCCGGAAGTGGCTGAAGCCGCCCCGGTGGTGGATGAAGAAGTTATCGCCGAACTGGTCAGCAAAAGCACCGGTATCCCGGTTAGCCGGATGCTGGACAGCGAAATGAAGAAACTTTTGGAGATGGAAAAACATCTTCACGACCGGGTAATTGGTCAGGAAGAAGCTATCATAGCAGTGTCGGATGCTATCCGGCGCTCACGGAGCGGCTTGCGCGACCCGAACCGGCCGATTGGTTCCTTTATCTTCCTCGGACCTACCGGGGTTGGTAAGACCGAGCTGGTGAAAGCTTTAGCCGGGTTCATGTTTGACGACGACAATGCGATGGTTCGAATTGATATGTCCGAATACATGGAACCGCACAGCGTCAGCCGGTTGATCGGTTCGCCTCCGGGATACGTCGGATACGATGAAGGCGGCCAGTTGACTGAAGCGGTCCGGCGGCGCCCTTACCAGATCATCCTGTTTGACGAGATCGAGAAAGCGCACCCTGAAGTCTTTAACGTGCTGTTGCAGTTGTTGGACGACGGCCGCTTGACGGACGGGCAGGGCCGGACGGTTGACTTCAAGAATACGGTTATCATTATGACTTCGAACGCCGGAACGGCTCGGATTAAAGAGCGCGGCCTTGGCTTCTCTACCGGTAGCGACAACCAGCAGGAGAAACAGGCTAACGACCGGATGAAGGACCAGGTAATGGGGGAACTGCGCAACAGTTTCCGGCCGGAATTCTTGAACCGGATTGACGAGGTTATCATCTTCAGCCACCTGGCCGAAGCGGAAATCGGGCAAATCGTCCGGTTGATGATGAAGGAGCTGGAAGGGCGCCTCCAGGCCAAGCACATGAGTTTGGAACTGTCGGATGCAGCGCTGGCTCTGCTGGCAAAGGAAGGTTACGACCGGCTCTATGGGGCCAGGCCGTTACGCCGGGTAATCCAGCGCAAGCTGGAGAACCAGTTGTCCCGGTCCTTGCTGGCCGGACAGTTCCAGGAAGGCGACAGCATCCGGGTAGAAGTGGACCCGGCCAACGAGCGGGAGCTGACTTTTACTAAAGTTAAGTCAGCTACCCAGCCCCGGTCAATTCGCTCCAAGAGCGAGGTTGCCCCGGCTGAAAGCTCCGGGACACACCGGGCGGCCTAGTTGCCCGGTTAAGTTAAGTTAACCGGCCTATTGAACAGGTGGGGAGAGGTCCAGATAATTGGCCTCTCCCCTTTTTAATTTTAAAATATCTTGTTAGCTGGCCTTATGCATAAATATGTGGTAAGTATATTGCAGACCAATATTTAGCTGAACTTACTTCCAGGAATTGCCAGAATGAAAGACCTGACCGAGCCAGCCGTCCAACCGGATAACGCAGCGTCTCAAGGGCTACCCGGTCCAACCACCCGGATTGCCGCCGGGATAAGAAATTATGTGACCGCCAACCGGGAAGCGTTCCGGATCTGGCTGAGCTGGCGGCTGGTTATTTTTATCCTGCCGGTCTTCGCGGCGGCTTTCATCCCGCTGGCTGCTACGGCCAACAAAGCGGTCTTTAACAATCCCTGGGACCCCTGGCTGAACCGGCTGATCTGGAACTGGTCGCAAAGTGACTCCGAGTGGTATCTACGAATTGCCGCCCAGGGTTACATTAATGACCAGACGGTCGCCTTCTATCCCCTGTATCCTTTACTGATGCGCTGGACCGGTTTTGTCCTCTGGCTGGGCCAGCCCGGTACCGAGGCGTACCGCCTGGCCGGGGTGCTGATTGCCTCGCTGGCGGCCCTGGTTTTTTGCATCTATTTTATCCGCCTGATGCTGCTGGACTACAGCCTGGAATTATCCCGGCTGGGGCTGCTCTATTTCGCGGCTTTCCCGACCGCTTTTTACCTGTTTGCGGTCTATACCGAAAGCTTATTCCTGGCCCTGAGTGTGACAGCCTTCTACGCGGCCCGCCAAAACCGCTGGTTGGCAGCGATGGCCCTGGCCGCCCTGGCGGTCCTAACCCGCCAGCAAGGTTTGCTGGTGGTGCTGGCGCTCTTATTTGAATACGGGCAGCAGATAGACTGGAAATGGAAAAAGTTAAACCGCCAGTTGCTTTTATTTGGCTTCCCGGCCCTGGCCCTGGGTGGCTGGCTGGCCTGGAACTGGCTAACTTTCGGGAATCCGCTGGCCCCGGTTGCGGCCACCCAGAAATACTGGGAACGGTACCTGGCCTGGCCCTGGTGGAGCTATTTATTGGAGTGGGCCGGTCTGTTCTACCGGGAACCGGGCAGCACCACCTGGCAACCGATTAATCAATTTGAAAACCCGGCCGGGGCCATGCCCCTGCTTAATGCAGCCACCACCACCCTTTTTATCGTCCTGGCCTGTATTGGCTACCGGGCCATGCGCCGGGACCGGTTCCGGGCAGCTTACTTCGTGCTTATCACGGGCTGCCTGCTGCAACCGCTGATTTCCCCGGTTGTGGGCGACCCCCTGGAGTCGATGCCGCGCTATTTACTGCTCAGTTTTCCTTCGTTTATTCTGCTTGCCAGGTTGGGCCAGCGCTGGCCGTTATTTAATTACACCTATTTGGGGCTAAGCCTGGCCCTGCTTGGCCTGCTGGTTGCCCGCTTTACCCTTGGTTACTGGGTTGCATGAGCTATAATAGCAGGGCAACCTAAAGCCGGTTTGCAAAATTCAAACAGTTGGTGACTTTACAAAGGGATGACTCAAGATGGAAACAATTCAAAGGATGGCCAGTGCAAGCCGCTTTTCATATGAAACCATGGGGCAGGTAGTGTCGTTTGGCGGTTGGCTGCCGTTAATCAGTGCATTTATTTTGCTGCTGCTCCTGGTGGGAGTGATGTACCGGGCATATAAGAGAAGTTTAAAACGGCCTGCTGTAAGGCGGCCCAGCCTGACCGAACAGAGCGAACAGCTCAAACGAAACCTGGCCGAAATCCAGGCGCGGAACGAAGCCGAAATCGCCCAGACCAGGGCCATCCTGGAAGAAGCCCGCAATTCCGGGGCCCTGGTGGTAAAAGAAACCAGGGAAGGAGTAATCCAGGTAACCAGGGAGGAAACCGAACGCGGCAAAGCCGAAATAAGAAAGGTTCGGGAAGAACACCTGGCCGAACTCCGCCGGGAGGGTGCTAAATTAGGTGAGGAGGAACCGCCCCAGGCCGGGCCTGACAGCCAGAAATAACCCTGATTAAAAGGTTATTTCCTGGTTGCCGGTAGGGGTTTCTGGGGTTTCTCCGATAAGGCCGTGCAGCCGGGCCGCCAGGCTTGGCCAGGTATATAGATCCAGCAAGCGGTCCTCCCTTTCCCGGCGGCTTTCGGGAGCTTCGTGCAGGGCGACCTCAATTTGGGCCACAAACTCGGCCGGGGTTGCGGCAATATACACCTCAGGACTGAGAAGGGCCAGCACGTCCTGGAGTGGGGTCGTGACCACCGGCTTGTGCGCCGCCATGTATTCCAGGACCCGGGTCGGGCTGAGGTAGCGGGTAGCCTCGTTCAACACAAACGGGACAATCGCCACATTAAAATGGGCCAGGTAGGCGGGCAACTCATCGTAACCCTTCAGGCCGGGATAATAAAGGTTTTGGGCAATGGGCAGCGCTTCCTGCTCAATCTGAGAGAGCGGCCCAACGATAACCAGGCTCCAATCCGGCCTGGCCTGGGCGATATAAGCCAACAGTTCCATGTCGAGCCGGTCGTCAATTACCCCATAGAAACCCACAATGGGGCGCGGCAAGCCAACCAGCTCGCGCGGCACCGGAAAACCGGCCGGGTTAGCCGCCGGGGCGAAATGCTCGGCCTCAACCCCACTTGGGATAAGGTGCGTCTGCGGGTTTAAAGGTAGTTTTTCCTGGTACAATCCGGTGCAGCGGGTAAAGACAAAATCAGCCTGGCGCAAGAGGGCTTCTTCTTTCTGAAGCAGGTCCGGGCTGGCTTCTTTGAGGGCTGCCAATGGGTCAAGCACATCATAAATAAGCAAGCTGTGCGGGATAACCCCGACAAAATCAAGCCCCAAAGGCGTATAAAGCCAGAGGGCGGCCCCGGCGAAACCCTCGCGCCAGAGATAGTCAAGCAGGAGCTGCGCGTAAGTCGCCTGGGTCAGCGGGTCGCCATGACCGATCCAACTGGCTTTTGCGACCGGCTGTATCAGCCGCAGGACCGTTACATTGGGCGCGCTATGGCCGGGTAAGACTTGCAGGTATGGTTCAATTAAGTTGGGCCGGGCGACCGGTTCTTCCACGAATAGTACGCGGCCGTATTCGGATAAAGCGGCCATTAAATGCTGAGGTCGTTGCCAAACAAAATCCCATCGCAAGTGGCTTATACAAACAATGTCACCCAAAATCGCACCTCTCTATTCAAACTATTCAATTTTTCGATAATTTTACAAATGCCGGCCATTTTTTGTAAAAATTCTAATGCCAGGAATCCTTTTAGTACTGCCCGATAAGATTAAACTACCCCTGGTTGGGTGTAGCTACTGCCCTACTTATTGCACATCCCGGGCCATTCGTCAACAGTTTTTAGTCTTTAGGACCAAAAAATTGCGTTTTAGGGGTCTTTAAAGTTATATTTTCTGTAAAATAGTAGTCAAAACCGGACTTTTCAGGGGAAACGGGTTTGTCCCGGTTAGGCCGAAATGATACAATTAATCCAAACTACTGAGTCAATAGAAAGAAGGAGCTATGGCCCCCGAGAGAAAGAAAGTCATTGTTGTAAAATTAGGCGGAAGTACCCTGGGCGGTCAAACGTCCACCGGCACGCCCGATACAACCCTTGAAGATATTTTGAAATTGGCCGCCGAAGATTACACTGTCGTCCTGGTGCATGGCGGTGGAAACGCCATCAGCGGTTTGCTTAAACAGTTAGGCCAGGAGCCGCGTTTTCTAAACGGCTTGCGGGTTACCGACCGTCCGGCCCTGGAAGCGACCCTGATGATGCTGCGCGGCCGTATTAACGGCGAACTGGTGTCGATTATCAACCAGGCCGGGCAGAGCCGGGGCATCCTGGCGGTGGGCCTGTGCGGGCTGGACGGGCGCTTGTTGGAAGCTCGCCGGGATACCGCTCACGGTGACATCGGGCTGGTCGGAGAAATTACGGGCGTCAACCCGGCGGTGCTGGATATGGTCCTGGAAAAAGGTTTCTTACCGGTAGTTTCGCCTATTGGCACTGCGGTGGATGATCCGTCGGTCGGCATGTATAACATCAACGCTGATAACGCCGCCGCGCACCTGGCTGCCGCCCTGCAAGCCGATGCCTGTGTCTTCCTGACCGATGTGCCGGGCGTGCTGGACCGTGAGAAACAAACTATTCCGCGCCTGAACCGGGCCGCAGTCGGGCGGCTGGTAGATGAGGGAGTTATATACGGCGGAATGATTCCCAAGATTAGTTCAGCCCTCAAAGCCCTGGAAGGTGCCAGCCGGGTGCTAATTATTGACGGCCGCCCGGCCAATTCCCTGTACCAGGCCGTAACCGAGTCGGAGTTAAAAGTAGGGACCGTATTTACCGCATAAGCACAAATGGAAATTGTAGTTTACCAGGACCATTTCGACTTTCACTTCTGGGCCGGGCTTCGTCCGGCCCAGTTGGTCGAGTTTTTAAACTCGCTGCCGCTGGGTTTCCAGTTCAAGCGCTGGCCGGAAGAGCAATTCTTTGATACCGAACGCGGGCCGGGGGTCTTTTCCCTTCACCAAAAAATTTCGCCCACTCACGATAAGCCTATTCCGGTCAGCCAGGCTAATTATTTCATCCGCTGGACGGTCGGGACCAGGGAAGGCAATTTAGCTAAAAAAGCCTCTCGCCTGGCCGGTGACCTCAGCCGCGAGCTTGAAACCCATTTCTGGGTCGTGGACGGTCGCGGCAGGGTCAGGTCTGAAACGGGCAACGAAGGCGTGGAACGTGGCACGTAGAACGGGAGTAAGAAGCGTAGAACTTGTAACGGAAAACTAAAGTAAGAACTGACCCGGCAAATCAAAACCAAAAAACCCAAGTATTCAATTTCCAGCACCCACTTAATATAACCAAACCACCTTACTCTTTACCCATACCCATTTCAGGCCTTTATCCCACGTCATTCATTCTACCTTACCCGTTTAACCTGCTACGTTCCCGTCCCCTTCGTAATCAATTCCAACAGCACCGGGTAAACAATCGCGGTGTTATTAACTTTGGCATTTGGGTCTATCAGGTCGTGCGGCAAGCGGAGGGAAGCTTCAAATTCGTACATTTTAACCTGCCCGCCCGACCTGGCTTGCCACAGGCGGGTTAAATGTTTAACCAGTCCGTTATTTATCACAATATCGGCAGCGTTTATTATCACTACTATCTTGCGGCAGGCCGGGCCGGATTTGCGGGCCGCTTCAAAAACGGCCAGGCCCAGCCGGAAGAACTGGGCCGCCCCGTGTGATGAGTTCTTGATCTGGACATAAGGCGGGGCGATGGCCTGGTTTTCAGCCGTGCGCAAATTGTAAATATTAGGAAGGCGCAGCATTAATTTGGTTACCGTCCGGTGTATCAGGGGATTCGAGTGGTACAGGCCCAGGCTAGGGGAAATTATAACTACTTGCTCGATATCCGGGCGAAATTGGGCCAGCCAGCTTGCCAGCACCCCGCCGCCCGATAACCCGACCACTGTCAGTTTATCGCCCAGCCCGTGGGAAATAGCAAGGCACTCTTCGATAAAAGTCTTCAGGGCGTCGGCGGTCAGGCCGCTAAAACTGCCATTCAGGCGGTCGACCTGGCCGTGTAAAGGCAGCCGGGGCACAAACACATTGTAACCCATGGCATGAATTTGCTTGCCCAACGCTTCGAATTGCCGGGGGCAACTGGTAAGGCCATGCAGGAAAAGGACCGCTTGTCCGGTTTTATAGCCGTGTCCCAGCAAAATCGAACGGCAGGGTTCAAGAATTTCCGGCCCTTCTTTACCGGCTATCCCGGTCCGAAAGCGTTCCATGGTCATTTCGAAATCGGGGGCGGGTTCCGGTTTTGAGGCACTCAGGCTCTTAGTAGCAAGTGGTCTGAATAACCAGGCCAGCCCGGCGCAGGCCAATCCCAGCCCGGCTATAATGAGATGCATAGCTTTTCCCCTTACCATTTTGCGCGTGGCAACTTCAATTTACTATTTTCATAGTTTAAGCCATAATCTGCGGTGTCGCGGCTAAACAATTATTGCAACCTGACCCAATTCTACTAACCGCTTTCTAAACCAGTTGTGGCTGGATGTCTATCTTTTTATAGTTATAATCCTGTATTAGCCGTTTTATGCATTATAACTTAAGCTTCTTCTTCTAGTAATGTCACCTGAAACCCACTTAAAATAGTCATAATGCGGGATTGCCTATAGTACATAACCATTTCGCACAAAAAAGCTAATATTTGTAGTTATATAGATATAACCATCTAAACAATTAAGAAAATTAATTTCCTGATTAAATATATTGACAAATTTAAGTCTTATGATAAAATTTAATTGGTTGATCAAATATTCTAAAATCCCATTAAAACAGAAACCATTGAGCGGCAGCGGAAACAAATTTGGGCTGCCCGGCAATTATTAAGATTTACCGGCTTATTTTAAGAGCGGTTAATTTGTGAGACGAGGTAATTTGATGTCAATTATCGAAACAACGGGCCTTACCAAATCCTTCAAGACCCGGCGCGGCGTGGTCGAAGCTGTTAAAAGTGTTGATATGAAAGTCGAGGAAGGTGAAATCTTTGGCTTTCTCGGCCCCAACGGCGCGGGGAAAACCACCACCATGCGAATGCTCTCTACCCTGATGCAGCCCAGCGGCGGCCGGGCCAGCGTAGTAGGTTATGACCTGCTTAAAGAACCGGGCAGAGTGCGCGAGCGCATCGGCTACGTCAGCCAGGCGGGCGGGGTTGATATAGCTATCAGCGGCCGCGAGAACCTGGTATTGCAGGGCCGCCTGTATCGCCTGAGCGCTGCCAGGGCTAAAGACCGCGCCCAGGAACTTATCGTAGCCCTACAGCTAGAGGAATTTGCCGATAGAGCGGCCAAAACATATTCAGGCGGCCAGAAACGGCGGCTGGATATCGCCCTGGGTATGGCCCATCAACCGCCCCTGCTGTTTCTGGATGAACCGACCACCGGCCTCGACCCCCAAAGCCGGGCGCACCTGTGGGAAGAAGTCCGCAAGTTGCGTAATGACGGCACGACAATCTTTCTGACAACCCATTACCTGGACGAAGCGGACGCCCTTTGCGACCGGCTGTGCATTATAGATAACGGCATGATTGTCGCGGAAGGCACCCCTGATGTCCTCAAACGCCAGGTAGCGGGCGATGTAATCACGCTGGGCCTGGAAACCCATAACGGGGCTTTATTGCAGGCCCAGGCTCTGCTGGGTAAACAAAGCTTTGTCAAGGAAATTCAGGTGGAAAAGGACCAGTTACGGCTTTATGTCGAGCGCGGCGAACAGGCGCTTCCTTTGATTTTGCGAGTGCTGGATGGCGCGGGGCTGGGCTTGCAAACCATAGCCCTGGCCCGCCCCAGCCTGGATGATGTTTTCTTGCGCCAGACCGGCCGCTCACTGCGGGAGGAAGCCGCCTGAGCCAGCCTTATTTCAGGCTAATCAGGAAAATTACTTTACCAGGAGAATAAAATGAGACTTATTACCGATACCTGGTTGCTCTTTACAAACTACGTTTCGAGTACCCTGCGCCAGCCGGTCTGGATTATCGTCAGCCTGTTTACGCCGATTTGTTACCTGCTGTTGTTTGCGCCTTTGCTGGATAAGATGATTACCGGCGGCGCACCGGGCACGAATGCCCTGACCAGCTTTACGCCGGGCGTAGTGGTAATGCTGGGCATGTTCGGCTCGCTTTTTGTGGGCTTTAGCATTATCAGTGATTTAAGGGCCGGGATTGTGGAACGGTTGCGGGTCACCCCGGTGAGCCGCCTGGCTCCGCTGCTGGCGCGAGCGCTGCGGGACGCCTGTCTTTTGCTGGTGCAGTGCGTGGTATTACTCGGGTTAGCGTACCTGATGGGCCTAAAAGCCAATTTAGGGGGCGTGCTGTTGAGCCTGGTGCTGGTTATACCGATGGGTGTCGCCCTGGCTTCGGTATCTTACGCCCTGGGCTTGATTCTCAAAAGTGAAGATGCCTTCGCCCCGCTGCTCAACTTCTTTGTCACGCCACTGCTACTTTTGTCCGGAATTCTATTGCCGCTGACTTTAGCCCCGGACTGGCTGCAAGGAGCGGCCAAAATTAGCCCGTTCTATTACGTGGTCAATGCCACGCGCGCCCTGTTCATCGGTGATTTCAACGATAGTTCGGTCTGGATTGGCTTCTTGCTGGTCACGGTCCTGGCGATATTAGCCGTTTACTGGGCCGCCAGCGTCTTTCGCAAAGCGACTGCATAGGCCGGTTCTAACTAAAAGGGCCGGGGAATGAGTTCCCCGGCCCTTTTCTTTTTGTAGTGAAGGTTAGTTACCTGAACCTTTAGTGAGCGATTTGCTGGCCCGGTTTTAGATGGTCATCAATGTCGTGGTTATGCGAGCGCATATAGATAACGCTGCCCAGGGAAATTACCCCAAGGATCAATGAGTAAATCATCAAACCGTTAAAGCCCTGCAAATCAACAAACAGGCCGCCGACAAAGACCCCGACCAACTGGCCGAGACCAAGCAAGACCGAGTACAATCCCATAACCGCGCCACGCTTGCCTGGCAAGGTTTCCGAGATAGCGGCCATGTGGGTCAACGCGGCCGGAGTAAAACCGCTCATTACCACAACGCTAATCAAGACAATGGGCAGGAGGACCCACATTTCATTTCTGGCAGTTTCGGTGATGGTTAGTGGGTTATTGCCCAGGCCGTTGATAAGTAGTAGAGCACCACAACTGACAAACAGGCCGCCCAGAGCCAGGACCATTACCGAAGTACGCCGCATCTTGGGTACAAAGACTGTCCAGATACCCATACCCAGGATAAACACTACCCCATACAGACCGACAATATTCGAAGCTTCACCTGGCAGGAAACCGCCGTGTAAAAGCTGGTTGGGGAAACGGGCATCAGCGTTTACCTCGCCATGAGTTATCGCGCAATAGTTTTGCGAGAAAGCCTGGACGGCCGGTTTGATGTTATCGGTCACTTTTTCCAGGGCCACCCGGCAGGTCGAGGTAGGGTAAGCCAGGATAATCAGGCTCAGGGTCAGCCAGGCGCCAATCATAGCGTTAATAGCCAACCAGGCCGGGACGAAGGTGAAAATCCGCTTGTTGGTCAGGATTTCCCGGTATTCCCGGATAGAACCGTGCTGCCCGGCCGCATTAGTGCGGTTCAGGCTTTCCTTCATCCAGATAGCAATCACGATGTAGCAGAGGGCGTAAACTGCGACAGCCACAAAGAAACCGGCCCGGCCAATCATACTCCAGACCAGCCCGCCAAAAGGAATCGCCAACGCGATACCGCTGATGGTGACTACCTCGTAAGCAGTCAACACGCGCACCCGGAATCTTTCGTCTCCGACTGTTGTATCGGTCAGGTAGCCCAGGTTGGAGGGAGCATTAAGAGCCGCCGCCGAGCCTTCCAGCAAGCGCCCGACCATAACCAATATAAGAATGGCAACCAGTTCTAAAGAAAAGTTACTGGCATTTAGTTGAGGGTTCGGGAATAAAAAGGAGGTCCCAGCCAGGACCAGGGAAGCAAATGCCCCCACCACGGGAGCATATAGCATAAAAGGCTTGCGCCCTTTCCGGTCGCTCAAGACCCCGACCAGTGGGGCCAGTAAAAGTTCACTGATGTAGAAACACTCGATCACAAGCACGACCAGGGCAGCGGACTCAGATTCTTTACCAATCCAGAAACTTAAAATAACAAAACTGGTACGTGCACCAATCCGGATAAGAAGAGTGGATATAATACTGGCAACGATTGAAACCATTCCGACCGCCGCCGCAGGAGAAAGCGGGGCTTCTCCCGGTTGTCCTTTCGCAGCACCTACCGTCTGAACCGTACTTTTAATTTCATCTTCAACGCTCATTTGTTACCTTTCAAAAATTGGCTTTGTTTTCCGAACTTAGTGTGATGGGAGCTTGTTTGATGGAACTTATACCTTTACCGAATGCTGCGCTAATGAAAGCCAGTTTAAACCCTTCGACTAAATATGTAAAGATTATTTTATCGTATTTAAGATAATTTACAAGTGACTACTGTCACTCACCAATCTATTGCTTATAGCCAGGTTTTACCTTAGAATATTATTACGTTTCTGGCGGAAATTAGTTTGTCAAAATTACTCCTAAAAAGATCCTGGAGTGAAATGATTACCGAAACCAGCGTTTTGAATAACAGGTACCGGTTAGAAAAAAAAGTCGGCCAGGGCGGGTTTGCCCAGGTCTTCCTGGCAACCGATTTGCTGTTGGAACGCCGGGTAGCCCTTAAAGTCTTAAACTCGGAATTAAATGACGACACCGATTTCCTGGAACGTTTCAGCCGGGAAGCTAAAGCAATCGCGACCCTGGACCACCCCAATATCCTGGCTATTCACGATTTCGGCCAGGCTGAAGACACCGCTTACCTGGTAACTCCCTATATCGAAGGCGGCACTCTTTACGATAAAATGCGCCAGGAGAAGAACATTCCTCCGGCTATGGCGGCCCGCTACCTGCGCCAGGTAGCCTCCGCACTGGATTACGCCCACCGCCGCAATATCGTCCACCGCGATATAAAACCGCACAACATGTTATTGCGCAGCGAGGATAGCCACCTGTTTTTGGCTGATTTCGGCATTGCAAAAGTCCTCAGTTCGGCCAGTTCCCAGAGCCGCACCAGCGCTATCGGGACGATTTCCTATATGTCGCCCGAACAGTTGGCTGGTAATGTCGGCAAGGCGACCGACATCTATGCGCTGGGCTGCGTCCTTTTCCAGATGCTGGTCGGCCAGGTGCCTTTCACAGGCCCGACCGAACAGGTCATAATGGGCCATATAAACGGCGAAATTCCTTCCGTGGTCCAGCGCAGCCAGGGGCGGCTTTCCGAGTCAATGCAGACGGTGTTCGACCGGGCCCTGGCAAAACAGCCGGAAGACCGCTACCAGTCGGCCCTGGAACTGTCACTGGCCTTTGAAGCGGCCCTGGAAGGCCCGGGTCTGACTAATCCTTTGCCGGACAGCGGTGGCTACCTGGACCCGAATGCCCGGACCCAATACGCCGCTACCGAAATTCGTATTCCAACAATTACTCCCCAGGTTGGACCTACCGGCTACAACTTGCACCAGAGCCAGCCCCGGACGGTCAACCCGCCACCCGGCGTGGTTTATGGTAATCCGGCGGTTTCGAATACACCTCCCTACCCGGTTGCCGGTGGGGCGGCTACTCCGCCCGGCTATCCGCACCAGGCGGCCTGGAATACCGGGCCGGGAGCGCCACCACCACCAAAAAAGAGTCCTAATTTCCTTTTATTTGGCGGCCTGGGTTTAGTTATCGTGGCGCTGCTGGCCGTAATTGCAGCACTGGCTTTAAGTAACTCCGCCCCGAACAATACACAAACGCCCATAGCCGCAGTCCCCACCCAGACCGCCACCGTCCCGGCCACAAACCCGGCAGTTACGGCGGCGGCCACCCAGACCCCGGTTAACAGCCCGAATACGGTAACTCCGGAACCAGGCCTCCCGGCAACTACCAGCGCCGCCAGCACTACCGCAGCTCCTACCGAAGTTCCAACTACCCAGGCGGCACCGCCAACTATTACGCCCGCGCCGCCGACAGCAACGGTTGCGCCGGTTCCTACTACCAACCCACCGGCTCCAACTTTAAATGTTGACCGGGGGGCGATTAACAACGCCCTGTCCAACCTGCCCGGCACCTATTCGGCCTTTATTATTTTGCCGGACAACCGGACAATAGAAGCCGACCCTGACCGGGCCTTACCATCGGCCAGCACAATCAAGTTCTGGATTGCCGCTACTTGCTACGAAGAAGCTAAAGCCGGGAGGTTTAACCTGGCTGATAACCACCGGGTTGTAAGTAGCGATATAGCCAGCGGCACTGGTATCCTGTCCAGCAACGTGGGAAAGGTCTACACCTACGGAGCGCTAATCACTACTATGCTGACCTATAGTGATAACAGCGCGGCCAACCTGTTAATCAATAAACTGGGCGGAATGGCAAAAATCAACAATTATATCCAGGCCAATAATTACAAAGCGACCAAATTACAGCGCTTCCTGGGCGATGTCAACAACCCGAATAATAACTTCACTTCGGCCCGCGATACCGCCACTTTCCTGCAGCGCGTCCTGCAGGGTAATATTGTAGATAAAGCCAGTTCAGACCTGATCCTGGGGGCTTTACAGGCTCGCCGGACATATGCCTCCGACCAGAACTTCTTTGGCACCCGGCTTAATGGCTTCCAGAAAGATAATTATTTGCATATCAGCGGGACCGGGACCAGGGTTCGTAACGAAGTTGGCGCAGTGCCCATTGCGGACTCAGGCAGCGTAATTATCGCAATCCTGGATTCGGATATGCCAAACGAAAGCGCGGCCGAGAACTCGATTGCCACAGCAGTCCAGGTAATCAGCCAGGCAATCAAACGTTAGAAAAAGGTCAGGATTATTGACCCGCAAACTCCTTCCGGTGGTTTTGGCCCTGGGCCTGGTTGTACTGGCTGGCCTGGTCTTCTTGCTTATTTCTAATTCTTCCAGCCCCAACCAGGCCGCTTTAACGCCAGGTGAAGTTAGCCGGTTATCTCCGGCCCCCGGCCCTATAAGTATGGCACCGGTCAATACCAGCCCTACCGGGGCGACAACCGGCCCGGTGCCAACCACTCAAACTCCGGTACCAGCCACAACCACGCCGCCGGTGACCGCCACCGCGCCTGTTAGCACCGAACCATCGCCCCCCACCCCTTCCACAGCGCCAGGCCCTACACCGGACCCGGCCAACCCCTGCCCGGCCGACCGCAGCGCCTACACCGGATATTTGAAGCCGGAGCTTTTAAACGCGCTCCTACCCCAATTCCGCCAACCGGCAAACTTACCGGCCCATCCGGCCCTTTATACAATGGACCTGAAGGTTGACCCGGCTGCCAGCAGTTATTCCGGCCGGTTAACCCTGGATTTCTGGAACCGTTCGCTTCAGCCAATGCCCCAGGTTATCTTGCGGACCTATCCCGACTTCTTCCGGGCCATAGGTGCGGAACTCACCCTGGGTAATATTGAGGTAAACGGCCAACCCACCACCTTTAAAGAACGAGCTCTAACCTACCAGGAAGTTATACCGGTCGCGCCGATTGCCCCGTGCAGTCAGGCCCGCCTGGCGGTTAGTTTCCAGGGGAAAATCCCGACCCAACAGCGGGAAAATCAATACGCCATAGGCACCTTTTATGCCGGGCAGGGCTTCTTCGCCCTGGGCACTTTCTACCCTCAAGTGGCCGTCTGGGAGAAACAGCCCGGCGCGGCTACCTGGGATTGGACTATTACCCCGGTCAGGGCCAGTTCGGACCTGACCGCCGCTACTGCCGCTTTCTATGATGTGCGGCTGCAAGTACCGGAGGCTTACCAGCTAATCGCGGCCGGGGTCCCGGCCGGTACTGCGCCCGGAGAACCCGGTTTTAAAGCCTGGCGTTTTGTAGGGGGGCCGCTGCGGGAGTTCGCGGCGGTCGGTGGCCAGGGCTTTACCACCAGCCCTTTGACCGGGAAAACCCGCGATAACGTCCAGGTGAAAGTTTATAGCGTACCCAGCGCGGACCCGGCCACTGCGGCCCGCCAGCAAGATTTCTCGCGAAAAGCCATGGATGTCACTATAGCCACTCTGGAAGAATTTGGAGAGGTGATCGGCCCGTATCCCTACCAGCAGTACAGCCTGGTTGAATTCCCCTTGACGGGCTTTAACGGTGTTGAATGGCCCATGTTCACCCAACTAAGCCAGGATATTTTCCGGCAGAGATACACAAAAGATGATGAAAAAGAATTTGGCGGGCTGGTTTATTCCAAGCCGGGCACCCTGGTTGTCATTCACGAAACCCTTCACCAGTGGTGGTACAACCTGGTAGGCAACGACCAGCAGGCCGAACCTTTCCTGGATGAGGGTTTGACCGAATACAGCGCCTATCTGCTGCCGGAGCTGACCGCCAGGCGCAAAAATCTCCCGGCCGAAAGCGCCCAGGCCTTTGCCAGGGAGTGGCTGGACCGCCTGCGTAACCGGGTTAAACAGCAAGACCTGCCGGGGATAGGCGACCTGAAGGCCGCTTCAAGCGCAGCCGAAGTAAGCCTGGACCAGGCCGGGTTTATTTATTATCGCAAAGTACCCCTGATGTATGAGGCTTTCCGGGCTAAATTTGGGGAGGAAGCTCTTTATCGCTTCATGAAAGCTTATATGCAAACCAACCGGTACGGCCTGGCGCACCTGGCCGACTTAAGGCGCGAACTGGCGGCGGCAGTACCAGGCCGGGAAACCGAAGTAAACGGCTTTATCGACCGCTGGCTGTTTGACCAGAAGCTGGCCGAAGACCTGGGGAATTAAAAAACAAAAAGAGGGGTTAGTAAACTAACCCCTCTTTTCTAAGATCCTGGACCTGGTTTGAAACTTACTCTTGACCGGCGACGGCGAACTGCTTGTTCAGCTTCTTGGCGAGGCGGGACTTGCGGCGAGCGGCCTGGTTCTTGTGAATAATGCCCTTCTGAGAGGCTTTGTCCAGCTTGCTAATAGCAATCCGTACAGCCTCCTGGGAAGTTTCTGCGTCGCCAAGCGAAATGCGGGCTACGGCATTTTTCACATAAGTTTTCAATGAGCTGCGAACCGGGCGGTTGCGGGCTGTTTTACGAAAGTCCTGACGAATGGACTTGATGGCAGACTTAACATTAGCCAACCGGGATAACCTCCTGAACTTAAAACAAAAATTTCGGCATATTTACACGGATCGATATTATACCTTATGAGCCGGTAAAAGGCAACTTGGTATTAGAATCTGGTCAAAAATGAATACTTTGCTCAGACCACCCTCAATTTAGCATTGGCGGTGTTTTTGCAAACTCTCACCTGCAAGCAGCAGTATAATACCACAAGCGAAAGCAGAATATTTAACCGATAACAGTCGAAACTAAAGGACAGAAATGGAAAATAACAATCGCTGGCTGAACAGCCGGGCCGAGGGCGGCAAAGTTTACGACTCCCGGTTTGAAGAACTTCAAAAATCCGGGGTAGATGTCCATGGTGAGGCAAGTTTCGTAATGGAATACCGGCCCAATACCGTGCTAGACGCCGGGTGCGGGACCGGCCGGGTAGCAATCGAGCTGGCCCGGCGCGGCTGCCGGGTTGTGGGCCTGGATATTGACCCGCTTATGCTCAACCGGGCAAAAGAAAAAGCCCCGGAACTGGATTGGCGCAGCGGTGACCTGGCGGTCGCCCAATTAAACCGCCAGTTTGAACTGATTGTCATGGCGGGCAACGTTATGATTTTTGTCGCGCCCGGCACCGAAGGTGAAGTTGTCCTGAACATGAGCCGCCACCTCTTGCCGGGCGGCAAACTGGTAGCCGGTTTCCAGTTAGGCCGGGGCTTGAGCCTGCAAGAATATAACCGGGCTTGCGCCGAGGCGGGCTTGAAACTGCTGGAACACTACGCGGCCTGGGATAGAAAAGAATACCTGCCCGGCGGGAACTATGTGGTGGCGGTCCACCAAAAAGACTAGCCCCTAAGGGAGTGGTTAGAATAACCGGATGTAGTCCGGTGCTTACCTGATATCAAAAGGCCCCTGACCTGGGGCCTTCTGGTTTTTATAGAAGTGCGGCTGTTAAATGGTTAATCCTAAAAGACTAATCCCGGAGGCGAATCCGGTCAGGAGTAATCTCGGCAATAGATTTGGCGCCCAGCAATTGCATGGTGCGGATAATCTCTTTCGTCAGGATATCGGCGGCGCGTTGGACCCCACGCTGGCCGCCCGCCATCAGGCCGTAAAGGTAAGCCCGGCCTACCAGGCAAGCCCTGGCCCCTAAAGCGACCGCCGCGACTATATCGGCCCCGCTCAGGATACCGCCATCCAGGTAAATCTCGGCCCGGTCGCCGACTGCCTGGACAATCGGAGGTAACTGTTCCAGCGGGGTAGGCGCTCGGTCAAGCTGGCGGCCGCCGTGATTTGAAACCACAATCGCATCAGCGCCGCGCTCGACCACCGCCTGCGCATCCGCCAGATTTTGAATGCCTTTAACAATCAGGGGGCCGGTCCACTCGCTCCGCAGCCATTCCAGGTCGGCAAAAGTTACGGTAGGGTCAAACATAACGCTGACCAGGTCAGCGACGGTACCGTTCCAGGAGTTAAGTGAAGCGAAGCTCAGCGGTTCGGTGGTAAGCAGGTTGAACCACCAGGCCGGGTGCATAGCGCCATCCACGAAGGTCTTGAGGGTCAGAGCGGGCGGAATGGTCAGGCCGTTGCGGACATCGCGCTGCCTGGCCCCGGCCACCGGGGTGTCCACCGTCAGGACAAGAGCCTTGTAACCGGCGGTTTTGGCCCGGGCAATCAACTCCCGGCTGGCCTCCCGGTCCCGCCACAGGTAAAGCTGGAACCAGCGCTGGGCTTCCGGCGCGGCGGCTGCCAGGGCTTCCAGGGAAGTAGTACCCATTGTTGAGAGGGCGTAGGGAATACCCACATTCGCGGCGACCCGGGCCACTGCGGACTCACCTTCGTGGTTCATCATGCGCGTAAAGCCGGTCGGCGCAAAGGCAAAGGGTAAAGTGCTGGGCTGTCCCAGAATGGTGGTTGAAGGGTCTACGGAAGAAATATCACGTAAAATTTGAGGAATAAATTCTACATTGCGGAAGGCTTCGCGAGCCCGGCGCAAGCTGGTTTCCTCCTCGGCAGCTCCATCTACATAATCGAATACGGCCTGGGGCACCTGGCGGCGGGCGGTGGCCCGCAAATCATTGATTGTAACGGCGCGCGATAGCCGGCGCTTGACCGGGTCGAGTTCAAACGGCCTGGGTCGCAGTAAAGAGTTTAATTCCGACCAGGTCGGTATATGGCGGGTTGTCATCTGGCTAACTCCGGTAGAAATAGGCGGGCAAAGAGCAGGTATTCTTGAGTCATGTTTATAGTTAACATCCTTTCAACCTCGAAAAAGTGTTTTATGCAGGATAAAATTGTAGCATAATTTCCAGCCAGTACAATTCAAGACCGATTTCCTCGCAGCCCGGTATGCCGCCAGAGCATTTACAGGTATATTTTATTTCCTGTTTAGGCCTCAAATTCTATTCGAAAACATTTACCAATTATATTTTTAATATTTATAACCATACTTAATATATAGACGAATGGCCTAATCGCTATTACAGCAATGGCATATTTAGTGCTTTACTAACAACCAGTGGTGGGTACGGCTTGTTTCGCTACATAATATTTATTTTTTCTAGCTTTTTAGTCTTAACTTCTAACAAGCAAGCTAACATATGCCTGATTTGGGAAGTAGATTCCGTGAAACCCATTAAACGAAAGAAGGGGAAAAGAAATTATGAGTATGCAAGATTCTAACTATTCGACGGGTTCAAAAGGCAGTAGTAATAAAGGTAAGGGTTCACCTAGCGGAAGCAGTAATGAAGAAGCTTATAAGGTTCAGGATCCCACTGTAAAGGCTCAACAAAAGACTGGCGAAATTATTGACCAGGCCCAGGAAAAAGTTGGAGAAGTAGCCGGACAAGTCAAGGAACAGGCTTCCTCCCAGATTGCAAGCCAGAAAGACCGGGCAGCTGAAGGTCTGGGTAATGTAGCCGATGCTATCCGCCAGACCGGCGACCAGTTACGTAAAAACGAGCAGGCAGCACCCATTGCCCAGTACACTGACCAACTTGCTCACGGGGTCGAAATGGTCTCGAGTTACCTGAAAAGGAATAGCATTTCCGACATTTTTGGTGAAGTAGAACGCTTCGCCCGGCGCGAACCGGCCCTGTTCCTGGGTGGTGCGCTGACCTTGGGTTTACTGGGTGGCCGCTTCTTGCGTAGCTCCAGCAGCGCAAACAATCAGTCCCAGTACAGGAACACGAGCCAGATGTCCGGCCAGAGCAGCTACGGAAGTTATGGGACCTACGGCAGCCGAAGCACCGGCTACTCGTCCAGCCTCCCAACCGATAGGGTACCCGGCTACAGTTCTTACGATTTGACTGGCAGCGTCGGTGGCGAAACACCTGGCAGCAGCTACAGGGACAATTATTCCGGCCTTTCCGGTACGGATACCGACAGCCTGGGCCGTTCAAGTGGCACCACCCGCAGTAGCGGTTACGGAACCGGCAGTTCCGGCAGCACCGGCTATACCGGTGGCAGCAGCTCCGGTGGTAGCAGTTCGACCGGCAGCACCGGCTATACCGGTGGTAGCAGTTCGACCGGCAGTTCCGGCAGCTCCGGCAGTTCCGGCAGCTCCGGCTATACCGGTGGCAGCAGTTCGACCGGTGGCACAGGTTATTCGGCAGGCAGCGGCACCAGTAGCGGTGGTTACAGTTCCAATTATCCAACTGACACCTCCGGCTCTTACGGAAGCAGCGGCGGCAAATCGTATGGTTCTCAGGCAAGTGGTAGCACCGGTTCAGAAAATGGAGGCCCGCAGGGGATTGCATAAATATGGCCCAAAACAGTCCAGAACGTTCCCTGGGAGACCTGTTTGCTGACCTTTCCAGGGAAATTATTACACTGGTACGCCAGGAAATAACGCTGGCGCGGACAGAATTAGGCCAGACTGCTTCAAAAGTCGGCCGGGACATTGGCTTCCTGGCAGTAGGTGGTCTGGTAATTTACGCCGGATTTCTCGCTATCCTGGCGGCCCTGGTCATCATACTTGGCACAATAGGATTACCCTGGTGGCTTTCCGCCCTGATTGTGGGTCTGATTGTGGCCGGTGTGGGTTATTTCCTGGTCAGGCGCGGCCTGGATAACCTTAAAAAGGAAAATTTTGCGCCGCAAAAGACGATTGAGAGCCTTAAGGAGGATGTAGAATGGGCCAAAGAGCAGACGAGATGAGGGATAGGGATATTTACCCTGAACCTATTGGGAGTACGCCTTTTCTTCAAGCGGATGCGGCCAGCGACTATGACCGGGGGGTTTCACAGGATTATGGTCTGCCGGAAAGCGATATTTCCGAAGACGAAAAGGTAGAAACTGAAACCGAAGCCATTCGTGAAGATATCGAACAGACCAGGGCGGAAATGGCCCGGACGGTCGACGAAATCCAGGCCAGGTTGACCCCTGCAAACATTGTTGAGCAGGTCAAAGAGCAAGCCAAAGAAACGGCAACGGAAGCTATTGATAATGTAAAACAAACTGTCCGGGATGCGACAGTTGGGAAGGTAGAGAATATGGTAAACAGTGTAAGCGACTCAGCCCGCGAAACTGGTTCGGGTTTGATGGGTCTTATTAAAGAGAATCCTATACCGGCTGCCCTGGCCGGCCTTGGGCTGGGCTGGCTCTATATGAAACGCCAGAACAACCCTGAACAACACCGGTCGAATGTCCCGATGGGTTTCTCGCAGAATACCGGCTACGCCCCCAACTACCCCTATATGCCGCCTTCGGTGCCGGTCCGGTCGTACACGCCTTCGAATTACGGCTCTTCCAGCGGAAGCAACAGCGGCGGCGGGCTGGTAGATAAGGTTATGCAGAACCCCTTACCGGCCGCCGTTGCCGGTTTGAGCCTCGGCTACATCTTTATGAAGGGCCAGGGCGGCAGCAGCAGCAGCAGCTATAACTATTCAAGTTATGGTTCTTCGGGCTCACAGCATGGGTTGAGCAATGTAACGGATAAGGTTGGTAATGTGGCAGGCCAGGCCGCCGGTACGGTAGGAAATATTGCCGGTAGCGCGGTGGGCACAGTCGGTGACATCGCCGGTGGAACTGCCGAAAAGGTGGGTGACATTGCCGGGACTGCCGCCGGAACAGTTGGTGGCATCGCCAGTGGCGCGGCCGAGACCGTTGGTGACATCGCCAGTGGTGCCGCCGGGGCGGTTGGCAATATTGCCAGCGGGGCCGGAGATGTTGCAGGCAACGTAGTTGGCGGAGTCCAGCACGGCGCTCAAAGAGCTACCACCCAACTGGAAAGAATGCTCCAGGACAATCCCCTGGCAGTGGGCGGTGTGGCGCTCGTCATGGGCGCGGTCATCGGTATGATGCTTCCTGCTACCGAAAAGGAAAATCAGATCCTGGGCAAAGCCCACGATAACCTGATGGAAAAAGCCGGGGAAGCTGTTCAGCAGACCATGGACAAGGTCAGCAATGTGACCGAACAGGTTACCAATACGGTTAAAGAAGAAGCCAAGAACCAGGGCTTGGCCCAGTAGTCCGGTTTTAACTTCTTTTCTAGCCCTATAAATGTTAATCGGGGTGAGCAAATGCTCGCCCCGATTTTGTTTTACCGCTATTAACCCTGCCCTGTTAGAGGAATTCCAGCTACTTATAAGACTTTTTAGGAGTTAAATTAACTCTGACGTTTGAACCGCTGCCGGAGCCGGTGTGCAAATGGGAGCCGGGAAGGTTTTTGCAGGCGGGTTTCCATTTCCCTGGCCCAACTTTCAAGCGAGGCGATTAACTCATTTTTCTCTTCAAGCTGGCTCTGGTAATCGGCCAGTAGCCGTTCCTGGACGGTGTTATCCGGACTGGCCCCAAAAGAAGGCAGCGAATGACCGGCATCGGGCGCCTGGCGCGGATTAGCGGCCCAATCCAGTAAAGGCTGGCAAGCGTTCTGGTAACTGTAACGCTCGCTTATAAAGGCCGGGCCTTTGTCAGCCGCCTGGCGCAAACGTTCCGGCGCGGCAGCCAGTTCAAGCAGCCGTCCGGCCAGCCCTTCCGGTGAGCCGTGCGGAAAGCTAAAGGCCAGTCCTTCCCTGACTAATTCTTCGGTCAGATGGGCCGTCTCCGTAACAATCGCCGGAAGGCCATAAAGCAGCCAATCTAAAAGGCGGGTCCGGCTGCCTAAAACACCTTCGTAGCTCCAGCGGTCCAGGATCAAGCCCAGGTCACTTTCTAAATAATAGTTATGTAAACCTTCATAAGGTACCCAGCCTAACAGGTGGAACCGCCCTTTATAGGAAGAATTTTCAACTATCATTTGAAAGCGCGGGAAGGTCTGGGTATCGTGGGGTGGGAGAGCGCCACCGGTCGCCACGAAATGAATATCAGGGTTAGCCGCCATGGCCCCTGTCAGGCCCTGGTAAAGGGTCTCCACGTCGGTCCAGGTATTAAAACCGCCGCTCCACAGCACAACAAAAGCATCGTCGGGGACGATTTTACCACGCAAAAATGGTTGGTCAGCGGGAGGAAGCCGCCGGGGGTCGAGGGTGGCCGGGATAGTATAGGCCAGGCGGTAACCATCTGTCAGGTGGTTCAGGCGGCCGTGAGTCGCCATAGCTCCCACCGTAGCGTGTTCCTGGTAGATAGAAACGGTACTGATTACATCGGCCCGGCGCATAATCGTGCGCTCGAACCGGGCGAAAGGACCCAGCAGGCTGTCATCGGCAGCCTGAAAGGCTTTGGCCTGGCCTTCCGCCAGCGGGCTGCCAAACAGGTCGGCCCAGAAAGGCAAGCCGGGAGCCAGGTAAAGGGCGCCCAGGTAACTCGGCCAGGCGCTAATACCGGCCGCCGCATCCGGTTGGAAGGTTTTTTCCAGTCCGGACAAAGCTTCCTGGCCGGTAAGCGCGGCATCGGAAAACGAATGGAGCGTCAGGCCAGGCGAAAGTTCGCGAGGTCCGGCAGTTTCAGCCGACCCAGCCTTAATTGAAACCAGGGCAACCGTATGCCCGGCTTCCTGTAAAGCCAGGGCGACATGCCAGGCCCGGATACTGGGGGCGCTCACCCGTCCGGCCCGGCCCGCCGCCTGTTCCGGCGGCAAGGGGCCCTGGCCGAGTACTAGAAGTCTCATTCAAGCATTCCGCTGGGCCGCCCTTTGGGCCAGCAGCCGATACCGGCTTTGATTTCGCCCAGGTGGTAGATCGGCCCTTCCACCCGGTAGCCGCCTTCAAAGGGGTCTTCCGCCAACAAAAAGGGTGTGTCCAGGTCAACGAATTCAAATCCGCCGTTTCCGGCCGCGAAATGGGCCGAGCAGCTCATAGCCAGTTTAGACTCGATCATACCGCCGATCATCAGGCGAATGTGAGCCGCCCGGCAGACCGCCACAATATCCATCCCGGTTACCAGGCCGCTCTTCATCAATTTGATATTAACAACATTGGCCGCGCCGATATGGGCCAGGTCCATTACATCGCTGGCTACAAAGACCGCTTCATCACCGGCGACCGGCACCCGGCCCTGGTCGGTTACGAATTTTAGCCCTATCCGGTCATGTTTGGGGACCGGTTGCTCAAACAGGCGGACCCTGACTCCCCTGGCGCGCAATTCCTGTAACAATTCAACCGCTTCCGAGGCGCTGTAAGCCTGGTTGGCATCCAGCTGAAGCTCGCTATTTGGGGCGCCCTCTTTGACGGCCAGGGTCCGGGCGACATCCGCTTCAATCCCGCTGCCAACCTTGATTTTTATAAAGCGGACTCCCTGGGCGGTAATACCCTGGGCCAGTTCACGCGCCCGGTCCGGCTCCACAATCGGAATACTGATGTCAGTTTCGACCCGGTCAGTGTAGCCCCCAAAGAACTGGTAGAGCGGCACCCGCATTGTTTTGGTAACCGCGTCCAGGATTGCCATTTCCAGCCCGGCCCGCGCCGCCGCCTGGACCGAGAAAATCCCGGCCAGTTCGCCCGATAACTTCCGCCATTGCATCGCGTCCCGGCCCACCAACAGAGGCACGCATGTTTGCAGCGTCGCCAGGACAGTTGCCTGGTTTTCGCCGTTGATCGGTTCAAGCGGAGCGGCTTCCCCATAGCCAATGACACCGTTTTCCAGCGTGACCGTTATCAGGACATTGCGTACATGGTCCAGGCGGCCTATAGAAATGATAAATGGTTCTATAAGGGGGATATTTAGAGGCTCAAATTCAATTGAACGGATGCCTGTCTCTGGGCTGCTCATTAGTATATCCTTAGTTTTGTCAGGTTCAATTTTAAGTTTTCAAGCGTGCGAGGCACATAGTAGTAGTCGCCCCAGGGTTTGTCAATTGTTAAAGTCCCAGGTAGGGCTGGTAGTAAGCGGGCTTGGGGCCAAACCAGAAATGGTACGAGGGTAGGCCCTGCACCACCATCGCTTCCAGGCCCCCAATAAGCTGCCCATTGTAAAGCTGGTAGCTGTCCGACAAAATAATGACTGTCGGCAACTGCTGGTAACGGGCCTTGAAGGTGGCAATGCCCTTGCGCACTACGTCTTCGAGCAGCCGCCCTTCCTGTTCAAAATGGTAGAGAAACCGGCGGCCGTCCACCACGTCCACCAGTTCCGCTTCTTCCCCGCTAATAGCCAGTTCGTCTATCGGGTCGAAGTGCGGTTTGCGTCGCCGTCCCAGGCGGTTAATTGCGCGCGCCAGCAGGCTTGATTCTCGGTTAGATATATGTTCCATCGCATCCGGTCTGGTTATTTTGTCTATTGGGATCAGGGTATTATAACATTTTCAGCCTGAAATCATCGTATTTCGTCTTTTTAGAATTACATTAGACTTTAGATTTAGACAATTTCTAGCTGGAACTAATAGAAACCTGGAGTATAATAGATATATAAATTCCGCCAACTTTCGATAGTGTTACTCAATGGCTGTTAAATAAGTCGCTTATGGTTAAGCAGCATCATCGCATAAACGTATAAGCTAGAAAGAATAACTGCTTTGAAAACCGAAGGCACCAATCGAACTTTTAACGTCCAGGAAGAGGAACTTATCCGGCTGAGAGCGCGGGTAACTGACCTGGAACAGGTTGAAGCCGCACGCAGCCGGGCCGAAACCAGCCTGCGTCAGGCCACCGGGCGCCTTTCGGGAGTGATCGCGACCCAGGAAGAAATTGCCCGCGCCGACCTTGATTTAAACGCCACCCTGAATTTGATAGTTCAACGGGCCGAGGAATTAACCGGGGCAGATGGTGCGGTAATCGAACTGGTCGAAGGAAACGATGTAATTTACCGGGTCGATAGCGGTTCCGCCCGGGCGCATACTTCAGGCATTCCCCAGTTCAAAGCGCTGGACGGCCTTTCGGCTTTGAGTGCGACTACCGGCCAGGTAATCATATGCGAAGACGCTGAAACCGACCCAAGAGTTAATCCGGAAGGCTGCCGGGGCTTGAGTATTAAGTCCCTGGTCGCTATCCCGGTCTATTACCAGCGCAAGGTCGTAGGCGTTCTGAAAATCTTTTCTCCTTATTCCCACGCCTTCGGGCAGCGGGAAGTAGAAACCCTTCAACTGCTGGAAGGCCAGATTGTCACCGCGCTCAGTCACTCGGCCGAATTCGAGGCCAAGCAGGCCCTGCTGGCCGAAAGGACCGCTTCCCTGGCGGCCCTGCAAGAAAGCGAACAACGCTTTAAAAGCGCCTTTGTAAATTCGGCGATTGGAATGGCCCTGGTTACCCCGGAAAACCGCTTCTTACAGGTAAACCCGGCTTTCTGCCAGATGCTCGGCTATACCGAACAGGAACTGCTGGGCAAACTGACCGCTGACGTCACCGACCCGGCCGACCTGCCCGGTGACCTGATTAGCAGCCCGGAACTGCTAAGCCGGGAAGAACTGGTGCTGGATCTTGAAAAACGCTACTTGCACAAAAGCGGGCGAGTGGTCTGGGTCTTAATTAATGCCTCGCTTTTCCGCAACACCGAGGGCCTGCCGCTCTATTTCATTTGCCAGGTCCAGGATATTACCGCCCGCAAGCTGGCCGAAGAATCCCTGAAGCAGCTAAATTCGGAGCTTGAAAAACGTTACCAGGACCGTACCGCCCTACTCCAGAATGCCATGGAACAGGCCGAAGCTTCCCGCCGCCATTTTGCTTTCCTGGCCGAAGCCACGGCCCTGCTGGTCAGTTCCCTGGAATACCGCGACAGCCTGACCGCTTTAATTCAAATGTCGGTGCCTTACCTGGCCGACTATGCCCTGGTCGAGTTGTTAGAAGACCAGGCGCTTTTTCAGATGACCGCCTCCGACCTGGACCCTCACCAGGACCACCTTTTATACGATTTTCGCCAGTCTACCCCGGTAGACCTGAATGATGATAACCCCTTCTCCGAGGTCCTGCGCACCGGCAAACCGCTGCTTTATTCCGAAGTGCCCGTAGACATACTGGAAGCCTATGCCGCCAGCCCGGAACAGTTGGGCCAGCTTCAGGAGGCCCGGCTCCAATCCATCCTGGTAGTGCCAATGATTGGCCGGGAAAAAGTCCTGGGGGCTTTTACTTTTCTGTTAGCAAGGCCGGGCCGCTGTTTCTCGCCCGCCGAAGTCGCCCTGGCGGAAGACCTGGCCCGCCGGGCTGCCATGGCCGTTGATAACAACCGGCTCTACCGGGAAGCCCAGGAAGCAGTCAGGGTCCAGAAAGAACTTGACTATCTAAAAGACCTGTTTGTGTCAGTGGCCGGTCACGAACTGCGGACCCCGCTCACTACTATCCGGGGGTTCTCCCAGATGCTTCAACGCAGCCTGGTACGCCAGACCGAACCGCTGGAACCGCAAGCACACCGGGAAGCCCTGGAGAAACACCTGCATTTCCTGGATACGATTACCCGCCAGACCAACCGGATGAACGGCCTGATTATGCAATTGCTGGACTTCTCCCGGATGCAAAACGGCCAGTTTGAGCTGACCGAAAGCGGCCCGGTCAATCTTGTAGAACTGGCCCAGCGAGTCGTTGAACAACAAAACGCGCTTGAAACCGACCGGTCCATAAGCCTTAAGACCGGGGAAGGCCCCATTATAATCAAAGGCGACAGCGACCGGCTGGAACAGGTCTTGCACAATTTAATCAGTAACGCCTGCAAGTACAGCCCGGAAGGTAAGCCGGTAAACGTGGAAGTGAGCATCGTCCCGCCATCCGGCGAAAACCAGCTCACCGAAGCGATAATCGTGGTAAAAGACCAGGGCCACGGCATCAGCCTGGAGGACCAGCCCCATATTTTCGACCGGTTCTACCGGGCCCGCAACCGGGAAACCGCCAGGACCGGCGGGCTTGGCCTGGGTCTTTTCATCAGTCACGAAATTGTCGGGCAGCACCAGGGCCGGATGTGGCTGGAGAGCCAGCCGGGACTGGGCAGTACTTTCTATATCGCTCTGCCCCTGGCAAGCTCGGGACAAATACCGGTCTTAACTTAATGTTGGGTAGAAGCCGGGCGCTCAAGCGCGCCCGACCCACCACAGTTTGATTAAACTATTGCCCAGGCCGGTAACCAGGGTGTTCCCATCCGGCGAAAAAGTGACCCAGGCCGTCGACGATTTTGGCTTAATAGTCAGAAGCGGCTTACCGGATGGCATCTCCCACAGCCGGGCCGTTTCGTCTTCCGCGCCACTTGCCAGCATTCGGCCGTCCGGACTGAAGGCCACCGAACGAACTTCCTCACCATGCCCGGTTAAATTCAATAGCTGCTTGCCGGTCCCTACCGACCAGACCCGGACCGTCCCATCTTTCGAGCCGCTGGCGACCAGCTGGCTGTCCGGGCTAAAGTTGGCCGGTAAGACCCAGTTGGTGTGGCCGCGCATGATAGCGGTATTCTCGCCGGTCGCGGCTGACCAGAGCCGGACCGTGAAATCCAGCGAACCGCTGGCTAACCATTTACCATCAGGACTCCAGGCGACACTCTCCACCCAGTTACTATGACCGGTCAAAGTCTTTAAGGACTGGCCGCTTTTTACCGACCACAGGCGCAAGTTGGCATCTTTTGAACCACTCGCCAGGGTCTGGCCGTCCGGGCTAAAGGCCAACCCGGCAACTTCGTCGGTATGGCCGCGCAAGACCCGGATTTCGGTGCCTTCGGGTAATTTCCAAAGCTTGATGGTTTTATCGGTCGAACCGCTAGCCAGGGTCGTACCATCCGGGCTAAACGCGACCGCCCGGACTTCCCCGGCGTGGCCCTTTAACGTCTTCAGGGACTGCCGAGTGGCAAAATCCCACAAAATAACGGTCTTATCGGCCGAAGCGGAAGCCAGTATTTTACCATCGGGGCTTAAAACGGCCTGCCATAGGCCGCCGCTGTGGCCGCTTAAAGTAGCCAGTTCCTGCCCGAAAGTATAAGACGGTCGGGGCGTGGTGGTCGGGGCCGGGGTAGCCGTAGGCCGTACAGGCGTGGCGGTCGGGACTGCTGTAGCCGTAGGAACCGGGGTCGGGCTGGCTGTGGCCGGGACAGCGGTAACCGTAGCGCCCGGGGGCGGGCTGGGAGTAGCGGTAAGCGGCGCAACAGTAGCGGTGGGGTTGGTAATGGCAGGCGAGGCGGCGGGCGTTTCCCCGCAACCTAACAAAACCAGACTTAACATAGCGAAAACCGGTAAGGCCAGGCGCTTCAAAATTTCCCCTCTTTTTCTTATTTGACTATCTGCGAAAACTTGAACCTAATAATAAAGCTAAGGAAAGTAAGTGGCAAACAAGGTGTTTCCCTGAAAATGTTCAAACCGCCGGGTTGCATGCCTATTTAACTCCTGCTATAATTGCTATGCAAATTTTTACAGGAGATATTAATGAATCAGAACCCGTTAGATTTTGGCTACGTTTTTAGCACCCCGGATGAAATCTGGGGGCCGTACTCAACCATCTTTTTTATCGTCTTTACGCTTGGGACGATAATCTCAAACTTTGTCTTTTTTTACTTCAAGTATCGGTTTAAAAACAACCTGTTAACCTATACTCTGGTAAACCGGGCTTCCCGTAATGCGTCGATTGCCTTTTCTTTAGGCTTTTTCTTTTTCCTTAGCCGCATTGCAAAGTTGCAACCTTTCAACGCCCGGGTTTTCCTGGACGTGGCCTTGCTGCTACTGGTATACTACACCATTCGCGGTGTCCTTTACATGCTCAAGACTTACCCCAAGGCGAAAGCCGAATGGCAAACTCAACAGGCGCGTCAGGTCCGCAAAACCGAACCTCGCGCTACTGTCGGCGCGGGTGCGCCGATCCGTCCGGCTACCCCGGCTAAAGTTGCTACGACCGCTTCGGTCGCCCGCGGCTCCGTTGATACAAGCACTATCCAGGCGGGCACCACTTCCGCCGAACCTACAGCTGCCGAAATACGCCAGGGCCTTTCGGAACGCGCCCTGAAACGGCGCGAACGCAAGCGTAACAAGCGTTAACACTCAAAAAGCGTAAAATTTGCTAAAGAGCAGGCCCGGTGCCTGCTTTTTTAATACCGCAAATCCGGCGGGCCGGCCATCTCCATAAACTGCCCGGTTTCAGCTTTGCTAAGTCTGGTTTCGAGACCGCAGTAGCTACAGGTCAGGATACGTTCCCGGCGCAGCGGGACCAGCGGCACAAAAAAGAGCGTGCCCCACTCGGTCCGTTCCTGCAAGTCGTGCGGGTGGTGACCCAGGCAGCGCCGGCAGGTGTGCAACCCGGCCCACAACCGCTTTATGATTGTTTTCCAGCCAATTAACCAGATCATAATACTCAGATGGGGGATTGTGTTCTTTTAGTAAAGAACACAATCCCCCATAATTTTACCAACCAAAAATTTTAAGTTTTACCTTAATCCAGAACCATCCCCGGCTCGGTCAGGATTTGAGTCAGGACTTGCGGCTCGACATTCCCGCCGCTGATGATTGCAACAGTGAACTGCGCTTCGGGCAACTCGTGACGGTGGAACAGGTAACCCGCAAAGGTAACCGCCCCGCTTGGCTCGGGTACCAGGTGCGCCCCAAAGACCATCCGCCGGACCGCTTCTTTAATTTCGTCCTCGCTGACCGTCACAATATCATCCACGAAGTTCTGGATATGGGCGAAAGTAATATCGCCCAGGTGCTGCGCCCGCAAACCGTCGGCAATGGTCTGCCCGGTCTGCTCGGGTGGGAATTCCACCAGCGTACCGGCCCGAAAGCTGGCATGGGCGTCCCCGGCTACGGCCGGTTCAATCCCGATGACGCGCACGCGCGGATTGCTGAGCTTGATAGCGGCGGCTACCCCGCTGATAAGCCCGCCGCCGCCAATCGGCACCAGAACCGTGTTCACCTGCGGCAGGTCTTCCAGGATTTCAAGCCCGACCGTACCCTGTCCGGCAATTAGCGTTTCGTCGTTGTAAGGCGGGACCATTATATAGCCGTGTTCGGCGGCCAGTTCTTCCGCCTTGATGCGGCGTTCCTCGCCACCGTTACCGACCTGGACGATATTGGCGCCAAGAGCGCGGGTGTTGTCCAGTTTTACCCTGGGAGCGTTGCCCGGCATAACGATAGTAGCCCGCACGCCCAGTTCACGGGCAGCGTAGGCCACGCCCTGGGCATGGTTGCCGCTGGAATAGGAGATTACACCGCGCTGCTTTTCTTCAGCGGTCAGGGCGGCGATTTTGTTATAAGCTCCCCGGATTTTAAACGCCCCAATCGGTTGGAAATTCTCCGGCTTGAAATAAAGCAGCCGGTCATCTTCCGATTGAGCATACGGTATAAGCTGGGTGCGTACGGCGACCCCGGCTATCCGGCGTTGCGCCAGTTTAATATCGTCTAAACTTACCAAAGATTTATACCTTTACCAGGCCGTTAAGCCGGACAATTTCCAGGACTATACTGGCCGATTTATTGAGGTCGCGCAGGTCAAGCCACTCGTTGACGGTATGAATGGCCCGCATCCCGGTACCCAGGTTAGCGCACTCCAGGCCCTTTTTATTCAGGGCATTGGCGTCACAACCGCCCATCATGGACAGGGTTTCGACTTTATGATGCAGGTTGCGGGCGGCCTCAAGCACCAGTTTCACAATCGTGCTGTCGGCGCTCACATTCATCTGGTCGTACTCGCGGTGTATCTCAGTCTCAACCCGGGCGGTCTTTTTCACGCCGTCAATCGATACTTCATATTTCGCGGCCGCCTCGCGGAAGCACTCGTCCATGTGGCGGGTCTGGGCGTCCAGTTTATCCAGCTTCAGGCTGCGGGCTTCGGCGGTAATAGTGACCCGGTTAGGCACCACATTATCCGGCCCGCCGCCATGAATCGAGCCGATATTGGCGACCGTTTCGCCATCCACCCGGCCCAGTGTCATTTTAGCGATAGCCTCTCCGGCGATCTTTATGGCGCTGATTCCCTGCTCAGGGGCCATCGCGGCGTGGGCTTCCAGGCCGTAAACGGTCCATTTCATTTTGTCCGAGGCGGGCGCCTGGGTGAAAAGAAAGCCAATATCGTCGCTGTCCAGGACCAGGCCGTATTTGGACTTTAATTTGGTAATATCCAGGTATTTGGCACCCAACAGGCCAACTTCTTCACATATAGTGAAAACAGCTTCGATACCGCCGTGCGGCAGGTTTTGCTCGGTCATGACCTGGCAAACCTCGGCGATAATCGCGCAGCCGCTTTTATCGTCACCACCCAGGACGGTCTTGCCGTTGCTGCGGATAATATTGCCATCCAGAATCGGGCTGACACCCTTGCCCGGCACCACAGTATCCATATGAGCAGCCAGGAAAATAGGCGGCGCGTCAGGCGAAGTGGCCGGGAATCGGCAAATCACGTTCCCGGTATTTCCGCCGACAGCCTCACCGGCCCCATCGATTTCCACCTGGGCACCCATCGCTTCCATTACCCTTTTAAGGTGCTGGGCAACCTCGCGCTCTTCCCGGGACTCGCTATCAATACTACAAAGTGCCAACAAAAGGTCACGCAACCGCGTCTCGTTAATCATGGCTTTCCTTATCGGTTATTGGTGATGGCGTTTAAATTTAGGCCGGAATAACATAAATGCGCTGGGCTGTCTTGGTACCAAGTGTTACCTCACGCCCTTCCGAGTTAATCATTATCAGGTTTTCTTCAAAAGGAGAAACCCCTTTGATATGCAGGGCGGTTCCCGGAATAAGATTATTTTCTTCCAGGTATTGCAGCAGGCCCGGCTCATGTTCGGCTTCCTCGCTGATGTAGGAAATGCGGACATCGGTGCCAAATTCGGCCTGGCGTAGGGGACGTACCCCCGGGTCAACAATAGCCCCACTCCCGGGGATAGGATTGCCGTGCGGGCAGGTCTGGGGATTGCCCAGGAAGGCGGTCAGCGCTTTTTCAACTTTAGGCGAAATAGCATGTTCCAGTTCGCAGGCTTCATCGTGGGCATCGGCCCAGGAAAGACCCAGCACATCCACCAGCAGGCGTTCAGCCAGGCGGTGGCGGCGGCTGAGTGAGATGGCAATCTCGCGGCCTTCATTGGTCAGGCTGATACCTTTAGTCTTTTCATCGACAACGACTAAATTTTCTTTTTTAAGCCTGTCGATAGCTCCGACAACCGTGGCCGGTTTGACGTTCATCCGCTCAGCTAAGCGCGCCCCAATTGCCGGGCGGCCCTCGGCAGTCATGTTTAAGATAGACTCAAGATATTCTTCAAAAAGAGGCGAAACCTTATCGGCTTCTTTAGGTTCGTGATTATGGTGATCTAAACCTTTGCTTGGCATAACCTTGCCTTTCGTCAAACTACTATTGGCAGGGCGCGTTTACCACCAGGAAAGGCCCAACAGCCCTGAAACATTTTCCAACCCTCAAATAAAAAAAGGCTCGCTATATTTTACCACCTGAGCCTGTTTTTAGGAAGCCACAACCCTGACTGGTATAGTCAGGTTGACCTTGAGTGGTTAACTAGCGGGAACCATTTTACTATTTTTCAGGTACCTGAAATCACGGCCATAAGCCAGGATGACCACCGCCGGAACTCTCAAGGTATGACAGCCACAGATATGGCAGCAGAACTGCAACCGGCACAACTTTCAACCAGGCGTCTTCTGTATTGGGTTAAGTAAGAACTACCACACTTTAGTTTACAAAAAGAGATTGCCAGCTTACCAGGTCATCCTGAGCCAAAGCGAAGGATCTCAGCCCTGTGGGCTAACCTAAAGAGAATAATTTGCCCGAATTACACCCTTCCTTGAACCAATTGCCGTTTGGGTGATATTCGCCAATGGCGCGAGATTCTTCTCTGCGCTCAGAATGACAGGCTTAAAAATTGCCTTTCCTGGAAGACGGATAAAGTGCCAAATCTTGTTTAATAGGGTAGTAGTGCAACCAACCCTTATACGGTACTGCGTAAACTAACCCCGGCCGGTTGGTCACGTAACAGGGCTAATTGTGAGCCATGTTCAATCTGGTGACCAAAGTCGGTATACAGGATAAAATCATCCAGGGCGTATTGCGCCCCATACCAGGGCAAGGTACCGGGCCGGTGGATTTCCTGCTCCGGAACCCGGACCAGTAAAGTTAGCATCCGCTGGTGAGCAGCCTTGTATTCAGCCAGGTTCTGCTCAAAAGAAATATCCTTCCGGGCCGCTACCTGGGCTTCCCCGAAATTGCCGGGACCACCCGTTAGCCACTGCTGCAAGTAAGGCGGGTCGGTAGCGCCAACAAAAGTGCTGACTACATCTTCCACCAGGTATTTGAAACTACACAGGTGGCCGATTACATCTCTCACCGACCAGACCCCACAGGCTAACTCTTCTACCCGGCCGGTTTCCACCAGTCCGGTGGTATTCTTAATAACAAAGCCGTGGGCGTACTCAAGCAAACCATTTAAATCCATAACCGGCTCCTTTTACCTGCTAAACCGGCAGTTTAACCTTTCACATAACTGAATTTCTCGGCCACTTTGCCATCTCTAACTTTACACAGGTCAATGCCGCGCACATGGCCGGGATTACCATCCTTGCTCACCCAGTGATAAATCCAGCGCACCACACAGCGGTCCCCACTGGCAAAAATCTCTTCGGCGTCAAAGTGAGTTTGCAAGTTAGAGTTGAAGAGTTCGTTCCAATAATCCTGGACCTGGGCCTGTCCCCGGTAGTACTGGCCGTCCGGGGCCGGGTAAGTCCCTTCAAAGAGACAGTCATCCGTCATCAAAGCCATTACGGCTGGGACATCCTGCCGGTTGAAAGCTTCATTAAATCGGTAAATAGTGTCAAGGGTAGCCTCAGTCTGAACTGTTGTATGATCTAACATGGTTACGCATCTCCCTTCTATACCATAACAATTAAAAGGACCGGCGGTAGAGGTGAAAGGCCAGGGCTTATAGGCACAACACCTCTACCGGCATAAACCCGGTACCCGGCGGTTGCTGGTACCGGCTTAAAACAAAATATCAGGGGCGCGCTTCAAATACCCGGTTGAAGGGTGTTTCAGTAGCCCGGCGAAAACTGCTAAACCCGGCCGTTTTGAAAATCTCACTCAGTTGTTTTTCGGTCACAATAGCCCCGAGGGCCGGTCCCTTGCCGGTCAGGCCGTTGGGAGTGCAGCACATAGTGGAAGCGGCCGAAAAGAGGCTGCCCACCGGGTTGAAATTCGCTTCAACGGTTTCACCGGCCATCGGTTCGACTACCAGGGCCGTACCCCTGGGCGAAAGAGCCTGGTAAGTGTGACGGGCCGTCGCTACCGGGTCGGGCAGATCATGGAAACAATCGAAGAAAGCAATCAGGTCGTAGTCCTGGCCGGGATAGCTGGTCGAATCGGCAACTTCAAAATTCACCCGGCCGTTCAGACCAGCGTCTTCCGCCGCCTTCCTGGCCCGTTCGATGGAGGGTCCGTGAAAGTCAAAACCGGTAAAGCGAGAGTTCGGGTAAGCTTTAGCCATAATAATGGTTGAGGCTCCATAACCGCAGCCAACGTCCGCTACCATCGCTCCTTTTGTCAATTTGTCATTGACGCCATCTAAAGCAGGCAGCCAGTTTTGCACCAGGTTGGCAATATAGCCGGGCCGGAACAAGCGCTCGGTCCCTTCAAACAGGTTGTGGTCGTGTTCACCCCAGCCCATGCCAGCGCCGGTCCGGAAAGCCTCGGTAATCCGGGTATCTGCTTTCATAATGGCCGTGACCACCTGGATTAAGCCAATCACATAGTACGGGCTATTTTCCCCGGTGAGGGCCAGGGCCTGTTCCGGTGGCAAACTGTACATGCCGGTAGCCGGGTTGTACTCAATGTAACCGGTCGAGGCCTGGTTCACCAGCCACTCCCGGATATACCGCTCACTGGTATTGGTCAACCGGGCTAACCCGGCTGAGTCTAGCGGCCCGTTGTCGGCCATGGCCTTGTAGAGGCCCAATTTATCCCCAATCAGCACCAGGGCCGAACTAAGTGTGGTGGCCGCGTCACTGACTAACTTGCCTACAAATTCGCCTAATTTGGCTTCGTCAACCTGTCTATTGGTGTTAGTTTCAAGCATTTATGCCTCCCTCTTGGTTACTCTTATAATTGTTCAAGTGGTCAATTTTGCTTAAACAACCCGGGGTAGGGTTGAAAGCGAGTAAATGGGGTAATCAGTAAAGAACTGTAAAATTATTCAAGGGTGCGGACGGTAGATGGGTACCACTTAAACAGCTACTAATTCTGGCAAACTGTCTTTTTACAGGACCAGCCAGCCAGAATGTCACGCCGTTAAACCCGGCCAACTAGAGGCGGGCAACCAACGACCTTAGCAAAGTCCTATAATTCATAGCATAGCGTTCGCAAGTTCAGGAAGTCTGGCTGTAAAGTTACGTAGTGGCACAAGGTTATTATGTTTTGGAGGAACCAGGCTTTTTATAAAATCACTAAATGAAGAAATCAGGGTAAAGAATTTTGAATTAATTTATTGGAAATGGTTGGTAAGGGTATTCTAATTGTTTTGGATATGCATAGCTTGACTACCAGGCAAATACACAACTTTAACAAGTGTAAGAAGTCCGGGTGAATTTAGTAAGGTTGGTCTTACATTATCATATAAATGCCTGAATTGCAATAAGCTTGCATCAGAGTATATGAGTTGGGGATGACTTGACATTAATGGGTAAAACTCTTATAATAACTATCTGCAATTTGAAAAAAGTCCTGGGCTGGTTGCCCAGCGCTGGCAGCGAATTTAAGAAGAATTCTCAGGCAGAGGGCGAAAACCCTCCCTTTTCTTGTTAAGAGGTTGTGAGTTTCCAGGTCTGAGAAATTGCCAGTTTTAAAACAGGACTGTCCAGCCAACCCGGCCTTTTATGCTGGGCCGGACAGAAAAGCGGGCCTTAATGGGCCGATCAGGAGGAACAGCAAGTGTTTGCGGTTGTAAAATCGGGTGGCAAACAGTACCGGGTAGAGCCAGGGCAGCTTTTGAAAGTGGACCATTTGGCCGGCAGCGTTAATGACGAAGTGCGCCTGGACGATGTTTTAATGGTTTCGGGTGATAATGGCATAACCATCGGCACCCCCACGGTAGCAGGTCTGGCCGTTCGCACGACCATCGTGCAGCAAACCAAAGGCGAGAAAATCGTAGTCTTCAAGTTTAAGTCCAAGAAGCGGTACCGCAAGACTCGCGGGCATCGTTCGCAGCTTACGGTCTTAAAGATTGAAGAGTTTTTGCAGGGCTAAGCCCTCAGCAGGACATTTTCTGGCTGGCCCCTGGAACATTTCATAGCGGGCCAGCGTAGTTAATATAGAGGAGGGAAAGCCAGATGGCTCATAAAAAGGGTGTAGGTAGTTCACGCAACGGTCGCGATAGCAAGCCCAAAATGCTTGGTGTCAAGAAGTATGAAGGTGAAGTAGTCAAGAGCGGCAATATTCTGGTTCGCCAGCGTGGCACCGAATTCAAACCGGGCGAAAATGTTGGCCTGGGTCGCGATCACACTATCTTCGCCACCGCTGCCGGAATTGTAAAATTCGAGTGGGATAGTAAAGATAAAAAGCGCATTAGCGTTTACCCGGCGGTAGTCGCCACTACGGAAACCTCCGCAGCGGTTTAACCGACCGGCATTTATAAAAGAGAGGTATTTAAAATGAAACAGGGTCTTCACCCTCGCTATCAGGAAGCTGAAGTTGTTTGCAGCACCTGTGGCACTACCTGGAAAACTCGTTCAACTGCCAAAGGTCCGATCAAGACCGAGCTTTGCTCCAATTGCCATCCTTTCTTCACCGGTGAGCAGCGTATCGTTGACACCGCCGGTCAGGTAGACCGCTTTATGCGGCGGATGCAGTTACAGAAAGAAGCCAAGGCCAAGAAATCTGAAACCAGCACTGCGACTGCCACCGAAGACGAAGAGTAATCTGGCTGGCTTTAAGGCCCGCCGCGATCTCTCGTTAGCTTTCGAGGGCGCCAAGTGGAACAAACTATAAAGGCCGCCCCTTTTTAACCAAGAAGGGCGCGGTCTTTTTTAATTCAATCAGAGGGCTTATAATTGGTGCTAAAAGATAAGTTTACCCAGCAAGAAAGGCAACGCCTGCATATGTATACCCGCGAGGAACAGGGCGGTTGGATTGAAGTTATCTGCGGCAGCATGTTTAGCGGCAAAACCGAAGAACTCATTCGCCGGATTAAACGAGCCGTAATCGCCCGCCAGGTCGTCCAGGTCTTCAAGCCCAGTATTGACGACCGCTATGACGCGGTCCAGGTCGCTTCCCACAACGGTAATTACTACAGCGCCGCCCCGGTCCAGGGTATAGACCAGATGCGCCTGCAACTTCGCCCGGATGCCGAGGTTATTGCCATTGACGAGGCCCAGTTCTTTAACACCGACCTGCTGGATTTCTGCCGCGAACGGGCCGAAGCGGGCCAGCGGGTGATTGTAGCCGGTCTGGACCTGGACTTCCGGGGCGAGCCGTTCGGCCCGATGCCCCAGTTGCTCGCCGAAGCCGAACAGGTCGATAAACTCCAGGCGATATGCCTGGTCTGCGGCACCCCGGCCAGCCGGACCCAGCGCCTGATTAACGGCCAACCGGCTACTTTCCACGACCCGATCATCCTGGTGGGCGCGACTGAAAATTACGAAGCGCGCTGCCGCAGGCATCACGAAGTGCCGGGCCGGGACGACCAGGAAAACGACCAGGAAACTGCTAAAAGTGATAACCAGCCGGTTGAGGATACTGCCCCACCTGTGTAACAAATGAAAAAAACACCCGGTATTGCGGATGCCTCAATGGATATTGATATAGCGCTGGATGCCCGTTACGTCCAGGAGCATTTCCCCGGCATCGGGCGCTATGTCTACCACCTGGCCGAGGCCCTGGCCGAATTACCGGGTGGCCCTCACCTGACCCTTTTCTATAACCCGGCCCACCCCGGCCACCGGTTTAACCTGGCTGAACTGGCCGACCGCTTTCCCACCCGCATAACTTTAAGCCCGGTAACCGCCCGGCCCTTTAGCCTGGCCGAGCAGTGGCAGCTATTTCGTCCCGCCCGGCAAGGCCGTTTTCGGGCCTGGCACGCTCCCTTCTATATAAGACCCTACTGCTTGCCCTTACCGGTCGTCCTTACCGCTTACGACGTGATTAGCGCCCGCCTACCGGCCGCCATGAACTCGCGCAAGAGCCGCCTGGCCTTTGAAATAACTACCCGGCTGGCCTTTTTAACTTCCAGGCGAATTATTGCCATTTCCCAGGCCGCCGCCGGGGATATCCAGCGGTTGTACCGGGTGAACCCGGCCAAAATCCGGGTGGTGCCGCTCGGAGTTTCCAAACATTTCAAACCTCTCGACCCTGCCGGACAGCAGGAAGCCCGGGCCAGGCTAAATTTGCCGCAACGCTACCTCCTTTACGTTGGCATCAACAAACCCCATAAGAACCTGGCCCGGCTGCTGGAAGCCTTTAAGCTATACCGGGAACAGGGCGGCGACCCGGTAAAGTTAATCCTGGCCGGAAAGGAAGATTTCCGGTACAGCGGCGACCTGCGCGATAAAGCCCGCCAGATCGGTATAATGGAACAGGTCGAGTTCCGGGGCGAGATTACCGAAGCCGATTTACCGGCCCTCTATGCCTGTGCCGACCTGTTTGTCTTTCCCAGCCTGTACGAGGGCTTTGGCCTGCCGGTGCTGGAAGCGATGGCCTGTGGAACGCCGGTCGCCTGTGCCGACAATTCCTCGCTGCCGGAAGTGGCCGGGGACGCGGCGGTGCTCTTTCCGGCCGGAGATGTGGCAGCCCAGGCGGCGTCCATTGCGAGTGCCCTGCAACAGGCTCCCGAATTGCGCCGGAAAGGGTTGGAACGCGCCCGCCTTTTTAGCTGGCAGCGTACCGCCGAAATGACCCTTGAAGTTTATAAAAGCCTGGCGAATAAGCCCTGATGAAAATTCTCTATATTTACAAAGATTATTACCCGGTGTTAGGTGGTATCGAAAACCATATCCGCTTCCTGGCCGAAGCAATGCAAGCGCGCGGTCACGAAGTTGAAGTGCTGGTTACCAGCCGGGACCGCCGCACCCGGCGTGAGGTCATAAATGGCGTGCCGGTGCTAAAGACCGCTCGTTGGCTGGACCTATCTTCCGCGCCGCTTAGCCCGCGCCTGGCCTGGGAATACTGGCGGCGGGTGCTTTCCAAAAACCGGCCCGCTATCGTCCACCTGCACGCACCCTACCCGCCGGGCGAACTGGCCTGGCTGGCCGGTTCCTTTCTACCCGGTTTTGGCCGGAAGGGCCCGGCGGCGGTTTTGACCTACCACAGCGACATTATCAAGCAAAAGCGCCTGCTGACTTTCTATGCCCCTTTTCTACGGGCCGTATTGCGCCGGGTAAATGTTATCTTGCCGACCAGCCCGGGCTATATCAAAAGCTCGCCCTTCTTGCAGCCGCTTGAGGCTAAATGCCAGCCGGTGCCGCTGGGCATTGAGCTGGAACGCTTCGCCGGGGTGCCGGAAGTCGTCCCGGCGAAACTGGCCGAAATCAGGGCAAAACCCGGCCCGCTCCTGCTTTTCACCGGCCGCTTGCGCTATTACAAAGGGCTGCAATATCTAATCGAAGCAATGCCTGCTATAGCGCCCGAAGCCCGGTTGGTAATCGTGGGAGTTGGGCCGCAGGAAGCCGAATTAAAGGGCCTGACGGACCGCCTGGGCCTGGCTGAAAGAGTCGTATTCGCCGGAGAGGTCAGTGACGCCGAACTACCGGCCTATTACGCCGCCACCGATATATTTGTGCTGCCTGCCTGTGAACGAAGTGAAGCTTTTGGGCTGGTCCAGCTTGAAGCCATGGCCGCCGCTAAACCGGTGGTATCCACCGAGTTAGGGACCGGCACAAGTTATGTAAACCAGCATGGAGAAACCGGGCTGGTGGTGCCACCAGCGGACCCGGCGGCCCTGGCAGGGGCGGTCAATAAACTGCTATGGGATGCGGAATTGCGGCAAGAAATGGGACAGCGCGGGCAGTTGCGGGCCCGCGCTGAATTTAGCCTGACAAAAATGGTTAACCGGCTGGAGGAAATCTATATCAGGTTATCTTCCTGAGAATTGTTTTCGGTTTCCCGGTGAATTTCAGCCCGGGGCCGCCGGTTGCGTGAGGAACGCCGCCCATCCAGGCCGGAAGACTGCGCTTTGGCCCGGAACTGGCGGACCAGTTCGTACTCGGCCTGGGCGTGTTCCATAGCCGCCGCGATAACCGACTCCTGCAACTGGTAAACTTCGTAGACTTCTGCCTCACTGACCTGGCGAATTTGCTCAATCCGCAACTGAATGTCCTGCACCACTGCATCGGTAATCCGGATGCGGTCGTCAAGCTGGACAAACCGCACGTTGTCGCTATCGGCCTGGCCGGAAAAGAGCTGGTTGATGTTAAAGAACTGCGTTTCGGTCTGCTGGCGAATTTCTTCCAGGCGGTCCTGGATGACGGCCACGCGCTCGTTATAAACCTTCTCGGCCCGGACCACATTAGCCATAATGCGCTCGTCTTCCACACGAAGGACATCGAAAACCGGCGGGAACTCCTCAATCCGGGCGGCGTCCTGGCGCTGCAAGTCTTCAAGCCGGGCAATCCGGTTGGTGAAAAGCTGGACCTCCTGCCGCAAACCTTTTATTTCCTCACGGAATTCCTCGCCCAGGCGGCGGACGGAGCCTTCCCAGTTATGAATGATTTCCATGAGGCGTTCCAGCTCACGCTGGTAAAATTCCTGGGCGTTGGCCGTAATCTTGACCGCTTCGCGCAAGTCCTTGATATGCCCGTCCAACCGGCCAATATGGGCCTGGGTATCGCGGGCCATCGTCGCCACTTTATCAACCGCAGTCTTATCAATACCGACCTGATCGCCTTCGCGGCGGCGCTGCTCAAACAACTGGTTGATCTGCGACCGTAATTCGCGCAACGGTTTAATCGGCTCGGTTGAGCGCACCTGCAACTCGGCCAGTTCCTGCTTGATGCGGTGCTCTTCCAGCACGCGCACCTGGAAAGCCTGGTGAAATTCGGCGTTTTGTTTGTCCACCTGGTCCCGGACCGTCACAATCGCCGACTGGCCCTGTTTCAGGTATTCTTCCACACTGTTCTGACGCGCCATCTGCTCGCGCAACAAGCGGCGTAATTCATCTACCTGCTGCTGTAACTGGTAGATCTGGGCTTCTCCCCTTTTAAGGGAATCGTCCTCACGGTAACTGCGTCCTGCTTCCATTCAGTTTAGTTCCTTTTTAGCGAAGAGATTGTATAAAGAAAAGAATAATTGCAATAAAAAATTAGAGTCCGTGTAACTGGCGAGCCTCGCGTAGAAGCTCCCGGAGCGGGCCAAGCTCCGGCGAGTAGCCGCCCGGTCCAGGCCCGGCCTGGTCGTCACGGCTGGCCGCTTCGGGCGTTTCCCCGGCAAGCGTCCGCAAAGTAGCTTCAACCGAACCGGTTAAAGCCATTAAGTCATAACCGCCTTCCAGGACCATCGCGACCCGGCCCTGGCAGTAGGTTTCGGCCATTTGCAGTAACCGCCCGGTTAGCCGGGCATAGCCGGCGCTGCTCAAATTTAACCCGGCCAGGGGATCGCGCCAATGCCCGTCAAAACCGGCGGAAACCAGGATAAATTGAGGCTTGAATTTTTCGGCTAAAGGTTCCAATAAAACTTCGAAACTTCTTTCCAGCACCGCGTCACCGCAACCGGGCGGCAAAGGCAGGTTCAGGTTAAAACCCCGGCCCCGGCCTTCACCGGTTTCGCTCAAGTACCCGGTGCCGGGGTAAAGGGGGTACTGGTGGCTGCTAAAGAAAAGCACCCTGGGATCATCATAGAACATGGCCTGGGTGCCGTTGCCGTGATGCACATCCCAATCTACAATAAGCACCCGCTCCAGGCTGTAATTGTCCAGCAAATAGCGGGTGGCAACTCCAATATTATTAAAAAGGCAAAATCCCATCGAGGCATCGGCCACGGCATGATGGCCGGGGGGCCGGACCAGGGCAAAAGCGTTGGAAACCTCGCCTGCCATAACGGCGTCAACACCGCGCAGCAGACCACCGGCTGCCAGCAAAGCGACATCGAAAGAAGCGGGTGAAACAAGGGTATCCCGGTCGATTGGACCGCCCCCGGACCGGCAAAAGCGCTGCAAGGCAGCGACATAGCGCGGAGTATGGACGGCTTCAATCTGCGACAGTTCCGCTTTAACCGGCGCAAGACCAACAAACCGGCCCGGCCCGGCCAGTAATTTCCCGGCCAGACCGTACAGGGCTTCCGCCCGGCGCGGGCTTTCCGGATGGCCCCCGGTCTGGTGGTCAAGATATATTTCGCTAGAAATTATTCCGGTGGATTTGGAAATGGTGTCTGTCATGTAAAGAACGTTCAAAGTAGCACGTTGAACGTAGCACATGAAATATGAAGTGCCAGCAAATAACTAAATTAGCACTCAAACCGGTAACAGAGCCGCCGCTGCGTTATCCGTTCCACGCACTACGTTCAACGAAGTTTTTATTACTGAAACCGTGCCCGGATATTGGTAAAAGCAGCTTTACCCGGATAAACAGCCGATGCGCCTAACTGGTCCTCAATCCGCAACAACTGGTTGTACTTGGCAATACGGTCACTGCGGGCCGGGGCGCCGGTCTTAATCTGACCGGTATTCAAAGCTACCGCCAGGTCGGCAATGGTCGTATCTTCGGTCTCACCGCTGCGATGACTCATTACGGCGGTATAACCGGCCTTCTGGGCCATATAGACGGCTGAAATCGACTCGGTGAGGGAACCAATCTGGTTGACCTTGGTCAGGATAGAGTTGGCCGAACCTTCTTTAATGCTCCGTGACAGGCGTTCGACATTGGTTACCAGCAGGTCATCACCAACGATCTGGACGCGCGAACCGATCTTCTCGGTAAGTAACTTCCACCCGGCCCAATCGTCTTCGGCCAGACCGTCTTCCAGGGAAATAATCGGGTATTTGTTGGCCCAATCCACCCAGAATTCGATCATTTCTTCGGTGCTAAAGCTCTTGCCCTCTTTTGTCAGGTTGTAGCGGCCGCCCTCGTAAATTTCGGTGGTAGCCGGGTCCAGCGCGATAAAGACTTGCTCACCGGCTTTGTAACCGGCCTTCTCAATCGCTTCCAGGATAACTTCAACCGCTTCGGCATTGCTCTTCAGCGAAGGAGCATAACCGCCCTCATCACCAATCCCGGTGTTGTAGCCCTTTTCATGCAGGAGCTTACCCAGGCTGTGGTAGATTTCCGCGCCCCAGCGCAGCGCTTCGGCAAAAGAGTCGGCTCCAACCGGCATAACCATAAATTCCTGGAAGTCGGTCGAGTTCTCAGCGTGTTTGCCGCCATTTAAAATATTCATCATCGGTACCGGCAGGGTACGAGCGCCCACACCGCCAATATAGCGGTAGAGCGGCAGGTCCAGGGCATCGGCACTGGCACGGGCCAGGGCGATGGAAACGCCCAGGATCGCGTTCGCGCCCAGGGAACCTTTGTTTTTAGTACCGTCCAGCTCAAGCATAAGCTGGTCTAACCCGGTCTGGTCAAGCGCATCCAGGCCAATAATGGCCCCGGAAATAGTACTGTTGATGTTATCTACCGCTTTGCGGACGCCTTTGCCCCCATAACGATTCTTCTCACCATCGCGCAATTCAACGGCTTCGTGAGCGCCGGTGCTGGCACCGCTCGGCACCATAGCGCGGCCGCGACCGCCGCCGGTAAGGACTACTTCTACTTCGACGGTGGGGTTACCACGCGAATCCAGTATTTCCCGGCCGACAACCTGTTCAATAAAGGTAGACATTAAAAATCCCTTTCGATCATACAACTGGAAAACAACGGCCGGGCATTAGCCTGACAGGACCGGTTTTCCAGCACCTAAAAGTTTACTGCGTTATCCTTGTCTTTAAGTAATACTACACTAAAAAAGGGCCGGATTCAAACCGGCCCTGGCCCAATTTAGAGAGCCGCTTTAATTTTCTCGGCATTGGCGTTAAGCTCGTCCGGAGAAGCGCCGGGAGAGCTAAAAATGGCAAAAAGGTCATCCCCGTAATAGCGAGGAATCAGGTGCAAATGGTAGTGGAAAATGCTTTGCATGGCAGCCGGTTCGCTATTTTGCAGCGTATTCATGCCATCCGGCTCAAAGGCGGTCTTGATGGCTTTTGCCAGGCGGACCGCGACACGAGCGATTTCGGCGGCGGCATCTTCTTCAATATCGTAAATGTTGCGGTAATGGTCTTTAGGCACGATTAAGGTGTGACCGGGATTCTTTTGCTGCAAATTCATAAAAGCCACTACTTTATCGTCTTCGTAGACTTTTGCCGAGGGCAAAGTACCCTGGATAATTCTGCAAAAAAGGCAGTCTGCCAGCACTCCGCTCATTTAGCCTCCTTTATCAACTCTATTAAACCTGAACCAATAATGCCACTCAACACCCATAGCCTTAGTCTGACGATCCCTGTTGAGCGTACTTCTTTCTAAGTCCTACGTTCCCCGTTCAACCTGCTACGTATAACACCCCGTACTACTCCCCGATAATCTTTACCAGGATGCGCTTGCGGCGGTTGCCGTCAAATTCGCCGTAAAAGATTTGTTCCCAGGTGCCGAAATCCAGGCGGCCGCCGGTAACAGCCACTACTACCTCGCGGCCCATGACCTGGCGCTTGATGTGGGAGTCGGCATTATCCTCGCCGGTGTCATTGTGCCGGTACTGCTCGATAGGGCCGTGGGGCACCAGTTTTTCGAGAAAGGTATCAAAATCATGATGCAGGCCGGGCTCGTCGTCATTAATAAAGACCGACGCGCTGATGTGCATCGGGTTGACCAGGCACAGACCTTCTTTGATACCGCTCTCCAGCAAGCAGCGCTCCACTTCCGAGGTAATATTGATGTAACCGCGCCGGGCCGGGACGGTTAAATGCAATTCCTGCCGGTAACTTTTCATCAGCTAAGGACTCCTTATAAATTTCTTTAATCGAGCAGTGAGTAAGTGGCTTCCAGGGTATGAATCGCCCCTTTGGAAGTGAGTTGGCTGGAAAAGAGGTGGAATTCTTCGATCTCGAACGGTTCAACTTTGAAAAGGGAATGACCCATGAGAAACTCGCCCAGGCGGTTAAGCGGGGCATCTTTGAGCCGGGCCAGGGTGATGTGCGGCGAGAACTTGCGTTTCTCCGGTTCGACACCGACCTGGACCAGGGCCTTTTCGACCCGGCGGTGCAACTGGAGCAGCGGTTCACTTTTTTCGATCCCGACCCATAGTACGTTGGGTTTGCCGCGCGGCGGGAAAGTCCCGACCCCTTCCAGGGCCAGGTCAAAGGGGTCTATCTGGACCTCGCTGAGCGCCCGGGCGATTTCTTCAAACTGAAACCGGTCCACCTCGCCAATAAAGCGCAACGTCAGGTGCAGTTGGTCGTCGGGGACCCAGTGGGCCCCCGGCAGTCCAAAAGACAGCCCGCTTAGCTCGGCTTTAACCCATTCGGGCAATTCGATTGCGACAAATAGACGGTACATGCAAGTTTCAGTTCAGGTTAGAAAACCCCACCTTCGTAAACCGCCACACCCATCGCGCCTGGTCCAAGATGGGTTGCCAGGACCGGGCTGAACTGGGCGACATACACTTTTTCGCGGGGGAAAATAGGTGCAATCCGCGTCAAGATGGTTTCAATATCGTTGGGGCTATTGGAGTGGATAATTGCCATCTCTTCGATATAGGGAAAATCCTCAATAAACTCGCACAGCCCCTCAATCGCTTTGGTGCGAGTGCGAGTGCGCTCGAAAGGCACAATTAAACCTTCTTCCAACCTGAGCAAAGGCCGGAAATTGGAAGGCGGAGTTGGCCCCAGGGCTTGCTGGGCTTTGGTATTGATCCGGCCGCTCTGCTGCAAATGCTGCATGGTCTCGGTGAAGAAAATGACATGGGTTTGAAAGACCATCCGGTTGACTGCGCTGACCAGTTCAGGATGCAAAGCACCGTGCTTGGCGCGTTTGGCGGCTTCCATAGCAATAAAACCCAGGCCGAGCGAAGCCGACTGGGAGTCTATAACCGTCACCTGAGAGGTCGGGGCCAGGATATTGTTCCGGGCTTGAATCGCGGTCTGGTAAGTCGAACCCAGTTTCGAGGAATGGTGAATCGAAATAACACTGTCACCCTCTTTGAGGATTTTTTTGTAAAGTTCCTCGAAGGTTTCGGCTGCCGGGTGACTGGTTGTGGGTAAATCCAAATTTGAGGGCCAGTTAGCCAGCCGCCGGTGGAATTCTTCGGCGCTGATATCCACCCGGTCCAGGTAAGTTTCACCATTAATATTTACGTACAGGGGCACGACCTGAATTCCATATTGATGAACCAGTTCAGGTGGCAAATCACAGGTGCTATCGGTTACGATTCTAACTCGCGGCATTGATCACCTGTCCTTGCTGGCAGGAGAAGCCAGTTGGGAGATTGTTATTGTTGTTAAGAGTTATGCTAAAAAATAACAGCTTGGTTAACTGTAAAATTGATTTCACTTTTTGCTTTTCCCCGGTTTATTCCACCGAGATAATGTAATGATAATGCGGCTGTCCACCCAGAATGAGTTCAACACTCTGGCTCGGATACCGCGCCTGCACCTGGGCCAGCAGGGTTTGAGCTTCCGGCTCACTGACATCCTGACCATAATAGAAAGTCAGTAAATCGCGTTTGGCCGCCTCCATCTTTTCGAGCAGTTGCCAGACGGTATCTTCTTTGCTTTCGGTGGCCAGGCTCAACTGGTCATCAATCAGGCCAATCCACTGCCCGTCGGTGACCGAGATACCGTTAACCGTAGCGGTCCGGACGGCCCGCGTAACTTCGCCGGTCCGCACATCACCCAGCGCTGCCTGCATATTGGCCGCATTTTCGGACAAATCCGCTTCATAATTGAAGCGCGAAAGGGCCGCAATACCCTGGGGTATAGTCGCGGTAGGCACGACCACAACCTGTTTATCGGTCAGGCTGCCTATTTGCTGGGCCACCATTACGATATTCTTGTTGTTGGGCAGAATTATCACCCACTGGCTGGGAACCTTCTTGACAGCTTTGAGCAAGTCCTGGGTGCTGGGATTCATGGTCTGGCCGCCCTGGACGACATAATTTGCCCCAAAGTTCTTGAAAGCCTGGGCCAGGCCCTCACCCGCCGCGACCGCGATAACCGAAACGGTCAGGTCACTGCCGGTCGAACCGGCCTCGCTCATATCGGCCAGGTCATGATTAGCACCCGCGCTGTGCTTGTTCTGGAAAGCTTCTTCGTGCTGGGTCTGCATGTTGTCCAGTTTAATCTGACCCAGCGAGCCAAGCGAAGTCGCGTAGCTCAGAATTTTACCAGGGTCTTCGCTGTGAATGTGGACCTTGACCATAGTATGGTCACCCACGATTACGGCACTCTGCCCCATCTCAACCAGTTTATCACGTACTTCCTCAAAAATGATGGGCTGGCTGGCATACATTATAAAGTTGGTGCAGTAACCGAAAGAATCTTCGGCGGCGTGGTCGTCATCAGGGCTAACTTCAAATTTAGGCCGGGCTTTTTCGACCTCACTCAGGCCGTGTTTGACCAGTTCTTCACCGCGCAAATGCTTCAGAGCGCCTTCCAGCATCACAAAACAGCCGTGTCCACCGGCATCTACCACCCCGGCATCACGCAAGGCCGGGAGCAAAGTAGGCGTACGCGCAACCGACTCTTTAGCCGCTTCAACGGCGCAGGTCAGCACATACAGGACACTATCATTTTCTTTGGCGGCTTCCTCGGCGGCTTCAGCCGCTTCGCGCACCACTGTGAGCATGGTGCCTTCCACCGGCTTGATAACCGCCCGGTAGGCCATTTCACGGGCTTTGGTCAGGGCGTGGGCCAGGTCCAGGGCATTAAAAGTCGTCTTGCCTTGCAGACCCTCGGCAAACCCCCGGAGAACCTGGGAAAGAATAACCCCACTGTTGCCCCTGGCACCCATAAGCGCGCCGTAAGCCAGCCGCTTGCCGACAAGTTCAGCCGTATCTTCGGGTTTGGAACTGAGTTCCACTTCCTTTATAGCGGCTTCCATGGTGCGGGTCATATTAGTGCCGGTATCGCCATCGGGAACCGGGAAAACATTCAAAGCATTGATCGCGTCGGTATGTTGTTCCAGCCAGCGAGCGCTGGCGAAAAGGGCTTCCCTTAGATTTGCACCGGTACAAGGGCTATTCAAACGGTCCCCAAACGAGGCAGTTGAGGAAGTCAAACCATCAGGGCTTATAGCAGGCGGTTCAACCGCGTCGCTGCCTTTTTCGGCTTGTATTTGTAGGTTATCCCTTTCCAATCTTTATAATCCGTCCTTTAAATTTCTAGGCTGGTTGGCCGCGCCGCGCCTATCCCAGACGATCCATTACTCTACTCTGAGAGCAGTTTCTGCTAACCTTCTCTGGTTTCGCCTTTGTTATCCCGGCGGTTTCGCCGCGAGTTGCCGGTTTCCTGGTCGGCGGTCTGGCGTAAACCCTGCACATTAACGTTAACTTCGGCAACCGGGCGACCCAGGTGGCGTTCGACCTCAAATTTAACGTTGGACATAATGTTATGGGCGACTTCACTGACTTTCAACCCATACTCAATAATCACAAAAAGGTCAAGGATGATTTCCTCGCCTTCGAAACGAATCTGAATACCTTCCCGGTACTGCTCTGGACGTAACATAGTGGCCCGGCCATTATGCAACCGCCGGGCAGCCAGACCAACCACACCATAACTTTTATCCAGCACGGCTTCCGAGGCAATGGAGGCAATCGCCTCCGGAGAAACTTCGACCTTCCCCAACTTTTCGACTTCGGGGGCAGGTGGGGTTTGCCCGGTTGATGCGCCACGGCTCTCTAAGCTGGTGTCTTTTTTCATTTGATGGCCTGACTGATTTTCTTATTGAAGCAGCATTTCCAGGCTAGTGGAGCATTTGCTAAAATGGCCGGATTGTGCTACACTATTCGTCCTGTGACCTCGACATAAGTCGGGTTCAATTCGTGGTAAATGATACAGCAAAAAAAGTAATTCGTAAAGGGGGTAAAGGAAAATTGTCTGGCAAATGTGATGTCTGCGGCAAGATACCGGGATTCGGCCACAACGTTAGCCACTCGGCCCGCAAGACCAACCGGATGTGGATGCCCAATATTCAGCATAAACTCATCCAGCTGAAGGGTGAAACTGCGCCCGTAAAGCGCTACATCTGCACCCAGTGCCTGCGCACGCTTCAAAAAGACCGCGTTTAACTTTCGTCCCGCGAGGGTACCCGGTTCCCTGTCCTATCCAGGATTAAGCCGGTCAAAGAGCTTCTACAAGAATTAAAACCCTTTACGAACGGCGGAAGAAGAACCATTTTACAGGCTACTCAAACAGTAGCCTGTTTTTGTTTCTGTTAGTTAGGTCACAACTACTGTTTGAACCCTATGCTAGAATAATCAGGCTGTGGTAATTTTTTGATACCCCACTGCGTTTTATTGTATAGATGGTTTTGCTAACAGGATTAAAATCATCTTTGTCACCTCTCCATGGGAAAGGGGGCAGTTATTATCAGCCCGAATGAAGACGCCGAACTGGTAAACCGCGTGCGGGCGGGTGACCTGGCCGCGTTTGAAGTAATTGTGGCGCAATACGAGCCAAAGCTAGTCCGCTATATCTACGGTCTGACGCACGAACGGGAACTGGCCGAAGACCTGGTCCAGGAAACTTTTGTGTCGGCCTACCGGGCTTTATCGTCTGCCCCGGACGACTTGCGGCTATCGGCCTGGCTCTATAAGATCGCCCTGAATAAAGTACGCAGCGAGAAACGGCGCAAGGAACTACCGGTTTATTCGGTGACCTTTTCTAATGAAAAAGGCCAGGGAAGAGCGGAAAATGAGCAGCCAATCTTTAATGTAGCCGACCCGCGCCAGGAACCCGGTGAACAAGTCGCCCAGCGCCAACAAATCGCCGGTACGCTGGCTCAGTTGCCGGACGACCAGGCCACTGCATTATTAATGGACGCGCAGGGTTATGGTGACGATGAAATCGCCAGCGCGCTTGAAGTTAGCGTGGGAGCAGTCCGCCAGAAACTTTTCCGGGGACGCAAAGCTTTCCGCGCCCTTTACCAGTAAGTTTAAACCCCTGGGGACCGCTCTTTCCTCGCAAGTCATAATGCAGGTCACCAACCAGGGCTAAAAAGGGTAAACCTTTGACACAGAATAACGGATCTAACGGCCCGGCAGACCGGGAAGAAGAAAACCAAATAATGAACGACCCGGCCTTAATTAACCGGGTCAGGCAAGACCTGGACGCGGTCATGACCCCACCCGAGAGCGGCTTTCGCTCGCGCCGGGCGGCCATCATGAGCCAACTGCAGGCCGAAGCCGGTCAAAGCGGTCTGGAAGAACCTACCCAACGATTTGCCGCCGGGCAGGGCGAGCCGACCCATCGATTTACCGTACCACCGGCCCCCCTTTCCGGGGTAACGCCGCCTTTTCAGGCTGCCCCACCACCGCCGGTTTCTATTGAAAGCCGCCGGGTGGAACGGCGTGCCAGCCGAGTATCCGGCTGGCTGGGAGCGCTGGCCGCCGCTCTGGTGCTGCTGGTAATCGCCGGGGCAGTCCTTATGTACCTGGCTAACAATCAAGCCAGAACGTCAACTCTGATTCAAGCTTCGAACCCCAACGAGGCCAGCACCACTGCGGCCGGTATTGTGGCTGCTACGACTGCCGTCCCGGCTCCCGCAGTTGCCAGCGCCCCTTTAACGCCAAATGCGGACAGCGCTGCCAGTAGTGCCGCTACCGCCGGGGATAGCACAAAAGCCGCTGCTACACCCGCTGCGGCGGCTACTACTGCCGCAGCGGCCGGTAATGCGCCTGCTGCCGCGGCGGCGGCGGCTACTACTGCCGCTGCCGCGGCCGGTGCCACAACATCGGCAGGCAGCCTTCCGCCAATTGCCGGTTCGGTAACGCCCGCCGCTTTAGTTACCAGCGGGCCGGGTTCCCAGGCCAGGAATACCGGGCTGCCGCCTTTCCCCGGCTCTACGCCGATTAGCAGCCTGGGTAGTGGCCGCCCGATCAAGTTCATCCTGACAACCCTGGCTCCCCAGGCCTTAACCAGCCAAACCTCGCGCCAATTGCAGGGCCTGGACGACCCGACAATTCAGAATTACAACTTTTCCGGCAGCAAGGTAAGTGGTCTAAAAAGTGATGAGGTCATTACCTTTTACCAGGAACAGGCTACCGCAGCGGGCTACCGGTTCATGGGTGTCACCGCGTTACAGCAGGACAGCAACGGCAATAAATTACGCTGGATCTACCTGAGCAAGGGCACCGAGCGGGTCGGGATCCTGGTGGTAGACGCCACTGACGACGAAGCCGGTAGCACCTTTGGCCTGAAAGCCAACGAAACGGGTATTATCTTCGCCACGGCCTAGACAAACTTAAAAAGGGAGAGCCTGGTTGTAATGAAACCAGGCTCTCCCTTTTTAGTCCGTTTTAGTTTACAAATTGCGCGAAAAACTTTATTAGCTATTCCGGAACCCGGCCAGCAAAAGCTTGCGGGACGACGGAACGGTAGTTTCAGCCGCCGGAAGCCAGAAACGGACACTCGTTCCCTTTTGTATCTCGCTGGTAATACTAACTTCGCCGCCTAATACCTGGATAGTATCCCTGACTATCGCCAGGCCCAGGCCGGTCCCGCCGGTCTTGCGGTCGCGACTCTTGTCCACCCGGTAGAACCGCTCAAAGACAAAGGGCAGGTGTTCCGCCGGAATCCCGCTCCCCGTATCCTTAACCTCAAACCAGATAATACCGTGCGGCTGGCCGCGCAAGCGCTCGGGAGCCGAAATAGATAGGCTGATGGTACCGCCCGCCGGGGTATAGCGCAGCGAATTATCGACCAGGTTACTTAAAACTTGTTTGATAGCATCCGTATCAACCGTCACCTGGGGTTCTTCAATACCGTCCCCTACATTCAGTTCCAGCTTGACCTGAGCCTGATCGGCCTGGGGCTTAAAGCGGTCAATGACCATTTTGGCCGGGACCCTGGCCGGTAAGGTTTCGACATTCAACCGCTCCAGGGACTGTTCATTGGTCATCCAGATGCGTAAAGAGTCGACCATACGCGTGACGTGCCGGACTTCCTGCAAAATATGAGTGTACATCTCCTGCTGGCGCTGGGGGCTGCGGGCTAACCCATCACGCAGGACTTCGGTATAGCCCTGGATGGAGGCCAGGGGAGTGCGCAGTTCGTGGGCGACATCGGCCAGCAACTCTTTTCGTTTTTGCTCGGTTAAACGCAGCGCCCGGGCCATTTTGTTAAAACTGGCGGCCAACCGGCCCAGGTCATCCTTACCTTCATTAGCCAGAACCAGGCTGTAATTGCCATCGGCGATCCGTTCGCTGGCTTTTTCGAGGGCCTTGAGGGGCTTTATAATGGTACGGGCCAGTATCCAACCCACCAGTACGGCGCAAATTGCCGCTACCAGGCTACCCAGCATCGAAGACTGCACCACCGGACTCAGCAGCCGGGCTTCCGGGTCCGTATCTATGGACCGGTTACCCGGTTTAGGGCCGCCCTGCCCCGGCGGGCCATTCAGACCGGAAGTCATAATGGGTTCGCCGGTAGTTGAGCCGGTTCTAATTACGGTCGTTACCGGCAGGCCCGTATCGCGCAAAATATTTACAAAGACCCCATAGTAGCTGGCCGCGTCACTCCGAAAAGTCTGACGGATTTGGGCTAACTGGTTTTCCGGCGTAAGGTTGGAGTTATTTATAATAGTTTTAAGCCGGTCAACCGTTTCCTGGGCCGGTACTTCGGTACTTTTGCGAACGTCCTTGGCCTGGTTAAAAGCGCTGCTGAGTTTATTTTCCAGGTCTTTGGTCTGGTTGGTAATTATAATGTTGAAAATAACCACTGATGCGACGGTCGTCAGGATAGCTATACCGGCCAGGCTAAGGATAAACCGGGTACTGAGGCTAAAACGGCCCCGGCTCAGGCGGCTTATAAGGCGACGAGGTATTGAAAAAAATACCATTAAAGGGCCTCCTTCCCCAGTTTATACCCGATGCCGTGGACCGTTTCAATCAGTTTAGGGTTGGGCAGCTTGGACCGCAGGTTGGAAATATGGACCCCGACGGCCCTGGAGGCAACCAGCGAATCGCAATCATACAGATTCTCTTCCAGTTCGGTCTTGCTGTAAACCCGGCCAGGGCGGCGGGCCAGGGTCAGCAACAGTTCGTATTCTTTATTGGTCAGGGTTGGCACAAGCTGGCCGTTGTATATAACTTCGCGGCTGTCCCGGTTAATAGTCAGCTTGCCAATACTGAACAGGCTGTTCTCAAGCTCGTTGCTTTCAGTAGGCAAGACCGGCGTAGAGACGGTGCTAACTTGCTTCTCTAAACGCCGGAAGATTACCCGGATACGGGCCATCAGCTCGCGTGGGCTGAAAGGTTTAGTTACATAGTCATCCGCGCCGATTTCCAGCCCAAGTAATTTATCAACTTCTTCGCAGCGGGCCGTAACCATTATGATCGGTACATCACTGGTAGCCCGGATGCGGCGGCAGACTTCCACACCGTCCAGGCCGGGCAGCATCAGGTCAAGCAAGACAAAGTCAGGCTGTTCGGAATGAAAGCAGGTCAGGCCGTCCAGGCCGTCGCGCTCGTAACTGACCTCATAGCCCTCAGCTTTACAATAGATTGTCAGGTAATCAGCAATGGTCGGCTCATCCTCGATAATAAGAATGTGCCTGGCTTTACCCAGCTTTGGAAATTTTTCTTCACCTATTGATGATTGCATTGACATATTACTACCCGGTTTTTATTAAATTTAAAAGTCGCTATCTTAAATCTTATCATACTGCGCCATACATTAGATTGTAAGTACGTAAATTTTTTGCAAACTTTGTTCTTGACTATTTGCGGCACAGGGGTTGCTTTCTTATTTAGCGGGCCGTTTTAGATGCGAAAGGGGAGAACCTTGCCGGAAGGACCGACAATCAAGAATATGGCAGACCGGTTGCGGGCCGCTTTAACCGGCCAGGTGATTACCGGGGCAAGTTCGCGTTACAAAAAATCTCGTGAAGAAGATTGGCCCACTTTACTGGTAGGGCGCACTATTATGGGCGTCCGCAGCCACGGCAAGAATCTCTTTATTGATTTAAGCGAAGGCTATATCATTTACAGCCATATGCTGATGTGGGGTAGCTGGCATATATATGAACCGGGTGAGGAATGGCGCAAAGCCGAAAAGTTAGCCCGGCTGGTGCTGGAAACGCCTGGGAAAGTAGCGGTCCTCTTTAACGCGCCCCTGTGCGACGTAATACCGCCCGAACACCTGCAAGACCACAAGACTTCCGCCCTGGGGCCTGACCTGCTGGCGCCGGATTTCGACCGGGCCGAAGTCTGGAGAAGAATCCAATTACCGGAGAACCGGGAAAAGGAACTGGGTGAAATTAGCCTGGACCAGACAGTTTTAACCGGTATTGGCAATATCCTCAAGTCGGAAATTCTTTTCCAGGCCGGGTTACATCCGCTAAAACCGGCCGCTTCCCTGGATGAAAATGAATTTGAAGATTTTATCAACTACAGCCTTGAGTTGTTGCAAAGCTCTTACGAAAAAGGAATGCGTAAAAGCTTTATCCCGGACTGGATGCGGCCCGAGATTACCAGTTTTGGCTTTGTCTACCGGCGCCGGAACAGCCCCTGCCATCTCTGCCAGACCCCGATTGAAATGATTCGCCAGGGTGAAATGCAGCGGTCAACCTATTTCTGCCCGACCTGCCAGCCCCTGGCAGGGCCGGTTATCCCTTTTCAGGAACGGCTTAAACCCCTGCAGCAAACTCTCCGCCCTACCGGCTAAAGCCCGGCTGTTAGTACTAAGCGTCACCCGCAGTTCTTTGTAATTTCTTTGTAAATAATTTCCATAATCACAATCCTTTCCGGTCACAAACTGCTAGAATTAAACTAATATAGGCGATTGCTTATTTTAACCCTATTATTTGCCTTTTCTACAAAGACGAGAATATTATTTCCTGTTAAACAATATCCCCTGCTTTTAGTTGACCTAAGAGGATTTTAAAGATGGAAGAGTCTAAAGATTTAGCGCCGGTTGGTGAGGAAAATGTCCCCACCAGGACTCCGGTTGCGCCTGGCCCAGAAATTAAAACCCCTGGTAAAGTAACTTCGGCCGCCGATGCCGAGGGCTTAGAAACTGTTCCGGGAAGCCGGGGAGGTGGCCTTGGACCGGCCACCGGCAGTGGGGCAGCCCTGGGAAGGCCAATTATCCGCACTCGCCCTGCTCCCCGCAAGCGGCCCAATCCCTGGGGATGGGTCTTTGTAGTTTTGTTAGCGGCCGCCGCCGGAGCAGGTACCTTTTTATATGTACGTAGCCAGCAGACCAACCCGGCTTTTGTAGGGTCAACCACCGCCGTTAGCTCCCGTTTACCGGTGAGTGTCGCGATTAGCGCTAACGGTCAGGTCCAGGCAAACGCCGATTTGACCGTGGCTTTTAGCTCTGCCGGAACCATCACCAAACTAAACAAAAAATTAGGCGATAAAGTCGATGCCGGGGAAACCCTGGCTGAAATTGATAATTCCGACCTGCAATTTGCCCTTAAAAGCGCCCAGGCTTCTTATGACCAGCAACTGGCCGCCTACAATACGTCCATCGCCGGGGCCACTCAGAAAGACCTGGATGTCGCGCAGGCCCAGGTAGACTCGGCCAAAGCCAGCTATAATAAAACCGTTAACGGCACCGCTACCGCCGAAGATATTACGGCCGCGAACGCTTCGATAGCCAGTTCCAGCGGCCAGATCAATACGGCCAACGCCCAGATTAAAAGCGCCGCCGCCAAACTGGCCCAGGATAGGGCCGGCGGTAACCCGGCCGATATCGCCGCCGCTAAATCGTCCATCAGTGCCGCCCAGGCTTCTTTAGCCAACGCCAAAGCCCAGCAGGCCAAAGTGCTGGCCGGAAATGACGCCGCCACCATTGCGGCGGCCCAGGCCACTTATGACCAGGCTGTAGCTAACTCCGAAAAAACCCTCAGCCAGTTAAGACTGGCAATTTCCAGCAACCAGTTTGCCAAAGAAACCGCCCTTAACACTCTTAAAGATGCCCAGGACAAGTACCAGACCACCAAAGCTAACAACCGGAACGGCGATGGCACTCTGAAATCCAACCTGACCCAGGCCCAGATTGATGCCGAAACGGCGGCTTTACGGGCGATGCAAGATGCCCAGTCGGCTTATAACAAATCGGACCTGGTCCTTAACGACTCCAATGTCCAGTTGCAGACTTCAACCCGAACTCTGCAATCAACCATAGATAATGCCAAAGCCCAGCTCGAAAAGACCAGGGCCGGGCCGACCCAGGCCGATATCCTTGCTGCCGAGGCTTCGGTAGCTTCGGCGCAGTCAGGGCTTGACTCGGCTAACAAGGCGCTTCTGGCCCTTTCCCCAACCGAGGCCACTATCGCCGCCGATGAAGCTTCCCTGGCTTCGGCGCAGCAATCGCTTATCTCGGCCCAGGCCGGGATAGCCTCTTCCCAGGCCAGCCTTGCCAAGTTGCGCGGCGGAACCCCGGACGATGTCACTACCGCTGCGGCCAGCGTCAAGCAAGCCCAGGCGACCCTCGACGATTTAAAGGCCGGACCCAAACCGAACGATATCGCGATTGCCAAGGCGCAACTGGCCGTATCGCAAACCTCGCTGGATAAAGCTAAGGCCGCCCTGGGTGCCGCCCTCCTCAAATCCCCTATCAGCGGTACGGTTATTTCATCCACGGTCACTATGGGCCAGGTTGTATCGGCTTCTACGGTGATTTATGAAGTGGTAGACATGAGCAGCCTGCACGTAGATGTAAACGTCGGTGAAACCGATATTGCTAAAATCAAAGAAAATATGCCCGTGGCGCTTAACTTGGACGGTATTTCCAACAAAAGTTTTACCGGGAAAGTTACTTTTATTTCTTCCAAGGCGGTTGTTACCAGTAACGTGGTTAACTTTACCGCTACGGTAACGCTTGACCAGGGGACCGCCAACAGCCTGTTAGAAGCTTACCCGGCCGAGTTTGCCAGGATGCTACAGCGGCCTACCGGCGCTCAGGGCCAGCAAGGTCAAATCGGGACCGGCACGCCCGGTGCGGCTACTACGCCTGGCGCAAACGCGGGTACAGGCACAGGCGGGCAACTGCCACGCGGCTTTGGCGCCGGGCTGGCGACCGCCACCGGGATTTGCGGCTACACTTTAAGCAGCGCCGCCAGCACCGAGCAGCCCAAGATTGGTATGACCGCCAATGTCACCTTCTGCCTTAACTTGAAAGCGGGCATCCTGTCGGTCCCCAACCGGGCTATCAAGACCCGCACCGTTAGCGGCCAGCGCACCAGCTATGTCACAGTCCTGCTTGATGCCAAAACCAATAAGACCGAGGACCACAACATTCTAACCGGCCTGGTTGGCGACTCTTACACCGAAATCACCGGTGGTGATATCAAGGAAGGTGACCTGATTGTAATCAGCACTACCCCTACCAATACTGTCACAACCACAGGCGGCTTCGGTGGCGGTGGATTTGGCGGCGGTGGCGGCGGCGTGATCCCAGGCCGATAAGCTTAAAGCTTACTATTAAAGAAGGTATAAGCTTATGATAAAAGTAACCGAGGTTACTAAAACTTACTGGATGGGGGAAGTCGAAGTTAATGCTTTAAGAGGTGTTTCCTTCGAAGTCCATGATGGCGAAATGGTCGCCATCATGGGGCCTTCCGGCTCCGGTAAGTCCACCCTGATGAATATCCTGGGCGTGTTGGACCAGCCCAGCACCGGCAGTTATCAAATTGATGACGAAGAAGTGGCTACGATGGGCGAAACCCAGATGGCGGAAATTCGCAACCGTAAGATTGGCTTTGTCTTTCAGAGCTTCAACCTGCTGCCGCGCCTGACCGCCCTGGCGAACGTTGAACTGCCCATGCTTTATTCGGGTATGTTCGGCCGGGCCGAACGCCACGAACGGGCCACCGCCGCCCTGGAATCAGTCGGCCTGGGCGATAGGCTTGACCATAAGCCCAAAGAACTTTCCGGCGGCCAGCAGCAGCGCGTGGCGATTGCCCGTTCGCTGGTAAATGACCCCAGCATTATCCTGGCCGATGAGCCAACCGGAGCCCTGGACAGCCATTCGACCGAAGAAGTACTGGGGATTTTCCAGCGGCTTAACTATGAACAGGGTATTACGGTGGTATTTGTAACCCACGAACAAGAAGTCGCCGACCATTGCCGCCGGATTATCCGGGTCCGCGATGGCCTGGTCGAGAGCGACAAGTATTTACCGGACCAGCGCTGGACTCACCAGTCGTTGCCCGGCGTTGAGCAGGGATTGGTAAAGAGGTAGTATGAATATTATTGAAAGTTTCAAGATAGCCCTAACCAGCCTGGCTTCCAACAAAATGCGCTCCCTGCTCACCATGCTGGGTATCATAATCGGCGTGGGCGCGGTGATCGCCCTGCAGAGCATCGGTGAGGGCGTTGTCGCCAGCAGCATGGCCCGCCTGACGGCCAACGGCACCAACTTGATTACTGTTTCGCCGTCCAGCCAGTCTTCCGGCGGTATTGCCCAGTCCACTACCAATGCCAACCTGACCCTGGAAGATGCCGAAGCCATGACCGACACCACCCGGATAACTTCCGCCCTGGCGGTTGCCCCGGAACTGCGCACCAACGGGCAACTGGTCTACAACTCTAAAAACACGGTCGGCCAGGGAGTGGGCACCACCCCGGCCTATCCCCAGGTGCGCGACCTGGTGGTAGCTAATGGAGATTGGTTTAGCGACTCGGATGTGGCCCAATCCCGCACCGTAATCGTCCTGGGCGCAACCATCGCCACCACCCTTTTCTCAGACGAAGACCCGCTCAATAAGACCATCAAGCTCAACCGGATTAACTTCACGGTAGTGGGCGTCCTTACCGCTAAAGGCGGGACCGGGTTCGGGTCGCTGGACAACCAGATTTATGTGCCCATAACCACCGCCCAGAAACGATTGGCCGGAAACCGCCAGCAAGGGGTTGCCGGGGTGGGTAAAACTATTAACTCAATTGTGGCAAAGGCGGACGCGCCCAATAACGTTGAAAAACTGATCAGTCAGATGACCGATTTGTTGCGGGAACGCCACAAAATCAGCGGCAGCCAGTCGGATGACTTCCAGGTGGTAAACCAGCAAGACCTTTTGCAGACTGCCAGGGACCAGGCGGCTACCTACACTATCTTCCTGCTGGTGATAGCTTCCATTTCGCTCTTTGTGGGCGGCATCGGCATTATGAATATTATGCTGGTAACAGTAACCGAACGGACCCGCGAGATTGGCATTCGCAAAGCCATCGGAGCTAAACCGTCCGATATCCTGGTCCAGTTCATGATAGAAAGCATCAGTATTTGCTTCGTCGGCGGGTTGATCGGGGTAGTGGTAGGTGTAATCTCATCTATAATTGTCGGTAAGACCGTACCGAGTTTGCCAACCCTGCTTAGTCCTTCGGTTATTGTTATCGCGGTGGGTTTCGCCGTGGCGGTCGGCTTATTCTTCGGGATTTATCCGGCGCGGCGGGCCAGTAAACTGAACCCGATTGACGCCCTTCGCTACGATTAAACCCTTTTACTCAGGAGTTTTTATTGCTGAGCAGGTTTTACACAAACCTGTCAGAAAATATAATGGCAGGCCGGATTTGTTACTAGGGTGCAATTTCCGGCCTGCCATTTTGTTGCCTGCTTTTAAAGTAATTAATTCAATAAAACAAATTCTGTCGAATTAGTTAGCTTTAACCGGAAAGGGCTGGTAAAATAAGGTCGCTAGCTGCTCAAATTTTGATTTTTACTTATATATCTTATTTATTGGATAATATTAACAAGGAAAATATATACAAATGGATCTCTTAAACCAACCCAAATTGGGTTCACAAGAAACAGAAACTGCTCATTTATTCAGCCCACTCACCATCAGGGGAATTACCTTTAAAAACCGGATTATGGTCTCACCGATGTGCATGTACAGCTCCGAGGATGGCTTTGCCAACGACTGGCACCTGGTCCACCTGGGTTCCCGGGCGGTCGGTGGGGCCGGGTTGGTCATTACCGAGGCTACCGCCGTAGAACCGAGAGGCCGCATTTCACCCCAGGACCTGGGTATCTGGGATGACCGGCACATAGAAAAACTGGGCCAGGTTGCCCGGTTTATAAAAGAGCAGGGCGCGGTGCCTGGCATGCAACTGGCACATGCCGGACGCAAAGCCGGGGTTTCGCAGCCCTGGAACGGCGGCAAGCCTTTGTCGCAAGAACAGGGCGGCTGGCCGTCCGAGCTGGTCGGGCCTAGCCCGGTCGCCTTCGCGGAAGAGTATTACACTCCCCAGGAACTTAGCAAAGCCGAAATCGGGGAAATCACCCGGGCCTTTGTAAAAGGCGCCCAGCGGGCCATCCAGGCCGGTTTCGAAGTGCTGGAAATTCACGGCGCGCATGGCTATCTGCTCAACGAATTCCTTTCGCCCGCCTCTAACCATCGTTCTGATGAATACGGCGGCTCGCTGGAAAACCGGGCCCGCTTTTTGCTTGAAGTTGTCCACGCTATCCGCGAAGTAATACCGGCTGAATTGCCGTTGTTTGTCCGGCTTTCGGTGACTGATTGGTTGCCCGAGAACGAGCTGCGTTTTACCCCGGACGATAGCGTAGCCCTATCAAAGTTACTGGCGAAGGCCGGAGTAGACCTGATTGACAGTTCCAGCGGCGGTGTTTCACCGAACCAGCAAATAAAACTCGGCCCGGGTTACCAGGTGCCTTTTGCCGAACAAATCAAACAGGAAGCGCCTATTCTAACGGCGGCGGTAGGGCTGATTTACGAACCCGAGCAAGCCGATAGAATTATACGCACCGGCCAGGCAGACATGGTTGCGCTGGCTCGCGAGTTACTGCGCGACCCCTACTGGCCTAATCACGCCGCCAAAAGCCTGGGCTTTGATATCAGATGGCCGGTCCAGTATGAACGGGCCAAACGGTAAAAGGTTTTAGCTTAGAAACGAGCCTCGATGAGCAGCTTGCAGGAAGCGAGTTTACCGGGAATCTTGTCCGGCGTAATACCTTCTGCTTTTTATGAACAATCAACCCTGGAGATTGCCCGGCAATTGCTGGGCAAGACCCTGGTCGTCATACCGGAAGGTGACGAATCCAGGGCGACCGCCGGAATTATCGTGGAAACCGAAGGCTACGTGGGGCCGGAGGACCCGGCCTGTCATGCCTATGTCGGACGAACCCGCCGCAACGATATTATGTGGGGGCCGCCCGGCCTGGCCTATGTCTACTTCACCTACGGCAACCACTGGATGATAAACGCGGTTACCGGGCCGGACGGCTACGCGGCGGCGGCCCTCATCCGGGCCGTCCAGCCTGTCCTGGGGGTGGAAACGATGCGGGATCGGCGCGGCTTGCACCTGTTAAAAGGTAAAGTTGAGGACCGCCAGCTAACCAACGGCCCCGGCAAACTCTGTCAGGCGATGGGCATTAACGGTTCTTATAACGGCCAACCCCTGACCGGCCCGCGTCTGTACATAGTGGAAACCCCGCTTTCCCTGCAACTGCCACCGTTTGAGGTGGTAGAAACTACCCGGATTGGTATCAGCCGGGGCAAAGATTTCCCCTGGCGTTATTATGTCAAAGGCAACCGTTACGTTTCGCGCCTGTAGGTTTGTTAAGGCTTTCGAGCATAAAATCTTACCCGACCTTTAAAGGGATATGTACCATGATTTAGCCTGGACAGCCCTTTAAGTACCGCTTCTACTTGGCAAGCGGTTAACCCGCCCTCTATAATATCCCGGCCTGTTTAATAAACTAATAAAACTCGACTTTCGCCCAGAAAGTCATAAAATCTAGAAAGTACGGTTTAATGCCTGCAAACTTTTCCGAATTAAGCGAACGAATCTTGAAAGGCTACCTGGAGCTTCACCCTTCACTTGCCCGCTACTACATCGGGTTGCACGAATATGACGGCCGGGTGGCCGATTTAAGCCGCCAGGGGTTGGAACGCTGGGTGGCCGAAGCCCGGCAGCAACTGGCCGAGCTGGACCGGCTAGACCTTTCCGGTTTCAGCGACCAGGATAAATTTGACGTGGAGTTGCTCCGGCACAACCTGGAGTCAGGGATTTTCAACCTGGCTGAGTTGCGCGACTGGGAGACCAGCCCCCTTTTCTATGCCGACGGGCTGGCCCTTTTCAGCTACCTGACCCGCAACTACGCGCCCCTGGAAGAACGTATCGCTGCCCTGACCCGCCACCAGCAGCAAATTCCCGGTTACCTGGCAGTTGCCCGTGAAAACCTTAAACCGCCTTTCGCCCGGTCCCTGCTGGAAGTTTCGATTATGGCCCTTGAGGGTGAGTTGCGCTTCCGCCAGAACGATGTAAAAACAATTATCCAGTCGCCCGAAATTTCCCCGGCCTTGCAAAAAGAGAGCGAACAGGCCAACCAGGCCGCCAGCGCCGCCATCCAGGAAATGGTAGATTACCTGAAAGAGCAGCAGTCGCAGGCCCATGACGATTTTGCGCTGGGCCGCGAAAAGTATGAAAAACTCTTGCGCTACGATGAATTGCTGGATTTACCGCTGGAAAATGTCCTGGCCGCGGGCGAACGCAACCTGGAAGAAAATTTCGCCAGGCTGAACGCCCTGGCTAAAGAAATTGACCCTGCGTCCGACCTTAAAGAAATCAAAGCTCGCTTCGACAACCAGCATCCTTCGGCCGCCGAACTAATTCCCTACACCCAGGGTTTGCTGGATAATATCCGGCAATACCTGGTTGCCAAAGACCTCATTACCATTCCTAACGACAACCTGGCAACGGTGGCCCCAACCCCGGCTTCGCAGCGCTGGAGCTTTGCCAGCATGGCCCCAGCCGGGCCCTTTGAAAAGTCCAACGAAAGCTATTACTTCGTAACTCCACCGGAAGAAGACTGGTCCCCGGAGCGGATCGAAGACTGGCTGAAAGTCTTTAATTACGGCAACCTGGAAGACATTTCTATCCATGAGGTCTATCCCGGTCACTTCATCCATTTCCAGCACATTCACCAGGCCCCCAGCCATGTCACCAAAGTATTGCTCATGAGCAGCCCCTGTCACTTCGAAGGGTGGGCCCATTACGCCGAACAGATGATGCTGGAAGAAGGCTATGGGAACAATGACCCGGCCATCCGGCTGGCCCAACTGACCTGGGCGATTGTCCGCAATTGCCGCTATGTCGCCAGTATCAAGATGCACACCCAGGGCATGAGCATAGAGGAAGCGACGGGGCTATTCACCAAGTATGCCGGTCTGGCGGAAGGCCCGGCCCGGGCCGAAGCCCTGCGCGGCACCTTTAACCCCGGCTATTTCTCCTATACCCTGGGCAAGCTGATGTTCCTCAAGCTGCGCGAGGATTTAGAAAAGCGCGACGGTGCCAGCTTTAATCTCAAAGCCTTCCACGACGCCTGTGTCAGTAACGGCGCGCCCCCGGTGCCGCTGCTGCGCCGCAAACTAATGGGCGAAAATAGCGGGTCGCTTTTATAGCAAAACCCAATATAAAAGGCCGGATTTACTTTTCAGGGTAAATCCGGCCTTTTTAGTTTTAGGATTTAGGCGAGCGGTTTGTGGCCGTTCCCGTTACCATTTACATTGTCATTTTCGTCATCCTCAAGGTCAGGATTATTCGACGGGTCGCCCTCAATCAGGTCCACGAAGTCGGAAGACTCTACCGGGTTAAGCTCATCGGCGCTGGTGTGCCCGTTGCCGTTGGGGGCGGTCAGGACGTGGCCCTTGCTGTCAATCGGCAGGCGCAGGCTGTCCAGTTCGGTGCCTTTGCCCCGGACCATCGCGGCAGCGGCCTGTTCTTCCCGGACAACCGCGACCGAAGCCACGCTGTCGCCCTTACCTTCCTTGAAGGTCATAACCATAACCCCGGAGGTGGACCGGCCCTGCTGGCTGACGTCGTGGGCCGCGATACGAGTGACCATACCGCTGGTGGTCATCAGCATAATCTCGTCGTTGCCCTTGACTACCCGTGTTGCCACAATCTGGCCGCTCTTATCGCTGATGCGCATGGCGATAACGCCCTGCCCATAGCGCCCGTGGGTCGGGAACTCTTCCAGCGGAGTACGCTTGCCGATACCGTTCGAGGTAATGATCAAGAGGTCAGCGCCCGGATCTACCAGGTCCATACCGACCACGTGATCATTGCTGTTCACCAGGCGGATAGCATTCACCCCGACGGTATCGCGGCCCATTGGCCGGACCTCGGTCTCGCGGAAGCGAATTGTTTTTCCTTCGGCAGTGGTCATAATCACTTCACCGTTACCGGAAGTTTCCCAGACGAAGCTTAATTCGTCATTGTCTTCCAGCCGGATAGCAATCAGGCCGTTAGCCCGGACCGAGGCAAAATCGCCCAGGTTGGTCCGTTTAATCTTACCGTTACGGGTCGCCATAATCAGGTATTCCGACTTGGCAAAACCGCTTACCGGCAAGACGCTGGTAATAGTTTCGTTCTGCGTCAGTGAAATCAGGTTGATAATAGGCAAGCCCTTGGTGGTCCGACCGGAATCGGGTATTTCATGGGCTTTCAACTGGAAGACGCGCCCTTTGTTTGTAAAGAAGAGCAGGCTATCAAGGGTGCTGCATATAATCGTATGCTTGATTGCATCTTCTTCGCGGGTGGTCATCCCGGTGATACCTTTGCCACCACGGCGCTGGGTCTTGTAGGTGTCGTGGGCTAACCGTTTGATATAACCCTTGTTGGTGACAGTGACCAGGATTAGTTCATCCGGGATCAGGTCTTCTACCGAGAAGTCGGACTCAACACCGGCCATAATGGTCGTCCGGCGGGCATCGCCGAATTTATCCCGCAGCATCTTAAGGTCATCTTTAATCAGACCCAGGATTTTCTCGGGGTGGGCCAGCAGGTCTTCCAGGTAATTGATATTCTTGCGAATTTCAGTGAACTCATCATCAATCCGCTGGCGTTCCAGGGCGGCCAGGCGGCCTAACTGCATTTCCAGGATAGCGATAGATTGCTCCTCGCTCAACTGGAAGCCTTCCATCAGGGAAGTCCGGGCAGCGTCACGGCTCTTGGACTGGCGAATAGAATTGATAATCGCGTCAATCTGGTCAATCGCTCTGAGCAAGCCTTCCAGAATATGGGCCCGGCGGCGAGCTTTATCCAGGTCGAAGCGCGTCCGGCGGCTGATAACAAGCTGCCGCCAGGCGATATGCTCGCGCAGAATCCGGCGCAGGGTAAGCAGCTTGGGTTCCATACCGTTTTCAACCAGGGCCAGCAAGTTACAGCTAAATGAGGTCTGAAGCTGAGTATACTTGAAGAGCTGGTTGAGAACCTTTTTAGGCTGGGCATCGCGCTTAAGGTCAATCACCAGGCGGATACCGGTCCGGTCGCTCTCGTTATTCATATCCGAGATACCGTCCAGCTTGCCATCTTTAACCAGTTCGGCGATGCGCTCCTGCAAGGTCCTCATGCTAACCTGGTAAGGCAGCTCGGTGACGATGATGCTAAAGCGGCCCCGGTTTTCTTCAACGTGGGCCTTTGCCCGGACGATTATGCGGCCACGCCCGGTCGAATAAGCTTCTTTAATGCCATCCCGGCCCAGAATAATACCGCCGGTCGGGAAATCTGGCCCCGGCAGGTACTGGATTAGTTCATCAACCGTAGCATCCGGATTGTCAACCAGGTAAATCAGGACATCGCAAATCTCGGTCAGGTTATGCGGCGGAATATTGGTCGCCATACCGACCGCGATACCCTGGGCCCCGTTCAGGAGCAAGTTGGGCAGCTTGGCAGGCAAAGCGCTCGGCTGTTGCTCGCTACCGTCATAATTCGGTACAAAGTCAACCGTATCTTTATCCAGGTCCTGGAGCAATTCGTCGGCAATAGGCGTCATCCGGGCTTCGGTATACCGTGAGGCCGCGGCCGGGTCGTCTTCAATTGAACCAAAGTTTCCTTGCCCATCAATCAACAGATAGCGTAAAGAAAAATCCTGGGCCATACGGACCATGGTTTCATAAATGGAAGAGTCACCGTGGGGGTGATATTTACCCATCACGTCACCGACAATACGGGCGCTCTTGCGATAAGGCCCATTGAAGCGGTAATTATTTTCGGACATCGAGTAGAGGATGCGCCGTTGCACCGGCTTGAGGCCATCGCGCACATCCGGCAAAGCTCGCTGGACAATTACACTCATAGCATAGTCCAGGTAGGCGGTACGCATTTCCTGGTCAATGTCTACTACTCGTATATTGCCTAAATTGCCGTTATCGCCGATTTCCATAAAGGTGTAACTTCCCTTCTCTGCTTTCTCATATAACAATACTTTAACTGATATATTATACTATTTTTTAACCAAAAACTCAAGAAATCGAACATTTGATAGAAATTTTTTATCCCATCCCAATGGGGTAAATAAAATACCCAAAATGGATTTTGTTCTAATTTTAATATTGGCACAAATTATATATTCTTTTTGGGCTAAACCGGCCGGTATTTTGCCAATCGGCTTTGCCCCAAATAAACTTCAACCGGGCGATACAGTATGCTATACTGCCCTCTAGCAGTAGTTGGGAAGCTAAATCTACCGGGCTTTTTTTAAACCAGACGTAATAATCGGGGAAAACCGTGGCGCTTTATATCACTCTTTGTGGCAACATTGGAGTAGGCAAGACCACCCTGGCCGGGATTATGGCCGAACGCTGGCGCTGGCAGTTGTTCCAGGAATCGGTCGAAGACCATCCCTACCTGGCGGATTACTATGCCGACCGGCCCCGCTGGGCCCTGCCCAGCCAGTTGGTCTTCCTGGAAAAGACTTTTCGCCAGCAACTTACTATCACACGGGGTGAGGTTAACGCTATCCAGGAAAGAAGCGCCGCCGAAAATTATATGGTCTTTGGCCGGACCCTCTTCGAAGAAGGCATTTTGTCGCAGCGCGAATTCGGCACCCTCAGCGACCTTTATTATCTGCTGGAAGACGCCGTCCGCCCAGCCGACCTGCTGGTCTACCTGAGCGCCAGCGAGGATACCCTCTTAAACCGGATTGCCCTGCGCGGCCGAAGCTACGAAACCGGTGGGGTAGACCGGGAATACCTGGGTGCCCTCAATCGCTCCTACGACCGGTTTTTCGCCGAATACCAGATTGGCCCAAAGCTGGAAATCAATATGAATGATTTTGATATTGCCCTGCGCCCGGCCGATACCGAAGCCGTCCTGCGCCTGATTGCCGAGGCGACCGGCTATAACCCAGACCTGGTGCTATTTTAGGGGGGTACTATTTTGGATATGGTTAGCCGTAAAACTTTCCTGGCCGGAAAAGAACGGACCGGTGGGGTGGAACTGGAGCTAGACCCTGCTACCACGGTTGAATTGACGCACCTGGAAAAAGTCTACTGGCCTGACGAAGGCATCACTAAAATTGACCTCTTGCGCTACTATCTGGAGGTTGCCGGGTATATCATGCCCTATTTGCAGGACCGCCCGGCTATCCTCAAGCGCTACCCGAACGGCATCCGGCCCCTAACGGCAAATGCTGAATCTACCCTCCGCGACCGGGGAACCGACTTCAGGACCAGGGATGGCGGTTTCTTCCAACAAAATGTAGACCCGGAAACCGCCCCGTCTTTTCTCAAGACCATCCTGCTAACACCCGTGGAAACTACTCGCCCGGTCAACTATGCGGTCTATAGCAACCTCGCCAGCTTGCTTTATTTGACCAATCTCGGCACCATCGCCCATAACCCCTGGCACTCCCGCCTGGATAGCCTGGACCAGCCGGATTACATTGTGTTTGACCTTGACCCACACAAGGCTCCCTTCGAAAATGTCCGGCAACTGGCCCTGGCCGTGCGCAACACTCTAAAAGAAGAAGCTAACCTGGCCTGTTTTATTAAAACTTCCGGGTCGAGTGGGCTGCACCTTTTTGTGCCGCTTGAGGCCGGGCGCTACTCTTACCAGGAAGCAGCCGCTTTTGCCGAAAAGTTTTCCCAACTGGTGGTCAGCCGCAATCCTGAAATAGCGACCCTGGAGCGGCGGCTTACCGACCGGAAGGTCCACCAGGTATACCTGGATTGGCTGCAAAATGCGCGAGGAAAAGCCGTGGCCGCCGCTTACACGGTACGGGCCAAACCGGGCGCTACGGTAAGCATGCCCCTGGAATGGCAGCAAGTAGAGCAAGGAAACTTTAAACTGGCCGATTTCACGATTGAAACCGTCCCGGCCCTGCTGAAGAAAAAAGGCGATCTCTGGGAGAACCTTTTCAAGTCACCTCAAACTTTGCCTGATTGAGATACCTGAAACTTGCTAATTAGCAAGACAATTTTTATTTTTTAAGTTAAAATAGGCTTATTATTTCTCACAAACCGGGTTGCCCTGTTACAACCAAAGATATTCCTGTGTCAGCCGGGGTGAGGACATGTCCGTTCGAAAAGTACCTGTTTTCTAATAATATTCTGATAAAATCGGTTAAATTTTGGGTTTCGATAATTTTGTTTTATGCTAAAATTAGGACACAAATTTTTGGGTTTTAATCCATTCATAAAATTCTAATCTAGGTCAAATTAGCTATAGTTTAACTGGTTTGTTTTGCATTAGAATGTAACAATCAAAGCCATTAGAGGCCTTTTCATATTTTGCCGACCGCCAGGAAAAGTAAACAAACTGGAGAAACGAAAGAAACATATGCCTACAGCAACCGTAAGCAACGACGAACTTGATGCTAAAGTATTACTCAAGGTCCTAACCTCAGTCAAAAAAGGGGACTTCACGGTGCGGTTGCCAGACGACCACACCGGTATATCCGGGAAAATTGCCGATACGCTTAACGACATCATTGAATTAAACCAGCGCATGAGCAAAGAACTGGAACGGATCGGCACCGTCGTTGGTAAAGAGGGTAAGATAACCCAGCGGGCTTCTCTTGGCGAAGCCGGCGGCTCCTGGGGCGGCTGTGTTGAATCGGTAAATACCCTGATTGGCGGGTTGGTCCAGCCTACCACCGAAGTTACCCGGGTTATCGGGGCGGTGGCTAAAGGCGACCTCTCCCAGAATATGGTAATGGAAATCGACGGGCAACCTCTTAAAGGCGAATTTCTCCGGACGGCTAATATCGTAAATACAATGGTGGACCAGCTCGGCTCGTTTGCTTCGGAAGTAACCCGCGTGGCCCGTGAGGTAGGTACCGAAGGTAAACTTGGGGGCCAGGCCCAGGTCAAAGGCGTTTCAGGTACCTGGAAAGACCTCACCGACAATGTAAACCTGATGGCCGGAAACCTGACCGGCCAGGTTCGTAATATCGCCGAAGTGACCACTGCGGTCGCTAACGGTGACCTTTCCAAAAAGATTACGGTTGATGTAAAAGGCGAAATCCTCGAACTTAAAATCACCATCAACACGATGGTTGACCAGCTTAACTCATTTGCTTCAGAAGTAACCCGCGTGGCCGGGGAAGTCGGTACCGAAGGTAAACTGGGCGGCCAGGCCCAGGTCAAAGGCGTCGCCGGGGTCTGGAAGGACCTGACCGACAACGTGAACTATATGGCCGGGAACCTGACCGGCCAGGTCCGTAACATCGCTGAAGTTACTACCGCCGTCGCTAACGGCAATCTTTCCAAGAAAATCACCGTAGACGTTAAGGGCGAGATTTTAGAGTTGAAAAACACCATCAACACGATGGTGGACCAGCTAAGCTCATTTGCCTCAGAAGTAACCCGCGTGGCCCGTGAAGTAGGCACGGAAGGCAAGCTGGGCGGTCAGGCCCTTGTACCGGGTGTAGGTGGCGTCTGGAAAGACCTCACCGACAATGTGAACTATATGGCCGGAAACCTGACCGGCCAGGTGCGTAACATCGCCGAAGTTACTACCGCCGTCGCTAATGGCGACCTCTCCAAGAAAATCACCGTCGACGTTAAAGGCGAAATTCTCGAACTTAAGAACACTATCAATACGATGGTGGACCAACTGAACGGCTTTGCTTCAGAAGTAACCCGTGTGGCCCGCGAGGTAGGCACGGAGGGTAACCTTGGTGGGCAAGCTGATGTCAAGGGAGTTTCGGGTGTCTGGAAAGATTTAACCGATAACGTAAACCTGATGTCCGTGAACCTGACCGGACTATTACGTAAAATTGCTGACGTCACTACCGCCGTCGCTAATGGCGACCTCTCCAAGTAGATTACGGTAGACGTTAAAGGCGAAATCCTCGAACTTAAGTACACCATCAAT
>JAQBPB010000015.1 GCA_028287745.1 Chloroflexota bacterium
GCGAGCTTTAGTTTGATGTTCCTCAACACCAACCGTATGCGGTATTAGCTCCTCTTTCGAGGAGTTGTTCCCCACTCTTGGGCAGATCCCCACGTGTTACTCACCCGTTTGCCACTAATAGCCCGAAAGCTATCCGTTCGACTTGCATGCATTAGGCACGCCGCCAGCGTTTATCCTGAGCCAGGATCAAACTCTCCACACCTTTCATTTCGATTTAACCACTGTTACCAGATAGTTAAACCATAGAAGGCGTCAGTTATTGACAGAGATCCAAAATAGTTCCTGTTCTCTTGACGTTTCGCTTGCATTCTGTATATATAGAAAGTGTTTCTCTACCACTCTCCGATTATTAAAGTGCTATCGCGGCAAATTCAGTCTAGGTAGAGTGCTTATCCAGCAACTCAATTTTAACTAGAATTCGTATGGCCGCTTGTTTTGTGCTTAACTATTATAGCAACGCCGCTAGGGGTTTGTCAAGGGCGAATTTGGCCTTTTTTTAACTCGATTAGTTCCCGAGTTTATTCTACTGCTCTTCGCCTGACCACTCAAAGCCTGAAATAAGCTAAGACTTGAGGTCTGCTCCTGGGTTTGATCAATCTTCTTGATCGAGCAAAAATTCCGCTTTAGCGGTAACACTATTTATACCACCACTCTTGAAAAGAGTCAATAACCTTAGAGCGCAAAAATATTAACTCAGGTAAACTCGTTTTGACTGCTGGAGTTATCATCTGGGCTTAGCTATTCGGGTAGATTTACCGGTTTAGAAAATTGCGCCGGTTAATGTTCAGGTAAGCAAATCAGGATCTTTCCGGTGATTATCCAGTTTTAGTTCGTAAAGCGTCATAACCGGCTCGGGATTATCCGGTTCAAAGCCAGCCTGGGTTAGAATCTTTTCATTGGCTGGAGATTGAACCAACTGGGCCATCAATTCTAAAGGCTGTCCGGCCGGTACATTTTTAGTAACCTTGCGGGTAAGTTCGCTCAGTAAATGTAACCGGGAGGCGGTATTCCCAGCCAGAAAAGAGATCCAATAACTGTTGTCTTCCGCCCGGTGCATTATCGCGAGGACCTTTAAAGCACCGGTCAGGGTATAGACTTCCCGCCGTTCCAGGTGCTGCCGAAAAGTATCTATGCTCAAAGGCTTCCAGCCCCAGGTATTACAATAAATTCCATGCGCTAACTGGTGCTCCGCTGAATCGAGCAGCATCCGGTAAGCCTCATCGAATTCGGAAGTAGTAACTAACCGGCAGGCCATGCTGCTGCGGAGGGTTTCATTAACTCTTTGATAAGTGTAAATCAGGAAATTCCCGACAGGCCAGAACCCGTTAATTTCAGCCAGGCGATGCATTGGCCGGTTTTCCTGGGCTGTGACATACTGAAGGTAACACATTCCCAACTCGCGGCTTTGCCGGATAGCCTCTTCAAGGATATATCCCGCGAGACCTTGTTTCCGAAATGCAGAAGAAACCCGGACTCCCTGGAGCCAACCGGTTGTTAACCCGGCAACACCTAACCGCAGAAAGTATAGACCGGCCGGCTGCCGGTCCATTTCTACTATAAAGGCCAGGTTTTGGGGATTATTAATCCACTCTTCCCAAACTTCCGGGATATAATCATTTCCGCCGTTTACATCGGCGCAAATCTGTTTAACCAGGGGGAAATCTGCGGTGATACCCTGTCGGATACTGAGTCTTGGTAGAATTTTATCCGGCATAGTTTAATTCTAGTTTGCTGAAGTCTCCAGCTTGGTAGTTCTTTCTAATACTTGTTGTTCCTCGCGAGTAGCAAAATAATTCAACAAAAAGTGGTAAAGGTCGCGGCCGAACTCGGCGTCCAGGCCATTTTCAGCGGCTAAATGGGCCGCCCGCTCTACCACCTGGCGCTCACGCTCGGGTACCCGGACCGCACCCACGTGCGGTTTTAATTCACCTACTTTATGGACCAGCTTGCCTCGTTCACCCAACAGCCGGATGATTTCGGCATCTATCTGATCAATTGACACCCGGATACCTGCAAGTGTTTCTTGCCAGTACTTGTCATTCTGCACTGTTATCCCCCCAAATGGTTATGCTCAACAAATATTAAAGGTTTATAAAATACAATCGCTCATTTTGCAAGTTTCGGGTTTAATGGCCTGTAAAGTTGGCCTGGCGCTTTTCCAGGAAGGCTTTGGTCCCTTCAACCTTGTCGCTGGTGCTAAAAAGCAGGCCAAATTGAGCCGCTTCCAGGTCGCAACCCCGGTCAATGTCTACTTCAAGACCCTGGTTGATGGCGGCTTTGGCGGCTGCCAGGGCCAGTGGGGCTTTTTTAGCCAGGTTAATGGCGACTTTACGGGCCTCTTCATTTAACAATGCCAGCGGCACTACCCGGTCAACCAGCCCTATGCGCAAGCCTTCCTGGGCCGTAACCTGGTCTCCGGTGTAAATCATCAGTTTGGCTAAACCCTTACCGATAAGGCGGGGCAAGCGCTGAGTACCACCAAAGCCGGGAATAATACCCAGGTTGATTTCCGGTTGGCCTAACCGGGCCGTCTCGGCGGCAATCCGAATATCACCGGCCATAGCCAGTTCCAGGCCGCCGCCCAGGGCATACCCGTTTATTGCCATAATTACCGGCTGGCGCAACCGCTCAATTTTGAAGCAGAGTTCCTGCCCCAGGTGCGCGTGGTAGGCCCCGTGTATCGGGTCGGGAATGGCATTCAGTTCGGCAATATCGGCCCCGGCGATAAAAGCTTTCTGACCGGCGCCGGTCATTATTATTGCCCGGACGGTTTCATCGGCTTTCAACTCGTCAAAAGCCGCGCCCAGCTCCCGCAGGACCGTGCTGTTTAAGGCATTGAGTTTGTCAGGGCGGTTAACGGTAATAGTAGCAATATTTTCGGCATCTTCCCGCTCTACCAGGATAGCAGTATACTCCATCGTTTTCCTTTACTGGTTGTAATCGTAAAAACCTTTGCCGGACTTCCGGCCATAATGCCCGGCCAGGACCATCCGGCGCAGCAGCGGCGGAGGGGCATAGCGGGTTTCCTTGAACTCCTCGAACATAATATTCGCGATATAGTAGGTGGTATCCAGACCCACGAAGTCGAGCAGGGTCAACGGCCCCATCGGGTGACCACAACCCAGTTTCATGCCGTTATCAATATCTTCACGGCTGGCGACACCGCGTTCCAGCGCCCGGATAGCATCCAGTAGATAAGGCACCAGCAGCAGATTTACAATAAAGCCCGGCGTATCTTTAGCCAGGACGACTGTTTTACCGGCGGCCTGGCCGAAGCTGGTCAGGATTCCCACGGTTTCATCACTGGTACTGATGGTCTTTACTACTTCGACCAGTTTCATGACCGGGACCGGGTTGAAGAAGTGCAAGCCGCCTACACGGTCTGGCCGTTTGGTGGCGGCCGCCATTTCGATAACCGGGAGGGATGAAGTGTTGCTAGCGAAGATTGTTTCTGGTTTGCAAATGGTATCCAGGCGGCTGTAGAGCTTGCGCTTTTCATCCATATTCTCGATAATCGCTTCTATCACCAGGTCGCAATCCGCGAAATCGTTCAGGTCAGTCGTACCTTTAAGCCGTTTGAGGGTGGCTTCACCATCTTCCCGGGAAAGTTTGCCTTTTTCAATATCCTTGCCCAAAAACGTTTGAATGCGCCCGATACCCCGGCTCAGCAGGTCTTCCGATACTTCACCTACCACCGTTTCAAACCCGGCCTGTGCCGCTACCTGGGCAATCCCACTGCCCATCAAACCACAACCCATCACGCCAACTTTTTTAAGTGTAGCTGCCATTCAGGCATGCCTCCTTCAGTTTTTGGTAGATAACAATAAGCTGCCCGCCCCGGTAGTGCCTGGAATTAAAACTCGGGAAACTAATTGAAAAAAGATTCTGGTACATTAAATTCATTATACATTAGCCAGGAGGTTTGTTAAAGGCAAGTCCCTACCCGGCAACCTGGCAGGGCCAGGAAATAAGCTGTCAGTTAGGACTAAACCGGTCGCGCAGATTATATTTATTTTCTTCTTTCCAGGGCATTTCTTCCAAATCTGCGGGGTTCCTGACTTCGGAAGAAGCCGGTTTTTTAGCATTAGATTTAACATTTTCGAAAAAGGCCGTCTCATTTTCCAGCAAGAATAATTCCTTTTCAAGTCTGGACCTGATACCTGGAGCTTCCAGCAATTTTTGTTTTTCCTGGGTACTGATATAGAGCCAGTTAGGAACCAGGTAGGAAAGCACTTCCGGTTCGGTCGGAATGTCGAGCGCCTGGATGCGTTTGCCGGCCATTTCCATCAAAATTCGCAGGTATTGTTCGAAAACAAGGGTAATCCGGGCCATAGTTTCCGTAATTACATCAGGTCCGGCCTCTTCCGGTTCGTCCGGCCAAATTTCGATATCGCCGGTCATATAGGGTTTTTCGGTACGGTATTCGAGCAGGCGGAAACGCTCGGTGCCTACCGTTGTAATAAGCATTCCGCCCTCTTCCAGGGAAGCCACTTCGGTAATCCGGGCCAGGGTCCCTACCTTAAAAGGTTTGGGTGCTTCAAAGTGCAACCGGCCTTCCTGGACCGAGTCGCCTTCTTGCAGGAGTACAACCCCAAAAGGCGTATTATTTTTAAGACACTCACTAAGCATCAGGCGGTAGCGGGTCTCGAATATTCTAAGCGGCAGTACCATTTGAGGAAATAGCACTAACTCTAAAGGAAAAAGCGGTACATCAAGCAGTTTCATTAGAAGGTTACTTTCTAACCCTGATTTTATAAACAGCAATAATTTTAGTATAGACCATTATTCAGAGGTGTTGCAACTGAAAAAGGGCTTTTAACTTTGTTGCGGTGCTATTCTAAATCGAATATTTCCATTATTAATGCAAAAAGGTGCTTTTTGGAATAGTAAAAATTGATTGCAATGAAGCTTAATGGGCTGCCTGGCCGATTAAGAAAAAATCGTAGGTCTGCCGAGCGGCGCTACGTGGGAAAACCTGGCCCAGCAGCTTTTCTAATTGCAGGGGGGTGTAATTAATTTTGAGTACGGAATGGACCGAGCCATTTTTTAGCGGACGACGCGAAATTTCCTCGCCTGGAACACCCGGTCGCAAGGCCGAGTCGAAAACCAGGACGTTACCACCGGGTTTCAGTACTCGTTTTATCTCATTAAAGAAGGGTATAACTCGTTCATGGGGCACGTGGCTCAACCAGAAACCAAAGAATAACAGGTCAAAGCTCTGGTCGGCAAAGGGCAGGAAGTAGGCATCGCCCCTAACGAAAGCGGTCTTTGCCAGTAAACCGGCGTCTTCTTCCTGTAAACGGGCGCGGGCATGGGCGAGCATGGCCGGTGAATAGTCAAAAGCGATTACCTGGCCGGTTTCGGTCAGGCTCCGGGCAAAGAAGGGGGTCCATTTGCCGGTGCCACAGCATAAGTCCAGCGCCCGCATGCCCGGATAGCGGTTCAACATGCCACCAAACCGGGCTGCTTCCCGCCCCAACTCGGCAACCTGGGCATGCCAGGCGGCATTTGTCGCCGGGTCGTAGTAGCGGCCTACCCGGTTGTACCAGTCGTCATACTCTTCCGCCCGCTGCTCGTAATATTCGTGCATTGAGCGGTCGATTTCATTCTTTTCAAAGGGTGCCGGCATACTTTAACCTCTTTTGCTTTAAAAGGCGCTTACCGGGCCTGAAAAACCGGAGTTTTGAGGCTCCGGTTTCGTTCGATAGGCTAAAAGAATTTAGGCCCCGGTCATCGAGCGGCCCTGTTCCAGCATCTGCCGGACTTTTTCCGGCGAACTGGTTTCGGTGTAGACGCGCATAATCGGCTCGGTGCCGCTAAAGCGGATTAGCAGCCAGCTCCCGTCTTCGCTGTAGTACTTGAACCCGTCATCGGTCCGGCTGCGGACGACCGGCATACCGGCGATAGTCTTGGGTGGGTTGGTCTTCAGGCGGTCAATGATTTCTTCGCGCCGGGCCTGTTCGAAGGTAAAGTCAATCCGGTCGTAATAATGGGGGCCGACTTTTTCAAAGAGGTATTCCAGCAAGCCGCTGGCGCTCTTCTTTAACTTGACCATCATATCGGCAATCATCAGGCCGGATAAGATACCGTCGCGCTCCGGAATGTGGCCCCGGAATCCGAACCCGCCGCTTTCTTCACCGCCAATAATCGCGTTGGTTGCCATCATTTTAGGGCCAATATGTTTGAACCCAACCGGCGTTTCATATACTTCTACCCCATAGAGTTTACCCAGCTTTTCAGCCATGCTGGTGGTCGAGAGCGATTTAACCATGGGGCCGCGTTCCCCGCGCACTTCCAGCATATACAGCGCCAGCAAAGCGTAAACTTCCAATTGGTTCATAAAACGCCCGGTTTCATCCACGATACCAACCCGGTCGGCGTCACCATCGTTCGCGATACCCAGGTCGGAATCGCTGTCTTTCATGAGGTCCATGAGGTCGTTCAGGTTTTTGGCAATCGGTTCAGGGTTGTGCATGCCGGGGAAGAGCGGGTTGCGTTCGCCGTGAATCTGGCCGACAGTGACCTTGCCGCCGCCCAGAATCCGGGGGAAATAACCCTGACCGGCCCCCCACATGGGGTCTACCATAATGTTCAGTTTACTTTGTTTGATGCCTTCCAGGTCAACCACCCGGCCCAACTGCTCGATATAACTGGCCGATGCATCGAAATATTCGACTAACCCGCTGCTCTGGGCCTGGGCAAAGGGCATTCGTTTGATTTCGTGGTCAAGCCTTTTTTCCAGCTCGGCTACAATCTCAGGTGAGGCTGAACCGCCGTAATAAGGTTTGAATTTGAAGCCGTTATCGGTGGGTGGGTTGTGGCTGGCGGTAATAACTACCCCGGCCCCGGCCTTTTTCTCGGTAATGGCATAGCTGATGACAGGTGTTGGCACGAATTTATCCGAGAAAATTGATTTAATCCCGTTACCGGCCAGCACTTCCGCGACAGCTACCGCGAAATGTTCAGAACCGAACCGGGTATCGTACCCGATAACAATACCGTCTTTATCGCGCCCTTCGTCTTTTATATAATCTGCCACGGCCTGGGAGACTTTGCGAACATTGTCAAAAGTATAATCTTCGGCGATAACTGCACGCCACCCATCTGTCCCGAACTTAATTTGTGCCATCTGGCTAGGTCCTCCTATTTGTAGAAAATTTGGGCCGAGCAGCGAATATTAACACTTGCTCAATTGTTGCTTATTTCCAATAATCTTGGCGGAATTATGCGCTTTTGACCGATTCCTGTCAAACATTACCCTGAAGGAACTCAATACTGTTTAAACAAGCTTGCCACATTAAATCAAGTCAGTTATGATTACTCTCCGTACTGGCCGCCCTGGTATTTTCCCCGCCATCAACACGACAAGGAAGGCACTTCAACTGAGCGCATTATTACCTCACCATTTTATTTACCTTTTCCTGGATGGTATCGGCCTGGCCCCGGCCGGTCCTGATAACCCTTTCGCGCCGGTTGGTCCGGATTCGCTGGACCCGATGCCTTTTCTAAACGGGGTATTAGGGACGCCGCTCCTGGCAGGACCGGAAATTCATACCTCCGAGGTCTTGTTCAAGCCGGTAGACGCGACCCTGGGCGTACCTGGACGACCCCAGAGCGCGACCGGCCAGGCCGCCCTGTATACCGGCCGCAACGCTCCGGCTTTTTTGGGACGACACCTGACCGGCTTTGCTAACGGCTCGCTGCGCATTCTTTTGGAAGAGAGCGGCATGTTTAAGCAAATCCTGGCCCTGGGTGGGCGGGCCACTGCGGCCAACCTGTACACCCCGGCTTATTTCCAGGCCATTGAAAACCGCAAACTGCGCTACTCGGTCGGTGCGTTACTTAATATAACAGCCGGGGTCCCCTTCAGGATGCCGGAAGATTATGAGCGCGGGGAAGCCCTGTTCTGGGATATTACCAACCGCTACAGCAGTTCGCGGGGCTTTGAGTTGCCCATTATTGCACCTCAGGAAGCCGGACGCCGCCTGGCCCGGTTGGCTGAAGGTTATGAGGTTACCCTGTTTGAAAGTTACCTGCCGGATTATGCCGGGCATGCCCAGGACATGGACCGGGCCAGGGAAGTTTTGCGGGAAGTAGACGGCCTGATTGAAGGCATCATGCTTTATAAAAGCCCCGGTACCACCCTGGTAATTTGCAGCGACCACGGAAATATTGAGTATCTTGGTTCCCGGTTACATACTCTTAACCCGGTACCTTTGCTGGTCTTTGGCCCGGCGGCCCCGGCTTTTGGCGGGGTCGAAACTATCATGGGGCTGGTACCGGTTATAGTTGACCAGCTAAAACTAACTATAGATACCAACAAGCTTAACCGGTAAAGCCAGAAAATAAATAACCCTTATTTCTTTACAATCTTGCCCGTTTAAGGAATGAAAATTGCTATAATTACTATTTAATCGGCTTTTTGGTTGCTTTTTTACTTCGTTAAAATCTATTTATTTGTTACTACAACTGAACTTTTAATTGTCCGTAATTTTTCCACAAAAAGCCGCCTTTTAATAATCAGGACTATTGCTAACTACCGTCTATGGCTGTACAATCATCGTAATGATTGAGTAGACCGGCTGATATCGGGTGAACGGCTTAATCCAGCTAACCAGAAAGCAGGCAGACCTATGGCGCTTTCCAACCGCTTTACTTCCTCAATTTCTCTATTTAATCGCTCCGAGCAGGAAGAGAAAGAGAGCGATCAAATCACCAAGCCCTTACAAGCCCTGGCCAGGGTTGAACCAAAAGTGGAAACAAATTTTGACGATGCTACCAGGGAAGTAGCTTTTGTAAATCCACCACTGGATGAAGTTACAACCAATAATAATATTGTTCCGGTGGCCCCGCCGGTAAATTACCCGGCTGCGCCGGTGGCGGAAGTTCCGTTATACCTGCGTAATCCCGGCCCGCCGCCGCGCCTGCCGCGAAATAGAGATGTAAAAAGCCTGGGCCGTACTTCCTACCGCTTTCAGGAAGTTAAATTCGATTATACCAACCGGCGGGGTTTATTATACGCCTGCGCAGTGATCGGAATAATTTTACTGTTTGTGCTAACTGTGTTGAAACCACAGGACCGCAAAGTTGTGGTTAGCCAGCTAGGGGCTTCGGCGAGTGGTGCCATGGAGGTAATGCCTACTAAAAAACCGGTCTACACAGCCGTAGCGTCTACCGAACAATATGCTGTCGTCAATGCTGCCGCCGGTTTCGTCCTGGAAGAACCTCGTGACGGGGCCATTCAGATTCAAAACCTTTCCCAATTCACTTATATTGCCTTGCAGAAGAAGAGTGATGCCGGCTGGTATCAATTGAAAGGCGGCGCAGGCTGGATAAAAGCTTCTTCCATTAAAACCTTCGGGACGGAGCAAGCGGCCTGGGATTTCAAACGGGCTGAAGAAACCAAAATAAAAGGCTAAGTTTCCCAGAGAATTATTATAAAAGACCGCCACAACTGGTTAGCTGGCGGTCTTTATTTATCTTAAAATTTCAGCCGGGTATTTCAGTCTTTCTCCAGCCAATCCTCGACGGTAGTTCCAAGCCGGGTCAGGCTGTTGACCTGGGTGGTCAGGGGCGGCAAAGAGTTGAGAAATAGCGAGCCGTAACTTTTGCTGATAAGGCGGCTGTCGAGCATGACCACCACCCCCTGCTCCGGCTGGCCGGTTAGCAACCGCTCGAAAGCCTGGCGGAAGCGCAAAATGGTGCGCGGCAAAGCGTACTGCTCAAAAGGTTTTTCGAAAAGTTTACTTTCTACCCTGGCCGCAAAGACCGGGTCGCTGGGCGGGTCGAACGGCAGCTTGGTAATCAGCAGCAGGTTGAAAAGGCCCGCTTCGGGTGAGTTTTCATCCTCGATGCCGGTCAGGTTGGTGCTCAACTCGGTGGTTTCCCAGAAGTTCAGGGTGGTCAGCATGACCGCCTGGGGCGTATTTTTAAAGCGAATCATCATGCTCCGGCGCGTGCCGTCCTGACCCTGTCCCAAAACCAGGATGTTGGCATTTTCCAGCGGACGCTGGATTGCCCGGTAAGTCAGCCGCAAGGCGCTGTTGGACGAAAAGATTACCACCGCCCGGCCCTTGCTCAGCTTCACCAGTTCCATAATATTCTGGTCAACGCTCTTCTGGTAGCCCGACTGGTTGGGTTCGGGCATATCATTGGGAAGATACAGCAGGGTTTTGGCAAAATCTCTTTCTGGGGAAAGCCGGACTTCCAGGGGCCTGACGTGTTCCAGTCCCAGGCGGTCTTTGATAAAGCCGAAATCATTTTCGGTAGTCAGGGTCGCGCTGACCAGGGCCACACTACGCTTGCGGTTGAAAAGGCGCTGTTCTAACAAAGGAGCTACTTCCAGCGGGGCACTATAAATACTAACACCGGTTTTTTCGGTGAAAGGCGCGCTATCGCCGGGTGCGACCGCCTGGGCCGCGCTGCTGGTAGCATGAAGCCTGGTGGAACCCATCCAGAAGATCTGGCCCTGTTCGCCTGTTTCAAAAGCGGCCGTCAGTTTGTTAAGCAGATAATTACATTGGTTGACATAATAACCAAGCTCAACCAGCAGTTCATCGGTCCGGGCCAGGGAAGCTTTTACTGACAGGGCTTCGTCACGCAGTTCGGCCAGGCGGTAATAAAGTTCTTCCCATTCGTGGTGAAACGAATCCCACAGGCCGGCCGACTCGGCCCATGTCGCGCCATGACGGAATTTCTGGTCCAGCCGCAACCGGCCGTCAGCCTGCCCGGCATCCTGGTTGTGCTGGTAGAGGATTGCGCCTAACTCTCGGAGCAAGTTGCCGGACGAGTCGCGTACCTGGTCAACTTGCCGGACCACTTCTTCGGCCAGGTGGTTAATGATGGTTTTAATTTCCGGGCTGGTGTCATCGTTAAAATAGCGGCCGAGGTCGTGTAAAAGGCCGTTACGCTCGGCATTTTGACCGGCTTTCCAGGTAACAGGGCGGCTCAACCAGTCCAGGTAATTAAAGAGGCTGTAGGGTGTGATGGCAATGCCCCACTGCCGGGTGGCTTCATCCTCAAGCTGGTGCGCGTCGTCCAGCACCAGGTAATTTGTGTCAGGCAGGGTTCCGGCCTGGCCGACCATATCGGCCAGCACCAGGGCCTGGTCAGCCAGGACAATATGCGAATCCTGGGCGCGTTCCCTGGCCCGGTAGAAGAAACAGGCCGGGCGGCCTTCCCGGTTGCATAACTGGGGCGTGCAAAGGCCCTTCTGGCTGTTAATCCGCGACCATAGGCGCTCGCTGCTGCCGATTCGCAATTCGCTGCTGTCGCCGGTGGTCGTGCCAGGCAGCCAGACCAGCACTTTTATTAAAAGTTTTAGCTCGTCATCGGTCAGGGAAGTGGTTTTGCGGAAACTTTCCCAGCGGCGCAGGCACAGGTAATTGGTCTGGTTTTTAACGACCGCTACTTTGAAAGAAGGTGTCGCGGATTTAAGCCGTTTTTCCCCGGTGGCATCGGCCGTTCCGTTCTCGAGGTTAAACAGTTTCTGCTGGAGTTCTGGTATAAGCTGGTTCAGCAAACTCTCGCGCTGGGTGTCGCTATTAACCGCCAGCACCACGCTTTTGCCTTCCTGGCGGGCCGTTTCAACGGCGGCCACCAACATGCCCAGGCTTTTCTCGCGGTGGCTGCCGGATTGACCACCCGGCGCTTCCAGAAGCAGGTGTCGTGAATCGGTAAAAGCCTGGCGGATAGAGGTGGATACCCGGTTTTCCAGTTGGGCCAGGTCTTCGGGCCGGATAGGGTCAGGCACCAGGGGTACGGCTTTTTCTTCATTGGTAAGGAAAAGAAAGCCCAGGTCACTACTTTTAGCGGCTGCCGGTTGCTGTTGGGCCAGCTTTTCCTTTAGTAAAGCTCCCAGGTTGCTTACCGCGCCGCCGGTTTCTTCTTCCTCTTTCTGAATATCCAGGGCGTCCTGGAACAGGCGGTGCAGGGACCAATCGGCCAGCAGTAAAGCGGCAATCCGGTCTACCTCTTCCAGCACTTCCGGCGGCAATTGCTCAATCCGGTAGACCAGGGCGGCAAAGACTTCCATGGTCATACGGGCATCGGCCATGGCCCGGTGCGCTCCGCTGGCTTCTACGTTCAGGGCTTCGGCAATCGCTTTAAGGCTATAGTTGCCCTGTTGCGGCAGGACCAGAGTGGCTAATTCATAGGTATCCAGGGCCGGGTTTTTAACTTCATATTGCTGGCGACGCAAGAACCCGATATCACTCTCGACCGAATGCCCGATAATCGGGAAGTCGCCCAGGAACTGGCGCAGTTGCTCCCGGACCTGGTTAAAGCTGGGCGCATATTCGACATCCGACTGGCGTATTCCCGTGAGGTTAGTAATTTTATAAGGAATAGGGTTCTGGGGCCGGACCATAGTATGCCATTCTTCCAGCACCCGCACTTTCCCGGCTTTTTCCAGGCGGAATTTCAAGACCGCAATTTCAATAACCTCACCCGCATCGGCCTCAACACCGGTGCTTTCGGTATCCATTGCGATATAAATCCGGCCCTTTGACGGTTTACGCCGTTCCAGGTCAGTTTCCCCTTGTATTTCTTCTACTTTGATTTTACCGGAGGCCAGCCCGCTGGCTAATTGCTCCGCAAAGTTACCCCGCTTATTTATGCCCATTCTATTTCTTTCTAGCGCCATCCCAATACTGGAGGCATTAACCGGGTTGCGCGAGTTTCTCGTTCCACTGCAAATCCTGATTTGTTATTCCTAAACTTCGTACCGGCAAAAGTTCCTGACTCAAACATTTATACCCAGGTAACTGACCACTTCCGAAAGCCCTTCAATAATCTTTGGCTGTACCGGGGCAAACTCCGGCATGCCGTCGGTATAGAGCGGGGCTTCCCCGGGGCGGCGTAACCAGAGCGGTTGAATGCCCAGGCGGCTGGCGCCTACTACATCGGCCCGGTAACTATCGCCAATATGGACCGCCTGGACCGGTGCGACCATTAACTCTTCCAGGGCGTATTCATAAATCCGGGGATGCGGTTTGGCATACCCGACCCTGGCGGAAGTAATGATTTGTTCGAAATAAGGCGTCAGGCCCAGGCTTTCACAAAGCTCCGGTAAGTGCCAGCTCCAATTGCTGATGATAGCCAGGCGGTAGCCTGCTTGCTTGACGGCTTCCAGGGTCGAAAGGACATCCGGGTAAAGCTGGTAAGTGGCCGGGTCCTCAAACCCTTGAATTATTTTCCAGAATATATCTTCCCGAACGGTAGGGTGAATGTTGAGCCGCTCCATAACCCGTTCTTCAACTTCTCGCTGCCAGGCCCTGTTGCCTTCCAGGGTATTGACGTAGGCGGTGGTTTCGTCCTGGTCGGCTACAATTGCCCAGCTATCACTAATAGCTTTTTCTACTTCACCCAGGGGTAGTTTATAGCCGGCTTTTTGAAAGACTTGCTGGTAAACCCCTTCCCAACCTGGCGCTATTCGGGCCAGGGTTGCGCCCATGTCAAAAAAGATCGTTGTAATACCCGGTTTATCGGCATTGACCAGGGCAGTTTGGTCAGTGGTTTTGTTCAGTTGGGACAACGAGGGGTGAGCTCCGCTTCTAGGTTTAGTCGTATATTTATAGGTAGAGTGGCATTAAAAGCAAAATCAGGCGGTGTTATTCCGCCTGGCCCATAATAAAAAATATTCCAAGCCAGCTCTTTAGACTTAATTTAGTTTAACCCAAATGGGAATTGAAGTCAACGCTTGACAGGGGTAGCCGGGGAAACGATTCGCTCATTAACCGGTGGTCCGGCCAGCATTACGCGGTTGCGTCCTGTCCGTTTAGCCTCGTACAGGGCGCGGTCCGCCGCCCGGCTGAGGCTGTTCGCTTCACCGTAAAGAGGGAAGGAAGCCAGACCGCAACTGAAGGTAGTATAAAATTCGGTATCCAGGATATAGTGAGGGAACCTGGCAAAATCATCGCGAATCCGGTTCATTACCAGGAAGCCGTTTTCCTCGGAAATATCCGGCAAAATTATCGCGAATTCCTCACCGCCATAGCGGCCAATAAAATCGGTCCGGCGTAATTTGTTCAAAAGGAACCGGGACAGGTTTTTAATCACCCGGTCGCCAATATGGTGCCCATAGGTATCATTTACCTTCTTGAAATAATCAATATCCAGCATGGCGAATACCAGGTTGTTGTTTTTCCGCCGGGACCCGATGATTTCCAGTTCGAGTTGTTCTTTTATCCGGGTGTGGTTATAAAGCCCGGTCAGGCTGTCGCGCTCGATGTAGGACCGCAGAATCCGGGAACGCTGCACCCGCGCCGTGACAACGGAAACCAGATGGTCGCCCAGGATAGGCTTGGTTAAGAAGTCGTCTCCGCCCAATTGCAGGGCTTGAAACTGCTTTTGCAGGTTCGTTTCACCTGATAAAAAGACAATCGGCACGCTGACGTAGCCGGGCTGCTGGCGAATTACGGCCGCCAGTTCCAGGCCGGTGCCGGTTGGCATGTACATATCCATTAAAATAAGGTCGGGCGCAAATTCGACCAGTTGCTGCATTAACTGTTCCGGGTCAGTGGCAACCCGGGTAACCATCCCGGCCATTTGCAGTATTATCGAGTGAAATGTCACGGCGGTAGCCGAGTCATCCACGATCAGGATGCGGTAAGCCTGGGGTAGCGAATGGGTGCTGAGGCTGTCAAGCTTGTCAATTAATTCCCGGATATCCACCGGCTTGATGAAGTAGGCATCCCCGCCCGCTTTGACCGCTTGCAGCCGGGAAAAACCATCACCTTTGTTGGATAAAAAGATAAGGGGGATTTTCTTTGAAAACTTTTCATTCAAATTTTGGAACAGGACCGGGTCAACTTTCTCAACTTCCGTCCCAATAATAATTGTGCCGGGCCGGTTGTTTTCAATAAATTCTATAACCCCGTCCGGACCGGGAAAAACCTCAACTTTATACCCGAAGTGGCCGATATTGCTGGCAACGGCCTCCGCCTCCTGCTTGTTGGAGTCGATGAGCACAATTAAACGGTTGGATTCGGTAAATTCTGCCCCATCAGGTTTGGGTAAATCCAGTTCCGGTCCGGCTTTTACCTGGACAACCGGGGCATGGTGCAATACCGGTTTTGCTGTAACCACCGGGTAAACCAGTTCTTTTAAAATAAAAAGTTGTTTATTAATCTCTACTTTTTGTTCCAGGGGGGCTTCCTGGGGAATATCTTTTTCAATCAATTGATACAGGTAAATAGCCAGGTTGCGCGACAAACGGCTTAAGCGGGTTTTACCTGCGATCCCGGCTTCCCGGTAAAGTTGGTGAGTTTTTTGATGGAGGTTTTCCAGGGTGGCTCTATCCCAGGTCTGCTCAAGAGCTTGCCAGAGAGTTTCGACCTGGTTTAAAATTTCTTCGATTTTCACCTTCAACTAACTTTCTTCGGGTTAGGGTTGTTCTTAAATAATTTGTTATAGCCTGGTTTTCCCACTCATACTTATCTCAGGTAGTCTGTTCCGGCATAATGGCTCCCTCAATCAACTCATGCACAGCCCCGGTGTTGGCCGGTCTTTTCAAGGCTTCCAGGATAGGTTGTAAGAACCGGGTGTAGTAACGGCGAGCGGCTTCCAGGTCCCTTTTGGCCGCCGGGTCTTTAGTAATCAGGCTATCGTGGGCTTGCACGATTAACAGGACTGCCGCGTAGAGCGCCGCCATTGCTTCGGCAAGCTGTGGGGCGGCAATTTCTTGAATGGACCGGGGCTGGACCATTAAACGTTCGACTTCGCGCCCTAGCAGGTCAAGGCAGGTTCTCAGTGAATTTACGGGGGTATTCAGGCCAGGAGAATTGATGCCTGCTAATTCCGCTTGCAGGGCCGCGGCATAAATATGCCAGGCGTTGTCACGTTCAAGCGTGCGCAGCACATCAAACGCGACCATGTTGATGCCGCCTTCCCAGATTATCTGGACATAGGCATCCCGCAGCAACCGGGCGTTGGGCCAATCTTCTATATAGCCGTTGCCGCCGCGCATTTCCAAAGCGGTCTGGGCGGCTTTTACGCCGTGGTCGGTGGCGTAGCGTTTCAACAGTGAAATAAGTAGCCTGGAAAGAATTCTATCATCGGCGCTCTGACTCTGGTCGGACTTATCAAGCCGGTAAGCCGTTTCCAGAAATAGGGCCGTCGCCGCATCGCTATCAACTATCATATCGGCCAGCCGGTCGGCGTAAAGCGGTTGTTCGGCCAGGGGCAGGCCAAAAGCTTTTCTTTCCTTCCCGTGCAGGGTTGCCTCGATGACCGACCGGCGCAGGACAGCCGCCCCGGCCACTCCGCTGTGCAGGCGGGTGCCGTTGACCATTTCCATCATCATGACGAAGCCCCGGTCCAGCGGTTCAATCAGGTAAGCTTTGGTGGACTGGAAGGTCACTTCGCCGCTAGCCATTGCCCGGGTGCCCAGCTTGTCTTTTAGCCGGTTAATTAAATAGCTATTGGGTTCGCCATCAGGCAGTATCCGTGGTATCAGGAAAAGCGATAGGCCCCGGGTACCCGCTACGGCCCCTTCCGGCCGGGCCAGGGTTAGTATAAGGTCCGCTCCTACGTTGGAACAAAACCATTTGCCGCCGCTTAACTCCCACCATTCCTCGTTAGCTACGGCTACGGTAGTCGTGGCCCCAACGTCCGAACCGCCGGTCTTTTCGGTCATGAACATGGCCCCGGTGTAAAGCTGCCCGTAATCCTGGCTGGTCAGCCTTGGCAGGTACATGTCAATTAATTGGGGTGCGGCATAAGTGTTCAGGACTCGGGCCAGGGTATCGGTCATCGAAACCGGGCAACTGATACTGCCCTCAACCTGATCAAACAGGTACATGGCCGCGAACTTCACCAGTTGCGAAGCCGGACGGTCCAGGCCGCGGAAACCCGGTTGGTTTGACATCCCGGCCAGCCCGAAACCGTAGACTAATTTACCAATTTCGTGATATGCCGGGTGGTATACCAGTTCATCTACTCGTTCGCCGCGCCGGTTGAATTGTTTAAGAGTTGGCCCGTTTTTATCGGCTGTCTCTACCAGCGGCTCGACTTGCCGGGCGCAGATCCCACCCCATTCGGCCAGGAAATCCTCGGTCCAATTCCATTCTAGCGGTTTATTGCGCAAGTAGCGGCGCAGAAGCCTTTGCAAGGAACGGTCAGCCCGGTACAAGTTACTCGGTATAGCCGGATCAGGAATCGGATGACTGGGTTGTTCCGCAAGGTTAACTTCCTCATCGGTAAAGTTTTGCATTATTGAGGATCTCCTAATAAAGGACATAGGAATTTTATGCTTATATAATAGGCTCAAAAAAAGCGACCGTCAAGTTTTATACCTGGATACTGGCAAATATTCTCTTGCTTATTACTCGCCGCCTTTTACTTACTTTTTACCAATTCCATTTTCAATATTTAATGCTACAATAACCAAATCGGAAGGAAGGAATAAGCTACAAGAAAGAGGTATCGAATGCCTTCTGCAAATACCAAGAATACCGGGTTAAGTTTGCCCGCCATACGGCTCGCCCTGCTCAGCAGCGTCCTCATTATCTTTTCTCTATTTTTACCTCCGTGGCAGGGAGGGACGGCCAGCGCGGCCCCGGAAGGGGCTTCCGTAAGGGTGAAGGTCCAGGTCCCGGATAATCTCCGCTCAGGAGTTTTTAGCCAGGACCGGTTCCTGAACCTGCCCCCCAATTTTAGTATTTCCGTGATGGCCCGAATACCTTCAGCCCGGTTCCTGGCCTACGCTCCCAACGGCGATTTACTGGTTTCGCAGCCGTCCGGCGGCCGGATAATGCTGGTCCAGTCCCAGGCAGGCGGCGGATCGCAGGTCGGCACTTTTGCTTCCGGCTTGCGCAACCCGCACGATATGGTTTTTCACCTTATAGACGGCACAATGTATCTCTACGTTGCGGAGAGCAACCAGATTAACCGCTATGTCTACACAAACGGCGATACAACCGCCAGAAACCGCGAGATAGTGGTCAGGAACTTGCCTGATGCTTCGACCCCTGAACTGAACGGCAACTACGGCCACCAGCTTAAAAATATCGCGCTCGACTCCAACCACAAACTTTATGTTTCTATCGCTTCAACCTGTAACGCCTGCCTCTCCGATACCCGGAGCAACCCGGTACGCGGCTCGATTTACCAGTACGATGCCAACGGCCAAAACGGGCGGCTTTTCGCCCAGGGTATTCGCAATGCCGAGGGACTGGCTTTTGTGCCAGGTACCAACGATTTGTGGGTAGCTATCAATAACCGGGATAACATCGCGGTCCCCGACCCGGCTTCACCCAATTACAAAAGGGTTATTCCTTCCTACGTGGATAATCACCCACCCGAGGCATTTACAAAGGTCCGCGATGGCGGTAATTACGGCTGGCCTTTCTGCAATTCCAACCCCGACAGCCCTTCCGGCCTGGATAATATGCCCTATGACCGGGACGTTGAATTTAACGCCGATGGTAGTGTTGATTGCGGTAAGATGGACCGGATAAACAAAGGTATCCAGGCCCATACCGCCCCACTTGGCCTGACCTTCTTGCAGGATACCGCCTTTGCTCCCGATTATAAAGCCGGGGCCGTGATTGCCCTGCACGGTTCCTGGAACCGCACCAGCCCTACCGGCTACAAAGTTATTTATTTTCCCTGGGATAGCGCCCGCCAGCAGCCTGGGGACCAGTTAGACCTGGTAACGGGGTGGCTGACCGGGGGCAGTGCCTGGGGCCGCCCGGTGGATGTGGCGGTTGACCCGGTGGGCAACATGGCGATTTCGGACGATAGCAGCGGCACCGTTTACAAATTGACCTACACGCGGCCCCCTACATCCGGCAATAATGGCATCTCCAACGCCGATTTTGAAAGAATCTGGCAGCGGACCGACCAGCCGGTTAAAAATGGCACCACTTCTCGCAGCTGGTTGTGGGGTCCGGCGCCCTTTACCGGGGCGGTCCAGGAATCCTACAGCGAAACGTCCGGCGGCAACCGCCAGGTGCAGTACTTTGACAAGAGCCGTATGGAAATAAATAACCCGAACGGCAACCGCCAGGACCCCTTCTTTGTCACCAACGGCCTATTGGTCAGGGAACTGGTCAGTGGGCGGCTTCAGACCGGCGACAATCGTTTTGAAAACCGTGCCCCGGCGGGTATAGGCGTGGCCGGTGATATTGACGATACTTCCGGTCCCACCTACCAGACCCTTAACGGGCTGACCGGGCCAGCCGGGCGTAAGACCGGCCAGATAACCACCACCCTGGACCGCAGTGGTAAAGTTGGCGATAACCCGGCCGATTTTGCCCGGTACAATACCCGGTCGGTTTACTTCGTGCCTGAAACCGGCCATAATGTCGCCTCGCCATTCTGGGATTTCCTTAACCAGTCCGGTCCGGTGTATGATGCCGCCGGGCAATTGGTCTCGGCGCGGCTGTTTGACCCGCTCTTTTACGCGACCGGGTTCCCAATAAGCGAGGCTTATTGGGCCAGGGTTAAAGTTGGCGGCCAGGTGCGCGATGTGCTGGTCCAGGCTTTTGAACGCCGCATCATGACCTTTACCCCGGCTAACCCGGCCGGGTTCCAGGTTGAGATGGGCAATGTCGGACGCCACTATCACCTGTGGCGTTACGGTAACTAACAGGAGGAGATAAGAACAATGCGTTTGCTGGTGACTCCCGAGGTAACGGCCCTGGGTATTGACGTATGTATGGCGCTGGTCAAAGGGGCCGGGGTTTCTAATAAAAGTAACCCGCTGGAAAAGAAGAAAAAGGCGGTTATCGGCGAGCTTCAACCGCAAGTCGATAGCATGCTCGGCCACCCGATTCTTCAGGAGTACCGGCATTTGCATCAACTGGCTGGGCTGGCGGAGGGAGTTCCACCCGCCCAGCACCTTCTCACCCTAATTCAGCGCAATGGCCGCCTGCCTAATATCAATACGGTCGTAGATTGTTATAACCTGGTTTCCGCCCAGACCCTTTTATCGGTTGGAGCCCACGATACCGCCCATATCCGGGGTGATGTCCGGTTCGTAGTAACGGATGGCCGGGAAAAATATACGCCCCTTGGTGAAAGTGAAGCCCTTAAAGTTTCAGCCGGGGAGTATGCCTGTATGGACAAAGAGAAAATCCTCTGCCGGATGGACCTTAAACAGTGCGCCGAAACCCGCATTACCAAAGACACCACCGAATTTATTGTGTATGTGCAGGGCAACCGCCTCACTGAATTTTCTTACCTGACAGAGGCTTTACATAATATCTGCAAACTTATTACCGAAATTTGCGGCGGCGAGTACGAGGTAATCAACCGGGAAGCCTTTTGCAAAGACTCTCCTGGAAACGACCGGGCATAAAAAAGACCTGCCGGCTTTTGAAAGCAAACAGGTCTTTTAGGTTCAGGTGACTACTTTCCGCCAGCCGTCACGTAATCGATAATTACCTGGTCAATGATCCGCTCAACCGGAGCCTGGTCATCCGTCAGGATAATTGGCTGCGATCCTTCGGTCTTTTTCCCGGTCCATTCCTCGATACTATCGGTGTTAATCGCTTTCAACCCGACCTGTTTAATTAAATCGTTAGTAACGACTTGCTGGATATTCTTCTTGAAATCTTCCAGTTTAGTCGGCTGGTTGGTAGCAACAACAATCGTATTGTAATAGCCCGATGACTTGAACAGGTTGATCATGTAAACGTTCGGGTAGATTGTTTTCATGGTGTGGGCCAGTGTTTCCGCCAGCCGGTAATCAATTTTGTTATTTACAGCCGGTGTCCCGGCGTTAATAACCGCTACACCGTTAGGCGTAAGATGCTCACGGACCTGCTGGAAGAACTCTTTTGTGGTCAGGTGAAAAGGTATATAGGGCTGCTTATAGGCGTCCACGCCAATAATGTCATACTTCTTGGAACTGGTTATCAGGGCGTAACGGCCGTCCTGGGCGATTGCGTTCAGGTTCGGCTCGTTCATATCAAAGTATTTCTTGCCCATTTCGATAATGGCCGGGTCAATCTCGACGCCGTCAATTTTCACCTGTTCGCCATAGGCTTTGGTAAGCTGTTTAGGCACCGTACCCGCGCCCAACCCGATCATCATCATGCTTTTAACGTCTTTTTCGGTAATACCCGCGTTAAAGAAAGGCGTAATCATATACTGGTCCCAGGGTCCGCCGGTCAGAATCTGGTTGGGGTTGTAAATCGAGTGGACCGCGTGGCCTTCGTTTAGCACCAGGTCAACCTGGCCGTCGTTCCTTTTAACAACCTGGATATAGTTATAGGAAGACTCTTTTTCGGCCAGCAAGGTGCCGTAGGGGGCCGTTTTGATATTAAAGGTCAGGAAAGCTGCAATGCCCAGGATTAAGAGGGTCAACCCGGCGAAGATAGGCGCCCGGCGGCGGGCGGTCAAAGCCAGCCCGATGGTCGAAAAGACCAGTAAGGTCAGGCTGAAAATATACAGCGTGGTGCGGGTCCCAAAGGCCGGGATAAGCACCAGCACCGGTAAGAAGGCCCCCATGATAGAGCCGACGGTCGACAGCGAGCTGACCTTACCGGCTGTCCGTCCCGCGTCCCGCACGTTTCTAACCAGCAAACGGACCGCGAATGGCGACACGCAGCCGAGTAAGATGACCGGTATCGCGAACAGAAAAATAATCCCCATCAAAGCCCCGAAAAAGAGACCCCCATTGACCGAACGAAAGCCATCGCTGGCAATGCTAAAGACAGGGGTACTCAGGACAGGTATCAGGCCCAGGGCGAAAGCGGCCACCCCGGTCAACTGGTAGAGAAAATTGGGCCGGGGAAAGCGGTCGGCCAGGCGCCCGCCCAGGTAATAACCGATGGACAGGTAGATAATTATAAAACCGATGATACAGGCCCAGATTAGCAGGGAATCGCCAAAGTAGGGCTGAATTAAACGGCTGGCGCACATTTCGATAGCGATGGATGAGATACCGCATATGAAAATTATCGGCCATAAGAAAGGAGTCAGGTTTTTAACTTCGGCCTGGACCTGGCGTTCGTCCGTCGTGGCGGCCTTAACTTCCGGTTCCGGCGCTGGCACCGGGGCGGTGTCCACTTGCGCGGTGTCACCCTGGACGCGGTCGATTATCAAACCGGCGATGGAGAAGGTTATCAATAAACCGGCGAAGATAAAGATGGTCAGGCGGGTGCCAATGCTGGGCATAAGCCATAAAACCGGCAGGAATGTTCCGGCAATAGAGCCCATAGTCGATAGCGAACTGACCGCCCCGGCAATGCGCCCGGCTCCCTGGACATTTCTTACCAGGAGCCTGACCGCAAAGGGCGAAACGCAGCCCATCAGCGTCAGCGGAATGCCCAGGATAAACATTATACCGACCAGGGAGCCCAGGAATTGCCCCAGGCCCTTGGTTATATCCAGGACCGTGTTGTTGATCAGAGGAATCAGGGCCATTGCCACACCCGCCAGGAAAGTAAGGCGGTACAGGAAAGATGCATGGGGATAGCGTGCGCTCAGGCGGCCCCCGAAAAAGTAGCCCAGGGCCAGACAGACCATTGTAAAGCCGATCAGGTTGGCCCAGATTATAAGCGAACTACCGAAATAGGTCTGCACCAGGCGGCTGCCGGTCATCTGTATAGCCATCGTGGATATACCGCCGACAATTACAATAGCCACCAACAGGGGCGACCTGGGTGATTTAAGGGCCGCTGATTTCAGGCCCAGCCCGGCCTGTTCGCTTGTGCCCGGTTCGGCTTCAATTGATTTCAGAGAAACCCGGCGAGAATTTGCGGGGGATGTTGACATAGATGCTGATTCCTCTCGATCTATAGGAGGTAGTAAGTTGCCTGGGAAATGTTTTATATTAACAGGCAAAAAATTCGAAAATTTTTTATAGTCCGCTCTATTATAGCCAGCCAACCCGCCCCCGGCAAATTTTATATTTTAAACTTCTTAAATTAATAATCAGCCCGGCCCGTAAATTGGCAAAAACATGCTTATTGACAATAAATACTTTTCTTGATAGATTAATATGTAAGGATTTTAATCCACCGTAATATTACATGCCCTTATTTTGTTAATAATAAGGTTGACGCAAGCCCTCCGGACAAAACCTTCCACGCCAGATACTGAGGAAGTTATGCAACAGGATATAAAGAACCTTATTCAGCAAGGTGTGAACGAGGCCAACCGGGGAAACCGGCAGCAGGCTCAATTTATCTTTGGTAAAGTCCTGGAGCTAGACTCTCGGAACGAAACCGCCCTGTTGTGGCTGGCTTTTCTAACCCCCAATCCGTTTGAAGCGGTTGAGTTATTGGAAGGTTTGTTAAAGCGCAAGCCTGGTGATGAAAAAATCCAATCTTACTTGCGCCTGGCTCGCGCCCGCTGTGACGAATTGGGCCAGGCCGCCCGCCCACCCAGGGAGTCCCAGGATGCTACGCCCGGCAGTTTCCGGCTACAACCCAGCCGCAATTCCTACGATTACCGCGATATTCCGCGCAGTAACCGCCCGGTCCCTTACCTGGGCGAATTTCTGATGCAAGAAGGCGTTATCAACCAGCACCAGCTTAATGTAGCTTTGCGTACCCACTACGACATGGCCCTGCGCGGCCAGCCAAAACGCGTGGGCGAGGTTATGATCCAGCTGGGTTTCCTGACGCCCCAGCAGCTTGAACGGCTATTGGTGCGGCGTTCAGCCTACAGGTAATCATCCGTCTACACGGTTATCGCGACCCTTTTTCCTATAACCATATTTTTGCAACACAAACCTATTTATGAATCCCTTAATGCCAGGACATGGTCCACGATGACGGCCCATTCCTTTGATTTAGGGTCAATTAGCTCAAAGTGACCCGCTCCCGGCAGCGGCACCAGCTTCACGGGGTCGCCTGCCTGGGTGGCTTTTTTGTAATACTCCTGGCTGAGAATTAAAGGCACATCCTCGTCATTGGTGCCGTGGATAAGCACCTGGGGAGTGCTAAAAGGCAAGAGCTCATAAGGAGATGAACCATTATAGCGCTCCGGGTATTGCTCCGGCGCGCCCCCCATTAACGACGCGACCACATTGTTGCTTAATTTCAGTTCATAGCCCTGCCGCAAGTTTGTAACCCCGGCCAGCGAGATAGCCCCTTTCAATGGAAGAGGGTTCGGATTATACATGGGGTCTGTGGCGGGAATTTGTGGACGCCCGGCCAGCCATAAAGCCAGGTGGCCGCCCGCCGAATGGCCCATGGCAATAACCCTGCCCAGGTCCAACTGGTACACGGGCGCGATTTCACGCAGGTAATCGGCGGCTTTCCCGGCATCCTGCAGCGTGCCCGGCCAACCGCCGCCCTCGTTGCCAATCCGGCGGTATTCAATGCTCCAGGTAGCAAATCCCAGATCGGTCAGCGCCTGGCAGAAATGGCCCATAAATTCCAGGTCAAAGCGCGCCCGCCAGAAGCCTCCGTGAATTACTATAACTACCGGGTATGGTCCGACCCCATTTTTCGGCAGGCGCAGGTCGCCAAATTGGAATTGGCCGGGACCGTAAGGCAGCCGGGCACCGGCCGCCGGGGCCGGGGTATTGAAAATCCAGAGGTCCATGTGAGTTAGTCTTTTCCTCTAACAGATTGCGCATCAATTGGTATAACCCAGGGTTTCAAGTCTCGCGTAACTCACGGAACGGCCTCGCGGAAATTTGCGCGGCTAGCCCGGCCTGTTAAATACTGCTCTCTTGAAATTTAATTGAATTGGGTATGGTCTGGCGCAAATGTTAACATCCCGGCTTCGAGCTTGTCAAACCGCTTTGTAAGGCCGTATTACCCTGGTTTAAAGAAAGAGATAAAGAAAGCTATAGAGAAAATATTAAACTAAAGGGAAGAGAAATAAGTCCTGTATAAACCCAAACTAGCTCAAAACCTCTTGATTGTTTAGAAAAACCCGATATAATCGTTACAGGTAAACATAACATTATTATAACCTGATCTAAAGCTTTATTTGTGTGCTTAGTTTTGGTATTCCAAAGACATTTTTTAGAATAATTTTTGCCTGCCCGGAGCCTTTTAATATGCGGCTTTGCGGCCTTAAGCTACCGCCGGGAAAGCTGATCAGTATTCGGTCCCGCCATTTACCGGTAAGAGGAGTCTAGATAATGAGCAACAACCGGGATACCGAATTGTTATTACAATCGGGTATTTCTGCGGTCCGCAGCGGTGATAAACGTGAAGGGGCGCGACTGTTGGCCCAGGTTGTCCGCAAAGAACCTCAGTCCGAAGAGGCCTGGTTCTGGCTGGCTGCTGCAACCGACCAACCGGCGGAAGCAGCAGCCTGTTTGCGCCGGGTTCTCGCCATCAACCCGAATAACGGCCGGGCCCGCCAGGCGTTGAATATGCTGGACACCGGGCAGGGCCAGGCCGCCTTTAGCACCGGCCCGCTTGAGACGAACGCTCCTCCTGATTTTGGTAACCGGCCGCTCAGTACCGGCGATTTAATTTCGCCCTACAACCCGCCTGCCCAGCCCGCCCCTGCCCCAACTCCGCCGCCGCCACCACCTTTTGGTGGGGGCAACGTCTATACCGGTGAAACGACCATACCAGCCCAGCCGCAAACGCCGCCCCCTTTTAGCTGGCCCCCCAATAACGGGGATGCGTTGAACGACCCTTATAACGTAAATACCATGCCTTCTCCGCCGCCGGGCAATACGCCCCCGCCGCCGCCCTTTATGGGTGGAGGCGGCGTGCGCCTGGGTCAGTTGGACCCTAGCGCCCCCGGTGCCCAGAATATCCCGGCTGCGCCCGCCCCTTACGTATCGGATCCCGGCGCGGAACTGCGGGCCAGCTTATTGCCTAATACCCCCGTTAATGGCGCCCAACCCCCGTATACCAACGGGCCGGTACCGGTCAAACGGGGGATTTTTAGACGCCGCAAGACAGTGGTGGTCCAACAGGACCCGGCTTTACTGGTCAAGAAGAAACGCCGCCTGAACCCCTTGTTCCTGGTATTATCCATTTTAGTAATATTCCTGGCCTCCCTGATTGGCTTTCTCTTGATGCAGCAACAAAGCCCGGCTACCGTCGCCGTAGTGACCGCAGCCGACCAGACCGCGACAGCCGCCGCCCTTACGGCAACCGTTAGCGGTGGTACGCCCATCATTCCCGGCACCCCCGGTGCGGCTGTAATTCCCGGTGCAGGCACTCCCGGTGCTGTTACCTCAGGTGACGCTACCGCGGCAAATGGCACTCCCGGCACCGGCAGCAGTTCCGGGACCGCTGGCACTCCTGGGGCAAGCGGTAGCACAAACGCCACGGCCGGGGTTGGCACACTACCCGCCGGGCAGGGCGGTACGGCCCAGGCCGGGCAGCCTACACCCACCGCCCAGGGTGGCACGCTCCCTGCCTCTGGCACCGGTACACAAACCGGCCCCACCCCCACCACCGCGCCCGGTAGTGTACCTGGCACCGGCAGTAACGGCGGGGAATTTCCCGGCGCAACTCCGGGGACAATCCCGGCCGGGACCGGTCCCGATGTGCCGCCGCCCAATGTAAGAGATAACCGGCCGCCCCCGGAAATTGTAATATATGTTAATAAGACGGCTACCTACCTGAATAACGCCCAGTTCTTTGAAGCTGCCGTAGCGGAAGGTATTGTTAAGCCCTACCGGGCCGGACGTATCAAACCGGGTGTTACTTTGATTAACCTGGCTCCGATACGGGTTCCTGGCAGCAGCCTGAACCTGATTTCGCCGGTTGCGACTGCTTCATCCGGTACCCCTGCACCGGCCCCTACCACTACGCCCAACCCCACGGCCATTGCACCGGCGACACCCCGGCCCAATACGCCCAATAATGGCAATACCGGGGTACCAGGCAGCGGTGATACCGCCCAGGGAACAATATCGGTACCCAACATTGAACCAACCAGCCCGCCTAATGCCACCCCCGCGCCCACCCGGACGCCCGCACCTGCGGCTGCTACTCCTGCGGCTACTCCTTCCGGTATCCCGGCTGAAGCGCTGCCGGTGGTGATTAACGGGCCGAACGGGCCGGAAGTGGTTTACCTGATCAATTTCTCCGGTGGCGAGCAGATGAGCCGGTTGAGCCTTTCACTCGGCCAGATTGCTCGTATCCTGAAGGACCAGCCGGTACCTGTCGGAGGTTATGAGTTAAACCAGGTTTCGCTGGAGTACGCCAACGATATTGCTTATATGGCAAATTCTTTGGACCGCTTCTTCCAGACCGGGCAACTTTCTCACCTTGAAGACCTGGCTAATTATTATGATAAAGCAGTGCGCGACCGGGAACGCTGGGCCAAAATCGTTAACGCTGGCTATCCCTTCCGCATAATTCTTTAGAATTATAAACTTCAACCGGATAATTATTTAAGGGTAGCACTGGCTACCCTTTTTATTTTGCTGCGGTTTGCCTGAATATTCTGGAAGCGCTTTTAGCAAAATGCTATAATTGGGGCTACCAGTGAAATCGAGGCTTGCTTGTACATACAAATCGGCCTAGTTCTGAAAGTTTGAGGCAAAAGTTGCAGGAAACCGACTCACACAACCGCCTTGTCCCACCATCTCAACCCGAAATAATGGACCGCCCTGTTTCTATGGTTATTGCCAAAGGCCCGGTTACCCCGGAAACGAGCGGAAGCGCGGTTAAAACAACCGGCCCGGCGAGTAATCCGCAAGCTACACTGCCGGATAATCATTTGCATATTAATTATTTCGGTGAGGGGAGCAACCGCTACCGCCCAATAATTAAAATAATGCTGAGTGTTGTAGCTGTTATTTTAATTACGATGGTCCCATTGAGCGCAGTGCTGGGCTTGCTGACGGCGGGCGATGTTATCGCGGCTTCGTCAATGGGGCTGGCGGTCCTGGTCAGCGTGGTCCTTATTAGGGTTCACCGGGTAGAACCGGCCGGTTATGTCTTTATCCTGGGCGCGCTCCTGGCTTTGCTCATGCGGAGTTGGCTGAACATCCAGGTTGATTTAAGTGGATTACTTTTTAACTATTTCACCGTGGTTGCCATCGTGGTTCTATCCGGCCTGATCCTCCAGGAAGTGGCGCCCTTTGTAATAACCGGGGTCGCGGTCGTAGGGTTTGGGATTATTTTTCTACAGGTCGGCTTCAATAACCCTGCCCAGTCCCAGGTTTTAATCCAGATGTTTGTCCTGGGGTCGGCACTCCATGTTGTACTAGCTGTAATGTCCTGGGTAAACGCCAGGACGATAAACCGGGCTGTGCGCCGGATGCACTTGCAAAACGATGAATTAAAGCAGGTAAACCGGCGGCTGGAAAGGAATCTATCCATGAACTCAGCCGTGGGCGACACCATCAGCCAGCTTGCGGCCGACCTGCTCCAAATCAGCCATGAGCAGTCCAACCGGGCCAATCTCCAGGCTCAGTCGGTAGTGATTGTTACCAGCACCCTGGAGGAATTAAGCGCCACGGCCCGCCAGGTCGCCGAAGTTGCCGATAACGTCTACTCCGCCACCGAACAGGCATTGCATACCGCTGAAACTGGCGGCAAGGCGGTAGGCTTTGGCATTGACAGTATCGCGACCCTGACCGACCAGGTTGAAACCATCAGCAAAATCGCCAATGAGTTAGGGACCAAGTCCCGGCGCATCAGCGAAATTGTTGAAACAATCGCCGAACTGGCCGAAGAAACCAACCTGCTGGCCTTAAATGCTACTATCGAGGCCGCCGGGGCCGGTGAGTACGGCCGCCGGTTTGCGGTTGTCGCCCAGGAGGTCCAGTTCCTGGCAACCCGCAGCCGGGCCGCCAGCCGGGACGTGCAGAGTATCCTGGGTCAGATTAGGACTTCCATCAACAATACCCTGAAAGCTACCGATGAAGGCCTGATAGAAGCGCAGCGCATGAGTGAAGTAGCCAGCCAGGCCGGGGAAGCCCTTGAACAGATTATAGAAAACGTCGAAGGCACCACCTATCTGGCCCACCAGATTAACCTGACCACCCAGCAGCAGCGTACCGCCACCGACCAGGCGGTAGAAATGATCCGGCAGGTCGCCGGAAACTCCAGGGAAACTAACGCGCGCGCCCAGCAGTTGCTGCTAGCCAGCGACCGTTTAAATCAGACTGCCGCAAGTTTGCGCCTGGCTGATCACCGGAAGGCTGAAACTTAAAAGCCTTAAGCGCGTATATTTCACGAAATATATTATTAGACAAATTTCAGTCAGGATTGGATATTAAATTATGGATTTCAATCCCTATAAAGTCTTAGCAGTTGACCCAAGCGCGGACCAGGAGGTTATTGCGGCAGCCTACCGGGCTTTGAGTAAAAAATTCCACCCGGATGTCAATAAAGGCCCAGACGCCGAAGCCAAAATGCGCGAGCTTAACCGTGCTTATGATATTCTCAAAGACCCGGCCCAGCGCAGGCAGGTTGATTCCGACATGGCCCGGAATTCCGGCAGCGGAGCTTCCCGCGACAGGTCACGCCAGCAAACTTATACTTCGTCCTCGTCTTCGTCCCGCACCCGTTCTACTCCCCAAAACCCGCCGCCCCGGCCCGGCGGCCCGGATTGGTCCAATTTAGGCGACCAGCTTCGTAGAGGGGCGGAGTCTATCTATAACAATGTCCGGAACGCCGTAGACGAAATAAAACCGAACCCGCCCACCAATAATACCCTTTATTTGTTGCAGAAACGTCTAGAAGATACCGCCCAGGGCAAGACCATCAAGGTCCAGGTTTATTACGACAGCCCTGGCAACCGCAAAGTCTGTAATGTCCAGGCCAGCGCTCCTAACGAGCGCGGTCAGGGTACTACCGGCGAGGTTTTCCTTAACTCAGGTAGCATGTTCGACCTGACCCTGGCCGTTGCCGAAGCCCAGCGCATCCTACAAGAGCCAACCAAACCCATCGAAATGCATTCAGACCACGATGTGTATTTCCGGCAGGCTATACAGGGCCTGGGCAAGACCTATATCGCGGTGGAAATAGTCAAGAAAACCCGCAACCCCGACAAGGAAGCCCTGCTCTTGATTGGCGAGAAGAACGCCCGTACCGAACGCGATGGCGTGGTTTCCACCCAATCCCTGACCCGGTTGCAGCAGATAGACCGTATATTCAAAGCGGCTCTGGAAGCGATGCGGTAGTCCCCGGCAACTGGGCAGCCCTGCCGGTTAGCTCCACCCAGGCTTACAAAGAAAAGTTATCAAAACAAAAGCGCGGCCTCCGGAAAGTAGGAGGTCGCGCTTTTTTATTGCTATAAGTTACTTTGCAGGGGCTTTAGAGTTAGGTGTGAGCTGGGCCATCAGGCCGGGAACTTCGGCCAGCAGTTCGCGGGCCAGGAACCCCAGCGGCCCGAACCGCTCTGCCAGGCTGTCCCCGGCGCTGCCGTGCAGGTAAACCGCCCAGGCCGCCGCCTGGACTGGCGGAGCGCCCCTTGCCGCTAGCCCGGCGACTATCCCGGAGAGCGTATCGCCCGAACCGGATGTAGCCAACCCGACGTTGCCGGTCGTATTGCAGTACATTTTCCCTCCGGGTTCGGCAATGTAAGTGGTCGCGCCCTTCAGGACTACTACGGCCTGGAAATATTCGGCGGCCTGCCGGGCGATTTTGGCCGGGTCGTTTTGAATTGCCGACTTATCAATTCCCAGCAAGCTTGCCATCTCCCCGGCATGCGGCGTAATCACGCCCTGGCACTTATGGCGCTGGAAAAGTTCCGGCAAATCTTTCAGACAGCCGAAACCCTCGGCGTCCAGTACGACTACCGGACCGTCCTTTTCCAGCCGTCCGATTACTTCCGGAACCACTTTAGCGACCGCCCTGGCATCCACCATACCGGGGCCAATCAGCAAAGCGTTGGCATTGTTGGCCTTTGCCACAATTTCGTCTACCGCTTCCTTATCAATACCGGCCTCTTTGGTTTCCGGCAGCGGAAAGACCAGCGCTTCCGGGACCGCCACCCCCACTGCCTGGTGGATACTGGCCCCGGTGCCTATTTGCAGCTTACCGGCCCCGGCCCGCAGGGCGGCGGTAGCGGCCAGTATAATTGCGCCGGGCATTATGCTGGCTCCTCCCACGACCAGCACCCGGCCCCGGTCCTCTTTATCTCCGTTTTCGTCCGGCTGCGGTAACGGCCAGCTTTTCAAAAATTCAGGCGTTAATATTATCGGTTCTTCTGATCTGGTTTTATTTTGGTGCGACTGGTGCATCTGGCTCCCTCGTTACCGGCTCGCCCGCCGCTTCCAGCGGGGCCACAAAGTTGAATAAATTTAGTTTTAATTTGCCATTCTTGCCCAGGGCCTGGTCAAAGCAGTACGATGTAACCGAGCAATTGGCGACCTCTTGCTTCCGGTCGATTGCCAGGACCTGTTCTTCATCCAGGCGTTCCAGCAAGTACCGGAAGCACAGCACCACCACCGTGTGGCAGACAATCAGCACTCTTTCCCCACGATACTCGCGGGTAATCGTGTCTATGACGCTGCGCAGGCGCAAAATAACGTCGCACCAGCTTTCGCCGCCGGGAGGCCGGTAGTAGAACTTGCCCAGGCTCCGGCGCATCACGGCCTGGTCGGGGTATTTCTGCTCGATACCCATCGTGGTCAACCGGTCCAGGATGCCGAACTCGCGCTCTCGCAGCCGTTCATCCGTGGTTAGCTGGATGGTATCCAGGTCCCACCCCGCCGCTTCGGCCAGGCCCCGGGCGGTGTCTTTGGCCCGGAGATAGGAAGAACTGAGGATAGTTGTCGGCTGCTCCTGCGGCGGCAAGCTGCCAAACCACCGCCCGACCGCTTCGGCCTGGCGGTGTCCCAGGGCCGAGAGCGGCACATCCATATCACGGGCCGCGTCAATCTCAATAAACGGCTTGTTTTGCTGGTGTGCCAGGTAATGAGCAACGTTACCGGCGCTTTCCCCGTGCCGTACTATGTAAATATGGTCAGGCCATTTCTGCTGATCTAACATTATTTACCTCGCCTGGTGAATTTACTCGTGGTCTAAAGGCCAAGAATTAAATTATGATAATATTGTATGAAATTTCACACATTAATGATAAAAATGACGTATAATTATGTTGCATTTCTCAGGCCACCGGTAATATAACCCTGGCACAAATATTGATGGCTAAAATCGTTGTTTTTCCTTTTCTCGGTGCCTGACAATTCAACTTTTGCTGTCTAGAAAGTAACAAATGAATATGCCGAAAATCCTGGTAGTGGATGATGAGCCGCAAATTAACGACTTTCTGCGAAGGGGTCTAACCTACAAAGGTTTCGATGTCTCCGCGGCTTCTTGCGGAGAAGATGCGCTGAATTCGGCCCGTGATTTCCCGCCGGACCTGGTTGTCCTGGATGTGATGCTGCCGGATATGACCGGGTATGAGGTTTGCCGCCGCCTGCGGGCCAGTGGCGACCGTAACTTGCCCATACTGATGCTGACTGCCCGGGACGCCCTGGCCGATAAAATTAGCGGCCTGGATAGCGGAGCCGACGATTATATAACCAAACCTTTTGCCTTCGAGGAACTGCTGGCCCGTATCCGGGCTAACCTGCGCCGGGTAGAACACCAGAACCGGCCGAACCGCAAGCTGGAAGTTGGCGACCTGGTTATTGACCCCGGTATCCGGGAAGTGCGCCGGGCCGACCGCCTGATCGAGTTAACTTCGCGCGAGTTTGATTTGCTGGAACTCCTAACCCGCCACCAGGGCCAGGTCCTTACTAAAGAGATAATCTTCGAGCGTATCTGGGGTTACGATAACGAGTCGGGCATTGAAGTTATAAAGGTCTACATAAATTACCTGCGCTCCAAGCTCAATGCCGGTGGTAAAACCGATATGATCCATTCTGTGCGCGGCATCGGCTATATTCTAAAGCCCTGATATCATAAAGACGTGGCGCTAGACACGGAACCTGTTCATTAAGCACCGCCCGCTTAAGGTTCCCGTATCAAGACAGCGCCAATTCTGAAAATAAAGTCTCAAGTATAATCCACAGAAATTTTGTTTTCGTAATTCGTTCTGCCTGCCATATTTTGCTCTAAACCTTCGTACCAGCCCCGTACCACCTGCTATACCTGAGAGCGGCACGAAACTACACCAAGACAAAAACCGGAGAGACCTTTATGGATGAAAAAAATTCGCCAATCACTCTGACGGAAGGCCGCAGCGGTAAACCCCGCCTGCGTTCTTTGCGCTCCCGCCTGGTGTTATGGAACGTGCTGGTAATGCTGGTAATGCTCTGCCTGATGGGCTTTGTGATGTATACGATGGTCATCGAGCGAATGATTTCGGAAGTGGATGAACGGCTGCGCTTGCAGGCCCAGGAACTGGAAACGGCCACCCGCATGTGGACCGCTTCCAGCCAGCCTTACGATAACGCTTTCTTTCAACGGCTGGTCCAGGGCCACAAAGGGGACGAATTTAACCAGGATCAGGTTGCCATCAAGCTTATTGACTGGCGCAACGGCCAGACCCTGGCCCGCTCGGCCAACCTGGGCCAGGAGAAACTGGCTTTCCAGCTCTCAGACCTGGAGACTACCGACCGGGGCGAAGGTGTCACCATCACCCGCCAGGACGCTACCGGCCGCCAGGTGCGCCTTTTAACCTTCTCGCTGCGGGACGAGAAAGGCCAGTTCCTGGCGATTGCCCAGGTCAGCCAATCCCTGGAAGCGGTTGCCCATACGCGGGTAGTCATAATTACCGCTATTGTGCTTTGCTGCCTTATGGCTACCATCCTGGTCTATGGCGTGGGCTACTGGCTTTCCAGCCGGGAGCTTCAACCGCTCAGTGTATTGTCCACCACCATGCAAAGCCTGAGCGAGCAGAAATTACAGGTCCGCCTGCCGGGACCAAAGCCCTACTCCGACGAAGCCCAGAAGTTGACCGACGCCTTTAACCAGATGTCGGAAAGGCTTGAAAACGCCTTTGCCTTGCAGCGTTCCTTCGTAGGGGATGTCTCGCACGAATTGCGCACTCCCCTGACCGCTATCCGGGGCCAGGTTGATGTGCTGTTAATGGACCCCTGCCTGACCGGCCAGGCCCGGGCCGATGTCCAGCAGATAAACGGTGAGCTTGGTCGCCTATCCCGCCTGGTCAGCAATCTCCTGGCCTCGGCCAGGGCCGAAACCGGGATGCTGCCACAGCTTTACCCTTCCCGCCAGCCGGTGGAACTGGATGAAGTCCTGTTCGAAATCGCCCGCCAGGGCCGCTTCCTGAACCCCAAAGTCGAGCTGGTGCTGGGCTCTCTGCCCCAGTTACAGGTGCCGGGCGATAGCGACTTGCTGCGCCAGTTGTTGCTCAACCTGGTTGATAACGCCATGGTTTACACTCCGGCGGGCGGCCGGGTGGTTATCGAAGCCAGCGAGAGCGAAGACCGGGAAAAAGTAATCATCAGCGTGACCGATACCGGGCCGGGTATCAAAGCGGAAGACTTGCCGCATATTTTCGAGCGGCATTACCGCAGCAGCGGTATTGACCGGGGCAGCCGGGTCGGGTCCGGGTTGGGCCTCTATATCTCCGGGCTGATTGCCAAAGCGCACAACGGCTGGATCGAAGTTACCACCACCCCCGAGAAGGGCAGCCGGTTTAGCCTGTGGCTACCGGCAGGCGGCCTCAACCATTCCGGGGAAAACCGCAAGCGGCTGCTTTCGATGTCCAACGTGACCACCAAAAGATTATACGAAGACATAGTAAATTAACCCTTTGTAAAGGGCCATCCGGTCGGGCTGTTTATAGCCTTTAGCTGACTGATTAAAACGGGCGATTGGACCTGATAGTGGTAAACAGGTATAAAAAACAGAGAGGGTACGTTCTGCTCAAACGTACCCTCTGTGATTCAGGAAATGATGTGATGGATATATTAATCCTCCCTGGCTGCGTCATTGTAAACCAGGATAGTTAAAAAACCTTCCTGGTTGCGCCATTGTTAACCAGGTGATAATAACCAAGCATCATTGGTTGGTCATATAGTCGGTTTAAAAATCTTTAGGAAAAAGACTTGTATGAAATTATTATACCATCACATGCAACCCCTTTAACTTATATTTAATTCTGATTTGAGTTCAAAATCAATCTATCCATAGCTTATTATTATATAGTACCCATTCAAATAAGATATCTCGATACTTTAATAATGTGGGGCATTAAAAATCTTGTATTAATATTCTACAATTCTTAAACATTTGTAAGATTAAAAACATCCATTTCAATAGATGGGTTTCTCTCTAGCTTAAATCCTCTTTCTCCTCAATCTTTACCTGCCTTTATGCCTCTCAGATAAGCCAGGATATCTTAAACTCAGGTCCGCTCCTGACATCACCGGGAAGAAATCCGAATCTTTAACTAGCTTTGTAACCGCTTTTGCTGGCCCATCCGATTAAATCTTAATCAGTTACAGCTTCTTATTACCTGAATAATCAAAATGCCGTTTGTTAATTAGTAAACTTGCTTAACTCTATCAACAGTCCCTGTAAATTCCAGGCCGCGCCCTTCCACTTTATATATTCCAGGGTCGCCGGAAATTTCGCGCTGTGCACCTTACCCGTTTTGCTTCACTAACCTGGCCTTATGCCTTGACCTGTTTCACCTCCAGCTAAACACTGACAAAAAAAGGCGGCCCTTCCTACCGGAGAGTCGCCCCCTTATACTATTCAATTGCTATGACACCACCTGGCTCCAACCCGGGCATTTAACTTATCTTGAATGGCCTGGGCCGGATACCTTTCAGGCCGGTGCTATTACCCGGCCACTGTTGAAGCGCAAAACGGCCCTCCCTATGGCAAGCCCTAACTGGCGGATGGTCCCCTAAACGAAACCCCGCCTGCCTTACGCAGTAATTCTAAAGATTCCTGGGGGGTAAATAACCGGGTCGTCTTAGCCATCTTCAGGTGGCCCGGTATGGTGGCGGAAACGGATAGTGCGGCGGCGGAGGCGTCATCGGGGGCCTCAAAAATGACAATACCATCGTACTCTCCAAAGCAATAATACAGGTTAAGCAACTTGCCGCCCAGGCTTTCGGCTAGCCCGCTGATTGGTCCGGAACGGTCTACTGGATTCCTGGACAGCGAGGCCCAGGCGTCTGGTGTGTAAGTAAATTGAATCATGTAAACTGCCATAATTTACCTCCTGCAATAGAAATAAAGGCGTGGATTCCAGCCTTAAAAAAGGTGAAACCACCCGTTTTATGTAATAAAAGGGGATAGCCAGGCCATCTATGTTTTGTGTAGTCGAGGCGAAAAGTGAGAGTATATTAGATTGAAAAATGGAATCAATATGAGGATATTATAACCACAGCTTTCCTGAGTGTCAACAACAGATTTATTATTTCCAGTTTAAATTTATATAAACAGGTAAAAGGGATGCTGTGTGGAGGATAAAGAAAATTTATTTTATAAAGAGAAATGAACGGCTTCACTACTCCTACTAGAATCGAAAAAGAGTGGGTGAGTTAAAGATTTCTAATCTAACGTGCTTCATTAATTTATCTATTCATTATTTTCGGTAATGTAACAACGGATTTTATAATTCCGTGCTACATTTATAAAATAAAAGGTGTGTCCAAAAAACTTGCCGAGTTGTAAGTAAACTATTTCATTTAATGCGGCAACTGCTCTGTTTAATCTAATTACATCTAATTCAAAAGCTTGTTGCAGTTCAGGTCTGGTTAGACTAGCCTTGTCTGAAAATACGCCTTTGACAAAAGCGGGTTTATCTCCTTCTAGATCAAAATATATATCACCAAAGGAAAAAATATAAAAATAAAAAAGAGGGCGGCTGCAGGGCCCACCCTCATTGTTAGAAGTTATCATGTGCTTTACACACATGGGAGGAGAGATAATGTAGTAAGAATTGAAGAATTTCTTTAGGAAAAGGTTGTTAGAACTTATGTTCTGGTTATATTATAGCACACAATTTCTATTCCGATCTTAAAATAGTATTAAAATTACGGCATGGCATCCCTGTTACACCCTGGACCGGGTTTGAATTGGGCCATTGCCAATGTTATAATGAGGCGATTAAGTGACAAGACCTGCACCTGGCTTTATTGAGTAAACAGAAAGAGTTGAGGAACCTATGTCTGGACATAGCAAATGGCACTCCATCCGGCGCAGCAAGGGCATACTGGACAATAAACGCGGCGCAGTCTTCACTCAGATTGCCCGTGAAATAACGGTAGCAGTCCGGGAAGGTGGAGGTGGTGACCCAAATGCTAACTTCCGTCTGCGCGTAGTGTTGCAAAAGGCCAAAGGGGCCAATATGCCCGCTGATAATATTGACCGGGCAATCAAACGCGGCCTCGGCACCGTCGAAGGGGAAGTCCAGGACGAAGAAATTACTTATGAGGGTTACGGCCCCGGTGGCTGCGCCATCCTGGTTAAAACCCTGACCAACAATCGCAACCGGACCGCCAGCGAAGTGCGCAGCGCCTTTACCAAAGGTGGCGGCAACCTGGGAGAGTTAGGCTCGGTCGGGTGGATGTTCCAGCGGCGCGGCGTGATTCAACTTGAAATTAACAACCACGATGTCGAAGAAATGGAAATGGCCGCCATTGACGCCGGGGCCGATGATGTTACCGAAACCACCGACGAGAACGACAACCGCATCCTGGAAGTGTACACCACCTTCGAGGATTGGAAAAAGGTCCAGGAGGCTTTCGACAAGCAGGGCTACAATACCATCAGCAGCGAAGATGTAATGCAGCCTTCTACCAATATGGACCTGCCCCAGGATAAGACCTTGCAAGCCTTGAAATTGATTGACCGCCTGGAAGAACTGGACGACGTTCAGAATGTCTACACCAACCTGACCGTTTCCGATGAAGTCGCGGCCATGAGCTAGCGGCTTGATCCGTTGCCGGCCGTCAGTGGTTAAAGGAATCCCGCTGCTGACGACCGGCTATTTTTATCTGCGGCTTTTTAACTACCGGCTTTACAGCCCGGTTACATCAAACTTATAGACAGGAAACAACCGCTGCCAACCGTTGATAAAAATCCGAATACCGACCCCGACCTCGTGCTGGGTATAGACCCCGGTACTGCCATTATGGGTTACGGCCTGGTTAGAGCAACCGATGGGGCCGCCTCACCGGGCGACTTCGAGATGGTCGAATACGGCACCCTGACCACTCCGGCCGGAGTACCCCTGGCCCGCCGCCTGCTCAGCCTCTATGGGCAACTCAATGCCCTGCTGGACCGCTTTAACCCTTCGGAAGTGGTCGTGGAAGAGCTTTTCTTTAACCGCAATACAACTACCGCTATGGCGGTCGGCCAGGCCCGGGGTGTCGCCCTGCTGGCGGCGGCTAACCATAACCTGGCCGTGCAGGAATACACTCCTTTGCAGGTTAAACAGGCCCTGACCGGCTACGGCCGGGCCACCAAGGACCAGATACAGCATATGGTGCGGGTACTGCTTGAGCTGGATTATACGCCCCAGCCCGATGACGCGGCGGACGCCCTGGCCCTGGCGATTTGTCATTTGCGCGGCAGGCGCTTTCAGAATTTGTTAGCGGAACAATCCGAATAATCCTTTATCTCAATGCCGCCCTTGCCTTTTATCTTTGATTTAATATTAGGAGCCACCCACCATGAGTACTAATTTACCGGAAGGCTTTACGGCCAGAGCCCCCCAGCCTGCTGAAATCCGCCAGGTTTACGAATTTATAAAAATGTGCGATATCGCCGAAGTGGGCCAGCCGGATATTGACCTGGATGAACTGGAAATAAAGTGGAGCCAGCCGGATTTTAACCTGGAAACCGATGCTCTTTTAGTGCTAACGCCCCAGGGCGAGATTGTTGGCTATGGGTCTTGCCAGGAACTAGGTAAGCCGACAATGCTCATTGCCGCCAACACTCACCCCGGCTTTTACGACAAGGGCATCGGGTCTTTCCTGCTGGACCGGGCCGAGGAACGCCTGGGCCAGCAAATTGGCCGCTTAGACCCAACCTTAGAGGTTACCTTTGCTAACTGGTCGCACTCCCCCAACCAGGCCGCTCGCCGCTTGCTTGAAAGCCGGGGCTACCGCCAGATCCGCGAGTTCTGGCAAATGGAATACCAGTTTGAAGGGCCGCCGCATGCACCGGCCTGGCCGGACGGTATCGCTGTCCGGTCTTTCGTGCGCGGCCAGGACGAACAGGCCGTTTATGATGTTTACGAAGCCACCTTTAGCGATCACTGGGGCCACGTGCCCATTTCTTTCGCCGAATACGCCGAGAAGCGCTTTACCCGGAAAGATTTTAACCCGGACATGTGGTTCCTGGCAGTAAATACCGCCAGTGGTGAAGCCGCCGGGTATGCGGCTTGCTCGCTCGACCCCGAAGATGACCGGGGCTGGGTCAATAACCTGGGTGTAAAACGGGCTTACCGGCGCGGCGGCCTGGGCCTGGCCCTGCTGCGCCATTCCTTCCAAAAGATTTATGAAAAGGGCAAAGCCGCCACTCGCCTGGTGGTGGATGGACAGAGCCTGACCGGGGCCGTCAGCCTCTATACCGGGGCCGGTATGCAGCCGGTTATGAGCTATACCCGGTTTGAAAAGATTGTCCGGCCCGGTATCGCGGTAGGCGTCAAAGAACTGGCCGGTTAAAACCAACCTTGCTTTCGTTTGATAGCGGGTAACGTTGTAATCCTTTCATTTGGATATGCACGATACCTCCTGGACACCCGGCGGTGCAAAGGAGGTTCCCGGTTTTTCTTAGCTCTTAATCTGGTTAGCACTTTTTCTATTCTACCTGTCAGCAAGCAAAGTCAACCTTGTTTAAGGAGTATTCAAAATAACAATATTAAAATTTGCAAGCACACTTGCTATAAAATAAAAACAACCCGGTGGGAAACCTGCCGGGTTGTTTTTATTAGGTTTTTGTCTAATCAACTCCTTTTAGGGAAGCCAACGGCCATAAACGGTACTGGATTTCAGCCAGGCCCGCCCCTACTACCGCATTAACGACCTCCTCCGACGACTTGTAGCAGGCGTCTGACTCGTCCAGCGGCACGTTACCGTTGATATTAACGATAACCCCGGCTTCCTGGTAAATCTTGTTCACCTTGGCCTGGACCAACCGCCGCTTGGCTTCTCCACGGGATAGCTTCCGGCCCGCCCCGTGGTTGACCGAGTAGCCGCTTTTCACGGCTCCTTCCAGTGGCCGCAAAATATAGCTGAAGTCCCGGTTGCTTCCCGGAATCAGGACCGGATGGCCTGTAGCTTCCCAGATAGTCCTGTTTAGCCCCGGGTGTCCGGCCGGAAAGGCCCGGGTGGCCCCTTTGCGGTGGACCCAGACGTTTCCGAAATCGGGCTGCCATTCCTGCTGGACCAGGTTGTGGCTGATTTCATAGATTAGCTCAAGCTCCTGCCCGAATACTTCTTTGAAAGCCTCAGCCACCTGCTCGAACAGGATTAACCGGTTGATTATCGCAAAGTTTCCCCCGGCCGCCACCGCGTTCAGATAGCTGCGGTGGTGCGGCGAGTCGGGTGTAAAGTAGCCCAGGTCAATATTGGTGGTCGTTCCGGGATTTTCCTGGCGGGCCATTTCGAAATAGTTGGTCGCCAGCCCGTGCCCAAAACCCCGGCTCCCGGTGTGGACCTGGACGAACAGGGTCTGGGTCTCCTCGCAGCGCTGCAACTCGATAAAGTGGTTGCCGCCGCCCAACGAGCCTAGCTGGTTCAAACCGCGTTCCGGCCGTCCTTTACCGCCCCAGGGGATTTTCCAGCCGTCATCAACCGGAATGCGGTTGCGCTCGGCCCGGCTGCGGTCAATCCGTGCGCCGTATTTGCCAATATAATAATCGGCTCCGCCCCGGACCAACTTTTCAAACTCGCCCTCCGAAATACGGCCCTGACGGGTCTTGCTGGCGTTTCCGGCTCCCATTGACACTCGCTCGGTTACCGCCTGGTTAAAGGCCAACCGCTTTTTGGGGGTAGCTTTCTCGACTGGCACATCTGAACGCGCGCTCATCATACCGCAGCCAATATCATAACCGACCGGCCCCATCGCCACGGTCTCCTCGGTGATGATGACGCTGCCGACCGGCACGCCGTAACCGTAGTGCGCGTCCGGCGTGATGGCGATTAACTTTACGCCGGGAAAACGGCTGGCATTTACTATTTGCTGATAAAGGCCGTCTTCGGCTTGTTCAAGCAGGGCCGGGGTGAAGAACAGGCGCACCGGCACCTCACCCGTATCAGGCGTTTTTAAATCAAAATAGCCTTCCGGGTTCGCCTGGGCGTAATCTTTCCAGTTATATACTAAAATCGGTTTGTTTTTCATCTCTCGGCCCACTTTCCCTTGTTTCCTTTCGGAACATACTACAACCTAATTGCTTAGTTGGTTGTAATATATCATTAATGAAAATGCCTGTCAAGAACCATTAGCAACTCTCACGCCAGGGTTGCGGGTCAGAGTGGGATTGACCGCCAGGGGTCCCATCTGGTACTTGTAAAAGGCTGGCTAAACTGGTAAGCTGCAAGTAATTTCCCGGAAAATGATTATGAAGTGACTGGTATGTGTAGATGACACAAATTTTAATTATCGAGGACGACCCGCTGGTGCGGGAGACCACCGTTGACATGCTGGAGGCTGAAGGTTACAGCTTAATCAGCGCCGATAATGGCCGCAAGGGTGTCGAACTGGCAATTAAAAATCAGCCTGACCTGATAATCTGCGATATTATGATGCCTCAGTTGGACGGTTACGGGGTCCTGAACGCTTTGAAGCAAGAAAAAGCTCTCCCGGCTATTCCATTTATTTTTCTGACGGCTAAAGCCGAGAGAAGCGATTGGCGCCTGGGCATGCAGTTGGGCGCCGATGATTACCTGGTCAAGCCCTTTACCAGGGGTGAATTATTAGCGTCGATTCAGGCCCGCCTCCGCCACCACGCCGCCCTGGCCGAGTACTACAACCGCCAGCTTGAAGAAAACGAAACCCGGCTGCTTAACTTTTTTGAAGCCGATATTCTTCAGGACCTCCAGCCCGTCTCCCAGGCCCTGGATGCTTTGGCGGTAGCCCTCTTCCTGCCTGAAACTGGTAATGCCGACCCCGCTAACCTTAAACTTTTCTCTTCCTATCCCACGTCTTACCCTTCGCCGGGTATTTCCAGCAAATTGGCCCAGCAGGCTTTACTTACCGGCCATCCCGGCTACTACCGCTTGAAGGATGGCTGCTATGCCGCCTACCTGCCGCTGCTCTGGAAAGACGAGTTGCTGGGTGTCCTGGGGCTGGTCCGGCCCCTGGCGGAAAATCAACCTGGCGGGCCGGAAGTGCTCGACCACCCCTACCAGCGGCGGCTTTTGACCATCCAGTACCAGCTTGGCCTGGCCCTGAATAACGCTCGCCTGACCGAGCAGACCCGTCTGAATACCGGGCTGGAGGAGACCTCCGACCTGACATCCTCCATACTGTCGGCGGTCTCACACGAATTGCGCACCCCGCTCACCTCGATTAAGACGGCTGTCTCCGGCCTGAAAGATAATGTTGTGGCCCTTTCGCCGGAGGAACAGCAGGACTATATCAGCATGATTGACCAGGAAGTGGACCGGCTGGATAAACTCATTCACCAGATTCTTGACCACAGCCGCATTGAAGCCGGGAAACTTCAGAGCGAAAAGGGCCTTTTCTTCCTACCTGAGATCGTTCATTCCACGGTTGACCGGTTGGGACGCCTGCCCCTGGTCGCCCGGCACCCGGTACAGACCGAGATTGAAGCCGACCTGCCGCTGGTCTACCTCGATTTTATCCAGGTCGAAGAAGTGCTAACCAACCTTTTGGAGAACGCCGCCAAATACTCGGAGCCTGGTACGCATATCCTTATCAGGGTCCGCCGCATGCCCCGGCCTTTCCAGGTGGACGCAGGCCCGGCCCAGCTTGGCTTGCTGGTCGAAGTTATCGATGGGGGAATGGGTATTCCCGAGAGTGAACTGGAACGAGTCTTTCAGAAATATTACCGGGTAAATTCAGTGACCAATGGGCATACTAAAACAGGCGGCCTGGGCCTGGGGCTAGCAATTGCCCGGTCCCTGGTAAAAGCGCATGATGGGGAAATCTGGGCTTACCTGAACCAGGAAAAGGGCACTACATTCGCCTTTTGGCTTCCTTTTTAAGTTAAGGTATTGTATTTTGTCTATATTAAATATAGTCTAACGTTAAACTGCTTACCCGGGGTTACAAATCTAGGAATGGATGGAGCCTATGGACAATAATTTGGGGAGCAACCAGAAAGTTTTTAAAATTCTGGTGGTTGATGATGAGCTTCCTACTTTGCGCATCTTGAAGCGCAACCTGACCGGCTATGGATATGAAGTTGTTACCGCTTCGGATGGCCTCGAAGCCCTGCGCCTGGTGGAAGAGAGTTTACCTGACCTGATGTTACTTGACATAACTATGCCAAACATGAATGGCCTGGAAGTCACCCGCCAGGTCCGGCGCTGGAACCAGTTGCCGATTATCGTGGTGTCGGCCCTCGGTGAAGAAAACCAGAAAGTCGAAGCCCTGGAACTGGGGGCCGATGATTACCTGACCAAGCCCTTCGGGATGAACGAACTGGTGGCCCGGATTAAGGTAGCCCTCCGGCGGCTTAACCAGAAATTACCCGAACCGTCCAATATCTTTACAGTGGCCGGCTTATCGATAGATTTTACCAGGCGCCTGGTTACCCTGAACGGGCAAGAACTCAAACTGACACCCCAGCAATATGACTTGCTGCGCTTTTTGGTCCAGAACGCCGGGCGAGTGGTCACACACCGCCTGACTTTGTTAAATGTGTGGGGTCCGGAGTACGAAAAAGAGAACCAGTATTTGCACGTCTTTATCGGGCAGTTGCGCCAGAAGATCGAACCAGACCCGGCCCGGCCCTTTTTCATTATTACCGAACGCGGGGTAGGCTACCGGTTCCGCAGCCCTGAAGTTTAGCCCGGCGCCTAACTTTCCTGCTCTTTAAGGACGCGTTGCAGTTGTTCCTCGGTCAAATAGCCGTATTCGGTCAGAATTTCTCCCAGCTTCTTGGGTTCGCCGGACTGCCGGAAGATTTCCTGTAGGCTGGCGGCGGTTTCTATATTCTCTTTGGAAATATAACCTTTTTCCACCAGTAGTTGCCCCAACAGGCGGCGAGTCTGGCCGGACGTGTTGGGCTGAGGGGTTGGACCCGGGGTATGGGGGGTCTTCAGATAGGTCATAATGCTGGAGAAAGATTGGCGGTCAAGTTCTTCAACCCGCCGCCGCCCGGCCTCAAGTAATTTCTGAGCTTTAACGTTTTGTGGCTGGGCCTCGACCAATCTTTCCAGGTACTGGCAGCCCTCGTAGGGGTCGGTGTTGCGGTAGGCCAGCCATTTCAGGGCAATTTCGTTCATCGCGTCCAGTTCCAGGGCTTGCTGGTAGAGTTCGCGGGCGCGGGCATAATCATCGGCCTGAGCGGCGCGGCTGGCTTTTAACAAAATCGCCTGGAGGCGGCGGCCCTCGGCTATCCGGTTTTTTTCTTCCTCGGTCGGCGCGGTAATTATTTTATCGGTCAGGCCAGTCCGTACCGGCAAATTGTCCGATCCAAAGACCCTGGCTTTGTTTAAGCCGTTGACCACCTCGGAATTTTTCAGTTCCGGGTTTCTTCGCAAACGCGCCTTAATCCGGAAGATTAACTCTTTGAAGTTAATCGGCTTGACGATATAATCATCCGCCCCGGCTTCCCAACCTTCCAGGCGGTCCCTTTCCGAGCCCATGGCGGTCAACAATATAATTAAAAGGTCCGGGTAAAGTTTGCGAAACTCGCGTAAAACCTCAATACCATCCATGCCTGGCATCATGCGGTCCAGGATAGCCAGGTTTGGTTTTTGCTGGCGGACTTTTTCCAGGGCCTGGAAACCGTTTTCGGCTCTTATAACATCAAACCCGGCTTTTTCCAGGGTGTAACTGATCAACAAAAGAGTATCCGGCTCATCATCGACCAGCAAGATTGATGGTTTTGGTTCTTGCGGAGCGGGGTTGGAGGAATTTCCTGGGTCAGTTTCTTTATTCAGTTGCGACATAGCCTCTGCTCTTAGCTATAACCCAAAGTTAAAATTAAAGTTAAACGTTAGTTGCTTTTTCTAAAAGGTCTTTGTCCAGGAAAGTAAATTTGCCTTTTTCCATTATCTGGCGGCCGTCAATCCAGATGTCGCAATCTTTGGCGATAGCGTCAACATGGGTTGGGGCGCTCCAATCGGCCCCGGTCTGGCTGCCGTAGGGGTCGCCCAGGGCTATATGCATGCCGGGCAACTTCTCATCTTGCAACAAATTATAGATCATTTTGTTGACGCCTATATTTGCGCCAATCGCGAATTCGCCTACCCGGTCGCTGTTTTCACTCAGGTGCGCGTAGCGCCAGAACTCGTTTTGCAGGTAGCGGTTATCGCATTTAACTGACCGCAGGCGGTTGTTTTCAATTTCCAGGAAAAGCGGGTTCGCGCTCAGGTTGCCGTATTTGGCCGAAAAATAATCGCCGATGGTGCCGTCCACCACGTATATCCCGTTGACGTTGGCCGGGGCCGTAAAGACTTCTCCGGCGGGCAGGTTCGACCAGATTTGCGGCGTGATCATCCCGCAGGTCTTAATCCACCTCATCTCCGGGTCAAAACTTGCCTCGATATCGGTCCCGGCGCTGGTCCGGGTGTTAATGGTCTGGCAGGCCGCGACCATCTCCTGGATGCGCTGCCCGATTGCGTCCACTACGTTGTAATTTGCGCGCATGCCCTGCAGCATTATCTCAGGGTTAATAGTTACCATGTGGGCGTACCGGACCAGGTGCCGTTCAATCACGCTGACGAACTGCTTGCGGGCCGGTAATTCGCCGTCTTTCGATTGCACCGCGTACAGGGCCACATCGCTGGCGGCAATCGCGTCCAAAATTGGCTGGGGCATATCCTTGATCGGGCGCTCGGTGTAATCTTCAATCACATAAGCCGTTGTAATGGCCCCGGCGATACGTGCTGCCCCGAATAAAGCCGCCCCGATCTCGATTGTTTCAAGGTCGGTCACAACCGTTAAAACTTCGCCTTCCTGAACTTTCAGACAGTTGTTGATGGCATTGCGGGCTCCCGGCAAAAATTCGAGATTAAAGGGCAATGTCCTGAGACTATCGCTCAAGCGCCGGTCACTATATCGCATTAGGTGGTTCCTTTCAAGTAGAAATCCGGCCGGTACTAAACCCGGCACTCCGGCCAGACAGGCCGGATTTCTAAAACGTACTATGTTACTAAATCCCTTCCATTGACTCTCGCAAGACGCGGTCCACAACCTGCTTTAAGTCTTTGGTCTGGTTAAAGGTTTCCAGTTGCCGGTCGGCGCTGGTCCCATTATTCAGGATGGTATGAATGTAATCAATTTCCCGGCGGCTGCCTACTTCATCGACTACATCATCTATAAAAGCCAATAATTCAATCATCAAATCGCTGGTCGGTACTTCTTCCTGTTTGCCGAGGTCCAGCATCTTGCCGTGGGTGCCGTAACGGATGGCCCGCCACTTGTTTTCCATCAACAAACCGCGGGAGTAGCGCCGCCAGCTCATGTTCTGTTCTTTAAGTTTATATAATTTTACCACAATTGCTTGAATCAGGGCAGCCAGGGCTAAAGTTTCTTCAAGTCGAGTGGGCATGTCGCAAATGCGAATTTCAATCGTGGGGTATACCGGGTGTGGCCGCACATCCCACCAAATTTTCTTGCCGTTATCAATACAATGGGTGCTGACCAGCGTTTCGATATACTGGTCAAAAGCGGCAGCGCTTTCGAACTCCTCCGGAATACCGGTACGCGGAAACCGGCTAAATACCACCGACCGGAACGAGTGCAGCCCCGTATTGCGGCCTACCCAGAATGGCGAACTCACCGACAGGGCCAGGATATGCGGCAGGAAATAACGCAGTTCGTTCATAATCGCCACCGCCGTATCGCGGTTGCCAATCCCGACATGGACATGCATCCCGAAGATTAGTATGGCCCTGATGACATCCTGCAATTCTTCTTCAAGGACGTGGTAGCGAATGTCATCGGTGATTTTTTGCTGGTTCCAGTGCGAAAAAGGGTGCGTCCCGGCCGCCCCGATAACCAGGCCGAACTGCTGCGCCACATCTCGCAGGGCCGTCCGGTTGCGCTGCAAATGTTCGCGCACCTCGCTGATATCGCGGCACACCGGGGTCACCGTTTCCACGCAGCTCATCAGCATTTCCGGTTTTACATAATCGCCCAGGATAGGTGTGATTGCTTCAATTATTTCGGCGTTGTGAGGGCTTAAATCCCGGGTAACAGGGTCTATAATTTGAAACTCTTCTTCGACCCCTAGCGTAAAAGTTTCTTTTACACGGTTCTTTGAAGTAGCCATAATGAACCTCTCTCTGACGTTTCTACAGGCACTAACTAAACCAAATTAAAGGTTATACCGAAATCTAAATGATAGAAATTAAGGCGTTAGGATGTGACATAAGAGCCGCCCGGTAAGTTGTGGGGACTAGACGGCTCTTAGAATTTGCATAAAACCGGGACTGCTTCATTGCAAATCCGACCTGTAATCATGCTTTGCTCAAAACAAACTGTGTTTTAATTTTACTCGACCCTGTAAACTTTAGGCGCAACCTTCCGGGTCCGCCGGGCGTACCCCGCCTTCCCCCCGGCCTTCGATTATGAAGGTCGGCACGGTCGTGCCCGTTCCGGCGGTAACATTCAAGATGGCGGCCGCTGAAAGGCGGGTGAGCGTCCCGGCCACTTTCCCTTCGAAAATGTAGGGGTCGCAGTCTACCAACCGCTCCGCGAAGATTATCATGTTTCCCTGGATGGTCGGGTAGGGTTCCTTGCCGACCGTTACTTTTTCCTGCACGACATAGGGATCCAGTATGGCGGTATCCCAGGCGGCCTTCCAGCTTGCCGGGTCGCTTTCCCAACCAATCGTAATTCCTTTACCGCCGTACTCGTCGTTGGGCTTCAGCACCAGCCGGTCCCGGTTTTCCATCACAAAGCTTTCCAGGTCAATTTCCTGGCCCTTGTAGGTGGTTTTGCCCTGCCTGACACGCCGGGTCCAGGGTATGTGCCGGGCGATATATTCTTGCTGTTCCCGGGTAAAGTAGTTGGCGTTAGCTTCGTCCGTCAGCAGGCCAAAGATCATTTTCTTGTGGTAAATCTTGCAGCGGAACGAGTTAATCATGCAGATTGCGCCATCTTCGTAAGCCCGGAGCAGCGGTTGTACATCCCCGGCTCTCTCCAGCAGTTCACTGGCAAGGACCCTTTTGAATACGAGGTCCACCTCAAAATCTCCGGCCCACAGGCGGCCGTCCCGGTACTCGAACTGGTTTGGCTCGACTATGATCGACTTTATGCCTTCCCCGGCAAAATATTCCTGTAAAAGCTGGAACTCGGTCAGCGTCGGTACTCCGGCCCAATCCACAATAGCGATATTTGGGTGTTTATAGGGTTTATCGCCCAGGTATTCGCGGTAGTTGTTCAACAGCATCGAAAGCAGCTTGCCTTTGAGCAGGTCGCGGCTGACCGTGAAGCGTTTGGAAAACTCCTGCATCACCGGCAGACTCTCAAACAGGTCGCCAAGACCTTCTTCGTAGGCGGCCCCGGCCGGGGATTCGGCGTTGTACTCCACAAAATGCAGGGTGCCTTCTTCCGGGGACAGGAAGCTATCCAGGCGGCTGTGCGCACTGTACGCTTTATACCCGGTATCATACTTCAAGAGGCGGATTTCTTCGGGAATTAGGGCCAGGTCACGGATTAAACGCTCGCGTTCGGCGGCCTGGGCCGGGTCTTCACTCATAATGACCGCGCCAAGCTGGTCCATCGCGGTCGTCAGGGCCATGCACACGCCCTGGACATAATCAAACTGCTTGCGGGTGAAGAAGTGGGGGCGCAAGACATTACACAGGGGGCGGCCCCCAAAAGTTAATTTGCGTTCTTCCAGGCCGGATTTAAGCTGGCTGACACTTTCGCTCGCCAGGCGGGTACTTCCGGCCAGCAGCGAATGATAGTAGGCAATTGCTTCTTCCCATAGGTCGGTATCAGCCCAATCCGCCGTAACCTGTAGCTGGCTCATAAATTCTCTCCTCTATTAGAAAGTTGCTATGTCCCGGACCGAGGCCGTTTCACAAGGTCGGGTAGTTTTATTGGTGCCTGCTGGTGGTAAGCTGAACTAAATCCTCATATTAAAAAATTAAAGCCAGCGAGAGTGCTTTATTTTTGGGATTATAGCATATTCACTTGAAAATAGGTTAAAAACCCGGCTTTACAACCGCGAAAAGCCGGGTGAGGTCCATAATTTAAACCAGCCCGGCCAGTTCGCGTTCGCGGATACCGATCAGGTAAAGCAGCACGTCCAGGTTCGGCTGGCTGATAGACAGGTCGGCCGCTTCGCGGACCACCGGTTTGGCATTAAAGGCCACCCCTAACCCGGCCGCTTCCAGCATCAACAGGTCGTTCGCACCGTCGCCTACCGCCAGGGTCTGCGCCAGTTCAATATTTTCTTTTTTGGCAATCTCCAGCAGGCATTCGCGCTTGCCGCGAGCATCTATAATTGGCCCGACCAGGCGGCCGGTCAGCCTTCCATCAACGATTTCCAGGGTATTGGCATAGGCGTAATCCAGGTTCAGGCGCTCTTTCAGGCGGTCGGTAAAGAAGGTAAATCCACCGCTGACAATCGCGGTCTTGTAACCCAGCTTCTTCAGGACGCCCAGCAAAGTCTCCGCTCCCGGCGTAAGTTCCAGCCGGTCAGCCACTTCGGCCAGGCGGCTGGCTTCCAACCCGGCCAGCAGGGCCACCCGGTGCGTCAGGGCAGCCGAAAAGTCCAGTTGTCCGGCCATAGCCTGGGCGGTTATTGTGGCAACTTCCTTTTCGATGCCGAGCAGCCGGGCGATTTCATCAATCACTTCGTGCTGTATCAGGGTCGAGTCTACGTCCATCAGGATGAGCCGCTTGCTGCGCCGGTACAAACTTTCTGGCTGTACCGCAATATCCACTCCTACCTCGTTCGAAACCGCGAAAAGGGCCCGTTTAAGCTCGGCCCGGTCCAGGTCGCCGGTCGCCCGTACGGTCAATTCGATACATTTAAGACTGTTTTCGGTCAGGCGGGTAATCCGGTCAATATTGGCTCCATGGCGGGCCAGGGTGTTGCTGATTGCGCCAAGCGCGGCAGGCTGAATGGTCGAGGCCAGGCAAGTTACCGCGAAAAACAGGTCAGGTGACTGCAGGACCGGGGACGGTACAAAGGGCTGGACCCGCAATTGCAGGTCCAGCCGCAAGGCCAGGCGCAGTAATTCACCCGGCACCAGGGCGGAAGGTTCCAGTCCTTTTTCACCCGGCGGCACCGGCAGGCTCACGTGCAGGGCCATTACCAGCAGCGGGGAAATAGTAACCTGTTGAATGTCAAGTAGTTCAGCCTGGGCATTACTCAGGACACGGCAGATTTCAGAGGTAATACCAGGCCGGTCCAGGCCGGTTACGGTCAGCAGCAATTGAGCGCGATCTTCCATTCGAATTGTTCACCTATTGTTTCAAATTAACCGGTGTTGGTGCTTCCTCAGGAATAGTCATTGGCGGCGTTGCCTTTGTACATTATAGCACAAGTTAATTACCCGGCACCCGGCTTTTACAGGCTCGGTACCGGGTATGACTGGCCCTGGAAATATAATAAACGGCTCAAAAAGAAAGCCGGGGGTTATGATTTAATCAGGCCGGTTTAGCCAGGCTGACCCGCCGTGTGCCGCTCATTTTGCGAAAGGATAACCCGCCCGCAATCGAATCCAGCAGGGCTTTTTCGTCAACCACCTGGATGCCGCTGAGCAGGTGTATTCCAAAATCAAACATTACGGGGGATAGGGGCGTGGACGGTCCGAGTACGATTACCCTGGCGGTGGGGTTTGCCAGGGACAGGTAATCCAGGAGGGAGTGGTTGAGCAAGGTGCTGCCGGTGATAGCCAGCACCCCGGCCCGGGGTATGATTTCGGGAGCCTGGGCGAAAGAAAACTCGCCGGGTTGTGGGTCAAGCTCAAAGACCCAGAGCTGCCGGGCGACCGGTTCTATTTCATTTATAAACGGAAAGCGTCCCACCAGGGCCACCCTTTGGTCCCGGCCCTGTTCCACCAGCCAGTTACCCGCGTCAATTTCAGTCAGGCTGGCCGGGTCGGGTTTTAGCAGGGCGTTAAGGGTCGCCAACCCGGCGGCCGCTTCCAGCGGTTCGTGGCTCAGGGCGTACCGGCTGAAACTCCGCGCTTCCGGCTGGTCCGTCCTGTTAAACCCGTATTCTAATAAGTCGCCGGCCCCCGCCGGTTTGCCGCTGGGGGTCGCAGCCAGGCCCACCCGGCTTTCCCCGGCCGCGTTTTCAATAAACGACGCAGTCCAGGTAACGCCACGGAAAAGGCGGGTAACCTGCCAGCCTTCCGGCAGGGTTTCCAGCAGCGCCTCCAGGATTTTGTCAGGCGAATTAGCGGGCATCTGATGGGTGTAGATATGTATTGGGCGCCCTCTCAAAAGCTAACTTGCAACCGGCCGCGCAAAAATAATACAACCTGCCCTCAAACTCGCTTATATAGTGGGCCGTGGCAATATCTACCGTCATGCCGCAGACCGGGTCCAGCGCTTCGCCGGTCGGTGCCGGTTTTTTCAAGTATTTTCCCGGCTCGGCCGTGAAAGCTTTAAGACAGCCTTTACAGCAGAAATAGTAGGTTGTGCCGCCCTGTTCCAGGTAATGTTTGGCCGCTTCCACCTGCACTTCCATCCCGCAAACCGGGTCCAGCGCCTTCAGCGAACCGGCGAAAGTTCCCGGTTCAACTGGTTTGGGTGCCGCCAGGTCAAACACTTTTCGGGGTTTGGCCGGGCTTTGCGGCGCTGCCCCGGCCGGGCTCTTGCGGCGTCTTTGCACGATTTCGGCCAGGATGCTCAGGGCGATTTCCTCGCCCTGCATAGCATGTATATCCAGGCCTGCCGGGTACTTCAGGCGTTTGATAGCCGCCTCCGGTAACCCCTGGGCTTTTAGATATTCGATAACCGTCGCCGCCCGTTTCTTGCTGCTGACCAGCCCGATGTAATCGGCCTGGGTAGCAAGGGCCAGTTCCAGGGCCGCTTCATCATAGTTGCCGTGGCTGGCAACTACAATATAGGTCATTTGCGTCACCCTGGACGGGATTTCCTTGAGGTCGGTTATAACCTCGTCGGCTTCCGGCAGGCTGGCGCCCCTGGTATCCGGGTCGACCGCTACGACTTGGTAATGCATGGATTTGCCGAGCCGCACCAGGGCCTGGGCCACCGGCAAGCTGCCGATGACCATCAGCCGGGGCGTGGGAAGTTGCGGCTCGATGTAAATCTCAAGCGTACCGCCGCTGAAGCAGGTCATTAAGAGGTCAATTATACCAGCCTGGCGCTGGTTTTCACCCGGGTTGGTACTCAGGCGAATAAAACGCGGGTCACCGTCTTCCAGGGCTTTCAAAGCTTCCCGGATGACTGTAGGCTGCGCACAACTTCCCCCAATCCAGCCGTATAGAACTCCTTCAGCGGTTACGATAGCTTTGTCACCCGGTTTTGCCGAGGTAGGCTTTTCCGCCCGCACTACGGTTGCGGTTGCAAAAGGCACTCCCCGGCTCAACAGTTCATGGGCCTTTGAAAAAAAATCGCTCATTAGTCTACTCGTCAATACCGTTTTCTCTTAAAATCTTCCAGACTTTTTGAGGTGTAATCGGAATCTCCAGGTGGCGCACTCCCAGGTGCCACAGGGCATCCACGACCGCGTTGGCAATCGCCGGAGGTGCCCCGACCGTCGGAGACTCGCCAACCCCTTTCGCGCCAATCGGGTGGTGCGGCGAGGGCGTTACGGTCTTGCCGACTTCCCACTTGGGTGTTTCCATCGAGGTTGGCAGCAAATAATCCATAAAGGTGCCCGACAGGTTCTGGCCGTTTTCGTCATAGACGATTTCCTCGAACAGGGCCGGGGCCAGTCCCATGGTCAAGCCGCCGTGAATCTGGCCTTCCACGATCAGTGGGTTGATAATGTTGCCGCAGTCGTCCACCGCTACAAAGCGCCGGACCTTAATTTCGCCGGTGCCTTTGTCAATATCCACCACGCAGATATAGCTGCCAAAGGGGAAAGTCAGGTTCGGCGGGTCGTAGTAATTGACCGCTTCCATCCCGGCCTCCATGCCCTGGGGGTGATTGGTATAAGCCGCGAAAGCAATTTCCTGGATAGTCTTGGACCGGTTGGGACTGCCCTTGACCACGAATTTGTTGACATCCCATTCCAGGTCTTCCTCGTTGGCTTCCAGCAGGTAGGCGGCAATCTTCTTGGCTTTCTCGCGGATTTTGCGGGCGGCCATCGCGGCAGCCGCCCCGGCGGTCGGTGTTGACCGGCTGGCGTAAGTCCCCAGACCGTAAGGCGCTGTGTCGGTATCGCCGTGCTCAACCTTGATGGAGCTGGCCGGTAAGCCAAGTTCCTCGGCGACTATCTGGGCGAAAGTCGTTTCGTGGCCCTGCCCCTGGGTCTGGACCCCGATACGGACCAGGGCGCTGCCGGTCGGGTGGACCCGGATTTCGCAACTGTCGAACATCTTAATGCCTAAAATGTCGAAGTCTTTGGAAGGCCCGGCCCCGACCACCTCGGTAAAGCTGGAAATCCCAATGCCCATCAACTCGCCGCGCGCGCGTTTCTCGGCCTGCTCCTTGCGCAGGTCCTCGTACCCGATCATCTCCATCGCCAGCAGCAGCGCCCGGTGATAATCACCGCTGTCATATTCCCAGCCGGTCGGAGAATGATAGGGGAATTGCTCTTTCCTGATGAAGTTCTTCAGCCGGAAAGCGGCCGGGTCTTCGCCCAGGTCGTGGGCCATGATGTCGGTCATGCGCTCGATCATGTGGACCGCTTCGGTTACCCGGAACGAGCAGCGGTACGCCACGCCACCCGGCGGTTTAGTGGTGTAGGCCGCGTCTACTTCGAAGTGAGCCGCTTCCATATTGTAGGAACCGGTCCCGATGCTGTATAGCCCAGCCGGGAATTTCGAAGGATTGGCGGCGGCATCGGCCGCGCCATCATCGGCCAGGGTCTTGACCCGCAAGCCGGTAATGTTGCCGTTTTCGTCCGCTGACATCTGGGCGTCAATGTGGTAATCGCGGGCAAAGCTGTCCGCCTGCAAATTCTCGCTGCGGTCCTCAATCCACTTGACCGGTTTGCCCGTTACCAGGCTGGCGACAATTGTACAGACATAGCCGGGATAGACCGGCACTTTGCCGCCGAAGCCCCCGCCGATGTCCGGAGAAATTACCCTGATCTTATTCTCCGGGATACCGCTGACCAATGAAATAACCGTCCGGTGGGCGTGAGGCGCCTGGGAAGTCATATAAATGGTCATGTGTTCGTTAATTTTGTCCCAGCTTGCGACCATACCGCAGGTTTCAATGGATGACACGTGAATGCGCGGTATATACATTTTCTGCTGGATGGTTTTGGAAGAGCGGGCGAAAACCTCGTCGGTAGCGTCCTTGTTTCCAGCTTCCCAGTGCCAGACGTGGTTGGTCTTTTTCTCTTTGTCGTCCCGGACAATCACTTTATCCTTGAGGGCTTCAAAGGGGTCCATTACTGGCGGCAACGGCTCGTAATCCACTTTGACCAGTTCAATCGCGTCGGCGGCAATGTAGCGTGTGGTCGCTACGATGGCGCAGACTTCCTGGGCGTAGTAAACCACTTTCTCAATCGGTAGGACCATCTGGGTATCCGACATAAGGGTCGGCATCCAATGGAGATTTCCGGCCGCTTGCAGGTCTTTGCCGGTAATGACCGCCAGCACGCCGGGCAGGGCCAGCGCCTCACTGGCATCAATATTTAGAATTTTAGCGTGGGCATGGGGGCTCCGGACGATATCCAGGTAAAGCATGCCGGGCAGCTTGATGTCGTCCACGAATTTCCCGGCTCCCTGGATAAAGCGAGGGTCCTCCTTGCGCTTCATCCGGTGGCCCATACCGCATACATCGGGTGGGGTTGTTATTCTTACTTCGGTGTCACTCATGCCACGACCTCCTGTTCCTGGACCTGGGTAGGTTGGTTGGCTTTCTCGTGCATTTTTTCGGCGGCATACTGGATTGCTTCGACGATTTTTACATAGCCGGTGCAGCGGCACAGGTTGCCAGAGATAGCCCAGCGGATTTCAGCCTCGGTGGGCTGGTCGTTTTCCTGTAAAAAGGCTTTGGAACACATAATCATACCGGGAGTGCAAAAACCGCACTGCAAGCCGTGTTTTTCCCAGAAACCTTCCTGGAGCGGGTGAAGGCCGTCTTTGGCGACATCTTCAATCGTTTCAATCGAGCGGCCTTCGGCCTGGACCGCGAAGATAGTACAGCTTTTAACAGCTTTGCCATCCATAATTATCGTGCAAGCGCCGCAACTGGTGGTATCGCATCCGATGTGAGTGCCCGTAAGGCTCAAATCTTCCCGGATGAAGTGAACCAGGAGCAGGCGTGGTTCGACTTCCCGGGTAACGGCCTGGCCGTTGACTGTAAGGTTAACTGTTCTAGTGCCCATTATAAACCTCCCTTGGCTGGTTGCTATCGCTCTTTGACTAAAGGACTCCATTGGCCCGTTCGATGGCTTTGCGGATGGCTCGCTTGGTAACGACCCGCACAAGGTCGCGCTTGTATTCTTCCGAGCCGCGCAAATCGGCCCACGGCTCACATTCGGCGGCGGCTACCCGCCCGGCCTTATCAAAAAGTGCTTCTTCCGGGGTTTGCCCGACCAGGAGCGCTTCAGCGGCCCTGGCCCGCATCGGCGTTGACGAAACATTGGTCAGGCCAATCCGGATAGACTTAAACAGCCCGTCTTCCATGGTAAGCTGAACCGCTACCCCGACTACGGCATAATCGCCGACTTTACGTTCAATCTTCAGGTAAGCTCCGCCGCTGCCGCCCGGTGGAGAGGGAATCAGAATCTCCTTCAAAATCTCATCCCTTTCCAGGCTGGTTTCGAATATTCCAATGAAGAAATCGTCGACCGGGATGATTCTTTCACCGCCCGGTCCTTCTGCGACTATCCGGGCGTTGTAGGCCAGGATGGTCGCCGGGTGGTCGTTTGCGGGGTCGGCGTGAGCCAGGTTCCCACCGATGGTAGCCATATTTCTTACCAGCGGGTCGGCAATAACGCGGGCCGTATCGGCCAGCATGGGGTATCTTTGTTGCACAATGGTGGATTTTTCAATAGCGGACTCGCGGGTGAGCGCCCCGATTTCCAGGTAGTCGTCTGTTTCTCGGACGTATTCTAACCCCTGAATGCGGTTAATATCTACCAGGATTTCCGGTTGGGCTAACCGGAAACGCATAGCGGGAATTAGGCTTTGTCCTCCGGCCAGAATTTTAGCCTCAGAGCCGTATTGCCCTAATAAACCAATCGCTTCGCTGACCGAAGTAGGCGCAAAATACTCAAACTTGCCAGGTATCATAAAAGCTCCTTTGCCTTTCTAAAAACACTGAGTCCTGGTTGTATTAAATTATCAAACCCATGATAAAGTGAAAAATTACACAAATGAATATAATAATTTTTGCGTGTTATCTTTATCATACCATACATATAGAAGGTAGCAAGACCCTTTAAATTGGCAATTACTTTTTAGGAAAAGCAATTTTATTTTCAATAATAATCAATGAGTGGCACACTTTATGTTAGTACCGTTTTAACTACTGTATTAGACTGGCTATCGGCTGGTGGGTGCTATTGTTCCCGCTAATAGTCCTCTGGAAAGAAAAAGAAATAAAAGAAATAATTGGCAGCACCATGCAAATCATCACCTCTGACAAACAAAACCTGGCCGAAGCGACTTCGCAGGAAATAGCCCCAGCCCTGGAACCGGTTATTACAGTCCAAAAAGTATGCAAACAGTTTGATAAATCCGTCCCGACCATTCAAGAAATAAGTTTCGAAGTCCAGCCGGGCGAGATTTTCTGCCTTCTGGGGCCAAGTGGAAGTGGGAAAAGTACCGTTATGCGGATGCTTACCGGGGTTTACCAGCCCAACCAGGGTTATATCCGGGTGCTGGGCATCGAGCCGCATAATTTCACCCGGAAAACCCGGGCCAGGATTGGCTATATGCCCCAGAACTTTGTCCTCTTCCCGGAACTTTCGACAATTGACAACATCAATTTCGTGGCGTCGGCATACGGGATGAGCTGGTTTGGGCGGGCGGCTAAAGTCCGTGAAGCCCTGGAATTTGTTAATCTCTGGGACGCCCGCGACCGCCTGGCATCCCAGCTTTCCGGTGGGATGCGCCGTCGCCTTGACCTGGCCGGGGTACTGGTTCACCGGCCGGAATTGATCTTTGTCGATGAGCCGACCGCCGGGATTGACCCAGTCTTACGGGCCAAGTTCTGGGACCACTTCAAGGCCTTACGGGCAGAGGGCCGCACCCTGTTTGTTACCACCCAGTATGTGACCGAAGCCGACCACTGCGATAAGGTTGCTATCCTTAGCCGGGGCCACTTGCTGGCCCTGGGCTCCCCTGAAGCCGTCCGCCGCCAGGCCATGGGCGGTGCGATTATTAATCTTAAGCTGGATGAAGTCACCGCTCAGGCCCTGCGCCTTTTGCGCTCCATACCGGGAATGAAGGATATTTTGACGGTATCACCGGAACAATTGCGCCTGATTGTCGAAGACAGCGGCCAGGCTCTGAAAGCGATTGTTAATGTATTCCAGCAAAACAACCTGGATATTCAAAATATCGAGCCTTACCGGCCTGACTTTGAAGAAGTCTTCGTGACTTTACTGGAAAAAGATACCGGCAAGCTGGGCCTGGCTACTTCCGAACTGGCTCCCCCGGCAACCGGTTTATTGCCGACTGAGAACAAACGGCCCCCGGCCCAGAAACAAAAGTCCGGCCAAACCTGGACGGAGTAGGAGGTTGCAGTGGAACAATCTTCCCGCCAGAGCAACCCGGTATTCAGAGGCATAGGGCGCGTGGTTCGCACCATTCTAGACCGGCCCTACCCGGTCACCCACGTTTCTTTCGTCCGCAAAGAACTTTTCGGGGCCATTCGCCAGCCGCGCCTGGTCTTAAGTATGGTGGTCGGACCGTTTCTAATCCTGGCCCTGTTTGGCCTGGGTTACTTTGGACCGGGCCGCTATTCGACTATATTGGTGGTGCCGGACCTGCCTGGTATAAGCACCAATACCAGGGATTACGGGGATATAGTCAAGCAAACATTCCAACTGACTGCGGTAAGTAAGGATGTGGATCAGGCCCGCCAATCCCTGGTAAATGGCGACGCGGCGGTGGTCATCGTAGTCCCTGACAATGCCCTGGACGAAATCTATAACGGGCAGCATGCCCTCTTTCCGGTCTATTACCGGACCCTCAGCCCGGTGGACGCCAGTTATATCGAATACAGCACCTATATCTACGCCACCGAATTTGATAAGGTCATTTTGCGCCAGGCCCTGGCCGCCAGTACTCCCCAACGCACTCAGCTTCAAGAGTCTTCCCGGCAAATCGACCGCAGCACCGACGACCTGGGCCAGGCCATGCAAAATGGCAATATGTTGGAAGCCCGCGTCCAGGTAAAAGCCATGATGGCGGTAAACCAGGTAACGCGCCGGGGCCTGGATAGTTTGATAATACCGGGTAGGGGCGATGCCACAACCACCCAGCAGAAGCTTTTGGCCGGGCGCCTTTTTAACGCGTTGGCCGCCAGCGGCTTAAGCCAGATGGAGGCCGACCTGGACAATATTGACCGGCAGCTTGCCGCCCTTGACGATGGCTTTAACCGGGGTGACTTGAACTCTCCGGCGCAACAGGCCCACCTTGCCAGCTTGCGCCAGTCGAATACTTCCCTGGGCAGCCGTTCCGCCAAGCTGGCCTCTATCCCACCGGCGGTACTGGTGGAACCGGTGCTTTCGGATGCCAACAACGAGATTAAGACCGAGGTAAATTATATTAACTTCTACGGCCCCGCTGTGGTAATCCTCTTATTGCAGCATATCGCGGTAACCCTGGCCGCCCTCTCAAATGTGCGGGATAGACAACTGGGCGCGCTTGAAATCTTCCGGGTATCGCCAATCAGCCCTGGCCAGGTGTTGACCGGGAAATTTATCAGTTTTGCCCTGCTTTTATTGGCCCTGGGGATACTGTTAATTGCCCTGGTAACTTTGCTGCTGGGAGTGCCGTTTGTAGCCATCGGGACCCGCTGGCTTCCGGCCCTGGGAATGCTGCTGGTTACGATTTATGCTTCCATCGGGTTAGGGTTCGTAGTAGCCGGTTTATCCAAAACTGAAAGCCAGGCCGTCCAGTTCAGCATGCTTTTGCTGCTCGGCAGCATTTTCTTTACCGGGTTTATTTTGCCGCTCAACCAGTTCGCCAACTATATTCGCTACGTCAGCTTTGCCCTGCCGATTACCTACGGGGCCAGCGGTTTGCAAAATACCATGCTGGATACCCAGCCCTTGAGTTGGAGCTACTTGCTTATCCCGTTTGCCCTGGGTACGCTTTTCATCTTCATCGGCCAATGGCTTTACCGCCGCCAGTTTAACCTGAGCTAAGTTACAGGCCCAAAGTTTTCCTAAACTTCTTGGAAACCGGCCTGGGCCGTCTGGTGGGCCGAACCATCCGGTTGAGTGCCGCCAGCAACCGGACCTGGTCAATCGGCTTATCAATCCATTCAATCAGGGCTGGCGGTGACTCGTTGAAGCTCTGGCGGGTTTCGTTACTATTGACCGAAATGACGATTACCGGTAAACGCCGGGCGCCCGGTTTTTCGCGCAATTCATTCAAGAGCATCAGGCCGCTATTACCCGGCAATATTAAATCCAGGGTCAGGGCTGCATAGGGGTTTTTCGCCAGCAGTTCCCTGGCCTGTGCGGTGTTATAAGCAATATCGCAACTAAACCCGGCTTCTTTTAGCATTACTTTAAGCAGGGTAGCCACATCCAGGTCATCTTCACAAATCAGAATGCGGGGTTGGCCGGACACCACGGGGTTATCCAGTAAAGCGTTCCGGTCTTCCAGGACCGGCAGTTCAAAATAAAAAGTGGTCTTTACCCCGGGGATGGTTTCGAAGCCGATCAGCCCTTGATGTTTCTCAATAATAGCCCGTGAAATAGATAGCCCCAGGCCGGTCCCGCCTTTCTGGCGTGTGGCCGAAGTATCTTCCTGGGCGAATTTCTGGAAGATAATTTTGCGGAATTCATGGGTAATGCCCGGCCCGTGATCGGTTATGCTTACCCGGACCGTCCCGCCATTATGCACGACCGAGATAAGCACTTTGTCGCCAGGTGGTGAGAATTTGGCCGCGTTAGCCAGCAAATTCGTCAGGACTTGCAACAGGCGATCGCTATCGCCTATGATCTTAACTTCTGGAATGGCCTGTTCCAGGTGGAACTTTACATCAAACTGGGTTCCATAGGCCAGGTTGTCTTCCAGGGCTTGCTCAATGACCGGCCCTAATTCCAGGGGGTTCATATCAAAAACCATCTTACCCGACTCAATTTTCTCAATGTCTAAAATATCGTTGATGAGCCGGACCAGCCGTTCACTGTTTTTGTAGGCAATCTCAACCATGGCGTTAGCCTGGGCCGGGAGTTCCCCGGCTACCCCGCCCAGTACCAGCCCCAACGAACCACGTATAGAGGTCAGCGGCGTCCTTAGTTCGTGGCTGACCGTCGAAACAAAGTCATTTTTAAGCCGTTCAACTTCTTTGCGCTGGGTAATATCCTGGGTCATCACCATCCCGGCAAAGATTTCTCCCTGTTCGTTTTTAACCGGGACGGCTTTTACCCAGAAAGTTTTATCGCCTACCCGGTCTTCAAAACTTTCTTCTCGTCCTTCCAGGGCGGCCCGGTAATAAGGCTCCAACTTTTTCACCCGGTCCGGCGACATTACCTCCCAGAAAGTCCTACCTTCCATTAATTTTGGAAAATAATTGTAGGTTTCCAGCAGGGCGCCTTCCACCTTGATGTAGCGCATTTCGGTATCGTACAAAAATACCGCTGAGTCGGGCAGGTTACTGGCAAGGGTGCGGTACAACTCTTCGCTTTTCAATAACACCTCGCGGGCCTGCTTGCTTTCGGTTATATCATAGAAGGCGCTAAGCACAAATCTTTGGTCGTTTATTTCAACAACCTGGGAGGAGGCTATAACAAAACGGGGTTCGGCATCCTTGTTATAAATTATTGTCTCGAATTTCTGGATATTATTTAGTTCGGGTAATAAACTGCTAAGTTGCAGGCGCAGCAGGGGGTTTATTGGGACACCCCGGCTATCAATTTTTTCTAATAATTCTTCCTGGCTAAACCCGGTAAACTGCCTGAACATATCGTTAATAGCCAGGTAATTGCCGGCTTCCAGGCTGGTCAGGACCATCGGGATAGGGGCGGCCTGTATCAGTTTGGAGAAGTAGTTATTTGACTCAAGTTCGGCCACCCGCTCGCGCAACCGGGAAATTTCGGCCAATAATTCTTCCTGAGTTGGTTTGCCCGCTTTGTCTGGCATATAAATTTTGCAAATCCTTTTCCGCCTGTCGTCAGGGTATGGCTATTGCTCTATATTAAGTGAATTTGCCCTGAAACAGTAATATCCTGGGTCATATCGCTGGTCTTTAGTTTCCGGGTCAGTTCTAGAAGTATATAATAACCGACCCATATATACCCGTAAAGTTGCGATTTAAGCTTTTGTAATCAAACATTTAGTAATTAGAAACCTTTTTCTATTATAGATTTCCAACATAACAATAAGTATTACCACAGCCTTAAACGGCTAAAATACAGTAAATACTTTTATTAAATTGGCCGGGAATTTTCAAAACCAGGTAAGTAGAACTAATTAGAAAGTGTAATTTTATGCCAGACCTATCTTTAGATAACTCGGGAAATAATTCGGAACAAAAAAATACCGCCGGGCCGGCCTCGCTCCCGGTCAACCCGCCAGCTAACAATAAGCCCAGACCTAAAGTAAGAGGCTTAGCCGGAAACCTGTTTAAGGCCGTCGGCCAGGGCAGGGACGCCATCGGGAATGTCGCCGGTAATACTTTTAATACCCTGACCAACGCGGTCGGTTCGACCGGTCAGTTTGCCGGGCGCGTCTTTGCCGGTAAGCTTGGCCGGGGTGAAATCCCTAATTACAGCTATGCTGAACTGGCCCGCCTGTTTGAAACATGGCTCCGCAAGCAGAAACGGGGCGAAGTAAAGGGCTTTACGGCCCTGGTTGACGGGGAAATATTGTACCTGGTAAGTTTGGATGAAAAGGGCTTTTTATCGGGCGACTACCTTTTTGCTTTTGGCGGGACTAATTCCCGCACCGTAACTTCTTTTGTGGCCGGGCAGAAGATAAATGGCAAACCCTACTCCGGCCTGGCCCTGGTAATCGAGCGGTGGGATGTAACGCGCTTTAGCCTGGTAAAAGAATTAAGTTGTTTTGTCTGGCGGGACGGCGTGCGGACCGGCAAATCCGGGGCGGCGGTCGATTATGTCTCAAACTGGCTGGTTGACCTGGCCGGGAGCCAGTTCGAAAAGCGCGACCTCATCGAAGAAAACCGCCACACCCAGAAGCCGCCGGATGCTACTTTCACGGGCCGGGCCGATATCCTGGAGTTTATCGCTCGCTCGGTGGTGTCCACCGACCTGGCCGGACAGGGCTTGCCCTGGCTTTTTTCCATCAGCAGTCCTGGTGGGGCCGGGAAAAGTTACCTACTGAATGTGATACAGGAAAATTATACGGCCCGCCTGCTTACGGCTCGCCTGGACCACCTGGATTATACCGACGCGAAAGGCGATTTAATCAGCCTGGTCACCATCCTTGCGAGCAAGTTTCGCAACGCGGGCTGTCCCACCCCGGCCTTTGACAAGGTCTACCAGCAGCAGTTCCCAGGGCAGGAGACCGCCGAGGAAGCCCCGCGCTTTTCCAGGGAGGACATCGCTCGCGAGGTGGGCCGGGTCCTTACCGGAGCCGGGGCTAAAAAGCTGGCCTTGCAACTTAGCAATACCTTTAACAAATTCTGGTTCGTTAAACACGTACCGGGCTTTATCGGCGTGGGCGCGTCCATAATCGAAATAGGGATTGGACTTTTCGGGCAGGTCACCCAGGAGCAGCAGGAGGAGATTGATACGCTTTTAGGCAGCCGCCCGGTCCAGGAATTAACCCAGGCTCTGGTCACCGACTTGGCAAAATTTGTGGACCAGCAGCGCGACAAGTATTATCTTTGGCGGCGGCCTATGCTGGTTTTCGATACCTATGAACAGGCCGGGCCGGTGGTTGACCAGTGGCTGCGGACGGTCTTGCTGGTAAACCCGGCCCTGCGCGTCCTGGAGCCGGTAGTGCTGATCGCCGGGCGTTTCGAGCTTTTGACCTACGACTCGCGCTGGTCCGATTACCAGAGCGGCCTGCGGAATTTCCACCTGTACCCGTTTGACCTGGCGGAAACTACCGAATACCTGACCAAACTGGGAATCACCGACCCGGGCCGCATCGCCAACCTGTACGAGGTAACCGGCGGCCTGCCGTTATTCTTGCACCTGGCTGCCAACCTCACCAGCGAGGCCAGTATAGTAAAAGTTTTGGCCGAACGCCTGTTGGAAGAAGTTGAGCCGGAGTGGCGGAACAGCTTTTTGGAAATGGCCCAGCCGGACGGCTTCAACCTGGAAACGGTCCGGCGCTATACCAACCCCAAGTCCCAGGCCGAAGCCTTTTATGAAGAACTGACCCGGGCCTCTTTTGTCGAAATCCGGGGCAACCTGTGGCACTTTCTACCGGCGGTCCGCCAGATTTTCCTGCGTTACCGCGAGCTAAAAGGCCGTCCTTAGCTGCTAAGCCTGGCTTGCCAAAACTTCGCGCAGGTTTTGCATCAGGATATTGGTCTGTTCGGGGGTGCCGACACTTATCCTGAAAGCATTTTTCAAGAGGGGCTTGTTAAAATAGCGGATAAAGACCCCTCTTGTTTCGAGTGTTTCTTTGATAGCGCGGGCGTTTCCCCGGTGGACGCGGCAGAAGATAAAGTTCGAGGCGCTCGCCAGCGGCTCAATTCCATCCAACCCCTGCAACAGTCCGAAAAGGCGGGCGCGTTCGGCCACGATTAGCCCGACCTTTTCGTGCAACCAGGCCGGGTCCTGTAACGAAGCCCGGGCTGCCGCCTGGGCCGCGACGGTTACGTTATAGGGCTGTTTAATCTTCCAGAGGTGCTTGATAATTGCCAGCGGGAAGATACCATAACCCACCCGCAAACCGGCCAGGCCGCTTAACTTTGAAAAAGTCCGCAGGACCACCAGGTTTTCGTACTCGCTGGTTAGTTTCCCGTAGCTGATACCGGCAAAATCGTGGTAAGCCTCATCCACTACAACCAGCTTTCCGGTCGCCAGCAAAGCCCGGATGGTTTCTTCGGGGCAGAGATTGGCGGTCGGGTTATTGGGCGTGCAGATAAAAATAATCTTGGTCCGGTCGTCTACCGCCTTGAGGGTCGCTTCCAGGTCTACGGCGTAGGTCTGCGGGTCACGTGCCACTGCCCGGACCTCGGCCTGGTACTGCTTCCCCAGGAAGGAGTACATGCCAAAGGTCGGCACCAGGTCAATAATGTTATCACCGGGCGTGATAAACAGCCTTATCAGTAGTTCTAACAGTTCGTCCGAACCGCTGCCGACCAGCAGGCGTTCCTTGTCAAAGCCCGTAAACTTCTCCAGGGCTTCGCGCAGGAAAAATGAGGCAGGGTCTGGATAGATATGATAGACGCGGTTGGAACTCAGGGCTTCCAGGGCCGCCGGGTCGCAGCCATAAGGGTTTTCGTTGGCGTCCAGCTTGACGATTTTCTCAATGGGAATACCCAGGCGTTCGCTTAGTTTTTCAAGCGGCTCAATCGGCGTATATTCCTCCAGCTCAAGCAGGTCCGGCCGCATCATTTTATCCAGGTTTATCTCTTTTATCAGGCTCATTTCTTCTATTCCTCAAACCGGATTGAAATCGCTCTTTTGTGAGCGGGTAAACCTTCCGTATCGGCCATAACTTCGGCGCTCTTGCGAAGGGCGGCCAGTCCTTCCTTGCTCATGCGCTGGACCTGCATTTTCTTGCCGAAACTTTCTACCGAAAGCGGCCCAAACATCTTGGTATTGGCGCCCGTCGGCAGGACGTGATTCAGGCCGGACACATAGTCACCGCTCGGTTCGGGGGTGTAATTACCCAGGAAGACCGTCCCGGCGTTGCGCATTTTCGGCAGCAATTCTAAAAAGTTTTCGGTACAGATTTCCAGGTGTTCCGGCGCATACTCGTTTGCAAAATCCACCGCTTCGTCCAGGGTGTCCACGATGGCAATCATCCCGAAGCGTTCCAGGGAATTGCTGGCCCGGTCGGCTGTACTCAACAGCGGGAGTTGTTTGGCGACTTCTTTAGCGACCGCTTCGGCCAGTTCCGGCGAGTCGGTCAAAAGTACCGCCGAAGAGTCATCGGCATGTTCGGCCTGGGACAGGAAGTCCGCCGCCGCATAGGCCGGGTTCGCATTTTTATCGGCAATTATCAGCACTTCGCTCGGTCCGGCTGGCATATCAATACTGACCAGCCCTTTGCTGAAGGAAAGCACTTTTGCGGCCGTAACATAAGGGTTTCCGGCGCCAAAGATTTTATAAGCTTTCGGTACGGAATCTGTTCCATAGGCCATAGCGGCAATCGCCTGGGCCCCACCGATTTTAAACAGCCGCATATTGGGCAGGTTCAACAGGGCGGCGGCGGCGGCAATCGGCGCGGGCAACTTGCCTTCACGGGTCGGCGGCGAGCAGACGATAATTTCCGGGCACCCGGCAATAGAGGCTGGTACCGCCGTCATCAGTAAGGAAGAAGGCAGCGGAGACCGTCCGCCCGGCACATACAGCCCGACACGTTCGATTGGCCGCCAGACCCGCCAGAGTTCGACCCCTTCGGCGGTCCAGACGTGTTGTTCTTCGGCCTGGACGTGCGTCTGGTGAAAGGTGGTCAGGTTATGGATAGCCTGGCGCAGGGCATCCAGAAACTCCGGCGAGGCAGCCTGATAAGCTTCTTGCAGCTCGGCCTGCGTGACCTCAAAAGTTTCAAGCTCGACTTTATCCAACTGCTGGGTCAATTCCCGGATAGCCGCATCGCCTCGCGTGCGGACCGCTTCCATTATCTGGCCGGTGCGCTCGTTAACCGGGCCAGACTCCCCGGCGGCGCGTTGTATGATTCGATTGATTTCCGGCTGGCTTAAATCTTTGAGGCGGACTGGGCGCATTGGTTCTTTCCTTACCTGATTTTATAGTTAAAAAGTAAAAGTGAAACGCGGAAGGGTGCTGTAAAGCTCCAGGTTGGCCGGGTAATTTGTCTGCCGGATACTACCGGCTTTCCAGCAAGCACCTTATTTTCAACGTAAACGTTCCACTCTTTCGCTCTAGTCTAAACGAAAACTGAGCGCAGAGAAACAAAATAGTTTCTCCGCGCTCAGAACTTCAAACCGCTTTAGAATAATTAGCGGCGAGGAGCGGTGCCAGTAGTGGCAGTGCCGGTTCGCTCGGCCTTCTTGCGGTCGCGGAGTTTCTTGGCGGTAGCACGATGCTTGCGCAGCGCAACATTTTTGCGTTTGTTCATTGTTTACAAATCCTCTCTAGATATCATTTTCAATATACAAAGCTTAATAATAAGCCCTGTGCCAGTTAAACCAGGTTTAGGCAAACGGGTTGCGGCCCCGGCTTTCGGGTTCGCGTTCGTTGCCAGGTTCTGGCCGGTCGTAGCGGTTTGGCGCTCCACCAGGGCCTGGCCGGTTCCCAAGGGGCCGGTTATTACCACCGGGCCGGTTGCCGCCCATGGGGCTGCGGGGGCCGGAAGGCCGCCCACCAGGGGCGCCGCCCATCGGCCGGGCGAAAGTCTTTCGGGTGCCCGGACCGGACCGCGAGTCATCTTTGGTGGATGTGCCCTTTTTAAGCGGCCACCACTTTTTAATGGCGTGGCGCTGTAAAATCGTCTTTACTCCGGAATTGAGTTCGACAATTTTAATGATACTGCTGTCAGCCCCATCCACCGTCCCGGCCAGAGTTTCACCATTCATCAGCAGAAACCCGACCTGGGGCCGCCGTTCCTTTTTCAACAGTTCCATAAACCGCGAATGGGTGCTGCGGGCATAGTCGGCGAAATCTTCGACCGGTATACCAAAGTATTCGGCCAGTTTACTCCGCGAGTCATTGTCACCGGCGTGTTTCTCCAGTTCAATGGCGTGGATGAAATGTTCCGGCATATCCAGTTCCAGGGCGACTTCCCTGGGTGTGATGCCCTCTTTATGGGCACGCAGGTAAAGAATGTAAGAGCCAAGACTCATTCTTAAACCTCCTCTGGCTTGTTACCCGCCTGGGCCGCGTTCTGGGCTTCTTCTACCGCGTCGGCTTTGCGATAATAGGCCATCGCCAGCTTGCGCAGAATGACTTCCTCGCCGGTAGTCGAGTCAATAATGTGGACCGTAAAAGGCGTAAAATCGGTTACCACGCCGGTGTACTCTTTGCCGTTCATAAAGGTGAACTTCAAAGCTACTTTCAGGTCGCGCTGTTTGCGCAGGTAAGCCGACTCAATATCACCCAGCTGCTCTGCGGTATACTTCATTACCGGTTTAGGCTCGCCGCTGGGCTGCTTTTCAGCACCACGCGGTTTGGGCGGGGCTTTTGGGGCCGGTTTAGCCGGGCGCTCATTATCTTCGGGGCCTCTTCCACCGGGCGCGCGCTGCGGGCGGTCCTGGAAATTACCGGGCGCGCGGACCGGGCGGTCCTGGAAGCCACCTGGGCCACGCGGTGCGCCACGGTCCTGGAAGCCGCCTGGGCCACGTGGTGCGCGATCCTGGAAGCCACCTGGGCCACGTGGTGCGCCGCGGTCCTGGAAGTTACCCGGCGAGCGCGGTTCGTAATTGCCACGGTCAAAGTTGCCCCGGTCGTAACCACCCGGACGCGGTTCGTAGTTGCCCCGGTCATACCCGCCGCCCTGGTCGTAACCGCCCTGGGGCCGCCGGTCGCCACCTTCAAAGCGGTTCCCACCACCTTGCCGGTTGTCATAACCGCCGTAACTATTGCGCTGTGGCTCATAACCGGCCCGTTCGGGGCCACCTGGCCGTGGTTCATAACCGGCCCGTTCGGGGCCGCCTGGCCGCGGTTCATATCCACCGCGCTCAGGGCCGCCCGGACGCGGTTCATAACCGGCCCGTTCGGGGCCACCTGGACGTGGTTCGTAACCGGCCCGTTCGGGGCCGCCTGGCCGCGGTTCGTAACCGGCCCGTTCGGGGCCGCCCGGACGTGGTTCGTAACCAACCTGCTCGGGATTATATATGCCGCGTTCATTGGGATACCCGGTCTGAGGCGGAATGTAGTTTGGACGTTCTATTCCGGGAGGTGGCGGGCTAAAATTACCGGGAACCGGCCGCAGTGGGGCCGGTCCTGGCCGGGGCGCAGGTATTCCTCCGGAGGGGCCGCCACCGACCAGTCCGAGTTCTTCGGGCGGTTGGTTGTAAAAATCAGCGAAACGGCGGCGCTCGATTTCGGTCGGCTCCCGTTCCCCTTCTTCTAGTTGGATAATCCGTTCACGGCTGATCTTTAAACCTGAGGTTAATTCCGCATAAGTCTTGTTATAATTTCTTTTGAGATCTTTAATTTTGCGTCCAAAATTGAAGGCTTCTGATGAACTCATTAGGCTATGCCTCCCTGTCGCTCTGCAACTCGCTATTCACTTACCCAGGTTTGATTTAACAATTTAACTGACAATCCAGTGGCGGCTACTACCTGGATTGTAAAATTCAAGCTGGCTAGAATCCCTATACACCGTTTCCTAAACTCTAGCTACCTCGTCCAAATCGTCTTTTGCTCTTTATGCCGGTTCAAACTACTTCATGCGTCACAAATGTAAAACCACCAAATATGACGCAGGCTTATCACTGGAAGGATTGAGATTGGTTAAATAAGCCAAATACCGGCAGCAATCGTATCAACAGGGTTAAGTCTTAGCCTTGGCGGCCACCGGGTCCGGTTATTTACCGGCCCGCATGGAGTTGCTATATATTGCTGATCAATTATTAACCTGATAAACTACATAACTGCATTTAAAAAAACCGGCTGCACAGCCAGTTTCTAGCGCAGTAACATAGCTGTATCATATAACAGCCCTTGCCAGGTGTCAATCAATTTGCTTTAACTCACACGGGGTACTGGTTAACTCACCAACCGCTTTTGCCCCTGTCCTGCCCTGCCAGGAAGCTCGCCAGCGCCTCATGCCCGGTTTAGTCTATCCCAGGCCGGTCTTAAAGAGTAATTACTCCCTCTCCAGTACCAATTCACCCCTGAACACCCTCTTCGGTCTGAATAACCCTAAAATTTACTTAAAAAGCCGGACCCGGTAGATATACTCCACCGGGTCCGGCCCCATGCCACCTCAAATCCTATCAGGTTGGATTACCCTCATTATCCACCAGGTGGACCGGCTGGCCTTGCACCAGCAACTGCCAGGTAGTAACGTCTGTAGGCAGAGAATTGACCAGTTTATAGTCAATCTGGAAATAGTAGCATAAGTTCTCCGGTACCCCGTTGACCTCACAGGAGGCTTTCCATGTATTGTATTCCGTTAATGAAGGAATTTTGAAACTCAAGAAAACCCACTGATCGTTATAATAACGGTTGTTATTGTTAGTAAAAGTCTGGCTGGTAGCCGGTGTCTGGGATGAATTGAAAACACAGTTATAACTCGCTCCAAAGGCTGCCGGGTTCAGGGCAAAGGGACAGGCCGAGATAGTTGTTGTTATAGGTGCGCCTAACGGCACTGACCACAAATCAGGGGTGGCTCCTCCGCTCGTATTAACTTTCGGGCCAAAGGTAGACGGCTTCAGGATACTAACCGATAGTGAACCGGAAACGTCACCAGGGTCCCAGAGTTGGACCGTACCCTGGGTCCCGGCGTACTCCGGTGGGATGAAAGCCAGGTCAAACACCACGTCCTGGGTCAGCTCCGTATTTCCGTTGTTAGAGAAAATTGACATAGCCGATAGCGGGTAAACCGAGGGGACTGGCGTTACGGTCAACGTGCCTGCAGCCGTCGTATACACGACCTGTTTAGGGTTTTCGTATTCGGCTTTTACCGAATACTGGTTGGCCGCCGACCCGCTAAAGGTCTGGATGTGCAACAGGTAAGACCCGGCCCTGACCGGCGCGGTGGCCTCGTTAAAGCCGGGCGCAGGGACTATTGTCCCATCCCCGTTGGGGTTCCAGGCAATATTCGTCATATGGAAGTAAGGTTGCAGGCCAAAATCCTTATCGAGCCCAAATCCTTTACTGGCACTGGAACTTTCCCCATTATCAAAGCCGTTAAATATCCCGGTTGAAGCCGTACAGCCACCTCGCCCGGTGTAATTTGTATACCTGGGGAAATCGCGGTAGGCATTCACGCAGGAAGCGCCATCCGCGAGTAAAAGGTCCGTGGTGTACGTAATTGAGGTCAGGCCAGGATGGGCCTGTACAAAAGCTTTATCGTATTTCCCAAATTTCCCGGCTGTATTGCCCCAAACCAGACGTTCCTTCAAGGACAGTGACGGGTTGGTGGTGCTAGGAGGCAGGGCCGGGTTTAATAAAGGATTACCCCGGCCCGTTTTAGGGTCATAGGTATAATTACTATCAAAGTCCCAATCACAGCGCCAGCCGTGGAAACTGTAATATAAGGTGTAATACTGTGTGGTTGTGGTAACGGTTGGCGTAGTAATCCAGGCCCGGTTAACCACTGGGTCACCGTAAGCCAGGTTGAAAGGTATCCGGTTGTGCCCCCACAACGGGTCAATCGGATAACCTACCCCGGCCGCTGTGGCGCTGGTGGCTGACATGTCAACCGCCGACTTCCGGCAATCTTGCTGGGGGTCCACTACCTGCTGGAAAGTTGTACCACCTATCCCGGAAACATCCCATATATTAACTTTGGTGGTAGCTGTAGACTGGGTAACCGGGTTACCAAGGTTAACACTGGTGCCGTTGGAAAGCGTGCCGGTGACTACCGGGGAAATTGGTGAGGTGCCCGCTACACCAGTGGTGTCAAGAATCTCAGCCTGAATGGACCGGTCATTCTTGGTCGCGGTCATCCCGCCGTAGCGGGCCGTAGGCGTGCCTTTAAGCTGGTTCCAGCGCATATCCGTATTTTTATCCGAAGAACTGCTTTCCGGGCATACATAGGCATAGCGGTTTGAAATGGCTCTTGGCGTGCCGGTAGTGGTCGTTGAAGTCGGGAAAGTGCTATAGGCATAGTCCGGCCCAACGTTGGCAGTACCGGTGCCGGGCGGGGTTTTGACCCTCGCATCGGCCGCGCCGGTGGTTGTGGCATCGTTGATTAACTTGGTGTTGTCCCAGAAAGACTTGGTGTCATCAAAAATGAAATAACAGAACCGCTGGTAATTTACAGGGGTGCAGGTAACCTGGGGACAGCCGATAGGATATTGCACGTCCCTTGACTGCACGCTCATATCGGTCATTTCCATGGAACCCAGCCAGTAGGGCTGAACATTACCGTAGATAGACGGTATGGCCGGGGTTGGCGGCGGGCCGTACAGGGTGTAGCGCATCCGGATATCGTTGTAGGTCAGTTCCAGGTTATTCCTATCCGGGAAGAAGTTGGAGCGGTCCACCGGGTTTGTAACCGACCAGGGTAGGTTGGGGTCATAATTCGTTGTTGCATTCCACTTTACGGAAGGGTCCCAATCGGTGGCTCTGGGGTAGGTGGGCCTGGCAGGCGTAGTCGCCGTAGCCCCGGTGTCACAGTAAGAAGTGTTATATACACTTCCGGATGGACTGGTCGTTCCGGATATAGCGGTTGTGCCGGGCGAACAGATTAACCTTTTAGTTGACCAGGAGTTAGCGTTGTTAAGGCCTTGAGTGTCGTTCGCGCCGTTTGTATTAGTTATAAATTGAAAGTCCCAGTCAGCGTAACCCCCTGTTACGGTCGAACTACCCTTAGTATAGGGAGGTAAAGCGGCGTAATTATTACCTGCCGACGTGTTGTAGTTGTCACCCACGTTAAAGTTGGTATAAATGCCGTGTTCATTCATGGCTCCATCATAGATGGTGACGTTCAGGTTGGTATGATTTTCGGTGTTGCTAATGGTTTCAGAGTAGCTATAAATCGCCGCCTGGTCCACATCTATAATTACTTCCGAACCAAAGCCTTTCCTACCCAATGGACTATCCGGGTGTGTATCCAAGTTCTGGATTGGCAGGCCGGCTGAGTTTACCGGTGGACATGTTAAGCTTGTAGCTGTAAAAATTTCGTTGATAAACCAGGTATTCGTATCGCTGTGGTGCAGACAGCCTTTACTGAGCGACCCCGTTTCAGTATTTACTTCACCGTTAACGATAAACTTTGTAACGTTAGCGGTTGACGCGCTCGTTGTTTTTGCGCCGTCTCGTATTGGGTTATAGGCGTCTCCGTTACCGTGAAATACGTCCTGCCCGGCGATATTGGCCCAGAAGTTACCCACACAGGGCTTTGGTGGGCTGGGTTGGTCGCAGCGCATAAGGATGTATTTTTGATAGGTCGCCCCGCGCATATTTAGCTCGGTATTATTTACCCCGTCGCAGTCGGTCAGGCTGGCCGTATCGCAGCGCATGTAGTGGTCGGCCAGCACCCCGTTTGAACCGTAATAGTTAAACGAGCTACCGAACTTGACCCGGTGGTAATATTCGGCGGTGGAAGTCCGCACAATCGGGTAGCTGGGAAAGCCCAATACCCCCAGGAAGAACCTGGTCTGCATCTTGGACAGGGTTACTTTATACTGAATTGCCAATCCCTGGGGTGCTTCACTGTCGAAAGAGTAAAATTTATCCGGCCCATTCTGGGTAACGGTTGTAAAAGAGGCCCGGCGGCAGCGCTGGTTATAGGCTGAATTGTCGGCCTGGGCCGAGTTGTAATAACATGCGACCTGAATACCGTTGGCTTCGGCGGCCAGTTGGGCGCGGGCATCCGCGACAGGCCGGTTGTCCGGCAGCCAGATAACCCCGGCCAGCGCGGCGGCATCGGCGGCCCGCTGCATGCGGGTGCTTTCCAGGTATCCCAGGCCGCCGTCAATCGCCAGCCCGACCATCGCCACCATCCCAATCGCCACGAAAGCAATCAGTACAATGGCCTGGCCTTCTTCGCCCCGGCGTATAGCCGACCGGTTTAATCTTTTCCAGAGCAGGGGAGTAATAAAAATAGTGCGCATTTCGCTGCAACCTCAAACAACAGTGCTAATTCAGAGTATTGGGTTTTTATAGTAAAGGTAACCTAAAATCACTTAATTCTAGAGTCAGCCTATAACAAAGTCAATAGACATAATAGGAACAGGGGCTACTATTAAGCGGTCCATATGTACTAGTACTTTTCCGCTATAGCCCCGGAAATTATACGCTGGGGTACCAGGAAAAGTACTATGCCACTAAAGGGGGTGGTCCCAGGCCGTCAGGAAATAACCAGGCTTCCCGAACCGGGCAACCGGGTGTCCAGGTAGACATTATTCTGAACCCTGGACAGTGTGAACTCAACCGGCCGATTATTGACCAATAGCTGCACCGGCGCGGTCAACCCTTCCGGCAAAAGCAGGTGCAGTTGGACCACCTGAGTTTGCGCCCCGCCCCAGGTCAGCTTGATGGTGTTGTCGGGCGCGTGCTGCCAGTTATAGCTGAAATAAGCCCCACTGGCCCCATAACCCAGCGTGACAGAGGCCGCTTTGCGGTCGGTACTTGACCAAGCCGGGGCCAGGTGGACTTCCCGGTAGAGTTTGAACTGGTCCACAATTCCGGCCAGCCCTTCGGTTAAACCGGCCAGCATTTCAGCCGAACCCCACCCGTCGGTTGGTAAGGTCGCGCTGGTGCCGATGCCAGGCTTACCGTCCGGGTGATACCACAGGTAAGAGCCGCCCGCCTGGTCCAAAAGCTGCCAGTAGCGCCGCAGAATATCCACACCGTAATTTTCAAAACCGTAACCAAAAGCCCCGCGCGCCAGCGCGCCGCCCACCAGCGGCATAATACCGCCGTTGACATATTCGCCTGGCGGCCCAAAACCCTGCTGGAAAGGCGGTTCGATGCTGTACCACTCCGCGAAAGCTTTTGAAGCGTTATCCGCCCGGCGCTGCTGGTAGGTCTTAATCAGGGCGGCGGCCTGGGCCGGGTCGAGGGTTTCTCGCAACAGGGCGTAGGCGTTGGACAGGCTTAACTGGCTCTTTTCATCCACTCCGGTTGGGTCAACTTTGGTCAGGTGCAGCTGGTGGGTGTAAAACTGGCCGTTCCAGGCGAAACGGTTGAGGTTCGCCAGCAACAGGTCGGCCCGCCGGTCCCAGACCTGGGCTTCCTGCTCGCGCCCGAAATAGCGTTCAACCCGGGCCAGCAAGCGCGAAGCGTGATATAGCCCGGTGCTGTCGCCGTGCATAATGCTCCAGCGCGTCCTGTCATCGAACTTGCGCCGGATATTGTTGCCCTCGCTGCCCTGTTCGAAGTCCCAGGTATCAATCGTAAAGGCTCTTTTCACCAGGCCGTATTCACTCGACCAGCGTTTCGGGTCGCTATAGGTATGCTCCAGGCCGCGTTCCATCGCGCTCAGGTTCAAACGCAACCAGGCGTCATCTCCGCTGGCCTGCCAGGCCGTCCAGACTCCTTCGACAAATAAAAATTCCCGGTCGGCCTCAACCTCAATCTGGTCTTTATAAACATCTCCGCCGGGGTAATATTGAAAATAGTCGTCAAAACTGCCGTCTGGCCGCTGGGTAGCCCGGAAGTAATCCAGCGCCCCTTTCATATCTTTTTCAAAATATTTAAAGCCCTTGGACTGGTAAACATGGTCGCGCAGCCAGATAAAAGGCGTATCCGGTGAACGGTATCCCAGCACCGGGCGGTTATCAATAGGCGAGTAATAGGTCACGGTGTCCTGTTCCAGAAACCCCTTCACGCGCGGGTAAAGTCCGTCCCAGACCGGGTCGCCGGTTATTATGCCGTTCTGTGGCGCGGCAAGTTCAAACCAGTTCGACCGGCTGGCAACTACCAGCCCGTCCCGGTACAGCAAAGCTCCCTGCTTGCCCGGTCTACCGGCCGGGTAAATCGTCAGGGGCGCGTTGGCCGTTACGGCATATGTGGCGTAAACCCGGTTCTGTCCGTCCAGTAATTTAAGCTCACCGGCCGTATCGCTGGTAACGGTCAGGGGTTCAAGCGGCCGGACGGGTTGGCTGGTGCTGCTAATTTGCAAGTTGGCTGGGACCGGAGCACTGTCCCAGCGCTCGAACAATGCCGGGTCCAGGTTGGAGGCGCGTTCCCGGCCCAGCAAGCTCAAAAGCACCAGGTACGGGGTGCCCTGGTTTTCCGGGTGCAGTTCAAACCTGGCCCGCTCGAAGTACTGGACCGTCCGGTTGGTACCCTCATCGGTCCCGGCCTTTGAAATTGGAAAGCCGAACTGGGCCAGGCCGCCGTATTTCTGCCAGAACTCTAAAAAGACCCCTGACACCGCCTGGTTTGTTTCCTTGAAAAAAATCCTGGGGCTGCCATCCGCCTTTGGTTCCGCACCCGGCCCGCCTGGCTTTTCCTTATCCATTTTCTCGCGGCCAAGCAAGCCCAGCAGGACTTCGTAGGGTGTTCCGGCTTTTTCGGGATGCAGCTCAAACCGGTTCCGCTCGAAATACTGGACCATATAGCCGTTTTCGTAGAATTGGGGAGTGAGGGGATAGCCAAAGATCGGCAAGCCACCGTGCGACTGCCAGTACTGCAGAAATTTACCCTGGAGGTGTTGTCCGGTTTCATTAAAGTAGAGCTTATCGGAAGCCTGGGACAGCGGTTTAGCCTGAAGTGGTGCCGAGTTGCCCGTCAGGAAAATAAGAAGGATAACCAGAGTAACCAGAATTGGTTTTAGTCTGGGCGTAGTCCCGGCCTTACCCGGCCGGACGGCTGAACTTTTCAGGCATTGCTCCGATCTTTAGCTAAACCAAACCTGTTAGAAATGCGAAAGCTTCATCTTTTATACCCTAAATTGCGGTGAAAAACAACTGTTTCTTTCCAATTAATTTCACCCAAACTCTAACTTCTGAAACCGGCCGTCTGCCTCAATTTATCTCAGCTTACCCTTTTCCCAGATAACTTTTTAGTCTGGCACTTATTTATCCGGTTTGGGCGCAGGCAACCCGCCGTTTTCGACCCGGTGGAAGATTTCGGCGGCACCCAGCTTGTATTTCTCGCCGGTCTGGGCCAACATGCTCCGGATACGCGTTTCCATTCCTTCGAAATCCGGCCCGGTCTGGGTGGTATGCGCCCGCAGGGCTTCAATTTTCAGGTCAACCGTTTCGGTTATATCCACCGGGAAGTTCGGGTTAGGTGACCCGCTGATATAAACTTCCAGGACTTTATGGGGAAGTAGCCCTTCCTGGAGCAGTTCCGGAAAATCCCAGGGGTTTTGCGAGGCCGGGTAAATCGCCGCCAGGGTCGCTACGCCCGCCGCCAGGTGGTCGGGATGGTACCGCCCTAGAAACATTTGTGGTACCCAGGCCCGTTCGGGTGACTGGCAAATTACTCGCAGCGGTTTGTAGCGCCGGAGGCAGCGCACCAGGTCGCGCCGCAAGGCCATGCTTGGTTCAACCTGACCGTCCGGGTAGTTTAAAAAGATTACTTCTTTTACTCCCAAAACTTTTGCCGCCGCCAGTTGCTCTTCTTTGCGAATTTCCGCCCATAGTTTGCGCTGTTCCGGGCCGACCTCGGTCGCGTCATCCGGACCACCCGCCGCTCCATCAGCGACAATTACATAATAGACTTCCCAGCCCTGCCGGACCCAGCCAGCGACCGTCCCGGCGGAGCTAAATTCCGCATCATCAGGATGGGCCATTACTACCATTGCCACATTTTTTTGCGATTGTTCTTCGCTCACAAATTTTACCTTCCTATGCCAGGGCGCTTTAATAACCTTTTTAATGTGGTTAAACTGCCCGAATTAACGGCTTAATTTTAATAGCCATCTTTCCGGCCCGGATTTTTCAGATTATTCCAGGCAGCAAAGACTTTAGAATTTACGAAACTATAACAGCTAAATTGTATTATATTATAGGGGTGATCCAATGGCCCAAACACATTGTTATTGCCAGGTGGCTTTCCCGTCGTAAACTAACGTCAAAATAAACACCAGGAGTATACCAGTCATGTTTCCAGCAAGCCAACAGTCCGGCTATTTATTTAGCTCGCGTTTTATTTGTCTGGTGGCGGCTTTACTGGCTGCCCAGTTCTTTCTTGCCGTCCTCCCGGCTCAGGCGACCGCTGTACCTGGTGGCCTGGCCCTGGTTAACAATGTGCCGAACCCGGCCGGTATTCGTTTTTTTAATGAAACCGGCCACAATGTCAGCGGCCCTTTCCTGCAAAATTACTACGTTACCGGTGGCTTGCCGGTCAACGGGCTGCCCCTGACCGAAGAATTTAAAGATATTGACGGCCTGACCGTCCAGATTTTTGAGCGGGCGGTTTTCGAATTGCACCAGCCGCCTCAAACCAGCAGCGAGGCCCAGCCAAAAGCCTATGTCGAACACAAATTGCTGGGTTCTCTTATCACCGCCGGGCGCAAGTTTGAGCAGGTTGCAAATGGCACAAACAGCAAAGCCTCGCGTTACTTTCCCGAAACCGGCCATACTCTCAGTCACGGCTTTCTGCAATATTGGACATCAAATGGCGGCCTGGCCGCTTTTGGCTATCCTTTGAGCGAGGAATTTTCTGAAATAAACCCGTCCGACGGGAAAAACTATACTGTCCAGTACTTCGAGCGGTCCCGTTTTGAGTATCACCCGGAACATGCCGGGACACCCTATGAAGTTCAACTTGGCCTGCTTGGCCGCCAGTATACCCAGGTCGTGGCCTACGACCCGGCCCTTTTTGCCCCGGTTAAATCGCTCTTGCTCGGGTCGCAGCAAGTTGTCGCCGTACCGTCCCTGATGTACCACCATATCCGCGACCTGACCTCATTTCAGGACGCGATCTTTAATAATTACTCCGTAACGCCGGGCGCTTTTATCGAGCAACTTGACTGGCTCAAGGCTAACGGCTATCACACGGTAACGGTAGCCCAGATTGTTGACTACCTGAAATACGGGGTGCCTTTACCGCCCAAACCGGTTAATTTACGTTTTGATGACGGCTGGCAGAACCAGCTTTTTGCGGCCAGGGAAATGAAAAAGCGCGGCATGACCGCCACTTTCTATATCATCTCGCAGGCATTAAACTATCCTTACATGACCCCGGCCCAGGTGCGGCAACTCGATGCCGATGGTTTTGAGATTGCCAGCCACTCCCGCAGCCATCCCTTTCTGACCCGTTACAGCCTGGATTTTGCCTGGGACCAGATTAGCGGCAGCAAGGCTGACCTGGAAAGGCTGTTGAATCACCCGGTGCGTGGTTTTGCCTACCCCTACGGCGACCGCAACCCGGCGATAGATGGCCTGGTCCAGAAAGCAGGGTATGACTTTGGAGCGGGCATTGAAGGCAGCGTTTTCTGGCGTGCTAACCGCCTGTTTAACGCACCCACCATCTCGGTTTCAAATGTGCTTACCCTGAGTACCTTTATTTCCCGGGTTAAGACTGGTATTTAGGCAAACAAAAAGGAGGGTAAAGGGTTTAAACCTTTTACCCTCCTTTTGGAAAACGCGCGGGTATTAGACCGGTGCATTTTAAACAACAGTGCCATGCCAGGAGATTAAAAACCTACTTTTTCGGTAAAAAGCACTCCCAGGGCCATTTCGACAATCTGGTCAATTTTAGCTTCCAGGCTTATTTGTCCAAAAGAACCCTGGTCTATTACCGCTTTACTGATAAGCCCGACTATCATACTGGTCAGGGCTTTATTTGCTATTTGCCTTACCGGGTATCTGGCCCGAATCTGGCCGACCAGTTGCTCTATCGCGTCATTTGATTGTTCTGACTCCGCCGAGTAGCGCCCCTGGATTAACATTTCTTGCTGGGTCCGGAGGAAACAAAAGGCATATTCACGGGGGTTGGTTAAACCCCATTCGATGAAAGCGCGGCCAACCGCCAGGAACTGGGCCAGCGGTTCGGCTTCGGCGGCCTGAAAGGCCCGGCCGGTTATCCGGGCTTCATCCTCCAGGATTTTGGTCAACAAAGCCCCGGCTAACTCTTCCTTGCTCTTAAAATGAGTATAGAAACTGGCCTTTGACTTGAAGCCCGCCGCCTGGCGAATATCATCAATCGAAGTGCCATCGTAACCGCGCTCGGTAAAGAGTTGAAGCGACCGCTGGAATATTATTTCACGGCTGTTGTGGGCCACCGGTTTGGTTTGTTCTTTAGTTATTATAGCCGCCATTATTCCTCTTCTTTTATATAACCGAACGTTCGGACAGGGATATTTTAGCAGGTTCAGGCTGGCTGTCAATGGCAGTATAGCTACTATCTTTAGCAGGTTGAAAACAGGACGAAACGGCTTTCAAAAGGGGATCAACATTAAAAGCCGGACTTTGGCCTGTTTGCCGGGTTCCATCTTTTGCGGGCTATTTCACGGGCAGCAGGCCGAAATGGAAGATACTTTCAAGCACCGTAAGCAGAAATAACACAATAGATAGGGTCAGGATTACCATTAAAAAATACCGCAGGTATTTATTGATATACATTACTTACTTTCTCAATTCAAGTTTTAGAACAGGGCTAAAGCAACCCCGACCATAGCCAAAATCATGCCCACCAGGGCAAAGCGCATTGTTACCTGACTTTCACTCCAGCCGCTTTTTTCAAAATGGTGGTGCAGGGGGCTCATTTTCAGCAGGCGCTGGCCGGTCCCGGTAAATCGTTTGGTAATCTTGAAGTAGGATACCTGCAAAATTACTGAAGCAGCCTCCGCCACAAATACCCCGCCGATTACCGGCAGTAGCAGCCACTGGTTGGTCTGGAAGGCCAGCACTGCCAGCAGGGCTCCCAGGGTAAGGGCCCCGGTGTCACCCATAAAGACATGGGCCGGGTAGGCGTTGTACCACAGAAAGCCCAGGCAGGCGCCCGCCGCCGCAAACCCGATTAAGACAACCTGGGTCTGGCCCTGCAAGAAGCCGATAATTGCGTAAGCGATGAATGCGAAAGCGCAGGTCAGACCGGCCAGGGTATCCAGGCCGTCGGTAAAGTTTACCGCGTTGGAAAACCCGGCGATAACGATAGTGGCTATGGGTACGTAGAACCAGCCCAGGGCAATTGGCTCCCAGATGAAGGGAATATAAACTTTCTGTAAATCAAGCGGGATTTTCAATATGAGCGCAGCGATCAGGGATATTACCAGCAGCCAGGCCATTTTAAACCGGGCGGTTAATCCCCGGCGTTGCAGGCGTTCCCGGCGGCGGCGCTGGCTTTTAGTTTCGGTTTCGTCCTCCGTTTTGTTGGCTATCTGGTCCCAGCCAACCAGGCTAAGCATATCGTCCACCGCGCCCAGGAGGCCGCAGGAAATTAAAATTCCAATCGGTAACAGCACCGAAAATTTGCCGGTGATATAAATGATAATGAAACAAACCAGCAGGATAGAGCTGATAATCATCAGGCCGCCCATAGTAGGGGTGCCGCTTTTGACCATGTGGCTGTCGGGGCCTTCGGTCCGGATACTTTTCCCGATTTTTTTAAGCTTTAGCCAGTGTAAAAGCGGTTTGCCGATTGCCAGGGAAAGAATAAATCCAAGGGCAGCCAGGGCCAGTCCATAAGCAATCCATTTTGCTTCCAGGGCCGCTCTGGGGTTGGTAACGATTTCGTTGAAAATATTAAAATGCCAGGTTAAAAAGTAGTCCCTGTTATTCATAAAGTAATGACCTCACACTTGCCGTAGAACCAAAGTTCAAAAAACAGGTTAAACTTGACCCTGTTTACCAGTATTAATTATTTAATTACTCCAAATAAGTTACAAGCCAGCATATTCTGAGCAGAAATATTGATTCCGTTAGGTCCGGGCGGCTAAATACTCTTCCAGTTTAGCCAGGGCCTCTGGCATATTCCGGCGGGCGAACCCGATCCGAAAATGCCGGTTGCCGAAGTCAAAAAGGGTCCCGGGTATCAGCAGCACCCCGGTTTGGTCCACCAGTTCCAGGCAAAATTCTTCAACCGGTTGGCCGGTTTTCAGTGAAGGAAAGGCAATGGTCCCGGCAATGGGCCGCTGCCAGTTAAAAATTGTCCGGTGGCGTACGAAGAAGCGATCTAAAATTGGCAGATTTTGCCCGATAATTTCCAGGTTCCGGGCCGCCAGCTTTTCCCGGTGGTGCAAAGCCAGGGTTGCCAGGAATTCACTGGGAGCGCTGTTGCACATTGAAAGATAGTCTTTAAAGGCAACCATTTTCGCCAGGACCTGCCCGTTGCGCGAGGCGGCCCAACCAATCCTTAAACCGGCCAGCCCATATGTCTTGGACATCACCCCCAACGACACGGCATTCTCATACAGGTCGCAGGCGGCGGGCAGGCGGTCGGCCCGGTTATATTCCAGTTCGCGGTAAACCTCATCGGAAAAGAGCAGCAAATTATGTTCGCGGGCTATCTCGACCAGTTCGCGCTGTTTGGACGCGTCCATCAGATAGCCGGTGGGATTATGCGGGCAATTTACCACAATCGCCCTGGTGTTGGGCCGGATGTTCCGGCGCAGGAAGTCCAGGTCTAATTCCCAGCCTTCTTCTTCGCGGGTGGTCCAGTGGGTTACTTCACAGCCATTCGCGGCGGCTACTTCACTTAGCGATTGGTAACCTGGGAAATGGACTATTATGTGGTCGCCCGGTGACAGGACCGCGTTCATGAAAGTATAAATTGCTTCTTCGGCCCCGGTATGGACCACGACCTGGTCGGGTTCCACCCGTTCGTAAAGCCCGCTGATAGCCAAACGCAGGGCCGGGCTACCGGCATATTCGGTGTAACCCAACCACAATTTGTTAAGCTGGGCGGACACGTCCGGTTCTAGGGCCAGCAGGTCTTCTACTGCCAGCGACTCACAATCCGAGCTACACAGAACGTATTTTACCTTGAACTCATATTTATCAAAGAAACGTTCCAGCCTGAACGGATTAATCTTCACTTTTTATTAGCTTTCTTAATCAGGACTTTCGCAGTGAGCAACTGCTTCCAGCCCAAACTTCAGGTTAACCGGGAAGGTTCAAGCCACAGGCTGTAAGCTACTCACTATCCGCCCATCACATAGCGGGCGGCCGGAGTTACCACTTCCGGCATGGTAGCCGGGATAGCCGAGAAGTTCGGAAAGGTTGGTGCAAGATAAATACATTGCAAAGCCCGCCGGGGCGCTTTACTGTTATTCTGGGTACCGCTGTGCCAGAGATGCCCGTTGAATATAATTGCCGAACCGGCCGGGGTGCTTGCAAATATTTGCTTAGGGTGCTGGCTGCCCGGTTGGCGCAAGTCTTTGGGTGGCAAACCACCTTCCAGGTGCGACCCGGGTACCAGGCGGGTTGCCCCGTTTTTCAGGGTGAAATCATCCAGCGCCCAGAGCGAAGTTACCACCTGGAAAGGTTCATGTGGGTACCTGGGAACGGCATCGCCATGAAGCCCTTGCTGCCCGAAACCCGGTAACGGGTCGCGCCCGTGTAAACCGCCAAACCTGAACTCGTCACCCAGGATATGCCTTACGGCCGCCAGGAGTTTTGGGTGGGTGTAGACCCGCTCGAAAAGTTCGCCCTGGTAGCCCAGGCCATCGACATGGCGAGTACCGGTCGCCTGCCGGGAGTGGTTGCCGTTAGCTTTTTCATGCTCTTCCAGTAACCTCTCAAAAGCCGCTCGTAACTGTTCAAGCCATTGATGGTCCAGCAGTCCCGGCACAATCAGGTAACCCTGTTTATCCAGGGCTTCCTTTTCGGCCCGGCTCAGAGTATTTTCAGTTATACCTACCGCTTCGAAAAGTTGTTCCAGGTTGGAAATTTTTTGTGCTTGCATGGCAATCAACCTGTAAAAATAGGCCACCCCGTTAAAAATGCAAGCGGGACGCGCTCCTGGGAGAGCCATTTCCCGCCCGAAAAAGCCACCTTTACCTGACCCTTATGAGATTGACTTGCAACCGGTAAACCGCTTGAAGGATTACCGGTCGTACCCATATTACCGCCGGTTGTGGTGGACCGGCCAGGGACGGTTGCCACGCCGTTTGAACTTGCGTTTGGCCGGGCTGCCATCGGAATTTGTGTTTCCGTTGGTGTCCTCCGTCACTTCTTCTTCCTCCTCGTCCTCATCAGGGTCCGGAATGGGCCGTAGGAACGGCGGCGCGGCCTCGATTTCGGCCTGGGTCGGTTCGCCGCCAATATCGCCGGTTGGGCGGGTCTCGCCATCTTCTTCCAGGGCGTCCTGCAACACCCCAAACCCGATATTATAGACCTGTTCCACCACGCCGCGCCGGACCAGCACTTTGGCTTCCTTGAGCCGGGCGATTAACGGGTGGCCCGGTTCGTGTTCAACCAGCATATCGAAGACCTGGCGCATGAGGTCAAGGGTTTTATTGAAGGTGATAATAATATCGCCTTCGGCCAGTTGCATCTTTTCCATAATGCTGGCAAGGCTGGCTCCCCGGCACCAGGCCCGGGTAGCGCCATAGAAGTAGATGTTATAGCCGTTGGTAATCATCAGGTCGTTCTGGCGTTCCGCCGAGAAAATCTCGCGCTCCAGTTCGTCCAGGGTCTTGCGCAGCTCAATCAGGTGTTTGGGCAGCACAAACCGGTTCATAAATTCAAAGTCGCGGTCGTAGGAGAACCAGGTAAAGACTTCCGCCAGGTCGGGAGCGGGCAACTCGTTCAACCAACCGCGCTTGACCATCTCTATAATAATCAGGCTGTTGGTATCGAACACATCGCGCAGCCAGGGACTCTTTTCGGTCAGGTTGCCGACCCGGTCCAGGTAACCAAACTTGCGCAGGACCGTCACGATACCGTTAAGGGTCTGCTGCAGGCGGCTTTCCTCGTACTGCTTGCGTTCCTCGTAGCGCTCCTGGGCTTCCGCCAGGTTGACCAGCAACTTGGCCGCTTCGCGCTGCAGGCTCCGGTGTTTCTTGCGGACATCACAGCGCTGGCAGGGATGGACCCGTTCGCGCTCTTTCAATTCCTTGACCGACTGCCGGGCCTCTTCAATTTTAGCCAGGGCTCTTTCCAGGACCGGGCCGTACTTCTGCTCGTTTTCAACCCGGGCGGTCCGCTGCCAGGTCGAAAGGTCGGGCAGGGTGAAGCCGCTCAACTGGGCGGTGAGGCTGGCGATTTCGGCATCGTTTAACAGTTCGCTTATTTTCAGGCCGGGCCGGATGACGTTCGCCATACCGGCAGGCAGGTTTACTGAGTATCTTTCCGGCGGCAGGTAATCAATATATTTGTACTCATCCAGTTTGACTACTTCATCGCCAAACATAAAGAGGCCAATTCCGGTATCGCCGGAGCGGCCCAGGTAAATACCCCAGCCGTGATCTTCGCTGTGAACCAGGAGGCCGGGCGCGATGCTCTTAAAGACGGTTTTGAGGGTTTCCCGCATGGGCTTGCGCCATGGACGTTCCTCAATTTTCTGCTTTAAGCGGGCGCTGTCTTCGATTGCCCGTTTTTCGTCATCCCGGCCTTCCATCACTTCGTGGCCGATGCGCTCGTATTCGTGGAGTAGTTCTTCACCTTCCGGGTAACCGATCAGGCAGCCGACCTGGGCCTTATCGTAGGCGTGCTGGGCGCTCCTGACTTCACCACCCAACTCGCGCAACCGCCGTCCCTGCTGGAATTCCAGTAAGCTGTGCCGCAAGATTTGCAGCACGCGTTCGCCCACCGGCGGGTCCCACAGGTTCAGGACCGAGTTGTAGCGGACCGTAAAGGCGCTTTCAATCGGTAAGAGCGGGCCGGTAGCAATTTCGATGGTTTCATTAAAGCTGATCCAGGGGCTGTAAGGCACCACCACATGTCCCTGCCCGTCCAGACCGCGCCGCCCGGCCCGTCCGGCCATTTGCTGGAACTCGTTAGGCAGCAAGGGCCGCCGCGACTGCCCGTCAAACTTGGACATCCGGCCGATTACAACCGTTTTCGCGGGCATATTGACCCCCAGGGCCAATGTGTCGGTCGCGAAGACCACACTCATCAGGCCCCGGCTGAAAAGTTCTTCAACCAGTTGTTTGAGAATCGAGAGCAACCCGGCATGGTGATAGCCCAGGCCCCGCCGGGCCAGCGCGACTATCGTCTTGACCTGCTGGATATTGCGGTCTTCCTCGGACATCCGATCCATGTAGCGGGCGATAACTTCATCAATCTCGTGGCGCACCTTGGGGTCTTTGATGCGTTCCAGGTGAGCCATACCGACTATCTCGGCCGATACTTCACAGTCGTTCCGGCTGAACATGAAATAGATTGCCGGGAGCATTTTAGCTTTTTCAAGCGCTTCGACTATCTCACGCTGGGTCGGTTCGGGCCGCTCACGGCGGCTGCGTTCATCAGTATCCGGGTTGGTATTGCCCCGGAACCCTTTACCCCGGAAGCGGCTCTTGGCTTCGCCACCCACGCCCCGGAAGTCGGCTACTTGCTTGCCTTCCCGGTTGATTACCAGGTTGAGGTCGCCTTCCAGGAAGTAATACAGCGATAACGGCACAGACCGTTTGGTATGTGTAATCAGTGTTACCGGCCGGTGCGTATTGGTAATCCAGTCGGCGACTTCCCCGGCGTTGCTGATGGTAGCCGAAAGGCAGACCAGTTGAATATTTTTGGGGCACAGGATGATCGATTCTTCCCAGGTGGTGCCCCGCTCGCTATCGGCCAGGTAGTGAATTTCGTCAAAGACCACACATTCGACATGTTTGAGTTCGTCCGGGGTCTGCAAGAGCATGTTGCGGAGTACCTCGGTGGTCATAACAATAATGTAACCGTTAGGGTTTTCGATCACATCGCCGGTCAGCAAGCCGACCGCGTCCCCGTACTGGGCCCGCAAATCCTTGAATTTTTGGTTGCTCAGGGCCTTTACCGGGGTGGTGTAAAAGATACGCTTGCGGCGGCTGTAAGCCTGGAAAATGCCATACTCGGCCACAACCGTCTTGCCGGTTCCGGTGGGCGCGGCGACCATGACCGAATCACCCTGTGCCAGCACACCAATCGCTTGCTGCTGGAAATCGTCCAGCTCGAAATCGTAACGGGCCTTGAACTTTGTAACCAGGGCCGGGCCATTTAGCTGCTCATCGTTGCTGAAGTCTGTATTCTCATAAGCTTCCGCACTATAGTTGCGGCCAAATGGGGTTACAAAAGTTTCCTGGTCTGACGGGTAGGACTCTCCGTCAATATTATCCTCGGTCGAGAACCGGGCATTTGTTGCGTTCTCGGGACTACTATCGGGCAAAATAATTAGAACTCCTCTAGAAAATGCTTGCTTTTATTTTTTCAATATCTACTTCATGATATTATGTAATTAAGCAAAAGTAAAGCCAGGGATATTAGGACAGCCTATTCCGGCTGTTTCCGGGTGGTTATTTTTGCCACTCTGCACCAGACCAGGCCCGTATTCCTGTTAAATTTGACTATTTCACTTTCCAAACCTGATTTTTTTATTTAAACAATACAAGTACTTTCCGAACTAACAGTAACGCTTTATATTTCACTACTGGTCAGAAAGGTGCAGCGGGGACTAACTATTCCGGCAGCCCCTGGCTTTAGTCGTTTTGCCTACTCCAAACAGGCCATTAATAAAGATAAACAATTTCCTGGTCGTACCCGAAGGGAAAACGGCTAAAAACCGGCTGCATTTTGATTTAACGCCGGAAAACAGCCGTGACGCCGAAGTTGAACGCCTCAAAGGGCTGGGAGCTAAGGTCTACCAGCAGTTCGATTGGACGGTTATGCTCGACCCCGAGAGCAACGAATTTTGTGTCGATACCGGGCCGGGAAATGTATGGGCCAGGTCAGGGGAACCGGCTTAATAAAATTGCAAGTAGTGTTTCCGGTCGCGCTTGGCCCCTGGCTAAGTGCGATTTTTATTGACCATTGTGTTAAACTGAAGTGACTAAATCCACCGCATTACTCTTTAGGAAAACAAATTTTAGAGCAATAATAAACAGAGCGCCGGGGTAATTTGCTTCAATGGCTCTCTCTACCGGTTGCTGGAGGAATCCTATGCCCGATTTTAAGTTGAACCAGACCATTGTATCTATAACCGAAGACGATATTGTACAGGCCGGTACCGAGGCCGTTGTTAATGCCGCCAATCCTGACCTGGCCGATGGCGCGGGCGTAACCGGGGCGATTTTCAAGGCAGCCGGTCCTGAACTGGCCCAGCATACCGCAAAACTGGGTGGTTGCCCGACCGGGCAGGCCCGGATAAGCCCGGCTTTCCAGCTTTATCCACCTACCCGCTATATTATCCATGCCGTCGGGCCGGTCTATGACGACTACTCCCCGATAGAAGCGGTCCAATTATTATCCAATGCCTACCGGTCCAGCCTGGAACTGGCTGCCCTGAACGGTATAAAAAGCATCGCTTTTCCGGCCATCAGCACCGGTATATTCGGCTTCCCGCTGAAAATGGCGGCCGCTGTGGCTTTGAGGACGGTCCTGACCTTTGTTAAAGAAGCGCCCCATTCCCTGGAAGAAGTTAAATTCGTGGTGCGGGGTGAGCAAGCCCTGACTACTTACCGGTTGGACCTGGCCCAGTTACTGGCCCAACTACCCGCCGAAGTAACCGGCGACGACACGGTTTACTTCCATTCTAAGGAAGACCCTTATTACGAATTTTCCAACGCTGCACCATATGGCTTCTTCAGTAATAACACTTTCTGGCGCACCGCCGAGCATTATTTCCAGGCTCAGAAATTTCCCAAAATGGCCCTTTATGAAGAGGTGCGCCAGGTCCAGACGCCGGAGGCCGCCGAAGACCTGGCCGGGCGAAACCAGCGCCGGGTGCGGGAAGATTGGGAGCAAGTCCGGGAAGAAGTTATGCGTGAAGCCCTGCGCCGCAAGTTTGAGGACAATCCTCCCATCAGGCAGCTATTGCTTTCTACCGGCCAGCGGCCGCTGGTCGCCGCCGATGGAGCGGACTCTTTCTGGGGCTTTGGGGCTGACCGCCAGGGGCAGAACAAGCTGGGCCAGCTTTTGATGGAACTGCGCGGCCAATTCCGTGAAAAGGCCGGTGAGCCGCCTTTCTTAATAGAAGGCGAAGTCCGTTAGAACGAGTCTGAAAATTAGACCACTTTTTTGTATTTCACCTGTTTTGAACCGGGCCTTAACAAGCCTTTTCCCAACCGCTATTCAGGTTGGTTGGCTACCGGGAAGGTACCGGTTTCTTAGCCCTGGCCGGGAATGACGCAGGGTGTGGGGCGGCCGGATACAATGATTAGCTTTGTAAGCTTTGTAGGTGCCAAATACCTGGCAAAGCTTTATAATTCTCCTGCAAACTTATAAATAATCGGGGATAGGATTCTATAACTATGGTATCACCCAGAATTGCCCTGGAGGGCTTCGCTGACTTGCGGGTTCACTCTCACTACAGCTTCCGGGACGGCGTAAACAGCATTGATGAACTGGTCAAAGCGGCGGTCGAACTGGGCCGCCCGGCTATGGCCCTGACCGATCACGGCCAGGCCGCCGGGTTTATCCAGCTCCAGGAAGCGGCCGACCGGCACGGCCTGGCTAAGCCCATTTTTGGGGTTGATATGCCGGTGGCCTGGCCGGGTGAAGAACTCCAGGTAACCTGGGGCCACGAAAGCTGCGGGGCCGAGGCGGAAAGGCTTAACTCCGGGTCGAAAAATATTCGGACGCACAACCTGGTCCTGCTGGCCCGCGACGATATGGGGCTGAAAAACCTCTACAAGTTGCTAACCTGGGCCGGAACCACCGGGTATGATCAAAATGACGCCGAAGGACCACTTTTGCGCGAGGAAATCCTGCTGGAACACGCCGCCGGGCTGGCCCTGTTGAGCGGAGGCTGCGGCGGGCAGATTTCGAGGCTGCTGGAAAGCGGCCAAACTGCCGAAGCGGCCGCCGTAGCCGCCCGTTACCGCGAGGCTTTTGGGCCGCATTTTTACCTGGAACTGGTCAGCCATTCTTCCGATTTGGCTGTGGCCGACCGCCAGCGCCTGGCCGCGTTTGGCCGGGAACATGGTTTACCCTTGCTGGCGACCTCGGATGTCCATTATCTAAAGCCGGAGCAAGCCGCCGCCCGCGACCTGCTCTGGGCGGTTGCCGATAATGTCCGGCTGGATGACCCCAAACGCCGCCGCCCGGTGGGTGACGACGCCCGGCCGCTGACTCTGGAAGAACTGCAAGCCCGCTTCGCCGAATGGCCCGATGCCCTGGAAAATGCCGCCATCCTGGCTCAACAATGCCAGGTCCGCTTGCCTAAATCCGAACTGATAATCCCGAATTTCCCGATACCGGCCGAGTTTTCGGCCGGAGATAGCCGCCAGTCAGCTGCCAATTACCTGGAAAGTATCTGCCGGACCTCTCTCGCCCGGCTTTACGGGCAGACTTTGCCGGAAGCGGTAGAACAGCGTTTGAACCTGGAAATGGGCGTCATTGCCACGGCCGGGTTTGCCCGCTACATTTTGATTGTAGCCGATATTGTGCGCCAGGCTCGCCAGATGAACATTCTATGCGCACCTCGCGGTAGTTCCGCCGGGTCACTGGTCTGTTACGCGGCCGGGATTACACCCCTCAACCCGCTCGACTACGGCCTGCTATTCGAACGATTTCTCAACCCGGCCCGCCTTGCTCCGCCCGATATAGACCTGGATATTGCCGACGAGGACCGGCCCCGCCTGTTGGATTACGTGGTCCGGCGCTACGGCCTTGAAAACGTGGCCCATATCATTACCCACAATTTTGAAGGCGCTAAGTCGGCCCTACGGGACGCCGGTAAAGCCCTGGGCAGCGATCCTTTCCTGGTCAACCGCCTGGTCGGGCTGGTCCCGATTGAATTCCAGCGGCCCTACAGCCTGAGCCGGACCCTGGAAGAAGAAGCCGAAACGGCCCGCCTTTACAAAAGCGACCCGGCCGCCCGGCAGCTTATTGATACCGCTTTGCTGATTGAGGGTACCGGCCGCAATAGCGGCACTCACGCCGCCGGGGTAGTAATCACACCCGAGCCGGTGGCCCACTATGTCCCGCTTATCCGCACTGAGGGTCTGGCCCAGGAACAGCGCAAGTCCGAAGCTCGCACTCAGAAAGCCGAGCAAAAACAGGCTGCCCAACAGGCGTCCCTTTTTGAGGAAGGCGCTTCACCCGCCTCTGAAACCCCGGAACGGGCCGGTTCGACTTCCTTGCTTTTCCCGGCCGTAATGACCCAGTGGAATATGGAAGACATTGAGAAACGCGGCCTGCTAAAAATTGATTTGTTAGGCCTGACCGCCTGGAGCACTATCGCCCATGCCCTGCGCTTTATCGAGCAGGAACGGGGCGAGAAACTGGACGTGTGGACCTTGCCGCCGGACGACCAGGCCACTTTCCAGACCCTTTCGCAAGGCTACACTCTGGGGGTCTTTCAGCTTGAAAACCAGGGCATGACCGAATTCACACGCGGCATGAAACCGCAGTCGATTGCCGACCTGGCCCTCATGATCGCGGCCTACCGGCCCGGCCCGATGCCTTTCCTGGGTAAGCTGCTGGCCGTCCGGCACGGCCGCGAACCGCTCAAGACGCCCCACCCTTTGCTCGACCCTATCATGGCCGAAACGTATGGAGTGCCGGTTTACCAGGAAACGATGCTTAAGATTGCCCAGGAGGTCGCCGGTTACAGCCTGGGTGAAGCGGATGTCCTGCGCAAGGCCATCGGCAAGAAGAACCAGAAGGAACTGGTTGCCCAGCATGCCAAGTTCCTGGCCGGGGCCCAGGCGAAAGGTTTGACCAAAGAGGTGGCCGAGGCGGTCTGGGAGATGTTCCCGCCCTTTGCCTTCTACGGCTTCAACCAGGCCCATGCCATAGTCTACGGCTACCTGACCTATATCACGGCCTATCTCAAGCGGCATTACACCCTGGAATACCTGGGAGCTTTGCTGACCGTAGCCGGGGGCGATACCGAGGCGATTGTTAAGGCCGGTTCGGAGGCTCGCCGCCTGCATGTGCCCCTACTAGGGCCGGATGTAAACCGGAGCGCCAGCCGCCTGTCAATTGACCGGCTGGATTCCGGCGAGACGGCTATGCGTTTTGGGCTGGCCGCCGTTAAAGGGCTGGGACCGGCCGGGTTGGAAAGCTTGCAGGCGGCCCGCTCCGCCGGACCGTTCCTGGGGCTGGCCGACTTTATCCGGCGCGTCCCTGGCCGGGCTGTTAACGCCCGCACCCTGACCGCCCTGGCCCGCGTAGGGGCTTTCCCGTTTGGCAACCGGGCATCAGTCGAAGCGACTATCCCGGCCGCTCAGAAAGCCGCCAAGGCCAAAGTTTTCCAGGAGCCGCCCCTGGTCGAAGTGCCGGAACACCCGCTGGAAGTTTTGTTGGGTTATGAGCAGGAATACCTGGGAGTTCACGTTACGCCTCTGCCGGTTGCCGAAACCATCGAACGCCTTGAAGCGGCTAAACGGATAGATACTTCCTCGCTGGATGCCGCCGGGAAAGCCGGGCAGGTCGTCCGGATGGGTGGGGCAATTACCGGCGGTCGCGAAATCCAGGGCCGCTACGGTTTAATGTATGTGTTTAACCTGAATGATGGCCGGGGCCTGCTGGAAGTAACCGCCTTCCCGAAGGTTTACCGCGAATTTAAACCGCTGCTGGTCGAAGGTAAACTGGTGGTAGTTGAAGGCAAGCTTGATCACCAGGAAGACCGCGCTCGCTTGCAGGCCGCCCGGATTGAGGCCGCCTGACAAAGCAACCGTGCCTATGGTAAAATTAGGTTTCTTGGATTAGGTAAAAGAGTCAGAAAGGAATTTTAAAACCGTTATGTTAGTTGAAATGCCTAGGCCGCTGGTTGAACATCCCCGGACAGGCATACATAAGCGGGCGCAGGGCTTAAAACCGGAGGAAGTCGGGGCAGGAGGTACTTTATTTCTTTGCCGCCACGCTGAAGTTGAAAACCCGCGTGAGATTCTTTATGGCCGGTTGCCCCGGTTCGGTTTAACCCGGTTCGGCCTGGAGCAGGCCGCCCAATTGGCCGATCTACTGGCCCACCAGAATTTGTCCCAGATCTATGTAAGCCCTTTGTTGCGGGCCCGCCAGACCGCTCGGGCCATTCACGCCCGCTATCCCGAGCTAAAGCTGCGGTTCGACCGCAACCTGCTGGAAGTCCATACCAGTTATGACGGGCGCCCGCTTTCGGAAATAGGTGACTTTAATTTTTACGAACCGCTGGCGCACCCGGCCGATGAAACGATAGAAATGGTCCGCGACCGCGTCCTGAAGTTTGTCCACCGGGTTATGAGGCAGCACAAAGGTCAGAAAATTGCGGCCGTTTCGCACGGTGACGTAGTTACTATATTACACGCCCATTTCCTGGGCCTGCCCATGCAGTTAGCCAGCCTGCGGCTCCCTAATTTTTACCCTGAACGGGCTTCGGTTACCCGTTATGACTTTCCGCCGGAAGGTTTTACCGGCAATGTTGACCGGGTGCAGATCAGTTACTTTGAACCGCCTTTCCCGGAGAAAGCCTGGTAATCAATTCCGCTGTTTCAAATTCAGGATTAGCGTCTAATTGGTCGAATATCTTTATAAGTAAACAGCAAATGTTTCAAATGAAGTCCGCATACGAGGTAACCTGGTGCTGGTCCGGAAGTTCCGGCAAGGACAGGAGAAGGTGCAAATTTTATGACCGATACAGCAAAATCCACTCCATACCTGCATACTGCCCAATCTCAGGCGCAGATTAAGCGGGCCACCGACCAGGCTCTTGCCGCATTAGACTTGCCAGGCCTTGTCGAAACCTTGCGCGAACTCCTGGTTATTCCGAGTGTGACCGGCACTGCCGAGGAAAGCCAGGCCCAGCACTGGTTTGCCACACGCATGCGCGAGAGTTCCTTTAATACTGACCTTTGGGCTTTTGATTTACCCGCTTTGCTGGCCGACCCGGACTTTCCGGGCCTGGAAGCGCCCCGCCAGGAAGGCTGGGGCCTCGCCGGTACCTGGGGCGGCCAGCAGGGGCCAACCCTGGTCCTGAACGGCCATATTGACGTGGTGCCGCCCGGCGATTTGACCCAGTGGGAAAACCAGGCTCCTTTTAGCGGCCTGTTGCAGGATGGGAAAGTTTACGGCCGGGGCGCTTGCGATATGAAAGGCGGCCTGGTCTGCAACCTCTACGCTGTCAAAGCTATCCAGGCTGCCGGGATTCGCCTGAAGGGCAATGTGTTGCTGGAAAGTGTTGCCGGTGAAGAAGACGGCGGCCTGGGAACATTCGGCACTTTGCGCCGGGGCTACCGGGGCGATGCCGCGATAATCACCGAGCCGACCGACCTGGAAATCATCCCGGCCTGTGCCGGGGCGCTTACCTTTCGCCTGAAACTGACCGGCCTTTCGGCCCACGCCAGCGTGCGGCGCGAAGGCGTCAGCGTGATTGAAAAGTTCTGGCCGATCTGGCAGGCCCTGGAAGACCTTGAAACTCGCCGGAACCAGGCAGGCCACCCTTTGATGGCCCGCTACGGCTTGCCTTATCCTTTGAGTATCGGCACGCTCAAGGCCGGAAACTGGCCCAGCAGTGTGCCTGACCTTCTGGAAGCTGAAGGCCGCCTGGGTGTTGCCCTGGGCGAAGACCCGCAGGAAGCCCGGCGCGAACTGGAAGAAGCACTGGCGGCGGTCTGCCGTAAAGACCCCTGGCTGCAAAAACACCCGGTTGTAGTTGACTGGTTTGGCGGTCAGTTCGCCAGCGGGCAGCTTTCCCCCGGCCACTCACTGCTCGACCTGGTCAGCCAGACCCACCAGCGGTTACACGGCAATATCCCGGCAGTCCACGGCGCCTCCTACGGCAGCGATTTGCGCCTGATGGTTGGCCTGGGAAATATCCCGACCTTGCACTATGGCCCGGGGAACGTCAAACTGGCGCACGCACCCAACGAAAATGTACCGGTGACCGACCTGGAAACGGTTACCCGAACCCTGATTGCAATTATTTTGCAGTTTTGTGGGGTTGAAGACTAAAGCCTTATTTAACAAATCGAGAAAGAAGAACACTAATGGCTGAAACGGCCCTCTGTCGCTACCCGTGCCCTAACTGTAACACCGACCTGGAACAAGAAGGCTACATGATTATCGAAACTCATGACGAAGCCCCTACCCGCCAGTTGCTCAACGATGAAATTAACATGGCCCAGTGTCACGAATGCAACCATACCAGCCGGTTGAATATTCCGCTGCTGTATCATGATAGCCACCAGGAACTATTTATTATCTATGTTCCCGAACTGGCCCATCTTGGCCCGGAGCAGCTCGCAGACACCATTCGCTATCCCTACGGCCAACTTGTTACCCAGGAAGCGGAACGGCGCGGCATTGAGCTTCCCGAACCGGATGCAGCGGCTTTCCCCGAGGGCCAGGAAGAGTTGCGCACCCAGCCCGGCGCTAAATTTCACGCTTTGACCCAGGAACAGGCCGGTAACCTGCTGCCGGAATACCTGTTGCGCCCGACCATCGTGGATACCTTTGAAGTCCTGCGCACGGCGGTCCAGGCCGCTCTTGACGGGATGACCGGCCAGGAAGTGGTGGACGACATGGTCCGGCTCCAGCTAATTAATAATATTATTTCGGCTGAAGACCCGATTGCTCGCCGCAAAGTAATGCATCACGCCGAACCTTATTTGACTGATGAGCTTTATGAAGTGATTGACACGCTTGGTGACCAGATGCGAAGCGAAGGTCAGAACGAACTGGTTGAAAAACTGCAGTGGGTCAAGGATCAGATTGAGAAATACAAGTCGGCCCAGAAACAACGCCTGGCTAAATCTAAAAATAAACCGGCAAACGAATAACAAAAAGCTGGCTCTGCTAGTGAGAGCCAGCTTTTCAATTGAAAAGACCTGGAACTAAAATAAAAACGTGTATTTACTTCAAAATCTAAAACGTTATAAGTTGGTTGTAATCAGCCGAAGACGAAGCAAAACTTTAGTACTACTGGAAGACCTGGCCGGATTTTGAAGAGAGTATATTCCTGAAAAATTTGTTGATGATCAAAAGCTAACGATCGGGCAAGGGCTGTGCATGACGGTAAAAAGCGGAATCGTTAGAAAAAGAAGCAATACGAATTATGACGTTAGTAGCACGAAAAGGACGAAGCAAGACGGTAGTAGGACATTACAAAAAGTTGCCAGGGCGCTATAAAGACGAAAGTGGGAAGTTAGTAGGACGTAGGAGTAGAGCTGGATGAAGGTGAAAAGACGCTAGGAAGACCAGGTTGGACCTTACTGGAACGAGATGTGACGGTAGAAGGACGGAGTCAGGACGGTTACAAAGACGTTAGAGGGTTGAAACGTAGGTCGGTGTCGATTGAAACGGTTCGTTAGCTTTTGTTCTTTCAACACTCTTACTTTAACAAACAAACATTACGAAATACATTAAGAAATTCGGAATAACATTAAAGTTTTTAAACTATTGGCGGTTTAGCTTTAGTTTTAGCAGGAAGAGAAGTAATGACTGAGCAGAATGTACCTATTTTAGAAGTAGTTAATCTGGTTAAGACCTACCCGGCTGAGGACGGTGGCTTTTTTAGCGGCTTGCTGGGTGGTGTCGGCCAGCGTATTCCGGCCTTAAACGGTGTTTCCTTTACTCTGAACGAAGGCGAGATTCTTGGTCTGATCGGTGAAAGTGGTAGTGGGAAGAGTGCCCTTGCCCGGATTATTTCAGGGCAAGAAAAACCTGACAAAGGCAAAGTCATTTTTAGAGGTAAACAGCTATCTTCTATGAGCGAAGGAGAACTTAAAACTCTCCGGCCCCACCTGCGCTATCTCTCGGAAGACGCCTTTACCGGCCTGACCAATGACCCCAAGAACCGGGTTGATCGCTTGCTCTACGATTTAATTGAAAAATATCCGCCCAGTGGTGGCGGTAGCGCCCGCGAAGCCGCCAGCCGGATGCTGCACCGGGTTGGGCTTAACGACGATTACCTGACCCGCTTTCCAAACCAGTTGTCCGGTGGTGAACGCCAGCGCCTGGCGATTGCCCGGGCTTTGATGTTACGGCCGCGCCTGATTGTTGCCGATGAACCGGTTTCCAACCTGGACCTGAATACCCGTACCAGCATGCTAAATCTGATGAAGCAGCTTGGCCGGGAGTACAAAATCGCTTTTATCTTTATTTCGCACGACCCGAGCATGGTCCGTTTCTTTGCCGGAACGGGCAGGATTGCCCTGATCTTCGCCGGCCGTATCATGGAAGAATTTCCGGCACGTGAGTTGTTCAGCCGGGCAACCCACCCCTATACCAAGACCCTGCTGGAAGTTAACGCGGCTCCCAGCCCCTTACCCGGCGCAGCGCTTGACCCTGAAATGGCATTCTCCGAGATGGAGCGGGTGGACGCCAATGAATTGCACCTGGATTCCCTGGAAAGTGAATTGAGCGCCGACGGTAATATAGCGGCCAGCGCCCAGCTATCCGCCGCCAACCATCAGGGTTGCCCTTTTTACCGCTGGTGCCCGGAACGGTTTGAACGCTGCCCGGTCGAAACGCCCCAGCTTTTGACGGTTACCAGGCGGCTGGAAGAAGGCAACTATATCGAGCTGGCCCCCGAAGAAATAGAACCTGAACACCGCGCGGCCTGTCTCCGGTATATTGACCAGTAAGACGGGGTGAGGGGGAGTAGTTAGCACCTTACCCGTAAAACGGGGAAATGAGTAAGGTTAAAAGACGAGGTAATACGTAGAACAGGTAACGGGCTGTGGGTTTGTTAACCGGTAAGAACGGTAAATCCTGAAAATTTTAGGTTTTGTTTGCCCGGAGGCTTCGACCTGACCGTTTCCCGTTTTACGTTCAACAATATACTCTAAACGCATCACGTCCCTTTTAGTCCAATTGTAACAATAATTACATATAACCGTATTCAAACCATACTCCGGGTCATGCTAAAATATTCCTGTACCCAATCGCATAAACTGTTTCGATAACTTTAATGTATAGCGCAGAAAGGGTTCTTGCCGCTATGTCGCAAGGCTTATCACGGCCCCGTAACCGCCAGCTACATCACATTCTTATAATTGACGATAGCGCCCGGCTGAGACAAACTCTGGCCGATTTAATCGTGGCAAATTGCCTGGCCTCCGGTAAAATCTACCGGGTGTTGCACAGTGATAAAGATGGTAAGTTTACGCAAAGCAACGAAGCCCCCAATCCCGGGATGGTACTTCAGGACGGGATTGGGCCGCAGGAAAATTCGGTTATTGACGAATTTGCCATTTACACCGCGCCTTCGCCCAAACAGGCCCTTGTTGTCATAAACTCGCCCCTGTTTACCCGGCTGACGATTATTTCCGATGTTATGATGCCCGCCGATACCGAAGTCGGACTTATCGGGATGCTGGAAGCAATCTCCCGGCGCAACCTGCCGGTAAACCTGGTTTTTGCTTCATCGGATGCCCAGAATATCTATGTAATTGCAAAACTGGTTGAAACGGGCAAAGCTTACTTCCTGGTAAAGCAGGGCACTGTCTGGGAAGATTTATCCCGTGCCCTGGTCCACCGTACGGACAGCTTCCGCTATAAAACAATCACTCCCCTGGACTTTGAGGGTATGCAAAAGCTGGGCGGTCCGCGCAGGCGCGCTACCACTGAATTAACTCCCGAGCCGGTGCAAGAGCCCGAAATATTACCTACTTATGGGTCTTTCCTGCCTCCAACGCCGCCCGCAACTGCTACACCGCCAGCGGCCGGTCAGGCTGATGTTGCCCCACCGCCGGTATTGCGCCGGGCCGCCAAGCCTCCGCCGATGCCGAATTGGGACGAACCACCGGTTGACCTGGCGAACCCGATAGTCCG
>JAQBPB010000016.1 GCA_028287745.1 Chloroflexota bacterium
AAAGGGCTGGTTTTATTATTTCCCTCGAATAATTTTTAACCGGTCCTGGGCCTCGGATTTTTCATAGGAATAAGCCGCTTTATCATCAATGACCTGCTGGTAGAGCTGGCGGCTCCTGGTATAGTTACCGGCTCTTTCGTAAGCTTTCCCGGCCTTTAATAGAAATTCGGACTTACTGCCGGAAATTGCCGCGATTTTTTCAAGAGTGGCCCCGGCTTCCTCGAATTTGCCCAGCCCTACTTGCGCTTCCGCCAGACCCTCATTGACAAAGCTGCTGGAAGACCCGCCCACTTGGAGAGCTTGCTGATAAGTTGCTTCGGCTTCGGCAAATTTACGCAGTTTGATTTGCACATTACCTAAACCCAGCCAGTAATGATAATCGTTGGGCCGGAGCCTGACTACCTCCTTAAACTCAACTTCCGCTTCGTTAAACCTCCTGGCGTTATTTAACTGGGCCGCCAGGTTGTATTGGTAAACAAAATTACCCGGGTCAAGTCTACTGGCTGCCCTGTACTTCTCGCTTGCCTCCTTATTTTTACCTATATTGCTCAGGCTTTCACCTTGCTTCGCCAGGGCGGCCGGGCTTTTGGCGACATCTGTGGCAATCAGGCCGCTTGCTACCAGCCCTATAACCAGCGCCAGGCCAAAATTAGTCAGTAATTTCGGCTGGCTAATTTGTACGGTAGGCGCAGCCCGCTGCAATTTGGCGGCTAACCAGGGCAGGCCGAACACAAGGCCAACTCCAAACAGCATACCTGCGGGCAGGAACGGTAAAACATCCGGGGTATAAAAATGAGTAATCTCCTCTATAATTCCATAATCCCTGGTAATCACTTGCATGCCGAATACCAATGTGAGAATTAGAAGCAGCCCTCCGCCTATAATTAGTGGAATTTTTAATTTAGACCTGGGCCTGTTAAGTACCAGCGCCAGGATGACTCCCAGGACGGCCCCGGTCCCGAAGTAAATCCCGGTATCCCGCCCGGTAAGCTCGACTAAAAGGCCGGTAATGACGGCCACTGCAACTAAACCGGTAATGAAATAGATTAGACCCAGGGGCAGCTTTTTTGGCAGGTTGATGGGGGCTGGGCCAGGTTCAGGTTGGGCCGGTTGGTTGGGGTTAGTATTTTTATTATAATTAACCACCTCGGTTTGCGCGGATTGGTCTGCGGTAGCAGCCTGGTTGTAGGCCGGTGCTGGATGGGCAACCCCGGCTACCTGGGTCTGCGCAAAAGCCGGGTCAACCGCCGGTGGCGGATAACCGGGCATGGCTACTTCGGTACGGCTGCTTTCCGGCTGATAGCTATTGGGTTGCCTGGCTACCTGGGTCCGGTCGGATGGGTTAACATCAGGGGCCGCCTGGTTTCTATCAAAGGCAGGGGTTGGGTTTGGCCCGGCCAGTTGGGTCTGGTCATAAGGATTAACAGTGGGTTGGGTGGGCGGTTGGGTCCAACCCTGGAAAGGCGTACCGGCATTATTTTGAACGCTGCCTGTCTGAAACGGGGTACCTAGGGCCTGTGGGACAGGCAGAGTCGGCCCGGTCAGGCCGCCGGAAGATTACGGGCTGTAGGGCTGTGTAGGCGGTTGGGCCAGGTTAGCATTCCAGGTGTGTGGCGGCTGCAAGGTTTCTGGCTTAATGGCAGTTGAGCCGTTCAGGATAGCCTGGAAAGCCTGCGACATTTCTCCGGCGCTCTGGTAGCGGTCCTCAATTTTCTTGGCCAGGGCTTTTTCAATAATTCCCTGTATTGAGGGCGGAAGTTGGAACTGGCTGCGTTCGACAATCGAGGGAATGGGCGACACCATATGGCCCATTATGACCTGTTCGGTAGGGCCGCCATAGGGTAACTTGCCGGTTAACATCTGGAAAAGGACGCAGCCTAAAGCATACACATCGGTGCCGCGCCCGACATTACCGCTGAGCTGTTCGGGAGACATATAAGAAAGCGTGCCCATAATACCCGTCCGGCTCTGGGCGCTGGCCGAACTTAGTATTTTAGAAATACCAAAGTCGGTCAGGAGCAAGCGGTCGTCTTCGCTGCGCAGCAGCATATTCTGGGGTTTGACATCGCGGTGGACCAGGTTGCGGCGGTGGGCGTAATCCAGGGCGGCGGCGGCCTGTGCCAGGAAGTAACCGGCCTGTGGCGGGCTAAATAGGCCATCACGCCGCAGTTTATCGTGCAGCGAACCGCCTTCGACATAGGGCATTACTATAAAGGCCGTATCGGACAGTTGGCCGTAATCATAAATGCCCAGGATATTCGGGTGTTCAAGGGTAGCGATAGCGCGAGCTTCTTTACCAAAGCGTTCTAAAAAATCTTTTTCTTCAGTCAGGTCGGAATTGAGAATTTTAACGGCAACCTGGCGTTCCAGGACCGAATCGGTGGCGAGGAATACCCGGGCAAAGCCACCCTGGCCGATCTTTTTCCCCAGCCGGTAGCGGCCACCTATCAGTGAATTTTCAGTTTGCATTTTAATTTTTGATCTTTCCTGGAAACCCTAGAGGAAGCTTAACGCATTTTATGGCAGCGCTTCTAAATTCAAGCCAGGTCCTTCTGATAATTCTCCCGCAAGTCGTTTAAAACCTATATTTCCTGGTTTTTGCTATGCCCTCGGCTGGTTAGATGCTGGCAAAGTAATAAAATTAGCCGGACAGGCCGGGTTTAACCGGCTATCAAGTTGCATTTTGCACGCTACCATCAGGCGGTAAATTTTATCCACCGAATGATACAGGCACCCCAATATTAAACTGATGGACTTAACTCTAGATGGAATAGTAACCGGGTGGAAATACTTTAACATGCGCTTATTTCAAAGTGAGCTAATTGCAAGTTATTAAATTAAAAATAACATACACATTAAAATTTTGCAATAGGGTTTTATACTTTACCAAAGTATAAAACAAATAATATTTACCGGACAAACCCGCTTCTCAGGCGGGAAATACAGGTGAATATTTCAGTCATACTTTAAAGTTTGACTATAAATCTTGAAAAATTCGCAACCAACGGCCCGGGTTGCTCAAAAGCGAAAGAAGTGGTAAAAAGAGTTAACTTCTTTTTGGATAGTCTTTTTCCTGTGTAAACCCTGCGGTGGTGATCAAACCCTGAATTATAAGGAGATGCATTATGGCAAGATTTCCGGGCATATATGTAGCGGTGATTACCCCTTTTAAGCCGGATAGTTCGGTAGATTTCCCCCGGCTGCGGGAGCATATCGACTGGTTGGTTAGCGAGGGAATGCACGGGCTGGTGCCGACCGGTTCTTGCGGCGAGTACGCGGCCCTGACCGACCAGGAGCGGGCCGAGGTGGTCGAAACGATTATAGAAGTAGCGAATGGCCGGGTGCCGGTGGTGGTAGGCGCGGCGGCGCCTTCAACAGCTAAAGCAATGGGCTGGATCAGGCACGCGAAAGAGGCCGGGGCGGAAGGGGTCATGCTGCTGCCGCCAATTAATTACCGGCCCAACCGCCGCGAGGTTATCGCCTGGTATGAAACACTTTCCGGTGGCGGCTTGCCGATTATCGCTTACAATAACCCCTTCGATACTTCCACCGACCTGACCCCGGACTTACTGGCCGAAATGAAGCATATTCCTAACCTGGTGGCGGTCAAAGAGTTTTCGGGTGACGTGCGGCGTATTTCGGCAATCCTGGACGAAACAGAACTGGAAGTGCTGGCTGGCACTGATGACCTTTGCCTGGAAAGTTTCCTGGCCGGGGCTACCGGCTGGATTGCCGGGTTAACCAACGTGCTGCCGCGTGAGAGCGCCGTTCTGTACGAACTGGCAATGGCCGGGCAGTTAGAGGAAGCCTGGCCGCTTTACCGGGACTTGCTGCCGTTCTTCCGTTTTGATGCCCAGCCGCGCTTTGTCCAGGCGATCAAGTATGCCTTTGAACTGGTTGGAAAGCCGGTCGGTGAAACTCGCCCGCCGCGCTTGCCACTGACTGAAGCCGAAAAAGCCGAGGTCGCTGCGGCCTTTCAGCGGGCCAGGCAGTATACAAACGTCGTAATGTAGTAGTGTGAATCTAAAAAGCCCGCGCCGTAATTGACGGGGCTTTTTTATTTTAACCGGGTTAACCCTGGCCGCCGGTCTGGCCGGGCTTCCCAAAAGCTTAGCTGGCGGGCCGGAAATCCAGGATGCGGAGCTGCAGGTTACGGACGCCCTGCCATTCGTTTTGTTCCAGGACGTAGACAAAATCCACATAGCGGTTTTGCGCTAATTCCTGGATACGCGGCCCCTGCTTGAAGGCGATAGCTTCAAACATGCGGCTCCGGCTGGGGTCGTAAATTTTGATTTTGAGGTGAGCGCCGTCCGCCCCTACCGGCCGGACTTCCCGGACCTGGACCCGGTATGACACAAAGACCGGCGAAGGATTTTCACTGCCAAACGGTGCTAATTTGCCGCATTCGGCCAGGGCGGTTTCCAATTGGTCCAGCGGCAAAGAGGTATCAATTGTCAGGTGCGGCACCAGCGTTTCGGGCCGGAGCCGTTCTTCGGCCAGGGCTTGCAGCCGGGTGGTAAATTCGGCCAGCCGGGCCGTTTCCAGGGTGAAACCGGCGGCCTGTTTATGCCCCCCATGGCGCAATAATATATCCTGGCATTCGCTGATGGCTTCGATAATATTGAAATGGGGAATAGAGCGAGCCGAGCCTTTGCTGGTTTCGGCGCCCTGTTCCAGTACCAGTACCGGGCGGTTAAATTCCTCGCACAGCCGCCCCGCGACTAACCCGACAATCCCGGCGGCCCAATTTTCACCACTCAAGACCAGCAGCTTGTGTTTTTCGTGTAGCCGGTCGGCATAGACCTGCTGGCGGGCTTCTTCCAGGACCAGGGCCAGTTTTTGCTGGCGTTCTTTATTCTTGTGCGTTAATTCATTTGCCAGCAGCCGGGCATGTTCCAGGTCGTCGGTCAACAGCAGTTCATAGGCAATAATCGCATCGTCAATCCGGCCAGCCGCATTAATGCGCGGTCCCAGGGCAAAGCCGATTGAGCCGGTATCCAGTTCGCCCGCTTTCAGACCGGCCGCTTCAATCAGGGCCACAATCCCGGGCCGTTTGGTTCGGTTGATCGCTTTTAGCCCGGCGGCTACCAGCACCCGGTTTTCGCCGGACATCGGCGCTATATCGCAGACCGTACCCAGGGCCACTAAATCCAGCAGGTCGCTCGGTTTCAGCCCATTAGTCGGGCGGACCCCGGCCCTGGCAAGCGCCCGGACCAGGTGAAAGGCCACACCCACCCCGGCCATGCCCTTATCGGGATAAAGGCAGCCCGGTTGGCGCGTATTCAGTATAGCGTAAGCCGCCGGTAAAACTTCGGGTGGGCGGTGATGGTCGGTTATTATGACGTCCAGGCCAAGTTCGCGGGCATAATCCACTTCATGCAGATTGCTGATGCCGCAGTCAACGGTAATTACCAGTTTGACCTGCTGACCGGCCAGGCGGGTCAGGGCCGAGCCGTTTAGCCCGTAGCCTTCATCTACCCGGTGTGGAATGCGCGGTACCACATCAGCCCCGGCGGCCCGGAAATACTGCACCAAAAGCGAACAGGCGGTCACGCCGTCGGCGTCAAAGTCGCCGTAAATCGCGATCCGTTCCCGGTTTACCAGGGCGGTTTTGATGCGGTCAACGGCCCGGTCCATATCCTTAATCAGATATGGGTCGGCCAGCGAACCATAGGTTGCGTTGAAGTAATAATCGATCTGGGCAGGGGTGGTTAGGTTACGGTTGTAAAGCAACTGAGCCGCCAGAGGTGAAAAACCGCGACCGGCTAACTCCTGTAAAAAGTCAGCCGGTGCTGCCGGTCGGACTTGCCACAGGCGGTCCACTCGTTGCGGAAGCGGCTTTTCAACCTTGACTGGCGAGTTTTCAGTGAGCATAGTTTAAATTGGCAAGCTGAGTAGAAACACGAAGAGCATTGTCGGGATTATGACCACAAGGATTGCTTTGTTGAAAGAAAGCCCGGTGCTGAACTTTACGCCGATAGTAACTACCGCTACCTGCCAGGCCAGCAGTAGCCATTGTAAGGCAATAGCGAAGTCGCCCAGCGGTATAAAGAACAGGAAAGTAAATAAGGTAATTACCCGGCCAAACCCGGCCACCGAGGCCAGCGATTTGAAATTAATATTGGCTTCTTTGCGATAAAGGAGCCGGGCGGCGTAAAAAAGGGCCAGGCTGAAGAACAACCAGCTTAGCGTTAACAGTAAATAGCTTGAAGCAATTTCAATCAGACCGGGTACCGGCCGGAACGCCGGGTTAAGCAGAATTTTCTGCTGGTCGGGTGTGACTTTGGAAAGATTATCCAGAATGCTTTGAATGCTGGTCAACCGGCCAATCATCTGGAAGATCAGGTAGACCGAAGCCACCGCGACTACCGCCAGGAATGCCTGCATAACCGGCATGGTAGCGGCAACTCGTGCCATCGCGCGCTGGGGTCGGATGATTGTATCGACCATGTTAATCAGTAACGGTCGGGGTCTTTCCAGGGTGTGTTCGCAGTTTTCGCAGTTTTCCAGCCCAAGCGGGTTAATGGCACCGCAGTTTAAGCACATGACTTTATCGTTGCTGATTTGTCGCTGGAAATGCTCGTAAATTCTACTCATTAATGGTTACATACCTTCTTCAGAAATTCGTTAAACGCAGAACGTTGAACGGCGGACATCATCCGTTTAATATAGTTGGATAGCCTGAAAGCTTTACTTATAAAGTAAGTACTCAATCAATGTTATCCCTAATTACCTATCCGGGTTTTCCCCGAAATGTTCCCATATTCTACCTGCAACGTTTTACATTCTACGTTCAATGTAGCCCTGGTTTGCCGATATTGTTTGGGAATTGACTGGACAGGCTGAACTACCCGAAATTATACCACATTTCCCCCTGGATAATGGAACTGGCATAACTCGTGCAGTGTTGAAACCTTCATGGATTTGAAGTTTGATTTTTGGGTTTAGAAGCCACTATAACGGGAAGGAAGCGTTCTCAATGGCTAAATTTAAAGGAGTAATCCTGGACATTGATGGAACATTAATTGACAGTAATGACGCTCACGCGCAAGCCTGGGTGGATGCCCTGGCCGAAGAAGGGATCCGGGTGCCTTTTGAAAAAATCCGGCCGCTAATCGGGATGGGCAGCGATAAATTGCTGCCCGAGGTCAGCGGAATTGAAAAAGCCTCAGCACAGGGCAACCGCCTGAGTGAACGCCGCAGCCAGATTTTCAAGGAAAAGTACCTGCCTCAGGTCAAGCCTTTTCCCGGAGTGCGCGACCTTATCACGGCCCTGCAACAAAAAGGCTTGAAACTGCAAATCGCTACTTCGGCCCAGGAAAACGAGGTCAAGGATTTATTGAAAGTGGCCGACTTGCTGGAAATCGCCGGACAAAAGACCACTTCCGATGACGCCGATAATTCTAAACCTGACCCGGATATTGTGATGGCCGCTCTGCATAAAATGGGCTTGCCCACAGACCAGGTGGTGATGCTGGGCGATACCCCTTACGATGTAGAGGCGGCCCGCAAAGCCGGGATCCCCACCTATGTTTTCCGGTGCGGCGGCTGGTGGCAAGATGCCGATTTCAAGGACGCCGCAGCTATCTTTGATGGCCCGGCCAGCCTGCTGGCGAAAATAGAGGACTACTTTTAAAAGTGAAGTTTTAGGTTATTAAGAGGTAATCAAATGGCTCATGATAATGAACAAGAAAAGGATTTTATTGAACTTGACCCGGAGAAAATAAACCTGGAAACCACTGGTAATGCCGCGCTTCCGGCGGAAAGCGATTACCCCAGCCAGACAGGGCGCTGGTCCGGCAAGCCCCCGGCCAACGATCATTCGTCGCGTTTGCCGGAGGTAGAGCCGGATAATATGCCCGGCGATACCGAGGTTCAATCTAAAACCATCTGGCACCGCTATTAATAACCGGGCCGGTTGTTAAACTGAATATTTGCTGAACCAAAAGCGCTGGACGGACAGCTTATACCGCCCAGCGCTTTTGATTCTGGGCCGCTTTTAGCCCGGCAGAGTAACTCCCTCCCCTGTTTCCCATTTTATTAACAGAAGTAAGCTAAGCGAATAACGCGCTGGTTGTAGCTGCGCGAGAATAGATCGGGACTATATACCCGGAAAGGCATTGGTTGATGGTTTCGCGTAAATTTGGGAAGCTGGGTTTGAAAACAAAGTATGTGGGGCTGATTTTAATGGTCTGGGCTTTTTGTATGTTATTGGCGGCTTGCGGAGATGTCACGGCTACCCAACCGGGCGGTCCAGCCGTTAGTTCGACCCCTGCGCATACTACTGTGGTGGCGCCTACTTTGGCTGCAACTAATACTGTGGTGGCGACTACAGCAGCCGGTACCACTGCTATTGCTAATACAGTAGCCGGAACCGCGCCAGCTACCCCGGCAGTCTCGACCGCCCCGGCCAGTGGGGACCGCAGCGGCCAGGCAGCGGTTTATCAGCCGGAAATTTCGTTTTCCAGTGCCAGGGTGGCAGTGGGCGGTTTTATTATGGTCACCGGCAAAGGCTACCCGGCCAACACCAAATTAGCTGTCCAGTTAGGGCCGCAGGGCGGTAAAATTGCCCCGGACAGCGGCACTTTGACCGATAACGGCGGCAAATTCAGCTGCAAGGTTTACTTCGTGACTTACCCGGATGGTTCGGTTGTCAGGCCCGGTAACAGCGTCCTGGCCGTAGGGACCGAGGACGGTGTGGTAAAAGCCAGCGCAGTGGTTACGGTCGTTGCCTCCCCGGCAGCCGGGAACAGAACCGGTCCCGCAAAGTTAATTCAGGATTTCTTTAACACCTACAAGTCAGACTCGAAAGCGGCCCTGGCCTTCCTCGGCGCGGACCTGCAAGCTAAAATCAGGCAGGGGCAGACTACCCTTCCGCAGTTATTAGGGGTCCAGAACGCGCCGGTATCGGTGGAAATAAGCCTGGCGGTTGGTACGGCCAATACATACAATGTTTACGAGAATTTCGAAAAAGGCAGGCAATATATCCAGATGGATGTAGCCGGTGATAAAGAAGGCAGTTTGAAAATCTTGGCTGTGCGTATTCCAAACCCGCCGCCGCCTCCGGCCGGTTCCGGTGACAGGGCGGGCCAGAGTACCGGTTATTAACCTGAGTACAAAACTTGTAACAGGGCTGGATAACGCTCAGAACAAGGTAATGGGCAACACCAGATAACCCCGTTTTGGGCGGGGTTCTAGTCCTGCTCAATGGGTAGAGTATCCGGTCTGGCTACTACCAGGCGGTTGCGCCCGCTATCCTTGGCCAGGTAAAGGGCCTGGTCAGCGGCGGTATTTAATTGAAAAGGGTCTTGATATTGCGGAAAAGAGGCAATTCCACAACTGAAAGTAGCCGCGAACTCGATTTTCTCGCCCTGGTGGCGGATATTAGAAAAGCTCTCCCGGATTTCGTTCAATACTTTTTCCGCGTTAAACGTGCCTGTATTCGGTAGAATAACCGCGAACTCTTCACCACCATAGCGGCCGATAATATCAGTCTTGCGCAAGCGCTGTTGTAACAGGCGCGAGATACTTTTTATGACGCCATCCCCGGCCAGGTGTCCAAAAGTGTCATTAACCCGTTTGAAGTGGTCGATATCCAGCATGGCAAAAGTTACTTGTTCACCATTGCGTTTCGCCCGGGCCACTTCCAGGTTAAGCCGGGCTTTTGTTTCAGTGTGGTTCAACAGGCCGGTCAGGCTGTCCCGGACCATAAATTCTCGCAGAATGCGAGAACGCTGCGCCCTGATAGTGATTGAAGAAACCAGGTGGGAAGGCATGATCGGTTTGGTTAAAAAATCGTCACCACCCCGGCCCATTGCCTCTAATTGCTGGTTGATATCCGTTTCAGCCGACAGGAAAACAATCGGGATACTTACATATGCCTGTTGCTGGCGGATAACCGCCGCCAGTTCCGGCCCGGTACAGCCTGGCATATGGAAATCCATCAGAATTAAGTCCGGCCCCAGTTCCGCCAGGGCTTTAAGGACATCTTTCGGGTGATTAACTATCCGGATTTTCATACCGGCGCGGCGCAAGGTTACTCCGTAATGATTGGCTACTGTCAGGTCATCATCAATAATCAATATCTGGTAGGGGTCCGGCACCTGCAAGGACGTGAGTTTATCCAGAATGTCGATCAGCTCGCGGGTTTTAATAGGTTTGGTAAGGTAGGCTTTGCCCCCTACCCGCACCGCTTCCAACCGGGAATCAAGGTCGGTAAAAGCCGAAATAAAGACCAGGGGGACCCCCGCCATTTTAAAACGCTGGGTCTGTCCTTTTTCGCCTAGGTCGTTAAGTTGCTCTTTGGAGTTGGTAAGGTCAAAGATTACCGCCACCGGGAGTTGGTTAAAAGCTATCTCGGAAATAGTACTGGTCCGGTCAAAACAGGTCACTTCGTAACCAAAGTAACCTAACTGGTGCCGCAGGCTTTCAGACATGGCCTGGTCGTCCTCAATCAACCAGATAACCCGGTTTTCAACTGGTTTGGTTACAATCTGGCTATTCAAATCCACGTAATTTTTAATCTTCAGGGGTCTATCAGGCGGGCTGGTAGGGCTGGCTTCTGCCGGTAAGGGAGTTTCTTCCGGTATGGAAGGGGCCTCCGGAAGGTCTGGCCCGGGCGCGAGTTGGACCGGGCCGGTTGCTATTTCCTTTAGGCCCTTAAGTAGAGCCTGAATACTGTCCTTTTTCAGGTCAAAATCAACCATTCCGGTTATAATTAAGTCCTTCAGGGCCAGTTCCAACTTGCGTGAGGCGTCCGAAAGGACCGGCAAGCCGTAGGTTGCCCCACTGCCGGTCAGGGAATGTACTTTTAGATGAAATTCTTGTAAAAACTCCCCTTGAGTTGGAAACTGTAAAACCTTAGCCCAAGTAGTTTCCAGCACCCTTATTTTCTCAGGCAATCTTTCCCGGTACGCCTGATTTAGTTTATCCAACTCATCTTGCAATTCTTGAAAGGGATCACCCATTGCCGCATTACCTTCTACCCACCAAAGTGGACCATGGATTTTTCTATTGTTATTTTAGTATAACTAACTTTAGCCCACAAAGTTGGAAGCGTACTAAAACTTATTAAAAAAATTCCAATATCTCTAAATCAGTAAAACCAGGCCAAAACCTGCTGCCAAAATGTTGCTTATAGCTAATATTACCAGGTTAATATTACAGTTAAGATTACAGAACCTGGACTGTCCTATTAGTATAAGGCAGCGCCAGCGGTTTATAAATCCGTCATTCAGGCCACTTTGAAAGTTAAAAATATTTTGGGGTAGTGCTTAAAAATTTCTTTTATTGCTGAAATCTTCTATATAACCTTAAAATAAGTTAAACAACAATTATTATCACCTGTAAAAAAATAAAACTAATTCCAAATAAGTACGCCTTACGGCCTCAAAAAGGTATTATTAAGGTAATATTACCATTATTAAATTAAAATTAATTATGGGGCAAACTCATATACATTTAATGCTGAACAAACAAAATACCTAGTGACAAACCCGGGATTTTAAGATAAAATTAAGGTATAGTCATGCAGAGAGCGTCAAACAAGTAAAGACTCCCATATCCGGGGATGTTTTCTGATTTTACGTTTCGGTTGGTTCCTTACTAACCGGTTGTTAGACTTTGCGGTTAAAACAGGGGTGGGTTAAGTTTACAAAGAGGTGGGTTTTAAGTGGTACGATCTAATCTCAGGCAAAAAGCGGTTTTCCGGCATAAGACCGTTCAAAAGATGCTTCCAGCTTCTCTGGATTGTCCGCACTGCGGGGAGTCAATCGAATTAGATGATAATATGAAGCCGTTGGTGGTTAAAGCGGTTGAAATTGACCTGGCCGTTAAACCACCCCAGATGGATAGTTCTTCCAGGCTTCGCCACCTGTTAGACCAACCGCTACCGCATGAAATCCCGCCTGTACTGACCCCGGTTGAACCGGCTGCCGGTAACAGGCTCCCGCAAAAATCAGCCAGGGCCGGTTGGATTTTCGCCCCGGTTGCTTTTACCATGGCCGGTAGTTTACTTTTCTTGCTTTTTGCCCTGGGCCTGGGAGTAATGGTATATAACAGCACCGCTCCCCAGGTAACGCCGGTTATACACGTAAGTATTCCCACCCGCAACCCGTCTCAGGAAGCTCTCCAGAATAAAGCCGTTCCTTCGGACCAGACCCAGGCCCCGGTCTTCTTACCGACCGCCACTACCGAAAATATTACCGTTACCAGTATCGCTGCCCTTACTACCATCCCAATTGACGTGAACCAACCGGCCCGGACTACCGCTCCGACCGAAAAACCGGCCACGCCCTCGACCGAAGTTTTAGGTCCGGCCCTGGCTACAACTGTGGCGGTTGCCAGCTCAGAAATTAATAGTGCCCAATCATCCGACGGCGCACGGACCAGCGCTCCCGGTCAATTCAGTAATGGTACGGGTGCCCGGACAACTGCCACCGAGCCATCCGGTAATGGTGGTGGTGTTTCGGCCACCCTTCCGGCTTTACCGGCCCGCACCCTGGCCCCGGCCCCGGCGATCTTACAGGTCAACGGACAGTCTGGGCGGGTTTACCAGGTAGCGTTCAGCACCGATGGTAAATTACTGGCTACGGCAAACGATGATAATTCGGTGCGCCTGTGGGACGCCGCCACCGGTAAGGTGGGCAAGACCCTGTGGGGCCATACCGGGCCGGTCTACACACTGGCTTTCAGCCCGGACGGCCAGTTCCTCGCCAGCGCCGGGGTTGATAAGAGTATCCTGCTCTGGAACGTTTCTAGCGGCAAGATGGTCCGTAAAATGACCGGCCACACGGCGGAAATTAATGCGA
>JAQBPB010000110.1 GCA_028287745.1 Chloroflexota bacterium
TCGGTGGTAACTTCCAATGATTGGTCCATTCCTAAGGTATGCGGCCGGGGCCGTAGCGGGACTCTATTTCTTATAACCAGGTGCTTTAGTGGCTGTTCCCTTACGCTTACATAATCCGGCCGGTATGATAGCATTATTGTACTATATTTGACCTCTCATAGGCAGGTTTCACTTTACAACAATGGCTACCAAACGCCACATTAAAAGTAGCCAATAAGCTAGACTTAATAATAGATCCCAGCCGGAAATCAGGCGTCAAAGGTAGGGAATTTGCCACGAAATAACACAACAACAGTGCTGAATCGGCTAGATTATGGCCTTGAAATGCATTAGTATTAAGATAATTGTTATTATCTTAATACTAATGCGGGTGAAATACCCATATTCCGCCCTTATCTAGAATCTATAACGGATTCTGTTCGACGACATTAGAAAATCGAGCCAAATTACGGGACGCTGCTAATGAAAATGGCACTTAAATTAGAGGCAGGAAAAACGAATGCTGTGCAGGGCAGGATACAGGGAATAAACATAAGAAATATGGCCAGAACCCGGTTTATAAGGTTTATAGCCGGTGGGAAATATGGCTACCGGATTGGGTAAAGTTATGTTAACTTAAGTGTTAAAATACTCATGAAGGTTTTTGCATAGCTAAGAAAATTGAAACTGTAGGATTATTACCTATATGCTAAAATATAAGCATCCAGGAATAAGCGCAGAATGCTAGAAACTATGTTTCTTCTAAAAGGTTTGAGTGAAGATGTAGATTTAAATCCGGTTATTGCCGGGCAAATTACCACTTCATATATCTTTGCTTACTAATTGTCCAAAAACTCTGATGAGGTCATCGCGGTGAGCAATCTAATCCAGTACCGGCGTGAAAAAAAACCACTTCCCAACGAATTGTTATATATGTACCGGCAGCGCTCCGGTCTAACCCAGGTAGAGCTGGCCGAACTGCTTGACTTGAAGAGCAGTAAAATGATGCAGCTCTGGGAGAACGGCTACCGCCTACCGGCCGCAGCCCGCCTCAAAAAGCTGATAGAAGTCTATTACCAGCGAGAAATCTTTACCTTTAATAAAGAAGCCCAGGAAGTCCATGAACTATGGGCCAGTGTTAAAGATGCCTTTGACGCTCGCGCCGAAACTTTTCAGACTTATCCTATTTTTGATGAACTCTGGTTTGAAACCCTCCAATCCCTGCCTACCGAAACGCCACCTGTCCAGCCCCTCTCAGCCGCGACACCGGATTCCCTACCCCTGCACCTGACCCGGCCGAATAACCTGCCCGCCGCCACTACGCCGCTGGTCGGGCGTGAGCAGGAGATCCAAAGAATCTGCGAATTGTTAAGCCAGCCACAAACCCGGTTGTTGACCCTGACCGGTCCCGGTGGAATTGGTAAAACCCGCTTAAGCTTGCAGGTCGCAAACCGCCTTTTGGCCGACTTTGAACAGGGTGTTTTCTTTGTAGGCTTAGCCGCCATTCAAGACCCGGCCCTGGTGTTGGTTCAGGTCGCGAAAGTCCTTGGTCTGAAGGAAAGCGGCAATTTGCTGCAAAGCCTCAACGCTTTCTTGCGGGGACGCCGGGTGTTGCTGGTCCTCGATAACTTTGAGCAAGTAGTACCGGCCAGGGACGGTGTTATGGCCCTTTTAGAAGCAGCCCCCGGTCTCAAGGTGCTGGTAACCAGCCGGGTGGTTTTGCGGGTTTATGGGGAACAGGAATTTATTGTACGGCCCTTGCAATTACCCGACCAGGCCGAATTAAACCCCGGACAACTGGTTAATAATGAAGCGGTGAAATTATTTGTAGAACGGGCCAGGCAATTCCGGCCGGATTTTATTATCACCGCCGGGAACGCCGCTACCGTAGCCCGGATTTGTATCCGGCTGGAAGGACTGCCGCTGGCCCTTGAACTGGGCAGCTCCTGGATAAAATTGTTTTCGCCCCAGGTATTGCTCGAAAAACTGGAGCATTCCGGCGGCTCCCGGCTGCAAATGCTCACCGGCGGCCCGCGCAACCTCTCAGAACGCCAGCAGACCATGCGCAATACTCTCGAATGGAGTTACCGCCTGCTGGAGCCTTTTTTACAGCAGCTATTTGTCCGGCTGGCCGTATTCACCGGCGGCGGCAGCCTGGATGCGGTCGAACGCGTCTGCTCCGGCCTCGTAACCGGCCCTGATGTTTCTTTATTAGATGGTTTAAGCAGCCTGGTAGACCACAGCCTGCTCCAGATAATCGAACCGGCCGGGGTGGAGGATTCTACTGGACTGCGGTTTGAAATGCTGGAAACTGTCCGGGAATACGCCCTGGAAAAACTGGCCCAAAATAAGAATGAAGCAGCCGTCAGGCAGAGTCATTGCGCCTATTATGTAGGGCTAATCGAAAAAGCCCAGGCCGGTTTCCGGACACCCCAGCAACCGGCCTGGCTGGACCGGCTTGAAAGAGACCACCCCAATATACGCTCTGCCCTGGAATGGACACTCTCGGCGGGCGAAAACGAAGCCACACGGGCCGAATGGGCCTTGCAATTGGGAGTGGTCATGGCGGTCTTCTGGAATATGCACGGCCACCTGGGCGAGGGCCGCAAATGGTTAAAGCGAATTATCAATAAATTCCCGGACGCCCCGCTTAGCTTACGCGCGCGGTTGTTGAATAATGCCGCGCTGCTGGCAAGCCGCCAGGGCGATACTCCCGAAGCAGTCAGCCTGTTGGAGCAAGCCCTGGACCACTGGCGCAAATTGGACGACCGCCGCAATATTTCGCTGGCCCTGAATAACCTGGGTATCATGGCTTATGACCTGGGCCGCCTTGACCAGGCTCGCCAGCTTTACGAAGAATGCCTGACCTTAAAGCGCGAACTGGGCGAACCGGGGGGCCTGGCGGCGGCCCTCAACAACCTGGGCGAGTTGATGATGATGCAAAAGGAATTGGACCAGGCCCAGGCCCTTTACCAGGAAAGTTTAGACTTGCTGCACACGCTGGGTGACAGCCATAATATCGCCCTGGCCTTGCTCAACCTGGGTAAAGTCGCCCAGTGGCGCGGGGAAACTGCGACCGCTCTCCGGTTATTGCTCGATAGCCTGGTACGGTTGGTGGAGGTAGGTGATAAATTTAACCTGGCGGAAAACCTGGAAAGCCTGGCTGAAGTTGTCCTTAGCCCTGACCTGGACGAAGGAACCTGGGCCGCCAGGCTATGTGGGGCCGCCGCTGCTTTACGCCGCCAGATTGGGGCACCCCTTCCGGCTGCCCAGCAAGTTAATTTTAATAGAACGGTAACTACTGCCCAGTCCCGCTTAACTCCCCATGAATGGACCGGAGCCAGGAGCGCCGGTGAGGCTATGCCCCCCGAACAGCTTGCCGCGAGCCTTATTGAAGTGTCTCCATCCTGGCAGATAAAGATATAACCTCTAAAGGCCACTATAACATCTAACCATTCAATTATTATGACTTTATTTATATAGCTCTTTATAATGGAAGTTTGCCATATGATTATTTGCAGAATTGGTTTATAATATTGTTAATACTGCTTGATTTTCTTGTAAGCTACAGACTCAACTTTTGACGTGGTGTCTAACCTTTATTGTTAGATTACATTATTAACAACTAAATGGAAGGAGCTAACCATTATGCCGTATGCAACTGTGCGTGATTTGCAAATGTATTATGAGTTACACGGGCCGGAAGATGGCCCACAGTTAGCCTTGCTAAATGGGGCTTTAGGCTTTATTGGACAAGGCGGCCATTGGGATTACCATGTAAATGCTTTCTCAGAGGCTGGTTACCGCGTTCTGATCTACGAACATCGAGGCCACAGGCGCACCAACAACCCGCCCGCCCATTTTAACGGTTATGACGAATTTGCTGATGACGCAATTGCTCTTTTTGACTGCGTTGGCTTCACTCGGCCCCACATTGCCGGTTTAAGTGATGGTGCCATTACCGCCCTATCCCTGGGTATGCGCTATTCCCAACGGGTTGGTTCGCTCGTTGTAGCGGCTGCAAACTATTATCAGGACGAAGCTATACTAAAATTCGTCAATGATTTTACACCTGAACTGCTTCGAGAACATATGACCGCGTTGGTAGCTGACCTTGATAGTAAAATGCCCGGCCAGTGGGAAGAATTGTGGAATCAGACCAGGCTCATGTTCAGGACTAATCCAGCTTACAGCCTGACCCAGCTGGGCGGTATTACCTCACCAACCCTGGTATTGGCCGGGGACAGGGACTTTATTATTAGCCTTGACCAGACCATAGATATCTACAAAGCTATTCCTGAAAGTGAATTATGCATTCTACCTGCTACTAATCACGTCATCACAATGGAACGGCCTGAGTTGTCCACAACAATTATCCTCGATTTCCTTACACGACGCGGAAATAATTAACCGTTCCAAAAGTTTTGGAAATGAGCTTACGATAACGCGATTCCGGCTTAAAGGGGTTCAATTTATAGGGTTTACCCTTACCTGGCAAGCCCTGTATAGATTTTATTAGTTACCGGGTTAAACCCCCGGTAACCCTTCACTATTGCTTGTTCGCCAGCCGCCGGACATCGAAAAGCCCGGCGTCGCTGGCATTGGCCAGCAGCATATCCAGCATGGCGTCGGCGGTCACCATACCCCAACCCAGGCCGTGGCCGGTAAAGCCGACCGCGAAATAGATACCGGAAGGTTGCGGGTCGAGGGGTGTTTCTACCGCCAGGTAGGGTCCGGCCGGTACGAAAGGCCTCGTCACCGGGGCAAACGTTCCCGGCACGTAGGGCAACTGCCCGGCCAGCGGCAGGCCATCCACCGAAAACCCCATTGTTCCGCCCCAGCGCCGGACGATTGTCGCTTCACGCACTATATCCGGAAAGTATTGGTTTAACATCTCTTCCAGGGTAGCTTGCAGCCAGCCGGTCGCCACTTCGTCATAGCCCACTTCCAGTTCGCGGTGGCGGCTGCGCCCGCCGCCTAGCAGGAAAGAACCATCGTCCAACTGGCGGAAATATTCATAACCATAATTAACGTAGGCCAGCCGGTCAATTACCCGGCGCGATAAAGGCGCGGTCAAAAGTATCTGGGCCCGGACCGGCGCGATTTTGTCGGCGAAATAGGGTGAAATCATGGGCGAGTAAGCATTGGTGCAGAGGGCTACCCGGTCGCATTCGACCTGTATCCCACGGGCTTCCACCACCAGTTGGCCCGCGTTACCCCGCTGGATGGCAAAGACTTCCGCCGGGGCGAAAAGCCGGACCTGGGGCGCGGAATTGGTTATAAAGGCATTGACCAGGGCAACCGGGTCCAGGCCAAAGTCAGCCGGTTGCAGAATAGCCGACCCAAAGCCGCGCTCAAAGGGGTCGGTTGGCTTGTATTCAACCTCAAATCCGTCCTGCCGCATCATCTCATAAGCCCCGGCCAGCAAGTCACTTTCCTGCTTGTCAATCGCCAGAATATAGCTTCCGCTTTTAACCGCTGGCGTGCCGAACCGGGTGACAAAAGTACTGGTTTTGGACTGGTTTTCCCTGGTCAGCTCCCACAATTGGCGGGCTTTTTCGCGCCCGAAATTGGCTACTCCGGTGGCATAATTATCGGCGGCACCCATCAGGCACATCCCGGCGTTACGGCCGGTGGCCCCGGCTGCGGGAAACCGGCTTTCCAGAAGGGCTACTCTTTTACCCTGTTGGGCCAGCATGTAGGCCGAATAGCTACCAATTATACCCGCGCCAATCACGGCGACGTCGCATTTATAGGTAGTTTCCTGCCGGGTGGCTTGTTGCCAGACCGAAACGCTCATTAAACCCCCTTGGTTAGATTTATTTCAAAATTTCGTGGATTAATTATTGCTTCGAGAATAACAAGGGTAGTTTGCCCTGTCAAGTTATTTTGGGATACTAATATAGTCTCTGAGATATTGTAAAAACCTTTTTATATGTTAAAATTATGTATAATTATTTCAATAGTAGTAAGGTGCAATAGCACTTATCTCTTATATTTAAATAGTCGATGTAGGGGCTCATTTTATATAAAGTTTATCGTGACAGGGTACCGGTACTCTGAAAAGGTAAAATTCTGGGGAATTTAGGAGAAGCAACACATGATTTCAACCCAAGATCAAAGACTCGCCAGCATGACGCTGGCAAACTGTAAAGCCCTGGCTGCCAAACTCACCGCCGCTAATACCAACCCAACTTTAACCTTCAGCGAACGATCTATCCTGGAAGATTTTGGAAAGCTTTTCTTTAACTACCGGTTAGACGAGTTGGAAACTCTCTCAGCTAACTACGACCTGAGCCGCGAAGATCTGGGTAAACTTATCTGCTTGCTGGTCCTGGAGCAAGCCCGGACCGAGCCCATTGATGTGCAAAGAGCGCGAGACCGGCGGTCCGGTTCCGAACGCCGCACTTCGACGGACCGGCGAGTCAATTACGACCCGTTCTATGGCCCTGAACGCCGGGGTAAAGATCGCCGGAAGCCCGCCTGAATCACGAGCATCCTACCCGGATAACTATCCAGTCCTGTGATGGGGTGGCAACCGTCAAATTAAATGGACGGCCGTTGCTTTTCATTATTATCAGCCAGTATGATTTTGAGAAGGTAACCCGGTAGGAAATCTGCCCCAGACACCGTTAACTTTTTTGAACCCTTACGGACTTTCCCGGTACTCGGCAAGGTGAACTTTAAAACAAGTTTAACAAATTATAAAAACCCGCTGCGCAGCGGGTTTTTATAATTTGAAAAATCCGGTCTGACTAATCGCCTTTAATCAGATTACCACCTATTTTGTGATTCCCTCCCAGGGAGAAATTGGTATTACGAATTTTATTTGTATTAAGCCCTTCCTGCGGAACGGGTCGCGTGTTAAGCCCCCCGGTAACTTGCTCAAGCTGGCTTTCATCAAGGTTAACTATTTCCGTCTCACCGGGCGATTCTTCCATAACATCTTCCGGGTTAATGCCCATAATACCCCCTTCTACTATATTAATAACGCGTTTGGAATATTATAGCACCTGTCCTAACCCGTTTATGTTAAATTGGACACAACCCTCTATCTAAACTGTAGAATATAACCCCGGCAAGGGTGCAGTCTCTTTACGGGCCAGACTTTGTTACCGCTCATGCGGCATTAAACCTGGATTACCTGGGTGGCGGTCTGGCCTTCTTTCACCTCTAAAGCCGGGCCGGTCACTTTTTTATTGTTAGAATAGGTAACTTCAATTACATAAAAACCGGGTTGCAGGGTGAAACTGGCTTTAGCCTTGCTGTAAGAGGTGCTTATTATATCGTTAGGATTGCCCTGTTCGAAAACTTTTATCACAATATCGGCTTCGTTTATTTTAGACCCATCAGCCGGTTTTACCTCGACCTGGACGGTACCTACTTGCAGGTTAACGGTTTGCCTGGCCGTTTGTCCGGCTTTAATCTCAACCGGCCCGCTGGTTACTTTAACGGTATCAGCGTAGCCGACCTCCACTATATAGGTGCCTTCTTTAAGTACAATTGCCGGTTTGGCCTTACCGTAGACCGTCGTTACCTTAACATTTGGGTCATCTTCTTTGCTAACCCGGATAACAATGTCATTTTCACGAGCCAACCGCCCGGTAGTCTCATAGATTTCGAGTTGGACCTGCCCGACCTGCAAGTTTATGGATTGGTTGGTAACCTGACCTTCGGTTACCTGGAAAGTTGGCCCGGCTACTTTAACCTCATTGGTGTACTCGGTCTCAAGCTGGTAAGATCCCGGCCTAAGATATATATTGGTCCTGGCGTGACTGTAGACCGTGACAACCGGTTTGCTGGTATCGCCATCTTTAAAGACCCGCAAAGTTACCTCGTTATCGCGGGCAGTCTTTGCGGCGGCCTCCAGCACTTCTACCTGGACCTGGCCCAGCCCAAGATTGATGGCTTGTCTGGTAGGCTGGCCTTCTTTAATCTCGACCACCGGGCTCATAACTCTAACGTCGTTCAGGTAAAGCACCTCAACCTGGTAGGCACCGGCTTTCAGGTCAATAGTGGTCTGGGCTTTACTGTAGATTGTTTCGACCGGGTTAGCGGTGGCACCCTGTTTGAAAACCCTGATTGTTAAGTCATTTTCCCGGGCGGGCTTGCCATTAGATTCGGTCACTTCTACTTCAAGCTGGCCGGCCCCGGCCTTGGCGGCAGAGGTAGCGGCCGGACCACCCAGGGTCGGCCCAGGTGTACCGGCATTATTATTGGCGATTAACTGGGTTGTACCCGGTGTACCGGCAGCGGTTGTACCTGGCGTGCCTGTAGCGTTGACGGCTGCCGGGTTCAACACGCCACTATTGTTTTTAGGCAGCAAGAATAGTACGCTCGCGCCTCCAATAACCAGCAAGAACAGTAACCCCAGGCCCAGCAGCAGGACCGGGTTTAGCCCGGACCTCTTTTTTGTGACAGGCGGCGTAGTCGTGTTGGGCCAGGCAGCGGGCGGTGGGACCGGGCCATTGGGCGTCCAGGGCTGTACCTGGCTTGCCGATTGGATTAAGCTGCCTGGCCGGGTTGGTTGTTGGGATTGGGACCAGGGCGGTACCGCTCCACTACCTGTTTGGGGTTGGGATTGGGCCGCAGGCGCGCCGGTCGGGTTATTGTGAGTCTGGAATATGGAGGGAGATGGCGGGCCTGGCGCCGGTCCATTGTTAATGCTGACTACGGTTGGAAAGCTAGACGGGGTATTACTTGGCGTGGTTCCGGGAAGCGGTTGGTTAGCGCCGGATACCAAAGGGTCTATACCCAGGGAGGCAGCGCCCGGGCCGGGTTGAAAGACAGCGGGCGGCTGGTTGCGGTAGTTAAATTGCACCGCCGGGCTGCCCATCAGGGCCGTCTTAAACCGGCGGGCAATTTCTCCGGCCGGGCGGGTCCGTTCGCGGTCATCTTTGGCCATCGCTCCGGCGATTACCGCGTCAAGGGCCGGTGGGTAATCCAGCCAGGGGGCTCTTTCATGCAGGGCCGGAATGGGTGCCCCGGTATGTTGCGCCCATAGGGCTGCCTGGTTCCCCTGGAAAGGGGGCTGGCCGGTGATAAGCTGATAAGTTACGACCCCCAGGGCGTAAATATCGCTGGCCTTACCGGCTTTACCGGCCCATTGCTCCGGGGCCATGTAAAGCGGGGTGCCGCTGGCGCTAAGGTCAACCAGCATGGATGAGGCCGAGCCGGAAAGGGCTGTTGCCAGGCCAAAGTCGGCCAGTAAAGGGCGGCCTCCCCGGTCCAATAAAATATTGAGCGGCTTGATATCGCGGTGAATCAGGCCCAGGTTGTGCGCTTCGTCCAGGGCCGAGGCAATTTGTTCCAGGTAATAGACCACTTCCGCCAGGGGTAAAGCTACCGGCGGCGCCCCCGCTTCGGGCCGCAATTTCTTAGCAAGCGAGCCGCCTTCGGCGAAATCGGTCACGATGTAAGCCATTTCGGAGGAAATTTCAAAGTCGCTAACCCGCAAGATGTTAGGGTGATGAAAGCGCGCCAGTACACTCGCTTCGCGCCGGATGTCCTCCCGGCTCTGGGCGTCACTCAGGAATTGGGAATGCAGCACTTTAACTGCGACGGCCCGTGGTGGGTCAAACTTGATGTCTTCCGCGTAGAAAACCTGTCCAAAAGTACCCTGACCCAGGGAGCGGCCCAACCGGTAACGTCCGGCGATAAGTTTGCCGGGTTCCTCGGGCAGTTTAGGCGAATCACTTTCCATTGCGGCCCCCTGTTACAAATGAGGTAAGCGTAAAAGGTTGAATGGATAACATAGAACGTTGCACTTAGGAATGCGAAAGCGTTACCCGTTCAACGTGCTACGCGACCCTTAATAAGGCAAGATATCCGTAACTTTACGGACCAGTGGCGCGGCGACCGAACTACCTTCACCACCATGTTCGACATGTGCAATTACTACAAATTTGGGTTTATTGGCCGGGGCATAACTGGCAAACCAGGCGTGCGGCGCTTCCTGGCCGCTTTCGGCGGTCCCGGTTTTACCGGCTACGATTACTTTCGACCCCACGAAGGCCTGGCGGGCCGTTCCCTGGGGAGCCTGGGTCACACTTACCAGGGACTGGCGAATTTGATTCAGCGTATTTTCAGTGACCGGCAGCTTTTTCGTCTTGACCGGGAACGCCCGGCTGATGCCGTTGGTTTGCGGGTCAATTGCTTGCTCGGCCAGGCGCGGGACGTGGACATTTCCGCCGTTAGCTATGGCCGCGTAGACCATGGCCAGTTGCAGCGGTGAGGCCAGCATATAGCCCTGCCCGATCGCCAGGTTTACCGCGTCCCCGCGCACCCAGGGTTGCTTTAAGGTTTCCTGTTTCCATTTAGGGCTGGGTACCTGTCCCGGCGAATCGTAAAGCCCTTGCATCCCGGTCGGTACACCCATACCAAAGGCTTTAGCCATATCCGGCAAAATATTGGGGTCCATTTCGTCCAACTTCTTGCCAATCTCATAAAAGACAACGTCACAGGACTGGACTATGCCCTCGTACAGGGTCATCTTGCCGTGACCGGTCTTGTTCCAGCAGGCTTTGGCGAAAGTTTCACCCAGGCCGGTCCACCGGCCGGTACAGGTAAAGGTAGACTGCATATTAAATCCGCCTCTTTCAATGCCGGCCGCAGCGGAAATAACTTTGAAAGTCGAACCGACCGGCAGTTGAGCATTGACCGCCCGGTGCTGGAAAGGCCGCCGGGGATCGGTATTAAGGGCCGTGAATTGCTCCTGGCTGATACCTGTCACAAATAGGTTGGGGTCAAAGGTGGGGAAATTCGCCAGGGCCAGCACCGCGCCGTTAGTAGCATCTAGCACCACAATACTGCCTACATTTGTGCCCAGGATAGCTTCGGCCTTTGCTTGAAGGTCCATGTCCAGGCTGAGCAGCAGGTGCGAAGAAGGTGTAATCTTTTTTTCCGCCAGGGTATTCAAAGTTTGCCCGCCCTGCGAAACAACCGTCAGCTTGCCGCCCAGGCCACCGGCCAGGGTTTCTTCACCCCAGGCTTCTACTCCCGACCGCCCGATAATATCATCTTCGGTATACCCCCTGGGTCCAAGCGTCTTTAAGTCCTGGGCGCTGACCTTGTTGATATAACCTACCGTATGGCTGGCGCTTACTCCCAGTGGATAGCTTCGGATACCTTCCTCGTCAACACCCACACCGGCTAATTCGCGCAGCCCGGCAATAATTGAATCCTGGGTGGAAGAGGGCAGTGTTTTAATTGGCATGCGCCAGTCGGGCTGGCCCTTTTTGTAAAGGTCCTTGATCTTGTTGGGTTCCATTTTAAGGGTCTGGGCCAGTATTATTAAAAGCTGTTCCTCATTATCAATCTGGCCCGGCACGACATAGACCACAAACTGCCTGTCGGTAGCGGTCAGCGGCACTTTATTAGCCGCGAAAATCGCCCCCCGAGTGGCGCTGCTGCGGAACATATGCACCAGGTGGGTGCTTTCGGACAGTTCTTTGAAAATAACGGCGGGCGTCCAATCAACTTTCCACTGCCCCTCTTCGAAGTGCAGGCGGATTTTGTTATCCTGGCCGAAGTCGCCCGCGCGGGTCGTCTTGAACTCGGACCGGAAAGGAATTTCCAGGTTGGCCTGGGCCGCGCCGCTCACGGAAAGGCTGGTAGGCAGGTTGGTACTTACTTTTGTAAGGGTCGCTTCGGCGGTGATTGCTTTATAACGCTGGACGAATTTATCCTGGGGAATTGAGTTTTTGGCCGCGACGGATAGCAAGCCGTACATTTCTTCAAAGCGGCTATCTTCCCATAACTTTAAAAAACGGCTGGCCGTATCCAGGGCTTTTGCGGCGGTCGCGGCGGCGGTTGTAGGCGTAGGCCCACCGCTCAGGCCAGGGTCAAGCGTGGCGGCGCTGGTGGTAGCAGGCGGTGTGGTATTGGCCGGGCCCGTCGTAGCCGCCGGGGTAGTAGCACTTGCGAGAGTTTCAGTATTTATAACAGGTACAATCGCCGCCCCCGGAGAGGGACGGCTGCCCGGCACTACCGCATCACCACAGGCTACAAGCAAGCCTCCCGCGCCACTGGCGATTACTACCATGCCACCGGCCCGTAGAAAAGCTCGCCGTGACACCCCGGCCCGGCCAATCTGGTCATTCTGGTTACTCTGTTTTCGGTTCCTTGCCATTATGCTTTTTCCCTTGTGAGACCCTGGGCTAAACCTGTTGATAAATCTTGAAATATAATAATACTTTTCCTTTTTCCAGGGCTGGACCTATCCTATTATAAAGGATAACCGCCTTTTATTAAATAAGAGGTTGCTTGGAGCATGCTTTTATAGTAAGCCTGAATACCCACTTCTAACCGGGTGCTTGCCCGGGAAATCAACCGAGTTTTACCCGGTCCGGCTTGAAAATATAAGCTTACAGGCACAATGAGAGCGCCAGGTAGAAGGAATTACCACCCGGCGCTCTCTTTTAATCTGGACGGGTGTTTAGGACGGGGTGCCGTTTTCACCGGGAATTCTCACAACGGTTATCCCGCCCGGTGAGGTATGCCCATTGGTATCACCGTTAGTAATTACTGCCGGACTACCGTTAGCATTTGTCACCGGGCCGTTGTTCATGGCGTTGTGGATAGCCGGGATTTGCGACATCAGGTCGCTAATCTTGACACCCATCAGACTTTCAAACAGGGCCGGGACCTGGGCCGCTACCCTGGTCATATCGCCGGTCAACTGGCTTACCATCCCGGACGTGCCGCTGCCGTCGCCGGTGCTGACGATAGTAATTTTGTCCACTTTCGATAGCGGCTCAGAGATTGCGCGGACCACTTCCGGAATACTGCCCATTAACTTATCCAGGATAGCGGCCTGGTTATATTCATGGAAGGCCCCGGCTTTGAGGGACATCGCGTTAGCTTCGGCCTGGCCCTTGGCCTGGATAATTTCCGCCTCGGCCAGACCCTGGATGCGTAAGGCGTCAGCCTGCCCGGCCCCCTTATATTTAACTACATCGGCCTCGGCCTGGCCCTGTACCCTGGCAGATTCAGCTATACCGGATGCTTCCGTAATCCGGCGCTGCCGTTCGGCCATAGCCAGCGTTTCAATCCGCTTCCGTTCAACCTCGGCCTGCTTCAGGACTGTAGCTATAAGCTCTTTCTCCCGGCGCGCAATTTCAGCTTCCTGAACTTTGGTTTCGCCTTCCTTGCGGACCAACTCTATCCGGACTTTCTCGGCTACTACCTGCTGTTCCATGATATTGGTCTGGATGTCATATGCTTTATCGGCAGAAGCTTTCTGGCGCTGGGTAGTCGCCATATATTCGGCCCGTTTTAGTTCAAGGTCACGCTGGGCTTCTGCCTGGCGAGTCAGCGAAGCTGTTTCAGCGATGACGCGTTCCTGGTCGGCCTGGGCGCGGGCGACCGAAGCTTCCCGCATGGTCGTGGCCCGCCGGATAGCGGTGTCGCGTTCGGCTTCGGCAGCGGCAATATCGGCGGCCTTGCGGATGCTGGCAATATCTGGCTTGCCCATATTCAGGATATATTCGTTTTTATCGCGGACTTCTTTGATAGTAAATGAAACGACTTCAAGACCCATCTTGCTCAGGTCCGGGCTGCTGGTGGCGCGCATCCGGTCGCCGACCATTTCCGGTTCTTTAACAATCTGCTCAACGGTCAACTGGCCGATAATACCGCGCAAGTGGCCTTCCATTACCAGCCGGATGAGGTTCTCGCGATTCTCGTCAGATTTGGTCAAAAGTTGCTCGGCAGCGGTAATGACACTGACCGGGTCGTTTTTAATTTTTATCTGGGCGACCGCCTCAACTGTCACTGCGACACCCTGGCGGGTATAGAGGTCCTGCTTGGGCGCGACATCAAAACTCATTAATTCCAGGGAAAGCTCCCGGGAGCTTTGAATAAATGGCAGGACTATCCGGCCACCACCGGTGATCGCATGGGTACCCCCTCGCCCGTAGACAATCAGGGCCTGGTTGGGTCCAACCTTGCGGTAAAGACTAACTAACAGGAAAATCGAAATAATCAGGACTGCGGCCAATCCAATGGCAGCTATTTCTACGGCTCCCATAAGCCCTTCCTTTCTCTATGAACTTTTCCAGTTGCTCTTAAGTGGTGTTAAACCGCGTGGTTGTTGAAGTCTACTACTAAGTAATCCCGCCGGAGTCGAAAACCTGGCTCCTGGAGGGGTTAACTCTCCTGGCTTTTCAAAGGTTCCCGGGCATTTTCGGTTTCAAGGGCCGGGCCGGATAGGTCCGGTTCTTCCAGCATTTTATCCAGGTCGCTCACCAGGGCAATGCCGTTTTCCACTCCCAGGAAGACCACCTGGGTATCCCGGTCAATCAGTTTTCCATCCATGCTGCGCGCGGCAATAAACCGGCGCCCGCCAGCCTGGTTAAATATTACCTCACCTACTCCGCCCGGTAGTATGACACTGCTCACACGCCCGACAATCCCGTTAAGTTTATAGTCCGCCTCGGTCATAAGGGGCGTTTGGGAGGCAAAAAGAACTTTACTGAGAAATAGCAAAATCGCCAAATACCCGGTGGCCCCGCCCACAAAAGCCAGGGGTAAAACTATAAGCGGGTCGAAACGCAAAGCGGTAAAAATAAAACCGGTCCCGCCAAACCAGGTCAGAAAAACTATCAGGGCTGTCAGGTTTAGAAAAGGTAGGCCGCTATCGTGCGAGGAGTTGCCGTGGCCTAAATCAGAGCCGTGCCCTAAATCAGAGCCGTGCCCGCCGTCCACTCCCAGGTGAATATTGCCCAGATGGCCGAGGCCGCCAATCAAGAAGGAAATAATGGTAAAGACCAGGCCGAAAATAAAACAGCCCAGGTATACACTGTTTAACCACTCCACGGCTAAACCACCTCCTTAGTTTTTTTATTTCGAGCGCGATTTGAACTTATGTAAGATCATAATTTACTACGTTAAAGGGGTTGGAAAGTTTCAGGCTAAAATTCACTATAGCTATCATAAATCACTATTTTCAAAATTATACAGTTATTTTAGTTTTACAGGTAGATTAATTAGCAGGCAGGTATGTAAATAGGCAAAAAAAGAAGAGACCTGGCACTGCCATACCAGGTCTCATTGGGTTTAAGATACTAATGGGGTAACTGAGGAAGAGTAATTGATGATTTCCAACTTCTTGGGTTTATTTACTCGTTAATAAACCCAAGAAGTTACATCCATAAGATACCTCAGGCGGGTAAAAATCCGGGCAAACGCAGGTAAAAATAAGGTGGAAATTTGTAAGATATTGAAACCCTTTTTTCTACCGGCAATCTAGTCTTGTCAAGCGTAACTTGCTATGCTATTATTTCCCATTAATTCAAAGGAGTAAGTAAAATGCTGGGACGGTACCGCGTAATTGCGCGAAATCGTAATTACATGCGGTTGTGGTTTGGATTGCTCATCAGTAACCTGGGCGACCGGTTGGCAGAGTTTGGCCTGGCCTGGTATGTCCTGAGCCGGACCAATAACCCGCTTGATGTCGGTTTAAGCCTCCTGGTCTACCAGCTGCCGGGCCTGTTTTCGGGTATCCTGGCCGGTTTCTTTTTGGACCGCTTCCGGCGCGAAACCGTAATGATCATAGACAGCCTGGTGCGAGGCGGCCTGGTAGCCCTGGTCCCCCTGATGAGCATGGGCCCCGGTTTACCGCTGCCGGTTTTATACCTGATTATCGCCCTGTTAGGGGCTTTCTCGGTCGTGACAACCGTCGGAAGCCGCACCCTCATTACCGAGTACGTAGACGAAACCGATTATAATACCGCCAATTCGCTGGAAACCTTGCAGGGCCAGATCAGCGGGGTTATAGGGCCGGTATTAGCCGGGGTGCTGGTCGGCCTGATTGGGCCGGTTTCGCTGCTGTGGATCGACAGCCTTACCTTCCTGATTTTCGCAATTATATTGCTGGGGCTGCGGCGCCAGCCCGGCGCTCTCCAGGTTCCCAGCGGGGGAACCGGGGCCCCGGCCGTCAGTACTTTCTGGAAACACCTATTTGAGGGGGTAAGCTATACCTTTCGCAGCCCATTACTGCTGAGCCTGCTTTCGGTGTCGTTCCTCTGGAACATGTCGGTCGGGATATACAACCTGGCCCTGCCCTTTTTCTGCCTGGGGCCGCTGGGGGTCGGTCCAGCCGGAATGGGCCTGCTGCTGGCCGTCAATTCTATCGGTTCATTTTTGTCGGCCCTGATTTTCGGGCCGCTGCAACCGCGCTATCCGGGCCGGGTAGTCTGCCTGTTGCTGCTGATCCAGGCGGTCTGCTACATCTTGATTGGTGCTTTGCCTTTCTTCCCTCTAACTATTCTGTTAAGTTTCTGCCTGGGAGCGTTTGACGATCTTGGCGCAATCTACCTTGCCAGTGTCCGCCAGCGCGCAGTGCCAAAACCGCTGATGGGCCGGGTGCTGGCTTTTACCGGTACAGTCGGGCCGGGTGGAATGCCGCTGGGCAGCGGGTTGGCCGGACTGCTGGTAGTCGGCTTCGGGTCAGCCTGGGTGGTCATCTTTACAGCGGTCCCACTGGTAGTAACCGGCGGTTTAGGGCTGATCGCCGGGCCGCTGCGCCGGGTCGAAGCTAAAACAAAAGTGGAGCAAGTCGTATGATGGAACTTAAGCTGGTTGCCAATTCCTGCCTGGACTTGCGCCGCACAGGTAATTAGCGCCAGATAGATAGGGCCATATTATCGAAGTAGCTCCAACTTCGCTGGAAACTGACCCAACTGAATTTGGTCCGTACCCCTTCCGCCGGGCCGTTGACATAGACACCGGTCTGGTCGTAACCGGTTACTACTACAGTGTGTTCGCCCGGTATAAGTTTAACCGGCGCGCCATCCTGGACCGTACGGATGGGCCGGGAGTACTGTAAGCCATAGGTCACCCAGACTATGACCGGGCGGCCCCGCGCAATTTCGGCCTTGAGCATTGCCACATTCCCATAGAAGGCGTTGGTATAAAACCCCAGGGTGTCCAGGTAGTTAGCAATTGGTTCAGAATAAATCCCATAGTCGCGAGTCCCACCGCCCCAACCGTTAATGTTGCCCCGGAAACCAAAGTGCGGGTTATTCCGGACTGGTATATTCCGGATAAATTGCGTTTCCGTAACTATCCGGCCCCAGTAAGCCGTCACCATTTTAGCAGCCGCGTATTCACAACTGAGATTGCGGCTTTGAATGTAGACCGGCACACCGCTAATCCGGTAACTGGCCGGGACACCGGCCGCTTCGGCGGTTTCCAGGCTGCCGGTAAAAAGCGTAAGCAGTAACAAAGTTCCCAGGAATAATCCCAGGCGAGCGCCACGCCGTTTATCCGGGGCTTTTTCTCTTTCATCAGTTGAAGGTATTTTCATGTTACTTCTCGCTATTCTTTATTAGCCGTAACAGGCTATTGCTAGCTCGATTCAGGATATAAACTTCATCGCACAAACAAGACCATCTCGCCGGAAAAAGGGCTGAACCTGCTGCAATTTACAATATCTTTGCAGATTATAGAAGGTTTCCTGGTAAACCCCGTCAGGGCCAGGCTGGGAGTCTTTACAATGCAGGGTCAGACACTTTTAACCAGGTTAATAAGGGGCAAATGTAGCGGTACTCATATAAAAATTAACAGGGGCGGGAGCAGGCGTTCAACCGGCCTGGTGAAGACTCCTTAAACGTCTGCTTCTATTTCTTCGATCCGTATTTCAATCGGCAGCCCGGCCTGTACCCACCCGGCCCAGCCACCGATTAAAGCCCGGGCTTTCGGCCATCCGGCCCTTTGAAGTTCTCGTACCACACGGGCACTTGTAGCTTCATTCCTTCAAGCACAATATGCGATTATCCAGGCATTCCGGGGCAGGTTTTTTTCAGTGGCCTGTTTAACCGCAAAGGCCGGGTTTATCCTGACTGCTTCTTTAGCCTGTTTCTGGTCGATTTCAAAAGTGCGTTCGGTCCGTACATCGAGGATAACGACCGGTTCGCCTTTTTGTAAAAGCTCCTTGAATTCGTCCAGGGTAATAAACTCCCGTTTATTGCGGATATCAACCGGGCCTGAATTGTCTTCCGCTTCTTCCTGGCTTGTATGTGCCGGTTTAGGTTTAGTGGTTGGGTGCGCGGGTATTTCAAGGCTTACATCTTGTGCATGGGTAGGAGCCTGTGCAAGCGGTTTGTCATGTTCCGGCTTTGCCGGGAAAATGAAATCAACCTTTTGCTTTTCAGTATGGACCGGAGTCCTGTTTTTTTCAGGTAAAGGTATTGAACCTGTCGCAGGCGCAACCGGTGCGCTGTCGGGTAATGGTGGTGGGCCGCCGTCCGGAGTTTGTGTACCTGCCGGTAACGTACTTGCCGGTCCGAAACTCACTGTCTTGGCCTGGGTTCCTTCCGGCGCAGCGGTTATGGGTGCTAACGGCTGATTTTTAACCCTGGCCCTGGTCCGGCTAACCAGTGCCGGGGAAAACCCGTGTAATAAAATGGAAAGTAGTACCACCAGGCAGCAGATTTGAAACAAGTAGACACTGCCGGGGGCCTGGGCAAAGACCGCCAGCAGCACCAGCAAGAGAGTGCTTAAACCGCGTGGGCCGTACCAGGCAATTAACCACCGGCTGCGTGGTATAAGTTTTATGGGGGCCAGGGCCACCAAAAAGGCGGCCGGTCTGACCAGTAAAGCTACTACTGCGAAGGCGAAAGTAGTCAGGGTAAGTATCCCGAACCCACTCCAGATTAGCGAGCCGCCAAAAAGCACAAAGGTCAGCAATAGCGCCATTTCAGCGGTAGTTTCGCCATACTCCAGAAAGCAGTCACAAAGCTCAATGTCCAGGGCTGAAATTGTTAGACCGGCTGCAAAAGCGGCCAGAAACCCGCTGCCGTGGACTGCCTCGGCGGCGGCATAAGCGGTAAAAGCAACTCCTAATGAGTACAGTGACTCATAATCGCGCCGGATGCCAAAGCGCCTGCGTATGAGGTCCATTGTCGCCACGGCCAGCAGCCCTACCCCAATACCCGCGCCCGGTCCCAGGACTAATAAGTCCAGCCCTAATTTTACCAGCCCATCTGTATTTGGTGCGGTGCCGGGTTCGAGAAAGACCAGGGCTACCAGCACAATTGGGAGCAGGACTATATCATTCATTCCGCTCTCCAGGCGCAGCGCCTGGCGCGTTGAATTAGGCACTCCGGGCAGCCGGATAAGGTTTTTCAACAGGACCGGGTCTGTTGACGCCAGGGCTGCCCCAACTATGGCGGCGGCGGCTGGCGATAAACCCAGCATTGCCCAGCTGGCTACTCCTATCAACACCGCTGATAGAAGCGTGCCCGGCCCGCAGACGAGTAAGGCCAGTTTTCCATTTTTACGTACTTCATTCAGGTTGAGAGTAACAGCGTCAGTGAAAAGGACCATGACCAGGCTTAAGGTCGCGACAATCCGCAGCATGGCGGAATCGAGCTGAATATTAAGGACACCTAACCCGGCCGGACCGAGCGCTGCGCCAAGGGCCAGAAAGAATGCGACCTGGGGTAACCCACTTTTCTCAATAATACCGGATAGTAGTGCGGAAATCAGGATTACCGCACCGATTAGTGCCAGGGCAGCTGTGAATGATTCGGTGTTAAACCCTTCCATCTAAACCACTCCGATCTTACATGTTACATTTAATTTATGTAAATGATTTAGTAATTCCTGCTGGCTGGCCGCTGTATCTGAAAACAAGGCCGGGTTTGATTAAAAGCTGCTGTGTTTAAGGTGGATTTTATAGCGTACGTTAAATAGACTGTAGATGTTAGCATATCAAATGAAAATGTTTACCGCAATACTGGGTTTAATTTGGTTTTGGTTTACTGTTTTAGGTTTCTTATTTTGAGGTTTTATTTGGGGATATGTAGCTCTTAATTTTCATATCATGTAAAGATTAATGGCGGTTAAAAAGTTTAACCCATTTGTCTAAATATTTCGGGTAAACCTGATTAATAATCGTTAATTCAGTCCACTTTAGGCCAGAAATAT
>JAQBPB010000036.1 GCA_028287745.1 Chloroflexota bacterium
GAGTTGTTTTTTACAACTCATCCTTTGTTGGATCTGCGCCTCTTTAAAGATTATAACTTCAGGATTAGTAGCATAATGGTATGGTGCATTTTTGCCTTACTTTTTGGAGATTTAATACTGTTACCTGTTTTCTTCCAGCAGGCGCATTTACCACAGCTTAGTGCCTTTGAGAGCGGGTTAAATATGATGCCCCAGGGAATAGGGATGCTGGTTGGGTTTACATTAGGTGGTAAGTTGTTCAATTGGTGGGGTGCGCGACTGCCTGTTGGGATAGGAATGGGCTTTGTCTGCCTGGGGATGTGGCAATTAGGCCGGTTGACACCGACCGTAGATGGTTTGACTCTTCTACCCTGGACGCTAATTACCGGGCTTGGTTTTGGTTTAGCACTGCTACCGGTATCGACACTGGCTTTGCAGCACCTGAGTGGGGCAGCCCTCGCTAAAGGCAATTCTCTGTACAATGCTACACGCCAGATTTTTGCGTCATTAGCGACAACAATAACAACTTCCCTGCTTGTTCAGTTCACGGCGTCGAACGTTTCTGAATTACTAACCAACGCAAACAATATAAGCAATAGTCCTCTTACTAACCTGGTAGCATCGCAAGAAATCCTGATTATAACTGCCCAGGCAGGCGTTACTGCAAACAACGATTTGTTCAGCTTTATGGCAATAGGCAGTCTATTTGTACTGGTCCTGGCATTTTTCTTACCTTCCCGGCGCAAATTAAGCAAGGTGGAGCTGATGGAAGAAGAAGTAGAGGGCATGGTTGCAGTGGCAACTACCTACTCACCCGGAAAGCCGGTGTAAGTTTGTCCGGAAACAGCAAGCTGTCGGCAATCTGCCCCACCCGTTTACCCGGCCCGAACCGTTTTTACTAGTCGCCAGGCAGCTAAAGATTTTCGACCTGGAGAGGCTTAAAAAACCTCACCTTCAAATTGGCTGCGCTTAAAAAGTGGCATCCTTTTTAGTTTAGTAAACTAACTCAAGCGGCCCGGTTAATTGCGCTGGACTAACTGGTCCATGGCCAGGCCAAGCTGCTTGCGGATAAGCCCGGCGTCACTCGCATCACCGGCTTTGCGAAGGTAATACTTGAAATCAAGGATAGCCGGACCCAGTTCCCCATTACGTAAGTACAGCACACCCCGGTCCCGTTTTTCTTCGGGCGATTGGGGATGTAACATTACCAGGCATTCCTGTATCTCTAGGGCCCGGACGTAATCTTCATCACTGATGCAACTGGCCTTGATATTATTAAGCATGCGCATCAGGAACTGGCGGTTGGTAACCGGGCGGGTAAAGAGCGGCTGCAAGGGCAAAACCCGGCCGTAACGCTCCCGCACCAGGTCCACACAATCTTCTTCGGAAAGAATGGTCCCGCCGTTAAAGGGGTCTAGCAAAATGTCACTGTTTGGCCCGGTGGAAGGACGCGAAACTTCTTCCTGGCGTTCCAGGTTTTCAAGGCCGGAATTGAGCCTATCCGAAGAGCCGAGCGGCTGGGACTCCAGCTCGCGGTAGCGAATAATAAAGTGGCCGGGCAGGCCAATGCCTTCAAAATGAAGCCCCAGGCGCTTGCCAAGTTCAATATAGACCAGCGAGAGGGTAATCGGAATGCCGGTCCGGCGTTCCAGGACATCATTTAAAAATGAATTGCGCCGGTCGTTATAGTCGGTTTCGTTACCATGAAAACCCATGTTCTGGTTTAGAAAAAGGTTCAGCCGTTCAATATTTTTAAGCGGATTTGTTTCTGAGGCAAAAAGTGGGCGTGCTTCGTCAGCGATTTCATCAAGGCGGTTGAGATAAAAAACTTCATCTAAGCCGGTATATTCAAGCGAGGCAATCAAGAGGGCCGCTTCAGCCAGGTCGATTTCTTCATCGGGCAACCCGGCTATTTTCTCGAACCGGGCCAACTGGCCTGTCAGCGCAGGACGTTGCCCGGCAGGCCGGTAATCAAAAATACTGCCTTCTATAATATAATTTTCATTGTTTCCAAATTTAGCGTTTTCCATTTATTTCTACCTGCCTTTACCTGTTTTTTTATAACAACTTGCACTTCGCCTTTAATTAGCATCCTTGCTGGAACCTTTCAATAGCTAAATAGTTCTCTATAAGATGGTTGTATTTTATTTATGTCTATTTTAAATGGTAAAACAGGCCATGTCAATGAAGCATTGGCCGCAACCTCAAAATCGACCGGCGAGAACCAGATGCGGCGTTTTATAAGAAAAATCCCCGGTAGACATTACAGCCTTCCGGGGATTTCCAAATTTATTTAAATTACCGCAATACCCGGCCGTTCTTTTGAGCCTTTTCCGGGTTCAAGTAGTAGGTCATACTTTGCAACAGGCCGACCGGGTCAATGCTGCGGGTCCGGACATCGGGCGGGACCTGAAGGCTAACCGGCGCATAGTTCAGGATTGCTTTAACCCCGGCAGCCACCAGGGTATCAACGACCTCCTGGGCGGCGTTAGCGGGTACGGCTACGATTGCAACCTGGATACCCAGCTCCGTGATCTTCTCCTGAATTTTAGAGATGTGAAAAATCGGGCGCCCGCTTAACTCTTGCCCGACCTTACGAGTATCGGCATCAAACAGGGCCACAATATCAAACCCTTTATCCAGGAACCCATTGTAATGGGCAATGGCTTCACCAAGGTGCCCGGTTCCAACCAGGGCCACGCCCCATTGGTGCTCAAGGTGAAGGATATCGCGAATCTGGTTCAACAAGAACTGAACGTTGTAACCTTTACCCTGTTTACCAAACTCACCAAAATAGGATAGGTCGCGCCGGATCTGGGCGGCAGTAACGCCAATCCGAGCTCCTAGCTCACTACTGGATACAGTAGTAATTCCTTCACTGGCAAGATACGATAAGCTGCGGGCGTATATGGGTAACCGGCGGATAACGATATCGGGAATATCCATATCCTTCATCATAAGGAAATCGCTCCTTTCACGGTGCCCGGTATTAACGGCGAACCGGCCCGGTGTGATAAGAGAATGAGGAATAAATAGCTATTAGGACAAACTTTGAACCGCTCTGATAAAACCTGACCGGAACTAAGGCGGTACAGCCACCACCAATATTTTGTTTGGAACAATTATACTCTAAAATTTAGGTTTTAGGGTTTGATGCCGACATGAATTGCAACTGCGCCAAGACCGTAACGTTTGAACCGGACCTGGACCAGACCAGCCCGCTCCATAATCCTTTTAAGTTCTTCAGGGGGTGGGAACTTTTCAGCCGAGGCCGGTAGATAGGTGTAAGCCTCTTTATGGCGGCTGATTATACGACCCATTAAAGGGACCAGTTTATTAAAATACAGCTGATGTCCCCAGCGAACTACTGCCAGTTTCGGCCGGGCTACTTCCAGGCAAACTACGCGCCCGCCCGGTTTCACTACCCGGCCCATATCGCGAAAGGCTTGCTCTATATTAACCACGTTCCGCATCGCAAAACCGGTCGTAACACAGTCGAAACTGTTGTCGGCAAAAGGCAATTGCAAGGCATCGGCAGCCACCCAGCGGACCCACGAACCGACACCGGCTTTGGCAGCCTTAGCCGGGCCCGGCAGCATCATTTCAAGGCAGAAATCACTGGCAATTACCTCGCCTTTCGGACCAACTTCGGGGGCCAGGGCCAGGGCTATATCGCCCGTGCCGGTCGCCACATCCAGGGCTTTGCCTCCCGGTGGGGGAGCCGCTTCCCGGACTACCACTTTACGCCACCCCTGGTCTAAACCAAATGTCATTAACCGATTTACCAGATCATAAGTGGGCGCAATCTGGGCAAACATCCGGTTAACATATTCAGCTTTGTTTTCGGGTTTAAATTCTTTGAGGCGTTGGCTGGTGATAAGATGGCTTGAGTTGGTCTTTTCGGTAACTGGTTCCATGTTTCCTGCTTTTGACAAACCTTTTAACTTTTCCAGTTGTACAAAGGCAATAACTGCCTTATTGTTACCAAAATAGTAACCTGGTTTGATATTATTTTAACATTCTGACCTGTTAAAATCAATAGGCCTTGCCAAATTTATCACAATCCTTACATTTTTCTCATTCAAGAAATCCCGGCTGCCTTTTAAACTTAAGGCAGCCGGGACGCCGTCAACTGTATTATTGGTCCGACTATATCACCGGGGCAACCGGGGAAGCCGGGTCAGCGGACGTTTCGTTCTTCACCGCTTCCTGGGAATCCCGCTCCGAACGTTTTAATTCGTTAGTCCTGGTAGCTTCAAGGACGGCCGATTTAGTGCTACTGGCCGCAGAAGCGGCTTCGGGGGTAGGCACTTCGGCGCTAAAGGAAGTTACGTTATTGAAAATAACCTGGATAGCCGCCGCAATCGGCACCGCCAGCAGCGCGCCCAGGATTCCGTAGATGGTGGAACCGATCAGGATACCGACTATTACTGTCAGGGGGCTGACTCCAACCGCTTTTTCCATTATGCGGGGCACCAGGATATTACCTTCAATAAGCTGGATAACAATTATGTAAACCCCTACCATAACGGCCAGGGTCGGGCTCTGGGTCAGGGCAATCAGAATGGCCGGGGCCCCGCCGATATAGGGGCCAACCAGCGGAATGAGTTCGGCAATTGCGGCAAATACGGCCAGGGCAAAAGCGAATTTCAGGCCCATTATGGTATAGCCAATCAAACCCATAAAGAAGATAAACAGCATCAAAACGATCTGACCCCGGACCCAGGAGCCTAGTTTCTGCTCAACACTATCCCACAGCTGGCGGCCGCGTGCCCTTTTATCTTCTTTGATGAAGGAAAAGATAACTCGCTTGATTACCGGCCGTTCTGAAAGCCAGTAAAAAGCAATTACGAAAACCGTCACCGCTGAGAAGAGGATCTCAAAGACGGTCAGGCCCACCGACAACCCATTTTCCACAACAACAGGGTTATTCATTGTTTCCTGGACACCGTGATAGGCGCTTAAAGCAAAATTGCCTATAGTGCCGTTGCCAAAAGTTTCCCGGATGACCGCATCAGTCTTTTGCCGGTCAGCCAGTCCGGTCATTGCCCTTGAACCTTCATCCAGTAAAGGCGGAATGGTAAGAATAATAATCCCCGCCAGTAAGGCCATAATCACGGTGTATATGACAAGAATACCGGTTCCACGGCTAAACGGCCCGCGCCGCAAGCGGTTGACCAGCGGCTCGATTGAAGTCGCCAGCAGAATGCTAATAAAGATCAGAAATAAAACATTTCGGATCAAATAGAAGAATACAAAACCCAACACCACCAGAAGAGCAGTTGCGGTGTACATGGCAATCTTACGTGAGTTCATCAATACCTCATGATCGGGAGTCAGGTTAAGTTTTAGCAATTAAAATTAAATGGGTTAAAAGGCCGGTAGCAGTTATTGACCTGCTACCGGCGGCAAAAGAGTTTAAGCAGCGGGGTCTTTACGCCGGAAGATAATCCCTGCCAGGGCGGCCAGGCCTAAAGCGACCATACCTATGACAAATGTAACCGGATTATTCTGATCAGCCTTAGCTGGAAATTTTTTGGTGCTGAGAGCATAGGCCGGGACCGGCTGGGCGTTTTTCTCGCCCGCTTTTTCCTTACCTTTATGAATTTCTTCAGCAGCCTTTTCGGTCGCGTCTTTAGCCTTGCCGGTCTTACCGGAGGCTTCCGCCGCTTCTTTGCCCTCAACAACGGTAGCCGGTTTTGGCGTAGCCTTGCCCTGGGCCTTTTCTTTCGGAGTTACTTCCGGCCCGCCATCGCTGTCCAGCTTTTCAGCCGGGACAACTGCGCCGGGGTCTTGCTGGGAGGCGGGACCTTCCATAACCGACTTCCAACCCCCGGCCACGGAAGCTACTTCCGCCCCAAATAACATTACTGCCGCACTTAACCAGATATAGAACAGGAAAAGTAATATACCGCCTAAAGCACCATAGCTTTTTGTATAGCTATCGGCGGCCCCAAAGGATGTTACATAAAAGGTAAACCCATATTTCAACAGCTCGAACAAAATCGCGCCCACCAGGGCCCCAATTGCGACATACCGCCATTTATTACCTTTGCGGTCAGGTCCGAGCTTATATAGAATCGCGAATACACACCACATTAAGGCTATGGGAAGCAAAATCGAAATAACCGGGAGAATAAAGCTAAAGTTCGCCGGTGAGATTCCCAGTATGCTGGCTTTTGCATTAAAGATTAACTGGAAAACAATGGTAATTGTAAAGGAAGCTGCGATTAAAGCGCCAACGATTAACAGCAAGCCCAGCCGCAAACCGATTTTGACAAAGAAGTTCCGGCTGTCTTTTTTGACATCATAGGCCACGTTTATACCGAATATAAGCTGGTCAAATATACCGCTACCGGTCCACAGCAGCATAATAGCCGAAAAGGAGAGCAAGCCTGGCGCGGAATTGGTCAGCCCGTCAATAATCTGGCCGATATCAAACCCGGCACCAAGGTTGGGCAAAGCGCTTTTTATTGAGTTAATAAAGTTCTCGCGAGCAACCCCTTCCTGAAGGAAGAAACTCCCGATTACAATAAAGCCCAGCACAAGCGGAATAATGCTTTGTAACGCATAGTAGGCGATTGCGGCAGCGACATTCAGGCAATTGTCTTTAAAAAACTCACCGACGCTATTTTTAGCTACCTTGAATGTAGCTTTAACCCCCTGTGGCATAACTCAAATCCTTTTCTTCAACATGCGCTTGGCTTACACTGCTTCTTATCAGTTTACTTTTTGATGCAGAAGAGCCCCATTTATATGGGGAATTTAGCTTTCATGTCAAAGTATTACAAGATTTGGGCCAACGTTTTTATATGTGCAGGTGAAAATTGAATTTGAAAACTGGTGGGTTTGATTTACGAATTAGTTTAGTAATTACTGCCGGGGTGAGGTTTTAGATTGAGCGGCTTCGGGGTTTTCAGGGGTATAATCAGCAGGCTGGTGGGTCTTGCTGGTCGCGGCAATCAGGGCGTCGCGGGTGTGGACGATGGGGAGGACCGGCCGGTTACCCCGGAAGATGATGTAGGCGATCAGGCCCAGAGGCCCGGTGACCAGTCCTACAAATATCCAGAGGTAACCCGGCAGGCCGCGCTTGTCGGCATCCACCCTCATCCACATCGAAAGGCCAATCCAAAAAGAAGTAATCGCCAGAAAGCCTACAATTACCCCGAAGTTGATGAGTAACCGCTCTCCGTCCATATTTTTAGATCAGACCTTCCAGAAGTTCAATGGTAATCCGGCCTGCTTCGAGGTCAATCTCTTTGACGACATCTTTGATAGCCGGGATTAAAACGTCTTTTTTAGATAGAGGGCCGCGCACGGTGTAGATATCGCTGGCGGGCATGCGCTCGACGTTTACGATCTTACCGACGAATACATCGGCGGTACTGTAGACATCCAGCCCGATAATTTGAAAGACGTAATACTCGCCTTCGGGCAAAGGCACCGTTTCGGCAAAAGGTACCGCGACGTTATAGCCGCGCAAGCCTTCAACCTGTTCGGCTTTAGTCAGCCCCTCGAAACGCAAGACTACGACCTTCTCATTTTGCAACTTGGCCGAAAGCAGCGCCTTACGTTCCCAGTTAACAATCCCGGAAGCGCCCGGCGGAGCGATAAAGACTTCCTCTAGCTGTTCGAATCTATCGGGGAAGTCCGTCCGAACGGCGGCCTTAACTGCCCCACGCAGGCCAAAAGGCGCGCTGATCTGGGCAATAGTGACATACTCCGGTTGTTCCGGGCCGGAAAGCACAACTTCCTCACGCGGTTCGGCCATCGGCTTATCAGCCGCCGGGTTGGTGGGTCTTGGCTTCCTGGTAAACCTGGGGCGGGTGCCTGCCGTACCTTGAGTACCGGAACCCCGGTTGGAACTGTCCGGCCGGTTAGTGTTATTTCTGCTGGCTGGTCCACCAGAGGTCGACCTGGGTTTGGCAGGTCCGGTCCTGCGAGGACCGCTGGTGCCTGGCTTTTTTTGATCAGGCATATACTCCTACATACCTATAGGTTCCTGTTAACGGCTTCCGGCGGGGAGTTTATACCCGCTTGCTTGAAGAAGCCTTCAGACCAGAATAAGCTATAGATTTAAGCTAAAGCGGGCCACCCGTCGTTAAAGTTGACTGGTGGCCCGGCTCATTTAAAAGTTTAGGATTGGATTTCGAGCGTCGCGCGTTTGCCTTCGCGGGCAGCCGTAACCGCCAGTAAGGTACGCATGGCTTTGGCAATCTTGCCTTGTTTCCCGATCACCTTGCCCATATCGTCGGGTGCCACGGCCAGTTTGATAATTACCGAATGAGTTCCTTCTATCTGACGGACCTGGACCGCGCCAGGGTCATCCACCAGGGATTGCGCCATATATAAAATTAGGTCTTTCATTATCTACCTAGCCCTTATGTTATGAAAACGTATGAACGCCTGGCACCCACCCCGGAATAAGGCCAATGGGCCTGAAGGCCCACCAGGAATTTATTCTTTCCCAGCTTTTTCGGCTTTAGGAGCGGGAGCTGGCCGGAACTTGAGTTCGATTTCGTCCACGCCATTGAATTTGAGCAGCCGGGCTACCCGGTCGGTCGGCTGGGCGCCAACGCTTAACCAGTAGCGGGCCCGTTCGATATCAATTTTAACTTCAGCGGGTTCCGTAATCGGATTATAAACTCCAAGTACTTCCTTGAAGCGACCATCGCGCGGGGAGGTGCTTTCGGCCACAACCACGCGATAAAAAGGAGCTTTCTTGGCCCCCATGCGCTTCAATCTGATCTTTACCACCTAATTCATCCTCCAAGTATTTTAAGTTCGTATTTAACAGTCGCAGCATCATGCTGATAATCAACTCGCGAAGAAGAATTATACCTTTTGACCGGGGTAATGTCAAATGAAATAACCCGTAAACCAGCCTTTTTACCCGCCTTTTGATAGAAGTCAGGTTCGCTTGCATTTTACTTCACAGAGTAGTATTATGAGTTCAGAACCCATTTTTTGCGGAATTTTCTGCTTCCGCTCTCTAAATAGCTTCAAAACAATTTTCATAACAGGGTTGATATAGATTACTCAAACACCCTGTATGAATGAACATTTTACCATATCTAAAATAGAGCTTAAATACTTCTAGAAGAGGAGTTTACTAATGGCCTATGTGATTACCGAGCCCTGTGTGGACGTTAAAGATAAAAGCTGCGTTAATGTCTGCCCGGTGGATTGCATCTATACTGATGATGAAGACCGCATGCTTTATATCAATCCAGACGAATGTATTGATTGCGGCGCCTGCGAGCCGGAATGCCCGGTGGCGGCTATTTTCGCCGAAGAAGAAGTGCCCGACAAGTGGAAAAACTTTACCCCGATAAACACGCTTTATTTTAATGATAAAAGCGCTGCCAGGGCCCAAGTAGATAAAATGTACCCGGAGAAACGTGAAGTAGAATAAACGCGCCCGATGCAGTATAAAATGCCTTGCAGCAATCCCTGGGGATTCCCGCCGGAATTTCTTTGAGGCTTTTTGGCCATTCTGGAATGCGGATGCAGAAAATCCTGGTTAAAAGCTCACCGACTGGTAAATGGTGAGCTTTTTTGCTTTATGTGCCCATTTAAGCCTTTTATAGCAAATTTATCCTAGTTTTATTTTTGAGTTTTTTTGTTATGCTGTTTGTTATGTATAATAGGTAAATTATGACTGTTTGAGTTTGCTTTTAGAGGCACTTGCTTTTGTCAGGACTTAGCAGTAGATTATGGGTATCGATTAGGTTCTATTTTTAACTTGAGTGTCTGTTAGTGTAAAAGAATGAGATGGTAAAATGCCAGAGCATAATGAAAAGATTTTACTGGCCGACGATGAACACGATATTCTAATGCTGGTTAATTTTCATCTGCAAAGAGCCGGTTACCAGGTCATCCTGGCCGAAAACGGGCGGGAAGCGCTGGAAAAAGCCCAGCAGGAAAAACCGATCCTGGCTATTCTTGACCGGATGATGCCTGAAATGGACGGGGTAGAGGTCTGCCGCCGGTTAAGAGAAGTTAATCCTGGAATGTATATCATCATGCTGACGGCCCTGGCAACCGACGACCATCGCTTTGGTGGCTTTGAGGCCGGGGCCGATGATTATATCGTCAAGCCTTTTAACGCCAAAGAACTGACCTTAAAAGTTAAAGCGATGGTCCGGCACGCCAACGAAAGACAGGCGGCCCTGGCCCAGGCCGGTGCTATGGCAATTAGCGAGGCGAACTTTTTACCCAAACCCACCGCGGTTACCGATGGCTTGCTGGTAAACCAGGACCGCCGCCAGGTGCTCAAGAACGGTGCCGAGATAGAACTGACCAAGCTTGAATTCGACCTGCTGCAATTCCTCTACGAACACCCCAACCTGGTATTCAGCCGTGACCGCCTCCTGGAACAGGTCTGGAATTACGATTACTTCGGGGACGAGCGGGTGGTGGATGTGCATATGGCCCGGCTGCGTAAAAAGCTAGAGGAAGACCCGGCCCACCCGCGTTATATCCAGACCATTCGCGGTGTCGGCTACAAATACACCCCCTAAAAATGCTCCAATAAGAAAACCCCGGCTAGCCGGGGTTTTTTAATCTAGAAAAAAGTAACAACCACCAGGTTCTGGTCCGGGATTTTTTGAAACCCGACATCGTTACTCAGGATGGGACAGGCCAGCCGCCGGGCCGCCGTGTAGTGAAAGGCGTCGGTAGGGTCGAGATTTAACTCGCCCACCGCCCGGATGACCTGGCGGTGAAAGTCCAGGTCCGGCGGTTCAAAGAAAACCAGATTGCTCAGGCTTTCCAGGGCTTGCTCCAGCCGGGCCGCCCAGCCTGTTTCCAGGGACGGCGGCTCGTTCGAGCCGGTGTCGCCAGGCCTGGCCCGGTTTTTTTGTTCAAGCCGGTCCAACTGGTAGATTGCCTCGTTTAGGGCCAGGGCGGAAAGGACCAATTTGGTCCCCCGCTCGGAGAGTGAGGCCAATATGCCGCAGGCGCTGCTATTCCAGATATGGCCGGGTTGAGCCAGCCCTACCAGGAAATTTGCGTCAAGATAAACCTGCTTGCCCCGGACCACCCCACCGGGTTTCCAGAAAACAATTTTAGGTTTCGTTGCCACGTGGCCTCACTAAAGACAAACTATTTCACTCCCAGTAGTTCAACATCAAAGATGAGTTGGGCATTGGCCGGGATTACCGGCGGAAAGCCGCCCGCGCCGTAACCCAGTTCACCGGGTATAATCAGCCGCCGCTTTCCATTGACCTTCATCCCGGCAACTCCTTCGTCCCAGCCCTTGATAACGCGACCGGCCCCTAAAGGAAAGGAGAAAGGCTGGCTTTTGTCTACCGAGCTGTCAAACTTTTTGCCATCGACCAGGTAGCCGGTGTAATGAACGGTAACCGTCTGGCCGGTCTTGGCTTCCGGGCCATCTCCCACCTTAGTGTCAATGTACTGCAAGCCTGAAGCAGTCTTGACCGCCGAACCGGCCACCGGCGGGACACCACCGGCGGCTGCGGTTGTACCGCTTGCACTGGTGGTCCCGGTCGCCGCAGTCGTGCTGGGGAGCGAGCTGGCCGGGGTGTTAGTGGCAGCATCACCGCAAGCAGCTAACAGACCCAGCATAAGAACCAACAAAACACCAACTATGACCGGCTTTTCCGAAAACCGGTACGCCTTTATTTTCAAACTTGTACCTTCCTTACTATTTTTAATACTATTTAAAACCTACTGTTTATCGTCCAGTAGAGTCCGCCCAATCATTGTGCCGCCCTCGCTCTCCACGTGTGACGCATCGCGGTCAGGCCGGAACCGGGCCGCCGCTTCGCCCAGGCCGGTCAGTAACTCGGCCCGCCGGTCATACAACCGTTTCAGAGGGCGCGGTTCCGCCCGCTCCAGGACGTAGGCCGCCATCACCGGTACGGCAACGGTGCTATCCAGGTAACATACGATGCTGTCCGGTAACTGTTCGGGATCGACTTTACCCCAGGTCATGGCCTCGGAAGGGGTCGCGCCCGAAAGCCCGCCGGTATCAGCCCGGGCATCCGTTACCTGGATGAAGTAGTCATGGCCTTTTTCCGGTATTCCCAGGATTTCCTGGATTTGCGGTTCGGTCTGCAAGATGAAGTTCTTAGGACTGCCGCCGCCCAGGATTAGTACGGCGCTCTTGCCGCCGGTATGTTTGGCATTGTAGACAATCGCAGTCGTTTCGTTGACATCCGCCTCCGGGTCAAAGCCCAGCTTGTTGCCTTCCAACTGCAACCCGGCCACATTCATACCGATTGTCGAGTCGCCCGGGCTGGAAGTGTAGACCGGCACCCCGGCCTCATAACAGGCGCCCAGCAGGGACCGGTACTTGATGCCAAGGACTTTTTCGCGCTCGCGGACGTACTTACCCAACCGGTTATGTAATTCCGAGGTGCTCATGCGTTTCTGGAATTCCGGCAGTTTCATTACTTCGCGCAGGTAGGCGTCTGATTTCAGAAGCACTTCCTGGTCAAATAAGATGTCGTAAATCCGGATGACGTGCTTTTCGCGCAGGGCCAGGTCATCGGTAAAAGGGGAGGTCTGGAAAAGCTCAAAGCCGAGCGACCGGTGAATATCGTGGTAAAGGTTAGCCCCGGTGGAAATAATCCAATCGATATAACCGCCATCAATCAGCGGGACCAGGGCCGAAGTACCCAGCCCGGTGGGAGTTAAAGCTCCCGAAAGGGTCATCCCGACGGTGACATCTTTTTGCATAACCTTACGGGCCAGTAACTGGCTGGCTTCCCGCAGGCGGGCCGCGTTATAGGCAAAGAGGTGGTTGTCCACCATATCGGCCACGGTCAGGCCTTTTTCAATTGGCTGGGGGTCTAGCAGCCGGCCATACTGATTATTCTCAGGCATTCCTGGCAATACTCCTTTCGAATCGAGTGTTATTCCAGGCATTTGGATAAAGAATGGGCCTGGTACCTGGTTCCGTCCAGGAAAATACCGGCTCATTATATACCGTCCAGCCCCGGCTTTCCAACCGAATCTTTATAAAAGACCAAAATGAACCGGAGATTCGGTGCCAGTCGGGCAATCTCCGGTTCAGGGTATAGCTAAAGAACCTCAAGGATTCTAGCGGCATATTAAAATTAAATTTGCCCTTTGGACAAAGGGAAAGTCAGGAAAAAAGGCCGCCGGGTCAACAAAAAGGCCCGTCCGAAATGGACCGCTTTCTGCTTCCGGTCCATGCTGTGGCCGACCGGGGCAGGCACTTGCAGGCCGTTTAAGAAAGTCGCGAACTGGGGAGCGTCCCAGCCTGTCGTATCGGGTGGAGTAGTTTTATGCCGCTGGCAGAAGTGGCGGAAGCGTTTCTGGAACTTTTTAGCGGCCTGCTCGCTCGGCAAATAATCTCCAAAGCGAAAACCGAGGGCGGGCCAGACGAAGCGGCCGTCATAAATCGCAATCGCGGTAAGGGCTTTGACGTCCAGGGCTTCCCCCAGGTGCTTGACCCGCTCCACCAGGGCTTTACCCAGTCCCTGGCCGCGCAGTTCGGGATACCACAACTGGCACTGTTCCAACTCAAGAAAAATATCTTCTTCGGCCCCACCCGGTTTGCGGTAGAGAGTAACGGCCAGCTGGCCGACGGGCGCGCCCACCAGTTCACCCTCGGTCAAGAAAAGGCGGCAGTCGAATTCGTAGCGGTGGCTGGCAAAAGCGCCCGCTTCGGTCTCAACCCGGGTGGTAATGTGCCCGAGTACCAGGTTGCCGGGAAGTTTATGCAAGTACTGCCAGCAGAGTTCTTCAAATTCACCCAGGCCGGTCGGCTCATTTAATAAGTTAACACCGAGAAGGGGAGAGGTATTAGTCAGACCTTGCAATACGGGACGGTCTTTTTCGATTATAAATCCGGACATTTAGCCTTTATGCAAACGGTAAAACCGTGGTTTACTAAAAAGTACTCAGTATATTTGCTAGGACGTAGTTAGCCTAAAAATCTGTAAATCATCCTGTTGAAAGACTTTTTGCCAGTTACCCTGGGCCGGATCAAACAAACCAAGTTGTTTCTCGCGCCACCCATAGACTAAATATTTCAGACTCCAACTATTTATTATACCATAGCGGTCAATAGGGGCAGTGTTTTTATTAAAGAATTGCTCCAGCAAAGCGTATTTGCGGTCGGGGTCAATGGTTTCGTCCAGGTGGCCGTAGAAAGTATTGACTGGGGTCCGGCCCGGCAGGACATTTCCCAGCAGCGGGCCGCTAAGGACGACCTCGCCAGGCCGGGCGTGCGCATTTAGCCAGCTTATCGCGCCCTGTTCGGCAGGGGTCAGGTAAGGGGCTTTGACCGGCTCATTCAGGTCTGGCCCGGCCGGGAAAAGAAAAGATACCGATAACAGGACCAAAACCAGGCTGGTCAGGGCCGAACCGCCCACCAATAACTGGCGCAAGGGCCTGCGCCAGCGAGATGCCAGGCGCGGAGCGACTATCTCATACCACCCGGCGGCGGCCAGGCAGGCCAGCGGTAAATGGACCCCTTCAACCAGGCGCCGCGAAAAGTTGAACGGCAGCACAAGCAGTATAACGGTCGCAAGCAGCCACGCACTGACCAACCGCCAGGGGACCGGGTCTAAAGACGGCTGCCCGGTTATTGTTTTGGACGCATGACCTGGCAAAAGCTTCTCGGCCCACCACAGCCCGGCCAGCGTGAATGGGACCAACAGGCCGTACCCGGCCAGCATTGAGAAAACGTCGGGGGTGGGTATCCGGCCCTGGCGCATAAAAGCCTGGAGCGTGGTATCCCGGCTGATGGTCCAGAGGGTCAGCAGCGGCCCCGGTAAAGCCCCCAGCCCGATTACGGCCAGACCGGGCAGGACACGCCACCCGGCTGACCGGGCCAGCACCTGCCGGAGCCAGAAAAGGGCCAGCACCCCGGCCAGCGTAACCAGCACATAGGGCAGGACGAACCCGATTACTCCGGCAGCCAGGGCCGCCCACAGGTAATAGCGAAAGCCCTTACCCTGCATTCCGGCCAACCCCCCGGCCAGGGCCAGGACCAGGCAGGCGCTGGTCAGGGGGAAATGGGCATTGGCGAAGATGCTCAAGAAGGTGTAACCTTCGGCCACCCAGAAATCTACCGGCAAAATCCCCAGCGGAGCCAGCAGCCAGCCCAACCCCGCCGAGAAGCAGACCAGCAAAAAGGCCAGCCTTCTGGCCCTTTTTTCGTTAAACAACAGGCCGATGAAGCCGTAACTGACTACCAGCAGCAGCAATCCGGTCAACAGCCGGACCGCGTGAAAGACCAGGATGTTTGGCAGGCTTAGCAGCCCGGCTATTTTCCCCAGCAGCAAGTAGTAAATAAACAGCACCGCGCCCGGGCCGGGCGGTTCGCTGGTGAAGGCCGAATGGTAGAGCCAGTCGCCCCGCCGCCCTTCCTGCATTTTCGACAGGTAGCTGTTGCCATCGTGAGCATTAAAAAGCAGTCCGGTAAATTCGTGCCCGGCGGGCGTCACGAAAAGGCCCAAAATTAGAGGGACCGAGGTTAGAAATAGGGTGAAGAAACTCCATCCCAGCAGCCAGCGCCATTCGTCACGAGCAATTTTAAGCATGTACCAGCATATCAAAAGGTTTTATGGGAAATAAATAAACAGAAATCGGCTGCCCGGTAGCAGTTTAAGTTTAGCAGCAGTAGGGACCAAGTTCAATCTGCTAAAATTCCTATTTAATGTTGAAGATTCCAGGCGGCCCTTTGATAAAGGTTAAAGGTTGGGGTATAATCCAGCCAGCCTTAAAACGGGTAAAAACCGGGCGATTTGTGATATTACCGGGCGCGAACAGAAAGATATTGCGTGCAAACAGATACTCAGGCGGATACTCCCAACCAAGCCAATCTTAAACCGGCCACTTTACGGGCCTCAGTTATCATTCCCTGCCACAACGAGGAAAAGCATATTGGCGAGTGCCTGGACAGCCTTCTAAACCAGACCCTGGCCCCTGACCAGTACGAACTGGTGGTGGTGGATGATGGATCCTCGGATGGGACCGTCGCGCTGGTAAGAGGATATGTTGCAAAAAATCCGGGCCGCATGACTTTCTACCAGCAAAATCACGCGGGACCGGCCCTGGCCCGCAACCTGGGCGCTAAGACCGCCGCCGGGAAAGTGCTGGCCTTCCTGGACGCCGATATGAATTTCGCGCCGGACTTCCTGGAAAAACTGATCGCCCCCGTCGAAGCCGGAGAAGTTACCGGCACCTTTACGGTGGACGAGTTTGTGGCTAACCCAACCAATCCCTGGAGCCGGGGCTGGAACGTCTGCTACTACCTGCCACAGGGTCGTAGAGTGCCGGAAAACCTGAAAGACACCGAGAGTACCGTCTTTCGCGCTATCAGCCGGGAAGCCTTCTGGAGCGTTGGCGGTTACGATAGCGCCGGTTACCACGATGACCATACCGTCGCCCAGAAACTGGGCCAGACCGCCCGGCGAGTGGATGGGGCTATTTGCTACCACTATAACCCCGGTTCAGCCAGGGAAGTCTTTGCCTCGGCGCACTGGATTGGCAAGAGCGACGGCCATCCGCATACCCTGAAAGAATGGCTGCGCCGGACCCCGGCCGGTTCGCTCAAAAGAGGGATTGCCCGCGCCCGGCAAGAAAACGAACCTTTTTATATTATTTTTGACCAGGTCTACAGCTTTGGCATCCTGACCGGCCTTTTCAAGCGTTACATTCTAAAAGGCAGTCACGCCCGTTAAGTAGTAACCACTCAATTTGAGGATTTTTCTTGCCTCCCCACCACACCGACCAATTAAATAATCCCAGACCAACCGGTACCGGCGGCCAGGCCGGGCAGAGCCAGGCACCGGACTTCTCGGTGATTATTGTCAGTTACAACGTGGCCGCCCTGCTGGAAGAATGCCTGAAAAGCATCCTGGACCGGCCCCAGGACGGGTTCCGCGTTGAAATAATCGTGGTAGACAACGCTTCCCACGACGGCAGTCCCGCCCTGGTCCGAGAGATGTTCCCCCAGGTCCGGTTGATTGAAAACAAAGACAATTACGGCTTCCCGCGCGGCTGCAACCAGGGCTTGCGCCAGGCCAAAGGCCGCTATCTTTTCTTCCTGAACCCGGATGCCCGGCTCGAACCGGGCGTATTGAAAACGCTTAACGATTTCATGGAAGCAAACCCGGCTTGTGGCATCGCCGGGCCAAAAATTCTTTATCCTGACGGCACCGTGCAGCCCAACCGCCGCCGCTTTCCCGGCCCCGGCCTGGCCTTTGTAGAAAGCACCATCTTACAGCGCTACCGGCCCTTTAGAACTATGCGGGCGCTCCAGAAGTTTAACTTTGAGGATGTCACACCCACCAGAGCGCAGCCGGTAGACTGGCTGGTGGGTGCGGCCTTTGTGGTCCGGCGCGAAGTTACCGACCGGATTGGCGGGCTGGACGAGCAGTTCTTTATGTATTCCGAGGAGATGGACTTTTGCAAGCGGGCCAAAGCGGCCGGGTGGCAGGTCTGGTATACGCCGGACGCGACCGTCATTCACCAGGAAGGCCAGAGCAGCAAGCAGGACGTCCCTTTCCGCCACATTAACTTCCAGACCAGCAAAATAGCCTATTTCCGCAAACACTACGGCCGCCTGTACGGCGGGCTGCTGCGCTACTTTCTGCTGGGAACCTATATTTCCCAGTATGTTGAAGAATGGGCAAAATTGCGGCTGGGCCATAAAGCCGAATTGCGCCGCGAACGCCTGGCCCTTATCCGCAAGGTCCTGGCTTCCGGCTTGCGGCCCTACCGCTCGCCTTTTCCCCCGGCCCCCGGCGAACTAAACCTGACTTTGCTCTCGGCCGAATTTCCGCCGCTGCCGGGTGGCGTGGGTGATTACACCGCCTGCCTGGCTGCCGCGCTGCAAACCGCCGGGGCCGGGCAGGTCAGGGTATTAACCGGGCAAAGCGGCCTAGCTGCTGACGCTGAAGAACTTCCTTTCCCGGTGGAGCGCCTTCCGGCTAATCGCCAGGGGCGCAATACCTGGGGATGGCCGGCCCTGCCCCGGATTGCCGCCCGGCTGAAAGGCCAGTCCCGGCAAGTCCTGAACATCCAGTACCAGACCGGGGCCTACCGGATGCACCCGGCCATTAATTTCCTGCCGCTTTACCTGCGGCTGACCCTGGGCAAGACCCGTCCAAGAGTCGTAACGACTTTTCACGACCTGCTGGTGCCTTACCTCTTTCCAAAGGCCGGTCCGGTCCGCGAATGGGTCAACCGGCTCCTGCTAAAGACCAGCGACCTGGTAATTGTCACCAACGCCAGCGATTACCGCCAGGCCCTGGACCGGGGTCTTGACCCGGCCCGCTTGCGGTTGGTCCCGATTGGTTCTAATATTGAACCGGGCCCCGGCTTTGCAAACGACCTGGAAAGGGCGGTCTTCCGGCGCGGACTGGGCCTGAACGCTACCGATTTCGCGGTGGGCTATTTCGGGCTGGCTAACCGGACCAAAGGAATGGATACCCTGCTGCGGGCGCTGGCCGAATTGCGGGCAACCGGGGAAGGTCAGGCTTACAAACTTGTCCTGATTGGCGGCGAAGCGGGCCAGACCGACCCGGACAACCAGGCTTATGCCGCCGAACTGGCCGCCCTGACCGGACAATTGGGACTGGAAGGCGTGGTTATCCGGACCGGCCACCGCCCGGCCCATGAAACCTCCCGGCTGCTCTACGCCCTGGAAGCGGTCGCCCTGCCCTTTAAGGACGGCGCCAGCTTCCGGCGCGGCAGTCTTTTAGCGCCACTGTCCCACGGCCTGCCGGTCGTGACAACCTGGCCGCAGCCGGAGCCGGCTAATAGCTGCCTGCCGGAAGATGAACGGCTCCCGCAACTATTGGACGGTCAAAACATTCTACTGGTAAAACCCGATGACCCGGCCGAGCTGGCGGCCGCCCTGCTTAGATTGCGCCAGGAGGCAGACAACTTGTCACCGCGCCTGAATGCGGGCGCCCTGGACCTCGCCAGGCGGTTTAGCTGGCAGTCTATCGGTCAGCGCAGCCTGGCGTTGTACCGGAAATTGTTCGAAAATTAGTTTTATTAAGTTGTATTAAATCGAGATACCTGCTTGATCCTTTCGACCAGAAAAAATAAGAATACCTCCGACCAGGCAGCGGCCTTCCGCTTAATAGGCAGGCGCCTATCGGTGGCCGGGTTGGCCGTAGCCGCCCTGACCGTCCTGGCCTTTTTGATGCGCCGGAAAGGGCTGGCAACTCAATCACTCTGGTTCGATGAGGCCGACCTGGTGGCCCGGGCCCAGCGCGACCTGGGGGTCTTGCTGAGCGAAATGCTCAAACCGGGCGAGAACGGCCCGCTGTATACCCTTTTTATGCACTTCTGGCTACTGCTGGCCGGGACCGGTGAGGCGGCGGTGCGCACGCCTTCGCTGCTGGCCGGGACCGCCGTAGTGCCTTTGATTTACCTGCTGGCTAAAAAAATCAGCCGGAACAGCCTGGTCGGGCTGATTGCGGCCGGGCTGGTTACGGTTTCGCCTTACCAGGTCTGGTATTCGCAGGATGCCAAAATGTACCCGCTGGCCCTGCTTTTGACCCTGGCCTCGGTCTACTTCTTTCTGACCGCCCTGGAAAACAACCGGAAAGGCTGGTGGGCCGCCTATGTCGTCCTGACCACGCTGAGCTTTTACGTCCACCTGATGAGCGTCCTGATAGTGGCCGTTGAAGTCAGCTATTTCCTGGTAACCGCCTGGTGGCTGCAAAGAAGGCGCGCCGCCGCTTCCGGTGAAGATAAGCCCATTCAGGTCCGGCCGGCTCTTATACAACGGATTAAGGCGGCTTTCCGCCGCCGGGCCGTTATCGCCCTCAGCCTGCTAACCCTGCCTTACCTGCCGATTGCCCTCTGGCAGGCCCCGACCCTGATGAGTGGCGAAATCGGCAAGACCTGGTTCCAACCGGTCGGGCTGCCGGATATGCTGGGCACCCTGGGGCGGCGCTTTGGTGTTAACCGCATTCCGGACGGTTTCTGGGAAGCCGTCGGGGCGCTGGTGTATGCCGGGTTGGTCCTGCTTGGCTTAATCGTGGCCTGGCGGGCTTACCGGGCCAACCGCCCAAAGGCTGCAACCGCCGCGCAACCCGAACCCGCTCAAACTGTACCGGCTCAATCCGGCACAGACGCCGCCTGGTTACTGACGCTGTACCTGGTGCTGCCTATCCTGGCCTTTTACATCCTGACCATGCGGATTCCATTTTTCGCCGAACGCTATTTGCTGATTGCCTCCCCGGCCTATTACATCCTGGCGGCCTGGGGTCTGGCCTGGCTGGCCCTTAGAATCTGGCCCGCCGCCCTGGTCGCCGGGGCTGCCGCCCTGGTCTTTGCCGGGGTAGCCCTGTTCAGCTTTAACTATTCCGAAGCGCCTCAGAAAGAAGACTGGCGAGAATCCTTGCGCTGGCTCCAGACCCAATTGCGGGCTGGTGACGAAATTATTGTAATGCCCGGTTATCTCAAAACCGCCGTGGACTATTACCTTAAAGTGCCGCCCGGCGTTTCGGTCTTTACCATTCCCCAGCACCTGATAGACGGCAGCAATGACCCGGACCTGGACGCCTATCTTTCAGCCGAAAAAGGCATCATTCGCGGCCACGAACGGGCCTGGATGGTCGTCTCGCCGGAGCATTACAAACAGGACGACCCCAAGGAATACGTCCGCAAGACCTGGTTCGACAACAATACCTGGATGTTCCACGACCCGAAAGTCTTTGTAGGCGTCACCATCTACGGCTACACCTTCAAGCAAATACCAGGCACCAACGCCGATTACTACCCGCGCCTGCGCGACCACCGGACGGCGATTAATTTTGGCACGTCTTTGCGGTTGGAAGGTTTTGACGTAATACCGACCGCCAGTACCGACAGTACCGAGCAAATCCTACCGGCGGGCCAGGTTAGCTATGACTCGCAACTCCACCTGACCTTTTACTGGCGCAAAATTGCCGCCGACAACCGGGATTACGAGTTCAAGGTGCGCCTGTTGGACAAAGACGGCCGTGATACCGGCACCAATTACCCGGCCCAGCCGTTGAGCGGGTACTTTCCGACCAGCAAATGGAAAGTCCGCGAAGCCGTCCGGGACTACCGCGACCTGTATATCCACCTGCCGCCCGGCCAATACCAGCTTGAGGTTACAGCCTATCCCAAAGACCAGCCCCAGGCCCTGCTGCCGGTATCCGGCACGTATAACGGCCAAACGCTTGAGCTCTCACCGGGAAATACCGCTTTGAAACTGGCTTTCCCGATTACCGTTGTTGCAGCGCCCGGCTAACCGGCAGGTGGCAGAGGTAACCCGGCTGAGCCTACCGGCTAATAAATACTACGAAATAGGATGGCAGATAGCCAAAAAGTACCGGGCCAATCTATAGGGCTTATTTTTTCTTCCTGATATTATGGGTTATAGCTATATTCCGGGTTGACATAGTCTAGCTTAAAAGATACATTGTATTATAATTAAACATACGGTACCCGAAATTTTCTCGCCAGGCCAAACCTGGTTTGTTGCAGCATTTACCTTATTGAAGTGAAGCAGAAATTTAGTGGACATCGCAACCCGCTCGCGCAACCTGTTAAAGGGCCATTCCGAAGCCCAACTTGTAACTACAAACCGACGCCTGGGACTCTGCCGGGGCGCTTTTGTAGTAGCCCTTTTACTTTTATCTTTTTTACAACACTTTCTTGTCGGGGCCGGTAAATCCAACAATATTGACCTGTACCTGCTTACCGGTTACCTGGTCTACAGTCTGGGTATGTTCGTGGTGGCTAATACATTGGCCCGCCAGGCCGCCGATTACCCCCGGATTGGCCTCTACCTGGACGTAGTTTTTATAGTAATAATCAGCTGGTTCATCGGGCTGCCGGTCTTTGCAATAGCCTATCTCCCGGCCCTGCTGCTGACCGCATTTACCGGCCTGACCGAAAGCGCCCTGGCGGTAACCCTGATAGGTTTTGCCAATATCCTCTTTTTCTATATCAACCCGGAAGGATATAGCTACAGCCTGGCCTCGATTGAAGGGCTGGCTGCGCTGGCGGTCTTTATAGCGGCGTTACTTTTCCCACTGATACTTAGCTTTATTATCGGCAGCAAGGGTGCACTCCTGGACATCGGGCCGCAAATGGTTGCCAAAGCGGTAGCCAGTACCAGTGAAGAAAACCTGGTGGAGTTGCAAAACCGGGTCCAGGCAATCTACCGGGTGTCCAGCACGCTGACCGCTACCCTGGACTACCAGAAGGTCATCCGGAATGTCCTGAACGAAATAGAGTCGGCCTTCGAAATATCAGTCGGGGCGGTAATGTTTTTCGAGGGAACCATTGACTCGTTGAAAATTGCCGATGCCGAAGGCTTAACCGAAGCCGAACGCAAGCGCCATTACAGTACCAGCAAGGGCGTCATCCAGGATGCCCTGGCCCAGGCGCAGCCCGTTTTAATCAACGAGGAAGAAGTCCTGGAAGAATGGCGCAAGCTTTTGCCCTCCCTCGCCAACTGTCGAACCGCCCTGATTATGCCCCTGAGAGGCGGTTATGAGGTTTACGGCTTGCTGCTGATAGCCTCGAACAAAGCCGATAAGTACCACCAGAATGACCTACAGTTGATGGTGGCGCTGACTTCCCACACTATTGTCGCCATGCAAAATGCCACGCTGTACCGCAATTTGCTGGCCGAGCGCAACAAGATGCTCACCGCCGAAGAAGAAGTGCGCCATACACTGGCCCGCAATCTGCATGACGGTCCGGCCCAGGCCGTGGCCTCGTTTGCCATGCAAATCGAATTTATCCGGCGCCTGTTAAAGACCGAACCGGACCGGGCCGTAACCGAACTGGTCCAGTTGGGCAAGACCGCCCAGCAAACTTCCAAGGAAATCCGGACCCTGCTTTATGAGTTGCGGCCGCTGGTGCTGGAATCGCAGGGCCTGGAAGCCGCCCTGGAGCAGTACGCCGGGCGGTTCCCGACCGCTCCTAACGACCCGGCAGTCTACTTCTCTATCCTCGGTGAAGAAGATATACGGCTCAGTCCGAGTGTGGAAACGACCATCTTTACCATCCTGCAAGAAGCGGTAAACAACGCCCGCAAGCACGCCGAAGCTAAAAATATCTGGCTGCAGGTTGAATACAAAGAGGGTTTTGTGAACGCGGTGGCCCAGGATGACGGGAAGGGCTTTGATACCTCGGCTATCGAGCAAAATTACGACAAGCGCGGAAGCCTGGGCCTGACCAATATGCGCGAGCGTGCAGCCCTGGTAGGCGGGAAAGTAGCCATCGAGTCCAAGCCGGGCAAAGGCACTCGCGTAACTATCCGCATTCCCCTGACCGAGTCGAACCTGGCCTCGGATGACCCACTAGAAACGGTGTCGTAGGCAGAGGCACGTAGCACCTTAAACGGTGTCGTAGGCAGAGGCACGTAGCACCTTAAACGGATAAGGTTGTAGGTAGTACGGGCAACTGGATACGAAATTCGGGTTAAGGGGACGCCGATTGCGTAAGGTTTCCTTTTAAAATGGCTAGCAGGTTTGGAAAAGGTGGGACTGCCACAAAATAAAGAACGGGTAATGGAATTAAAAACTCCATTACCCGTTTTACGTTCAACCTTATCCGTTTAACGTGCCACGCCTATTGTTGCTGCTGCTGCTGTTGCTGCGAACTGTCCGACTGGCTCCAGACCGCCCGGCTGACCTTGACGTTGCCGCTGCTAAGCGCATTTGAGCGCGAACCCGGCGCGAGCACAACATCTTCGCTGTCCTGGAATGTATGGTAAGAGAAATAAGTCTGGTAGACCTGGTCGCCGATACGGGCCAGTTTCTTTTGCAAATCCTCCAACCAGGTGTGCAGTCCAAGCTGGTATATATCGTCAATCGTCGTGTAATTAAGCTCCGCTTCCAGTTTACCCACCAGCCGGTCGGCATTGGTCGAGAAATCGCGGCGGCGGCTGCCCGAAATGCGCCAGAGCGCTTCCTGCAGCATTGCCACGCAAAAGTAAATCGTCCGGGGGAACTGGCGGTCCAGCACCAGGTACTGTAAAACCGTTTCAGGCTCTATACGGGACAGGTAGACCTTGCGGAAGGCTTCCAGGGCGCTACAGCTCTTCAGGACCGCCATCCACTGGATATTGTCAATCGGGTCTATTTCTTCTTTATTCGGATTGATCAAAAGATGGTACTTAACATCAACCAGCCGCGAAGTGTTGTCGGCCCGTTCCAGGTAGCGGCCCGCCTGGACAAAATCCCAGGCTTCGCCCCGGCTGAAAGTGGCATCGGTGATACCCTGAAACAGGTGAGAGCCGTTCTTTAGTTCCCGGTAAAAGTTGTAGGGGTCGCGCTGCAAAATGGTCGGGTCAGCCGTATTCAGGAAGTGATAGAGCCGGTTGATCTGCTCCCACATTTCGCTGGCGATAGTCTCGATGACGCTCCGGGCGTTTTCACGGGCCAGGGCGATACAGGAAAAAACGGAGTTGGGGTTCTGGCGGTTAAAGACCAGGAAATCGCTGACCGCCTGGGCCGTAAAGTCGGTATGCAGGGTTAAAAAGCGCTCCCGGTCATCCGTCACCATAATTAACGGTTCCCAGTAAGTCCGCGAATCTACTTCAGTAATTTTATCAAGGTCCAAAAGGAGATGGAAATTAACGTCCAGAAAGCGAGCGGTATTTTCGGCCCGCTCAATGTAACGGCTCATCCAGAACATGGACTCGGCAACCCGGCTTAACATTTTATTTTCCTTACTTAAACTTTCGTAGAACGATAGCCGGAGCTACAGGTAACCTGAAGACTTGCCGGGCGCAGGTATTGCGGTTACCAGCAAGTCTTCCAACCATTAGCGATTTGCGTTACCCGGTTCCAGCTAAAGTTGAACGGGTTTTAGTCTTAATCGAAAAGCACCCAGGTGTCTTTGCTGCCGCCACCCTGGGAGGAATTCACCACCAACGAGCCGGGAGTCAGGGCTACTCTGGTAAGACCACCCGGAACAATCTTAACTGTCTCACCATAGAGAACATAAGGCCGCAAGTCGATATGGCAACCGGTAAAACTGGTATCGTTTGCAAAAGCCGGGTGGCGCGACAGGGCGATGGTCGGTTGAGCGACATAGTTGCGCGGGTCAGCTTTTAACAGGACTGCGAACTGGTCCCGCTGGGCCTGGGTCGCGTGAGGCCCGACCAGCATGCCATAACCGCCCGACTCGTTGGCGGCTTTAACCACCAGTTTATCCAGGTTTTCAAGGATATAAACCAGGTCTTGCGGGTCGCTTGCCAGGTAAGTCGGTACATTCGGCAAAATCGGGTCTTCACCCAGGTAGTACTTGATAATTTGAGGGACGAAGCTGTAGATGACTTTGTCATCGGCTACGCCGGTACCGATTGCGTTAGCCAGGGCAACATTGCCGGAGCGGTAAGCATTAATCAGACCGGGGGTGCCAAGCTTCGAGTCGGAGCGGAAAACCAGCGGGTCCAGGAAGTCGTCATCCACCCGGCGGTAGATCACGTCTATCCGTTTCAGGCCGCGAGTGGTCCTGGTGTAAACCTTATTGTCGTTGACAATCAGATCGCGCCCTTCGACCAGTTCGATGCCCATCTGGCGGGCCAGGAAGGAATGTTCAAAATAGGCTGAATTATAAATGCCGGGAGTCAGCAGGGCGATAGAAGGATTATCCGGGTTGCTGGGAGCGATTTGCTGCAAAATACTGACCAGTTCCTGGGGATAATTTTCAATCGGGCGAACCCGGTAATTGCTGAAAAGGGTCGGAAAGGCCCGCTTCATGGCCTGGCGGTTTTCCAGCATATAGGACACCCCGCTGGGGCAGCGCAGGTTGTCTTCCAGCACCAAATAATTGCCGTGACCGTCGCGGATAATATCGGAGCCGGTGATATGGATATAGACCCCAAGCGGCGGGTTTACGCCCATAAACTCGCGCCGGAAGTGCTTGCTGCCCAGCACCAGTTCGGCCGGGACAACTTTATCGCGCAGAATTTTTTGTTCGTGGTAGAGGTCGAACAGGAAGAGGTTTAAGGCCGTGATACGCTGGGTCAGACCGCGCTCAATAATATCCCATTCCGAAGCCGGTACAATTCGCGGGACAATATCAAACGGGAAAATTCGCTCAACGCCTTCATCGGCACCGTATACGGTAAAAGTAATCCCCTGGTTAAGAAAAAATACGTTGACAATCTGTTTGCGCGCCTCGATTTCCGCCGGGCTTAACTCGTTAAACCGGTGTAAGAGGGTATTATAGTGTTCCCATACCGTTTGATCCGTGGCGAACATTTCGTCATAAAAACGGCTGGTCTGGGGATTATATATATCAAACAGGTGTGGCCGAGAATTTTCGACTAGCATGAATCCCCCTCTTCATTCCTAACTAATTAAGGTGTAACTTGAAAAGTTGCCAGGAATTTATCAAGGACGGGTTGCAGATAAAGCTGACCGGCCGCTTTATCCACGCTTTGCACTATTTCGTAAGAACCACCCTTGCCTGTACTGACCATCAACAGGACATAAGGCTGCTGAGTTTTATCAAGACTGGCTCTTTTTCCCTTGACTAGCACTGCCGGGAAGCCGCTAACTTTGCGTTCTTCAATCGTCGCTTCGCTAATCTTCCGGATATTGATCGCCGTTTCAGCATCTTTTTTTAACTTGACCGGGTCACCGGCAGAAAAATCAGAGGCCGTCCAGCGAACGTTAAGAGTAAAACTACTTTCCAGGTTCCAGCTATAACTCGAACTTCGCTTATCAAAATAGGTATTAAAACTCCACCCGTCCGGTACATTGGCGGTCCATTTTCCTTCCTGGGAAGGAAATTTTTTGAACGGAGTTACTCCATCGGGTGCGAGCTTTGCACTTACGAAGCTAACCGGGTCGGCTTTAATTTTCAGGGTATCTAGGAAATGACCCATTACTCCCAGGAACTGGATGCCGAGTTCGGACCGCACATTTAGCTTGACTTCCATTACGCTATCTTTTCGATTCAGAAAAAGCCATTGGATAGGGAAAGTTCCCTTCGTGGTTTTCTGATCGGCGCTGACCAGCCAGCCGGCGTACTCCTGAACATTCTTTTTTTCGCGTTTCACGTTAGAAAGGTCGCCATACTTTACGGCACTTTCTACATAACTGTCAAATTGAGTCTGAGTTTTGGTCGAAAACTCATCCTTGATAATCGCTACTTCGATGGAAGCAACGCTATCCGGTTGGCTGAAGCTATCGCGCTGCGAGAATTTACCACTACTCTGTGAAAGGCTCCACCCATCGGGCATTTCAGACTGCCAGAGAGTGCTTAGACTGGTATAGGGCTTGTATTTAACCGCAGCCGGGGCGGGAGAAGTGGCCGCCCTGGTGGTAACCGCCCCCGCCGCCGTAGTAGTAGCCGGGGCGAGGTCTTCCACAGCCGAAATGTCTATATTATCAGCCAGAAATACAAACGTTTCACCCTCTTTAAGCGAAGGCCGCAAGGAAGCCGGGGTATCCGCTGCATTAATAAAGATTTTGGTTATCGGGGCGGCCGCGACCAGGCCGCCTTTGCCGTCTTTTACCAGGAAAACATAGCTGTTATTGCCTTCGGTTTTATCGGAAACAAAAGCCCAACCGTCCGGCCCATCCTTGTAAAAACTAATAAGTTTATCTACCGAAGTGGGGGAGCTGTAAAGGGCCAGGTTAACATCTTTGCCTAATTGCGCAAAAGGCACTTCCAGGGATTTTTGCGCTTCCGGGTCGGCTGTAATTTCCTTTAACGAGCTTTCTACCGGCATACCGCCACCGCTTGCGGCGGGTTCCGGGGCCACCGTTGTTGCCGGGGCCGCCGTTGTAATCGCAGCCGCCGTTGTTGCCGCCGCTGGCGACCCACCCTGGCTGGCCGGTCCGGCCTGTGTGGCTTCGGCCACCTGGGCCGTAGCAGTCGGATTGGACGGCTCACTGTCGCCTAGTACCAGGATTAGACCTAGAATAACCACCGTCATAACCAGGATACCGGCGACGCCGCCCAGTAACAGCCCGGTTGAATTGCTCTTCCTGGGTTTTTGGATACCCTGATACGGTGTGTTAACAGCATAAGGCTGGTTATAGGCAGGGCCGGGTTGATTGGTGTAGGGCTGAGGCGGCGGGGTAGCATGCCAGGTTGGTTGGGCCGACGGTGGGTAGCCCGGGGTAATAACCGGTGGGTAGGTTGGTTGGGGCCCATTGGCCGGGTTATAAGGCGGCTGCGAATAATTAACCGGAAGGGTTTGCGGCCCGGTTGGAACATTACTCAGGGCGGCCTGAAAGGCCTGGATGAAATCGGCCACGGTGGGATAGCGGTCGGCCGGTTTTTTAGAGAGCGCTTTTCTTATGACCGCATCCAGGGCCGGGGAGATCTGGCCGTTGATTTCGCGGACGGAAGGAATTTCTTTAGAAACATGGCCCATCACGATAGCAATTGGCGTATCCGCTTTGTAAGGGGGCCGGCCGGTCAGGAGTTCAAAGGCCATCGCCGCCAGCGAATACTCGTCACTCCGGCCGTCCAGGGCCTCGCCCATGGCCTGTTCCGGGCTCATATACTCCGGCGTACCCATGCCCTCGTTGGTCCCGGTCAGGCCCGCGGTGGCGCTATCCACCAGCTTGGCAATACCAAAGTCCGAAAGCACCGCCCGGTTGTTATTATGGTCAATCAGCACGTTGGACGGTTTAACATCCCGGTGAACGATACCCTTCTGGTTGGCATAGTGCAGGGCCGCGCCGACCTGCTCCAGAATTTTAGCAGTGCGCTCCAGGGTCAAAGGATTACTATTCAATTCTTCGCGCAGCGTCTGGCCCTCGATATTTTCCATGACAATATAGAGCAGGCCGTTATCCTCGCCCGCGTCATGGACTGTCAGAATATTGGGGTGGTGTAACCGGGCAATCGAACGCGCTTCCCGCCGGAATCTTTCCCCGAAAGTTGGGTCATTTGCATACCGGTCGGCCATTACCTTTACAGCCACCTGGCGGTCAAGTGAAGCCTGGTAAGCCTTGTAAACAGTAGCCATTCCGCCCTGGCCTAAGACGCCTGTTAACTCATAAGGGCCAATGCGACTACCGGGCAAAAGGTTGGTGGAGCGGTCTGCCATAACTGCAATCTCCTGAGTTGATTTATACAAAACTAGCCTGATACTAATATAAAACGAGCCTGACTTAATTATGGCCTAACTAATCTTAAAAATCAAACTTATTGATTTCAGGCCCCTGTAATAAAAAATATAACCGTCAATTGACCGGGTAAGGCGTCCCGGCTATAATCGGACTTGTTGTTATCAAGAATAATCAAAGCCTTAACTCGCAAACGCTAGAAAGAACACTTACATGGAAGGCGGCGCTTCTGTCTGGGCTACCGCAGTTGTATGGCTTTATATAACCTTCCTGGCCTGCTGGGGTGTCCAGTGGTGGCTGGGACGGCATATCCAGGGACTGGTGCTTTTAATCACCAACCGGAACGGTCCGGCTTCCACGGTTTATTTTTATCTGCTGGCCCCGGGGGTAATTTTGCACGAAATCAGCCACTGGCTGGTAGCGCGGTTGCTCTTTGTACCGACCAGGGACGTTGCCCTGTTCCGGCCCCAACCGGCCGAAACCAGGGACAAGCAAGGCGGCCCGGTGACCCTGGGCTATGTCGAAATTTTCAAGACCGACCCGGTACGCCAGAGCCTTATCGGGCTGGCTCCTTTGCCGGTAGGTATCCTGGTCCTGCTGTTGCTGGCCGCTCTCCTGGACTTTAATGCCGGGGTCAGCACCTTTTCCCCGAAAGACGATAGTATCTGGCAGTCCATTGCGCTGCTGCCAGCCGAAATAGTCGCCAGTGTCCAGAAGCCGTTAAACTTCCTGTGGCTTTACCTGGTCTTTACAGTCAGTAACGGCATGCTGCCCAGCAAACCGGACCGCCGCCCCTGGCTGGTCGGGCTGATCCTGCCCGGTGTCTTAATCCTGGTTCTGGCAGTGACCGGCATCTTACCGCCCTTGCCGCTGGAATGGCAGCAAAACCTGCGCCACCTGATGGGCAGTTTGACCTGGATTTTTGCTTTCGCGGCGGCTATAAATCTGCTACTGGCGTTACTTATTTTCCTGCTGGAAGCCCTGGTGAGCCGTTTCAAGCGCCGCCATGTAATCTACAAATAACCCGGAAATAAAAAACAGGCGGCTTTGGAGGCTGCCTGTTTTTTATTTAATCCGTTACCAAGGGATTAGCTAGCATTAACCACGTTGGCCGGGCCGGAAACCAGGAAGATTAAAGTCTGACCGGCCTTAATTTTATCTTTAACACCGGGGAAAAACGACTCGTAAGCCGTTACTTCGGCCGTGCTTCTGACCGGCAAAGTGCTAATCCCGGCGGCGTTATCGCCCTTTTTAAAGACTACATTGGCAGCGTCTGATTTGGCCGTGTCTTCCGTCCAGCCCCGGTTCTTCATCTCGGTTCGGTAGAAACTGAGAATTTTATCAGGGGCATCGGTGGTATTGTACCCGGCGAAAGAAACCTTACTGAGGTCAGTCGTATCCCCGGCCTGGCGGAACCTTTCAAAGTCCTGGATAGTAATTCCCAGCTTGGTTGCATTCTGGGGTTCCGGTATATCGCCACCGACGGAAGTTGCGCCACCCTTGTTAAGCACCAGGAAGTACACCAGCAGCCCGATTACTACCAGGGCTAACAGCGCGCCACCGATTATCAGGGGTAAAGGTAAGCCGCCTTTTTTCGTCACTACCTGCGCCTGGGGCTGGCCGTAGGCACCGGGTTGTCCATAAGCACCCTGAGCCTGGGGTTGGCCGTAGGCACCGGGCTGACCGTAAGCGGCCTGGTTCGGGTCGTAGGCACCGGGCTGCGGTTGGCCGTAGGGGCTTTGGGCCTGGTTGTAACCGGCCGATTGGCCCGGGTCATATGAGGCGGCAGGAGTTTGCTGTCCGTGAGCGTTCTGCCCTGGGTCGTAGGAAGCAGGCTGCTGGCCGTAAGCGCCCTGGGCCTGGTCATACGAGGCGGGTTGCTGCCCGTAGGCACTTTGCCCCTGGTCATATGAGGCGGGTTGCGGATTATAAGCATTCTGGCCCTGGTCGTAAGCAGCCGCACCCGCCGCACCGGCACCGGCCGCGCCGTAAGCGCTACCTTGCTGGTAATTCTGGCCCTGGCCCTGGTCATAGCTGGGAGGCTGGCCGTAAGTGGGCGAAGGGGGCTGCCCGTAGTTAGCCTGGCCGTAATCGCTGCCGCCGGACGGTGGGGGAGTCGCGCTACTCGCCGCCGCCGGAGAACCATACCCGGCCGAGTAACCTCTATCCTGGCCGGTCGGCTGGAAGACCGCCGTAGCCGCGCCCTGGTCATAATCGCCTTCAGGCACACCCCCGGCTGAAGATGAATCAAGCACCTTCAAGACGGTCGTGCCTACCTGGACGGTATCCCCGGCCCGCAGGGTCTGTTGGGTGGAAATCCGGGTGCCATTCACAAAAGTACCGTTGGAAGAACCGAGATCGGTTACGATCAAACCGCCTCCGCGCTCTTCGATTTCGGCATGGCGGCGGGATACCTGTTCGTCAGGAACTACTACATCATTGCCAGACTGACGGCCCATTCTAATCTTTTGGGATGCTGCGATATCGTAGGTACGCCCTGGTTCCGCACCTGATTGCACTACGAGTTGCATAGTACCCCCTTATTCTCTAACATATAAGCTTATGCTTTCCTAATTACAAATAAGTATACCGGTCTTAAAACGTCTGGTAGGGCGAGTATTTTTATTATACAAGATAACCACCAACGTGCAACAGGTACCATTGGCGCAGAGCCTGGGACGACTGGCCCAGGACCTGCTTAATACGCCTTACGTCCTTAGTAATGGATCTTAACAGGAGTGCCCATCGGGGCCCAGTTGTACATAAACCTGGAAGCCTCAACCGGCAAGTTGACACAGCCGTGACTCATAACACGTCCAAAATTATTATGCCAGTAAGCGCCATGAATAGCGTAACTTTCATAGAAATACATTACGTAGGGTACACCGGGCAAGTAATAATAATCGGCCCCGGTGCCGCCGGTCATGGCCTGGCTGGAATATTTCAGATAAATATTGAAGGTACCGGTGACAGTCGGGAACCGGGAGACGCCGGTACTGACCAGCGAACTAAAGACCGCCTGGCTGCCTTCGTAGGCGACCAGCCTTTGCTGGCTCAAGTTGACATCAATCCACTTGCCGCTAGTAGTCGCGCTGGCGGCCGGTTGGACAGGGTCCGGGGCTGAAACAACCGGCGGCACTCCGCCACCCTGTCCGGCCGCGGGAATAACCAACTTCTGGCCGACGAACACTGAATTTGGATTGGCAATACTATTGGCTTGCTGCAAAATCGCGACGGTCGTGCCGTACCTGGCCGCAATAGCCAAAAGGTTATCGCCGGACTGGACGGTGTAGACTGAACCGGCGGCATTGGACTGCGCCGGGGCAGGAGAAGGAACCGCTGGCAGGGTTGGAGCCGCAACCGGGGCCGCCGATTTACCGGGTATCTTTAAGGTCTGTCCGATGTAGACATAGCTCATAACCGACAAGCCGTTAGCGCTTGCCAGGTCCACCAGGGAAACCCCGTACTGGGCGGCAATTCTGGAAAGCGAGTCGCCGGATTGGACTATATAAGCCCCTTCCCCGGTGGAAGCCGGGGCCGGACTGTTATTGGAATTTTGGCTGTTGGCCTGGGGAATTTTTAAAATCTGACCGGCGTGGATATTGTTTACGTTAGCCAGGCCATTGGCGTTAGCCAGCGCCTGTACCGTCAGGCCAAAGCGAGCGGCTATGGCGGTCAGGTTATCACCCCTTTGGACGGTGTAGCTTTCGTCAGCGGCGGAGGCCGTACCGGAACCGGCTACCAGGAAGATTGAAAGAGCCAGAGTAAGCGCTAACATTAAAGAAAGGAAGCCCTGCAAGCGCAGCTTTCCGGGTAAACTTCTTGTTTCCAACATAACCTTGTTTCCTCTCACGGTAGACAGAAATTACTAGAAAAACTTGAAGGGTCCCACTTACTTTAACCTGTCATTTACATAATATAATTATATCACCCTTTTTGGGCTTGACAATAATTCGTAAGAACTATTTTTTGAGGATAAAAACAATTTCCCGGCACCGAGAACTTAAGATTTTGGGGGAATAGCCGCCACGGTATACCTGCTGCCGGGGTTGAATAAAATCCAGCCGCCGACATCTTTCTTCTGGATTTCCAGCACTGCCCGGATTTCATCGCGTACCTGGGCTTCACCGTAAATAGCCTCGCCCCGGCTGAAATCCTGCAACCAGGGTCGTACCTGGGAAAGCCGGTCCTTTAACAGACTCTTGGCGCTTAACATGGCCTGTCTGACCAGGTCATAGGGCTTGATGGCGGGTTTATCAATTCCAAAGGACCCGGGACTCCATTCCGAAGGGTAAATTTGCGGTGAAATATAATCTACCTGAGGAGCCAGGGTAGCCACATTCATACCGATGCCCAAATCGCCGCCTTCGACCAGCGCCGTACCGTAGACCGTTATCGAAGTATAGACACCCAGCGGGGAAAGTTTATCCCTGGCGGCTTTGAAGAACCCGATGATTGTATCCATCCGGGTGGTTTCGTTACTGGTGCGGCCTTCCGGCAGGGCATAATTTATATCGTCGAGTTTACCCAGCACCGGAAAGTGAAACCCGTCGAACTGAATTTCGTCCACGCCCGCTTTAGCGGCTTCCTCGCTCAGCCCCAGGTAATACTCCCAGGAATCCCGGTTGTAAGGATTTACCCAGTTATAGCTGCCGGTATCAACCCAGGCTTTCCCGGTACTTTTGCTTTTGATGCTCCATTCCGGCTTCAGGTCAGTCAGTACAGGGTCCTGAAAACCGACAATCCGGGCGATTACATAGAAGTTTTTGGCCTGTAAAGTTTTTACCAGGGCCTGTAAATCCGGAATGCGTTTATCGTTACCGGCAATCGCACCGGCGGCCACCGGCACTTTGCTGTTATACAGAACTTTGCCGGATTCGTCTTTGAGGTCAATTACAACTGCGGTCAGTTCGGTCGAAGATAGCGAATTTAAAACGTTATTCAGAGTGCTGGGCCCGGCAATATCGGCCGGGGCAATATAGGCCCCTTTGACGTTAAATGGTTGCAGGGTAATATCGGAGCGCACGCTCTTGCTAAACTGAACACTGCCTTTGCGGAACCCGGCGGCCCGCGCCTGGATAGTCCCGCTTTCCGGTACATCCGAGAAACTAAAGCTGCCGTCACTGCCGGTTTCAACCGACTTACTGCCCAGGGTAACCTGGGTCCGGGGCAGGGGATTGCCGTTAGCGTCTTTTACCTGGCCGCGCAAAAGGGTAGGCACCATTTTTATCTCGAGGCTGGTTAGCCCGGATTGGCTGGCCTGGTAAGGGCGGTAATTATTATTTTCAGCGGCAATAGAGTAACCTTCGGTGGCCTGGGGAAATTGAAAGACCCCGAAGTTATCAGTAGCAGTCTTAAACGTCTGGACAATTCCGGCGGTCCTGGCCTGCTGCCGGTCATTGGTCAATACCAGGGTAACACCACCCAGAGGCTGCCCGCTGTAAGCATCCAAGACCTTGCCATTGATTGTTTTGACCAGATTTTGCTTGCTAAAAAAAAGACCCCCAACACAAAGTAGCGCCAGAAGAACATAAATCGCGATGGGGGTAAGTTTTGGCTTGGTTGGCAACCGGCTGAGAGTTCGCCTACGGCGTCCCATTGGCGTACCTGCTCCTTATAGATTCTTTTACGCTCCAGCCCGGTACGGTTGTTATAAGCCCAGGCCCCAGGCTACCATTGAAACCGGTAGGCCAGGGTCCGGGCTTACTCTTTCACCAGGACCGCCAGTAAGCGGAGATTATGTAAATTACTTTTTGACCTGGGCGAAGTTTTGCAAGACCTGGGTATTGTAATTCCCACCCGCATTCCAGAGGGTCCAACCCCAGGCTCCGTTATCATTAGCAGCCTGAATTTGTAGACGGACCCGTTCGGGGGTATGTTTAACCGGAGGCAAACTGAAATCTTCCAGCCAGGGGCGATACTTGGCAATCGGTTTGAGTTGTTCCTCAAGCTTGTTGGCAATTACCCCACTCTTCTGGATAATAACTCCAGGGTAATTTCCGGTCGCGCCCGGGTACTGCTTCTGGTCAAGGGTGCCCAGTTCAAAGTGAGTAGGATAGACCATCGGGCAGATATAATCGGCCAGGAAAACCAGGTCGTTATACTGTTGGCCGATGTTATTATCGTCCTCGCGCCACAGGCTCATTCCGAAAACGTCCAGCGACAGGTAAGTATCGGTAACTTTGATCAGGTCATAAGTCTTTTTGACGACATTATTAACCGTTTCCTCGCGAAGTTTCTGGTTATCGGAAAGCTGGGTCCAGTTCAGGTCAGGCTTATATTGAATGTCACTGAGCTTGCCATCGGTCGGGAAGCGGATATAGTCGTATTGAACTTCGTCTACACCCATGGCCGCCAACTCCATAGCCAGTTGGGTATTGTATTCGGCAATTTCCGGCACGAAAGGATTAGGCCAGACCAGTCCGTTGGAGTCTTTCCAGGGCTGGCCGGTAGTGCGGTTCTTGAGAGCCCATTCCGGTTTAGCCTTGGCAACCGCCGGGTCGCGCATAATTACCATCCGGGCAATCACATAAAGACCGTGTTTGCGAGCATCCGCCATCAGGGCCGGAATATCAATCAAAACATCCGGGTCTTTACCACCGCGTTTGATGGTGTTTAATTCTTTGGCGAGGGGAGTCTTGCTGTCGTACCAGAGAGTACCATCGTCATCGAACTTGACGTCTACCACGATGGAATTAATCTGCCCTTTGTCGGCCATTTCCAGGTAAGGCGTAAAGAGTTCCTTATAATTGGCCCGGATGGCAAAGACGCCCGGAACATAGACCGCGTTAGTCTTGAACGGTTCTATTTTAGCGCCTTTAGCCAGGTCAGCCGCTTTGAGGGTTTGAATCTTGTAACCGGGAGCGCGTACCTTTAATTCGGTATTGGCATCCCTCTTGAGATCACTAAAGGTGAACTTGCCGTCCGGGCCGGTGGTAGCAAAGGTGCTGCCATCAAGAGTTTTAACGGTGGCGTGAGGAATGGGTTTACCCGACTTGGCGTCGGTCAACGTGCCACTGAAAATAGTAGACTTGATAGGTACTACCAGGGGAGTGGTGCCGGTCCCGACCGGCTGTTCAAGCGGTTGATAACCGATCAGGTTTACCGCGATTTTAGCGTCATCGGCCAGGCCGGTAAAACTAAATTTACCACTATCATCCGTAATGACGGCTTTGTTACCACCCTCGATCAAGCGGTTGGCAATCGGCTGTTGAGTTTCACTATCTACCAGAGTGCCGGTAATAACGCGCTGTTTAAGTTGAATAGCCTTAGCGGCATCCTTTGCCAGGGGTAATGACACCGTTTCATAACCGGGGGCAGCAATTGTCAGCTTATCTTTGTCGGCGGGCAATTTGGCGATTTTGAACTGGCCTTTATCATCGGTCTTGGCGACCTCGCTTCCATCAGGGCCTTTAATAACCGCTTGAGCTACCGGCAGGGTAGAATTAGCATCTACAATAGCTCCTTCCAGTTCTGGATTTTTGCTGGCACTACTGCTGTTGTTGGCTGAATTGGGTGTTCCGGCCTGGCTGGCAGGAGCAAAGAAGAACGGGATGACGAACTGCCACAACAAAAAGAGAATGACCAGCCCCCCGAGGCCACCAACGATAAGCTTTCCGCCGGGACCGAGTGACGATCTTCTTTTGTTCAATATAAAGTGACCTCCATGAAATATACTTATTTAGAATGTAAACCGGACTGGTAAGACCAAGACTGGCCGGAAATGGCAATTACCCGGACAGGATATACTGTGTGTTGTACGAGGTATCATGTAAAGCATTTTAACCGGGGCATTGTAGTGTGTCAAGCAACTATACCCCGGCGGCAAACTTTAAGAAATTAGCATACAACTGCAAGCCCCATTTCCCGCTCTTTTCAGGGTGAAATTGGGTCGCCACCCAGTTATCTTTGGTAAACGCGCTGGCAAAATCAAAACCATAATTGGTCAGGCCAACTACACTATCAAAGATCTCCGGGGCCGGGTCGGCATAATAGGAGTGGACAAAGTAAAAGTATGAATTGTCGGGCACTCCCTCCCATAAAGGGGAAGGCTTTATTTGCTGGACAGAATTCCAACCGATTTGCGGTACTTTAAGGCCCGGCCGGTCAGGAAACCGCCTGACTTCACCGGCTAAGACTTCCAGCCCGGTGGTGTCATCTTCTTCCAGGTGGTCAAAGAGCAGTTGCAACCCGACACATACGCCCATAAAGGGCCGCCCGCTGCTGATTCTTTCCCGGACGGTTTCAGCCAGGCGAGTCTGCCGCAGATTGTTCATGCACTGCCCGGCGGCACCCTGGCCGGGGAAGACTACCGCGTAAGCATCCCGGATTTTTTGAGGGTTGCTGGTAACTTCCACGCTTGATTGAGGCCCAGCCACCGCCTGTAAGGCTCGCTGGACACTCCGGATATTCCCCGCTTCATAATTAACGACTGCAATATTCATAAAAAGACTATTCTATTTTCCCTTTGGTACTGGGCAGCGAAGTCCCGGTAATTTTTACCGCTTCGCGCAGGGCCTGGGCATAGCTCTTAAAAATTGCTTCCAGGATATGGTGAGCGTTTTTGCCCCGGATTTTATCAACATGCACCGTCAGACCGGCGTTAAAGCTGACCGCCCGCCAGAATTCTTCGATTAGCTGGCAATCAAACTGGCCGACTTTCTCCGGCAAGCCGTCTACTTCGTAGACCAGAAAGGGCCGCCCTGAAACATCCAGGGAGGTCCGGACCAGGGCTTCATCCATCGGGACATAGGCGTGACCATAGCGCTGGATGCCAATTTTATCGCCGAAAGCCTGGCGCAAAGCCTGGCCCAGCGTAATACCGACATCTTCAACCGTATGATGGTCGTCAATCCAGGTATCGCCCTTGGCCTTCACTATCAAAGTAAAGTTGGCATGTTTGGCAAAAAGGGTCAGCATATGGTCAAGAAAACCAATGCCGGTTGCCACCTGGCTGGTGCCATCGCCATCCAGGATAACTTCTACATCAATATTTGTTTCAAGGGTACTTCGATCAATTCGCCCTTTGCGGACATGTTCCAATTCCACCGACCGCCTCTTCCTAGATACATGTGTGGTAAATACAAAGTTTCAATCGTTATTATTATAACATAGGAATAAATTAGTCATATGAAATAAAATGGCCGGTAGAGCGAATACCGGCCACTGTTAGTATCATAGGAGAGTTGCAAAAAGCAACTTGTTGGGGATTGTATTGAATACACAATAAGGGGTAGAGGAGTAATGAAATAAGATAATTGCTTTTGGTCCGAAAACCGGTTGATAACCCCTTACCAACAAAACCTGACACTCTATATTAAATTCTTAAATGTATTTGTAATACTTTGAATAGCAATTGTTGGGCCACAGTTTGACTATTTCCGAAAGGATTTCGCAGCCAAACTATCGAACTATTCTAATAGCTTATTAAGCAAATTTTATGCCATTGTTATGGAATTTAGCCTAATTATGGATTTCTTTGCGATAAATCTGGGGACTCAAACCATAAAAGCTTTTGAACTGGCGGGAAAAGTGGAAACTTGATTGAAAACCGACACTCCGGGCTATCTCGCCGACCGGCCGGTTGGTAAATTCGAGCAAGCGCCGGGCCTGGCTTAAGCGTAATTTAAGGAGGGTTGCCATAATCGACTCGCCGGTCGCTTCCTTAAAAAGGTGGGCCACTCGCGAAGGGGATAGGGCCAGGCTGCGGGCGATTTCCGGCACGTTTAGCGGTTCGGCCAACTGCTGGGATAGCATTTCCAGGACTTTTTGCACCCGCACATCCAGGCTGGAAGCTTGCTGGCGCTGCCGGGCCAAAAGCAGCACAATCTCTTCCAGGGCGTTTGCGCAAAGGGCTTCCTGGATTCCGGTTAAAAGATAGTTATCCTTGAGCAAGCGTTCGAAAACCTGGACCAACCGCTCATTAAGGGCCGGGCCGTCTATTTTCATTACAATTAAGCCGGGCCACTCCTCGGGCAACTCTTTTAATAGAGGCAGCCAATCGGTACGCGGGATAAAATGGGCCCAATAAAAATTCCAGGGCTCTTGCGGCCGGGAAGTTGAGTAATTATGGGGCAAGCCGGGCGCGATTATAGTTACCTCACCGGCCCGGGCCAGGTGCTGCCTTTCATTGTAACGGAAGCACCCTTCGCCACCGGCGGTATAAAACAACAACCAGTCTTCCCGGCCGCGAGTCCGCCGGACCTGGTAGCCATAGTCGCGGTTGAAGTGGCTCGCCAGCAAAACGCCATGCGGCGGCCCTTCGTCCAGGACGACATCCGCTCTATTAATAGCAGAATCCGATGTGCGCATAACCATTATAGTCATTTACCCCCTGCCTTATTATAGTCTAAAATAAGTCAGGTTCGTTATCTTTCTGCTTTGTAAGCAGTGCTGGAGCCGGTTTTCAAGTCTATAACTGCCGCGAGCCGCCTATCTTCGCCAGGGACAGGCCGCCTACCCAGGATACCTGTAGCAGAAAACAACAGTCCAGTGGGCCGGGTTTATAGTTGTAGGAATAAAGGAGTTCACCACAATGTATCTTTCACAAGAGGATGTCCATAATTACCAGCGTGACGGCTATATCTTCGTAAAGGGCCTGTTCAGCCCGGAAGAAGTCAAGATAATGCTGGACACCATCGAGAGCAACTCGACTATAAACCAGCATCTTAATGTCCGCCAGGATGCCCAGGGCCGCCAGACCAAACTATCTATCTGGCACGCTTTGAACAACGATGTATGGGCGGCGGCTTCCACTCTGCCCCGGGTAGTCAATAATATCCGGATTTTAACCGGCGAAGATGTGGCTTTCTTTCACGGCAAGGTAATGTTAAAAGAAGCGCGTTCCGGTGGGGCCTGGGAATGGCACCAGGATTACGGCTACTGGTATGACCAGGGATTTGTCTTTCCGCGCATGATGAGCGCGTTTGTGGCCCTGGACCCCTGCCGCGAGGAAAACGGCTGCCTGAGAGTCTTGCGCGGTTCCCACAAATTAGGGCGCCTGACTCACGGCGCGGTCGGCGACCAGACCGGGGCCGACCTTGAACGGCTCAACCAGATTGCGCCTTATTTCGAAGAAGTAAAGTGCGAGATGGAACCCGGCACGGTCCTTTTCTTTGATAGTAACCTGCTGCACACTTCTGCTCCTAACGATTCGGACTATCCACGGCGTTCCTTTATTATCTGTTACAACGCCCTATCCAATCCCCAGTTCAGGAAGAAGAAGTTATGCAGCCTGGAACCCTGCCCTGTCAGCAGCGAGGACGCTATCTTGCAGTTCGCGAAGCAGCCTGAGCCGGTAGCAGTTTAATAGCTGGAATGGGCCTGTAAACAGCGCTTAAAAGGCCGCGCTGTTAATAGTAGTTGGAGGCTTGCCACGTCCTTTTATGTAGATGCCTTTCAAATGAAATCTGGATAACCGGAATACGGTTGGTAATTTGCTACCAGCTGTTTTCCGGTTTTTCCTGTGCCGGTTTCAGTTAGCAGTAAGTTACGCCCGTAATCATATTTTTTGTTTTGAAACCAATAGCCATATGCTTAAAAAGCTCCGGAGAGTTAGAGGAGGAACGATTTTGCAAGAGGTTAAACCTGGGTCCGTGACGGTGGACCTGGCCGGGGATTACGCCCTGACCGGTGAGCAAATTAGCAGTTACCAGCAAAACGGCCACATTCTTTTGCGCCAGGTGGCCGCTCCAGCCGAGATGGCGGTCTACCGCCCGGCAATCCTGGAGGCCGCCTACCGATATAACACGGAAACACGGCCCCTGTCCGAACGCGATACCTACGGCAAGGCCTTTCTCCAGATTATGAACCTGTGGGAAAGAGACGAAGCGGTGCGCCGGTTTGTGCTGGCCCGCCGGTTTGCTAAAATCGCCGCCGACCTGATGGGCGTCAAAGGGGTCCGGATATATCATGACCAGGCCCTGTTCAAAGAACCCTACGGCGGGCCGACGCCCTGGCACCAGGACCAGTATTACTGGCCACTCGATACGGACAAATTTGTAACTATGTGGATGCCCCTGAGCGATATTTCGGTTGAAATGGGACCAATGACCTTCGCCAACGGGTCAAACAAGCTTGGCTACCTGGGTAAAATCCCAATCTCGGACCGGTCACAGGCAATTTTCGAGGAATTTATCGCGAAGAAACAGCTTTCCTTACAGACCGGCAGCGCTATGGCGGCCGGAGATGCTACTTTCCATTCCGGTTGGACCTTACACGGCACCCCCGGCAATTCTACCAACCGGCCCCGCGAGGCCATGACGATTATCTATTTTGCCGATGGCGCGCATATTACCGAGACCGATAACATAAACCGGGTAGCCGACCTGGAACGCTGGTTTCCGGGGTTAAAAACCGGCGACCTGGCGGCCAGCCAGCTTAACCCGCTGGTCTATACCAGTTAAAATACTTTATTAAAATAGTTATCAAAGCTTTTACCGGGGTTCCGGCAGTTAAAAGGTACTCTGGTAAGTATCAAATTCGGAACTGTTCAGCTCGCGCCACCGGCGGCTACCCTACGGCAGCCAGGCTCTACCGCCCGGCGGTGCCGTGCCGGAAGCGGTTGAACAGTCCCTAAAATAAGGAAAATGCGAAATTTAAAGGTTCTGTGGTCATATCTGGCCAGACATTCTTTCAGTCTGGTTGCTGGTATCCTGGTATTACTGCTCATTTCCGGGATAAGCCTTACGCAGCCTTATCTACTCCGGTTGATTATCGATAATCTCCATAAGGGCCAATTCGAAATAGTCTTTTGCCTCCTGATAATTGTAATCGGGCTGGTCCAACTTGGCCTGGGCTTCTTGCAGCGCTGGGCGATCAACCGCACCGGCTACCAGGTCGAGACCGAAATCAGGAGCGATCTTTTTGCCAAGCTCCAAAAGCTCGACCGGAGTTACTATGCCGATACCAGCATCGGTAATCTAATCGTACACAGTACTTCGGATATCAGTGTCCAGCGCGATTTCGTGGTGCAGGGCATTACCAACGGCTTCAACAGCCTCTTTCTGGGCTTTCTGGCCCTGGCCCTGATGTTCATGCAAAACTGGCGGCTGGCCCTGATTGGCGTGGTATTTCTGCCGTTCCTGGCAATCTCGCTGGCCTGGCTCAGCCGGAGAATGGCGCCATTCTACCGGGCCGCCCAGGAACAGCTTGGTGAAGTAAGCAACCGCGCCCAGGAAGTTTTTGGCGGCGTCAGGGTAGTTAAAGCCTATACCTCCGAAAACAGCGAAGTCAGGCGCTATGCCGCCGAAAACCAGGTACTGGTCAATACCAGCCTGAAGTTTATTCGCTGGGGCGTGATTATTTACCCGCTGGTGGCAACCGTAATGAACGTGATTACCGCCGTACTGCTCTGGGTTGGCGCCCAGGAAATCGCCAGCGGCCGCCTGACCATCGGCCAGTTCGTCCAGTTCAACGCCTATTTGCTGCTGCTGGCCGCGCCTCTCAGCAACCTGGGCAACGTGATAAACCTGGGCCAGCAAGCCATTACCAGTATGGGCCGGATTCAGAGGGTATTCTTGATTAAGCCGTTGATTAACGACCCGGCCGAACAGGATTTTGCCACGCCCGCATCCGTCCAGGCAACGCCCAACATAGTTGAGTTCAAAGATATTGGCCTGCTACTGGGCAACCGCTGGGTCCTGAGGGACGTAAGTTTTGGCGTTGAGGCCGGTAAAACCGTAGCCGTAGTCGGCTCAACCGGGGCCGGTAAAAGTTCGCTGGCGGGCCTGGTGGGCCGGGTCTACGACCCCACCGAAGGCAGCGTTAAACTAAACGGGCTGGATGTGCGCTGCTTGCCCCTGGAAGACCTGCGGACGGAAGTGGTGTATGTTCCCCAGGAGACGGTCTTATTTTCCCTGGCTTTGCGCGAGAATATCGCTTTTGGCAAGGAGGACGCCAGCGATAAGGAAATCCACCGCGCAACCGACCTATCGCGGCTGGCCCAGGACCTGCCCCAGATACCGGGCGGCCTGCAAGCGCAGATTGGCGAACGGGGCGTTTCGATGAGCGGCGGGCAAAAACAGCGCACCGCTATCGCCCGGGCCTTAATCCCGGAAGGCAGCGTGCTTATCCTGGACGACAGCCTGAGCAGCGTGGACGCCCGGACCCAGAACCAGATTGCCGCTAACCTGCGGACTTTGAGCGAGCAGGGCCGCACCATTCTGATTGTGACCCAACGCTTGACCCTGGTCAAGGATGCCGACTGGATTGTTGTACTGGACCAGGGCCGGATTGTCGAACAGGGCTTGCATAACGAACTGCTCCAGCAGTCCGGCCTGTATTCGCGCATGTACCGCCGCGAAGTGGAAATGGGTAAAAATGCCTGGCTGGACGAAATCGCCCTCGAAAGCGAGGCAAGCGGAGCTAAAACTGACCAAACCCCTGCTCAGAAAGCGGCGCCAGTTGAGGAAGAAGCTCCTGCCGGGGCCGCCCTTAGTAACCAGCCTGCGACCCAGGCAGACCAGACCGGACCAGTTAAAGCCGGGTCCGGGTCTGACACCGATGAGGAAGACGAAGACGAAATGGTCCGGGGCAACCTAAAAGGGGCCAACCTGGGACGCCTCCTGAGCTATCTCAAACCTTACTGGATACGCGTCGCCCTGGTCGTGCCAATTACAATCCTGGTGGCTTTCCTGGAAATAGCCGGGCCGTTGCTGACTAAAATCGCGATTGATGATTACATAACGCCGGGCCGGTTAGAAGGGCTGGGTACAATCCTGGTCCTGTTCCTCAGCGCAGCCGCAGGTATATTCTTTTTACGCTGTATCAGGGGCTACCTGATGCAAAGTCTCGGCCAGTTCGTGGTGAGGGACCTGCGGGTAAGGCTGTTCAGCCACCTTTTGCACCAGTCGCTCTCCTTCTTCGACCGCAACCCGACCGGCCGCTTAACCAGCCGCCTGACCAGCGATATGGAGTCGATTAACGACCTGGTAAGCCAGGGAGCTTCGGCGGTGCTGGCCGACCTGGCGGTGCTGGCTGTCCTGATTCCCACCATGCTGCTGCTGGACTGGCGGCTGACCCTGGTCATTTTGTCGGTGCTGCCGGTCCTGTTTGTGGTTACATTCGTCTTTCGCAACATTATGCGCCGGGCCTGGCGGCGGGCCCGCCGCCAGTATTCGACCCTGGTCGGCTACATGGCCGAGAATTACTCCGGAATGTTGACCGTCCAGCTTTTTAACCGCCAGCGAATCAATTTCCGCTACTTTTCGGAGCTAAACAACCGGTATTTCAAAAGTAACCGCTTTATCGTGTACGCCAACGGCTTCTTTTTACCTTTCGTGACTTTCCTGGGCTCGCTGGCGAACAGCCTTTTGCTGGTCGTCGGTGGCTGGCTGCTTATGGGCAACCAGGGCGTCACCTTCGGTATCCTGGTGGCCTTTTTGCAATACACCGACCGGACCTTCCAGCCTATCCGCGATCTGGCCGAACGCTATACACTGTTTCAATCGGCCAGCGCCAGTTGCGAACGGGTCTTTGGCCTGATTGACCAGCAAAGCGAAATCCTGGACCCGGCCAATCCGAAACCGCTGGTTGCCTCAAAAGAAACCCGACCCGACTGGGCCGAAGTACGCTTTGAGCAGGTAACTTTCGGCTACAAGCCGGACCATACGGTAATCAAGGACGTTTCCTTCACTATCAAGCCGGGCGAGAAAGTTGCCATCGTGGGCGCGACCGGGGCCGGTAAAACCAGCCTTATCGGTCTTTTGAGCCGCAACTATGATGTTGAGCAGGGCGCAATTACGATTAACGGGGTGGATATCCGGCAGGTGGCCCAGGCCGATTTGCGCAGGCACCTGGCCCTGGTGCTGCAGGACCCTTTGTTGTTCAAGGGCACGATTGTGGATAATATCCGGTTTGGGAACCCGGCCCTGACCGAACAGCAGGTCCGGCAGGCTGCCCGGCACGTCGGAGCGGACAGCTTTATCGAGAGCATGCCGGACGGTTATTATTACCAGTTGGAGGAACGCGGCTCGAATATTTCCCTGGGACAGCGCCAGCTGTTGAGTTTCGCCCGGGCCCTGGCTTATAATCCGCAGGCAATTCTAATCCTGGACGAAGCGACTTCGAGCGTAGACTCCGAGAGCGAAGCGATTATTCAGGAAGCCCTCAAGAAGTTGCTGGAAAACCGCACCGCCCTGATTATTGCTCACCGTTTAAGTACTATCAAAGACGTGGACCGGGTAATTGTCATGGATAAGGGCAAGGTGGTCGAAATGGGTGGCCAGGAAGAATTGCTGTCTCAGCGGGGCTGGTATTACCAGCTATACCGCCACCAGATGGCCCTGTCCAGTCATTGATTTGAACTAGAAGGAGCTTCAAATGTCAGCAGAGGTTAGTGTCGTCCCGGTAGTGGTTGACACGGCTAACAGCCCCTATGCCAGCTTAAAACCGGTGCCAATCAACGCGGTCCGACTGGCTGACCGGTTCTGGGAACCGCGCCGCCGGATTAATCGGGACATTACCATTCCCCTGCAATACCGGCACCTGGAAGAAACCGGCCGGATTGATAATATGCGGCGGGCCTCCGGTAAAAAATCTATTCCTTTCGAAGGGATTCATTTTAATGATTCGGATGTCCACAAGTGGCTGGAAGCGGCCGCCTGGGCCTTCGCGACCGACCCATCACCGGACCTGGCCCGCCTGATTGACCAGGCGGCCCTGGAAATTGCCGATATGCAGCAGCCTAACGGCTACCTGCACAGCTATTTCGTGTTTGAAAAAGAGGCGGAACGCTGGACCAATACCCGCTTTATGCACGAACTTTACGTGGCCGGGCACTTCATCCAGGCGGCAGTCGCGCACTACCGGTCTACCGGCGAAACAAAGTTGCTGCAGGTGGCCGAGCGCCTGGCCGGGCATATCATTGACACCTTTGGCCCGGCCGAAGAAGGCAAGCGGGCCGAGGCGGACGGTCATCCCGAAATAGAAATGGCCCTGGTGGAACTCTACCGGGCCACCGGCGAAACCCGGTATCTCGACCAGGCTAAATTCTTTGTGGACGTGCGCCAGGGCATGGGCCGCATGAACCGGGCCGAATACGAGCTAAAGCCGTTCCGGGAGTACGACCGGGTAATCGGCCACGCCGTTTGCGCGGTCTATCTGACCAGCGGCGTTACCGATGTGCTGGCCGAAACCGGCGACCCGACCCTCCGGACCGCCCTGGAACGCATCTGGGACAACATGGTATTCAAACAACTTTACGTTACGGGCGGCATCGGTTCACGCTGGGATAACGAAGCTTTTGGGCGAGATTATGAACTGCCTTCCGAGCGGGCCTATACCGAAACCTGCGCCGCTATTGGCAGTGTGATGTGGAACCATCGCATGCTGGCCCTCGAGGGCGACGCCCGGTTTGCCGACCTGCTGGAACACACCCTTTACAATGCGGTCCTGCCCGGCCTTTCCCTGGATGGGCAGTCCTATTTCTACCAGAACCCCCTGGCCGATGACGGCACCCACCGCCGCGAGGAATGGTTCGGGTGTGCCTGCTGCCCGCCAAACGTGGCCCGCTTGCTGGCGCAATTGCCGGGCTACTTCTACAGCACCGGCCCGGATAGTGTTTATGTAAACCTGTATGCCGAGGGTAGCGCCGAAATACAATTGCCGGAGGAAGGACAAACTGTCCGGCTAACGACCCGGACGCAGTATCCCTGGGATGGCGATATTGAGGTTGAGGTAAAGAGTGGGGGAGACTTTGGGATTTTCCTGCGAATCCCGGCCTGGTGCGAAGAAGGCGCCAGCCTGGAAGTCGCCGGAGAGCGGTTTGGAAAAGCCCTGATGCCGGGCAGTTATGCGGAAATCAGGCGGGAATGGCAGGCCGGTGACAAAGTCCGGTTGCGCCTGCCGATGCCGGCCCGCCGGCTGGAAGCGCATCCCTACTCGGTTGATACCAGCGGCCGGGTCGCCCTGATGCGCGGGCCGCTGCTGTACTGCGTGGAAAAGGTCGACAACCCCGGCTTTGACCTGCGCGACCTGGTGCTAGGTGACGAGGCCGATTTTACAGGCAGTTTCGAACCTGAACTGCTAAACGGAGTAGTTATTTTGCAGGGCCGGGCTTCTGTGGTCCCGCCCGACCTGGGCTGGCAGCACCGCCTGTACCGCCAGAAAACCGCCGCGCCCGCCCCGGCCCCGCATACGGTTAACCTGACCGCCGTCCCTTATTACGCCTGGGCCAACCGCGACCCCGGCCAGATGCTGGTCTGGCTGCGAAGCAAATAACACCACCTGCCCGGCCTGTCCGCAAGTTTTAACTAAAGCGGACAGGCCGGGCAACCGGCAAAGCTTTACTCTGGGCCGGTCTTGCCGTTTAAAGCTGGCGCGCCCTCTTGCGGGAAAGCCGGAATGCTGCCGAGGCGGCTGACTGCGGTCTGGGGCTTTTCATTAACCACCAGGCCAAAGACATCCGGCCGGGCGTAATGTCCCACCACGTCAAAATCGAATTTGCCGCGCATTATGTCGGTCAGGTCAAGGTCGGCCACCAGGATAGCCTCGCCCTCATAATTCGGTCCGGCCAGGATTTCGCCCATCGGGCTGATAATACAACTGCCGCCCCTGGAAACAACCGTGTTTGGATCGTCGCCAAAAGCGGTAGCATAGTCGGCGGGGTAATCGCTGCGCCGGGAGAACTGGTTGCAGGATAAGACAAAGCAGCGGCCTTCCAGGGCGATATGCTGCATGGTTGATATCCAGGTATCGCGGCCGTCCGCCGTCGGAGCGCAATAAAGCTGGATGCCTTTGGAATACATGGTCGTCCTGAGCAGCGGCATATAATTCTCCCAGCAAATAACCGCCCCCAGCTTACCCAGCGGGGTATCATAAACCGGCATGGTCGAGCCATCCCCAAAGCCCCAGACCAATCTCTCCGAGGCGGTCGGCATCAACTTGCGGTGCTTGCCCAGGTAGCGGCCCTGATTATCAAAAAATAGGACCGTGCAATAAAGGGTGCCACCATCCCGCTCAATCACTCCTATAACCAGGTAGAGCCGGTTAGCCGCCGCAATCCGGCCAAGCCTATCTACGGCTGGACCGGGTACATCTATCGAACTTTCAAAGTAGCGCCGGAAGTCTTCCCGGCCTTCCGAGGTGCGGTTGCCGATAGTGGCCCCAAAACTGAGGCCGCGCGGGTAAGCCGATATAAAAGCTTCCGGGAAAACGGCTAACTGAGCGCCCTGGCTGGCTGCTTCCCCGGCTAACCGGGCGACTTTCTGCAGGGTCTGTTCGCAATCAAAGGCCACCGAGGCCGCCTGAACTACGGCCGCCCGTACCAATCCTGTTTTTTCCATGTTTTAATGTCTTTTCTATTCAAAGTTTTTGCAAATTACCAGACAAGAAGGTTATTACTCTTGCTCGCAATTATAGTGGTCTATATATAGGTAACGCAAACCTGTGGAAGTAGTCAGAGGGCAGAGGTGGGAAGAAAAGTTAGGGTCTGGTTCGATTTGTGCATTGTTTTAAGGTGAGGGAGAAAAGTTGAAAGGTCTGCACCGGATAAGTTACCGGCTGGTTTTTGTGGAATGTTCCGCCGGTTTAGACCCGCACATGTGGATGATAGCAAAGGCGATTGGCGGTCCGGGAGGAAGCCAGGGTGTAGATTGCTGTTATCTTGTAATTTTCGGGCTAAAGGGGTATAACAGATAAGTGAATAGCGGAACTTTTCCAGGGGCTGACCCGTATTTGCTAGTGAATTCTTGGAAATTGAACAAGCGAAAGGGTAAGTGAGAAAATGGGTATTCTTGATCGCGTGAGCATGATCGTGCGCTCTAACGTAAATTCGATACTGGATAAATCTTCCAATCCTGAAGCCGATTTGAATTATTTTATGCTGGAAATGCGCGAAGGCATGGGACAGACCGAAAAAGCGGTCCAGGAAGCAATCGTCCAGAAGAAGGTCTACGAGATGCAAGCCACCGACTACCGGCGACGCGCCCAGGAATGGGACGCTAAAGCCCAGACCGCTGTCCGGGCTAACCGGGACGACCTGGCAACCGAGGCCCTGCGCCAAAAACTGCAGGCCGAGGAAGAAGCCGATAGATTGGAACAACAGGCCAGGGACCAGGATACCAATGTTGCTCAAATGCGCTCTTCCCTGGAAGAATTACGCAAAAAATACACCGAGACCGAACAAAATAAAGGCAACCTTATCGCCCGCTATAATATGAACAAGCAAGCGGAACGAGTAATGGGCGTGCAGGATCCCGGCACCGGGTTGCCCCAGAGTGACTACACTCGCATGCAGCAGAAGATTATGGCGGAACAGGTCCGAGCCGAAATGGACGAACAGAACTACCGGGGAGCCGCCGCCGAAGCCGAAATCAACCGGCTGCAGGTCGAAGAAACCCTGGAAGATGAACTGGCTTCCCTCAAGCAGCGCATGGGCCAGAAACCTAAAACCGACACGACCCAGGCCAAACCACCGGCCGGTGACGACAAGCCCTACGACGAAAAATAGGTAATTGTTGCCAATGGCCGGACCACGCTCTCCCAAATCATTAATATCAAATCTCCGCCCTCTCTTAAACCTGGGGGGCGGAGATAAACCTGGACTCCAAAAAGTTTTGCAGGCTTTGATGGGAGTTCGCCCGGCTAAAACGGCGCCACCTGTCCCTGCACCGGCCCCGGCCGTGCCAGTAGCGGAGCCGCAGGCAGACCAAACGCTGGCTATTTTGCATAGCCTGGGATTTGAACCGGCCGGGCCGGGCCAGACGCCCGTCTTATTGACGCATCATCTCGCACCGGAACGGCAGGTAGCCTATCAGCCACCTACCGGAACTGCTCATGACCCGGAAAGCGTTGCCCTGGACTGGGCCGCCCGCCATTTCCCAGAAATGGAATTTTATTTACCTTACATCAGCCGCCGGGCCGCCCGTACCAGGCGACCTACCGGCCGGCCTACTACACCAGAACCCGAATACGATGAAGACGGCTTCCTGGCAGACTACCCCTAAAATGGATCAACCTTTAATCGTCCTGACCGGCCCAACTGCCGTGGGCAAAACCGCCCTGGCCCTGGACCTTGCTACACACTATAACGGTGAAATTATCTGCGCCGACAGCCGCACTATTTACCAGGGGCTGGATATCGCGACCGCCAAACCTTCTACCGCCGAACGCCAGCGCGTGCCCCACTACCTGCTGGATGAAGTTAAACCGGACGAAGAATTTAACCTACCAGATTTCCTGGAAAAGGCCCAGGCTTTGATCGACAGCGGCCACGCCAATGGCAAGTTACCCTTCCTGGTAGGTGGGACCGTGCTTTATCTCAACGCCCTGGTCGGAGGCTGGCAAGTGCCGCGTGTCGCGCCCAGCCGCGAACTTCGCGACCAATTAGAACGTGATGCGCTCGAACGCGGCCCGGAAGCGCTTTACGCCGAGCTTCAAAAGCTGGACCCGGCCGCGGCCGAGCATATCAGTCCCCAGAATACCCGCCGGATAGTCCGCGCCCTGGAAGTCTACCAGACCACCGGCCAGCTATTTTCCGAGGCCCAGGGCAAGCAAGCCCCACCTTACCGCATCCTTAAAATAGGTCTGACCCTGGAACGGGAAGCCCTGTACCGCCGGGCCGATGAGCGGATTGACAAGATGTTCGAAGCCGGTCTGGTACGGGAAGTCGAAGATTTACTGGCAGCCGGGTACTCACCGGCCCTCCCGGCCATGAGCAGTGTCGGCTATCAGCAGGTTATTATGTACCTTAAGGGGGAAATTTCGCTGGTGGAAGCGAAAGACCGGATGCGCTTCGCCACCCACCGCTATATCCGCCACCAATATACCTGGTTCCGGCGCGACCCTGACCTGAAATGGCTTGACGCAGCCAGCCCTGCATTATTTGAGGAAGCGGTTAAGCTGGTAGACCCCTTTTTAACCGCAGCCGTCCCGGCCTGACCTGGCGGATACCGGCAGGCTATCCCACATACCTCAACTCCAAACCTTCTTGCAAAGGCCAAAACCGGGCTTTAAACCCTGCCTTTAAGAAGGTTTTAGTTTGACTTTCGCACAACTGGTATAATCAAGTACCCCAATTAAAATTGGTGCTAGCTAAAAAAACAACAACTTGTTAAAATAAATTTAATCAGTTGTTAATTTCCCTTTAGCAACGCTGCAATAAGCTTAGAGTACAGGAGCTTTTAGCAGCATGAGTCTCCGCGTAACCAGTTCTAACTTTACAAGTGGCTTCTATATCCTTTAAACATGAGGAGAGAACATTTTGAAACTGAGTTCCAGATTTCACCGCCTGTCATCACTCACGCTGATGACTTTGATGTTAGCCGCAATGATGGCAGCCTGTGGTGATTCCACCGCAACAACTGCCCCGGCCGCAACAACTGCCCCGGCCGCAACGACCGCTGCCAGTGCTAAGACGGCGGCCGCTGCAACGACCGCTGCTGCGACCAGTGCGACAACTGTGGCCGCTACGACAGCGGCGGCGACTACCCCCGGAGCTACAACTGCTGGCGCAACCACCGCAGCGGCTACAACTGCCGGAGCGACCACCGCAGCGGCGGCTGGCCCCGCAGCTACCGCTACCCCGTTGCCTACGGTTCCCCAGGCGGCCGGTTCTATCAAAGTAACCTTCTGGTATGGCCTGGGTGCCCCGTTAAACGGAGTAGTCCAGCAAGTTGTAAACAAGTACAACAGCAGCCAGACCAAATATTACATTGAAGCCCTGCAGCAGCCCGACTATGACGCGACCATCTTGAAGCTGAACTCCAGCCTGGCTGGCGGCTCGCTACCCAATGTTGTCCAGATTTATGATATTGGCACCCAGCGGATGATCGACACCAAGAAGATCGTTCCGGTCCAGGATTTAATCGACAAGGAGAAGCTTGATATTGTTGCCGATATTGAACCGGCAGTGGCCCGTTATTACACCGTCAATAACAAGCTCTACTCGATGCCCTTTAACAGTTCCGCCCCGGTAATGTACTTCGATAAGAACGCCTTCAAGGAAGTTGGCCTGGATACGGAAAAGAAAATCTGGACCTATACCGAAATCCTGGATGCCGCCAAGAAATTGACCAAGAAAGATGCCAGCGGCAAGATAACCCGCAGCGGGGTAGACTTCACCCTGTACAGCTGGATTTTCGAGCAGGAACTGGCTACCCAGGGCGCCACCTTTGTTGACCCGGCCAATGGGCGGGCCGGGCGGGCTAACAAACTGACCTTCAACAATGACGCCGGGGTTAACTGGCTGAATTTCTTGAAGAAGTTGCAGGATGACGGCATCGGTCGTAACCTGGGCCGGGACAGCGGTACCACCAATGGCACTACCCGTGATGCCAACTTCGTCAAGGGCGAAGCGGCCATTACCTTCAACAGCATTGCCGGTCTGCGCAACTATCTCAACTCGGCCGCGAAAGAAGGCGGCAAAGTGGATGTGGGCGTAGCCTACCTGCCTCGCCCGGAAGGGGCCAAAGGCGGCGTGGTCATTGGCGGCGCTTCCCTGTGGATCACCAATACCGGTACGCCCGAACAGCAGGCCGGGTCGTGGGACTTCCTGAAGTTCACCGCCCAGCCGGAAATCCAGGCCTTCTGGTCTTCCAATACCGGCTACTACCCTATCCGCAAAGCGGCCTACGAAGTCCAGGAAATGAAGGATACGCTGGCGAAGTATCCGCAGTTCCAGGTAGCAGTTGACCAGTTGCGGGCGACTGAACCGAGCGTTGCGACCCAGGGGGCCGTTTTCGGCACCTTCGTTTCGGCTCGCCAGAATATCGAGGCAGCCATGGAACAGTGGATGACCGGTAAAACCACCTCGGCTAAAGCCGCCCTCGACGATGCTGCCAGGAAGTCCAATGAAAGTTTGGACGAATACAACTCGACTGTTAAGTAAAGTCGAAACGCCTGTCGCTGGCTAAACCTGGCGGCAGGCGGCAGTAAAAAGTCACCGGAGGTAGCCGCTACTAACTACCTCCGGCGCACTAATTGACAGCAAGGGGTTCAACCGTTAATCGCGGTTGAACCCCTTCTTTATTGTATTGATTTGATGCTCCTGAAAATTGCCTGGTAAGCGTAACCTTCTAACTTTTCAACTCAACTTAATACCGATAAAAGCCAGGCGCAAGCTCCGGCTGTCCTTCAGGGCCGGGTTAGCCTGCGACGGAATAAATACACCGTCCGCCGGGTCGGGGCGCAGCACTATTACATTCTCGCCCGGTTGGAGTTTAACCCCGGCCAGGTTAACCGTCTGGACCCCGGTTATGGTCGTATCCCCGATTAGCGTCCCGTTCAAAAGAATTTGCAGGCGGCGGGGTTTGTCGGGCGAAACGGCCTCAATCGCCAGGTTGTAGGCCGTTTTTAACCGGGCAGCCTCCCCGGCTACCACGATAAGCCGGGCATCGGCCGCTTCCTCGTCAATCCAGCGTTGGACCCGGTTACCGGAAACCGGTTCGGGCGGGCTGGTGGCCCAGCCCTGTCCCAGGACCATTACCGGGTTTTCAAGTGGCGTTGGCGGAATGGTCCAGACCCGGGCAGTATCATCCTGGAAATCCGGTGCAGCAGCATTTGTAACCGACCCGCCAAAAGTATAATTTATCAAACGCTCGGCATCTTCGGAATGATAGGGGTTACCCGGCCGGTTGGGATCACCCGAATAGACGACCAGGTAGCCAAAGTTTGCATGAGAGAGCAGCCCAAGCTGTTCGCGAGGCGTTTTGATAGGAATAATGTCTTTCTCAGGCAGGCGCAGGTCAATCCAATCGAAAAGGGGAAAGTCATTGGCCTGGCGGTGCGGGTCAATCAACTTCCGGCTGATGTAACCGCCGGTTATGGGCCGCTGGTGGAAAATCTGGTACAGCATGCGCGGGCTGTCCGGGTTGCCGTGGGTGGTAACCGGCAATTCCAGGATAGCCTTCTCCGCCGGAACGGTGGAACCGGCTTTACCGGCGGCAATAAAGCTGGTAAAAGCCGGTTGGGTGATAGGGTCCGGCGGCGGCAGGACACCCGGCCAGGTTTCTAAAAAGGCCAGCCCGATAATTGCCCCGGCCAGCCAGGGCCGGGCCGGAAAGCGCGAAAACAGGCGGCGCTCGCCGGGAAAATGAGTTAACAAGTGGGTCAGGCCAAAAGCAGCCAGGATACCAATAGATAACTGGGCCATCAGCATATAACGCTCGGGAAAGCGGCCAATGTCCATTAGCGGTATTTTGGATATGAGGCGGTAAAGCATTGGGATTTCAGTGTTAACACCGTTAATCCGCAAGCTTGGCCCAAAAGAAAGTAAAAACCAGAATAGCGCGTTATAGGCCCAGAACCATAACCCACGGCAGCGGATTAAAGCGTAAATCGCCAGCCCCAGCGGCACATAACTGATTACTGCTCCCCAGTTATTCAAATAAACATTGGAGCCTTCGGCGGCAAGGCCCAGGCTTTTCCAGAGGCCCAGGTTGTCGCCCCACCAGGGATGATGTGAGGGCGGCAGCAAGAACGTCATGAGGTCGGCGCTGTGGACCTGGTCGGTTGAACGGTTATCCAGCGCCAGGTACTTGTGGCTGGTAATTTCCCGGAGCGTACCGAGCAACAACGGGGTGTAGGGCAGGATACCCAGGACAAAGACCCCTGCAAGCTTCAGGGTAACCAGCCCCAGGCTGCGCCCAAAAACCTTTAGATTTTCGCGGCCGCGCCAGACCAGCCATAAACCGGTCCCGGACTTCCAAAGCCAGTACAGCCCGGCGAAAATCACCAGGTAACTGGCGTAATAATAATCTACCATCAGGGTCAGAAAAAAGAAGAAAGCAGCGGCCAGACCCTCCCGGGTAATCTCAGTGCGCGTCCGGGCCTTTTCCAGGCGGAAAATGAACAACAGAAAAAACGGCAGCCATTGAAGGGAAACCAGGTTTAGCTGGTCCAGGTGCATTTCCACGTAATGATAGGGGCCAAAACTCCAGACCAGCCCACCTAACAGCCCGCCCCAGAAATTGCCGGTTAGATACCGGACCAGAAAATAGCCGCCCAACCCGCCTAACGGAAAAGTTAACAGTTCCAGGATACCGTAGGCCGGGACCAGGCCGAATAGCAGTTGCAAGGGTAAACCGATAATCTGGTTGTAGGGGCTGAAGGTTTGAAGGTAAAGACTGGTGCCATAGGGATAAAACAAGAAATCAGTATGATAGGGATTAGACAGCTCGAACACCGAGCGTTTGAACCACCAAAAATTCCAAAGGTTCTGATTCCGGTCGACCGTAAAATGGCCGGGAGTACCCACCGAAAGATTGGTAAGAACCGGCCAGGCAAAAAACAGGGTCAAACCAACATAAAATAGCAGGGCGTACAGGAAGGGCGGCCAGTTTAACCTGCTTCGATGCCTGACCAGGGTTTGGTTGTGGGTTGCCCGTTGTTTAAAATTCAGCATAAAATTAAAAAAACCTGTCACCTTTACGTAATAATAGGCAAGTTTGTCTAGTATACCAACTTTAAAGAATAATCAACACAAAAATTGTAAAGCTTTCTTAAAAAATTTTATATTAATATAGAATTGGTGGCCTTTGAGCTATAATATTTAAATCGCGCTACACAAAAACTCTATAGCAAAAGGATAAACAAACCATGCAAACCAGCCAGATACAGGTAGGTAACATGTCAATTACTGTGCACGACAGCCAGGGCACCGGCCCTACCGCCCTTTTTATTCACGGCAATTCTTCCAACGGCAAGACGTTCCAGGGCCAATTAGACGGGCCGCTGGGTGAAAATTTCAGACTAGTCGCGCTGGATTTACCCGGTCACGGCACTTCCGGCCGGGCGGTCGACCCGGCGGATACTTACAACATGCCCGGCTATGCTAAAGTGGTGGCCGGGGTAATTGAACAACTGGAACTGTCAGATGCGGTCCTGATCGGCTGGAGCCTGGGCGGGCATATCGCCCTGGAAGCGGCCAAGCATTTGCCTGACTCAAAAGGCATCCTGATCTGGGGCACCCCGCCGGTAGGCATTCCCCCGGCCATGGACCGGGCCTTTCTGCCTAACCCGGCGATGGGAGCCGCTTTTCAAAACGAACTGAGCCAGGCGGAAATTGCCGCTTTTGGTGCGGCCTGTGTAAAACCGGGCGAAGAAGCCGATGAAGAATTCTTTGAAGGCTTCAAGCAGACCGACGGCCTGGCCCGCTTGCATATGGGAGGCAGTATCGGGGCCGCCAATTACGAGGACGAGCTTAAAATTGTGGCTTACCTTACGAAACCGCTGGCGATTTTGCAGGGAGAACATGAGCAACTGGTCAACCTGGATTACCTTAACAACCTGGACGCGCCGACTCTATGGCGCAGAGCGGTGCAGATTATCCCGGACGCCGGGCACTCCCCGCACCTGGAACAACCGGAAACTTTCAATGCCCTGGTTGAAGCCTTCTTGACGGATACCAACCGGCAGTAAGGCGATTTCCAGGTCAAGCTGGAAAAGTAAAAGAGGCGGGACAGGTTTCACACAAAATTTGTTTGAAGCCTGACCCGCCTCTATTTTTATACACTTCATGTCGCTATAAAACAGGGCGGTTTTCCTGCCGCCAGGGCATATCCCGGCAAGCTGGTAATCGTGAATACTTCCGTACCGTAGATAAAGAATTGGACCGGGAAATCAACCGGATTGATTTGCTTCGCGACCCATCGCACATCCGCAGCTATTCGGAAAGGGAATGGCGCGGTTTCACAGGGCCGGGGCTTTTACTGCTTGCCTGGAAAAAGCTCGGCCCCGACCCGGCCAAGCAGGACCCGGTATTCGGGAGGGTTAGCCGGGTGCAATTCCAGCCTGGCCCGTTCGAACCACTGGGTCAGGACCGTGTCACCGCTGGAGTTTCGCTCCATTCGCGGCTCGGTAATCGGAAAACCGAACAGGGCCAGCGACTCGGCGTAACTCTTGCCATTCTTTTGATCAAATTCCAGCCCGTGACTCTGCCAGTAGGCTAAAAACTCTCCGCACACGCTATGCCCGGTTTCCGTGAAATAGCGGCATCCAGCCGGGGCACTCTTCAAGCGGGGCAAAGTTCCCCAGTCAATTCCCTGGCGCTTCAAGGCTTCGGAGCCAAGAAGCCCCAGCAGGACCCGGTAAGGGCCGTCATTTTCAGGGTGATATTCCAGGCGGTTGCGTTCCAACCACTGGTAAGCCTGGCCGTTGGTCTGCCGGACATTATCGAGCGGGAAACCAAAGACCGGTAAGCCGCCGTTATTGTTCCAAAAGCTTAGAAAGGCCCCGCGCAGGCTAAAGCCGGTTTCGGGGAAAGTTACCGGGAGGCGGGTTTCCGGCCCCAGGTTGGGCGGTTGTCCGGCCAGGCGTAGGCCCAGGCGCGGCAAATGGTTGGCCTGGTAGCGGATAAAAGCCGGGGGAGTGGCCGTTTTGTTGCGCGTATTCAAAGTCTCGCCGAGGGACGCGGCGGCCCGGTTGAAGCGGGCAGCGTCCTGGCTGTCGGCCCATTGGCCGGTTTCCAGCCGGTTTTTCAGGTAGTCCAGGGCCGTTATAATTTCAGCCGGGGTAAAAGTACAGTGGCCGGGCCGGTGGATATAAAGCTGGCGCAACAGGCCGCTATTACCGGCCGCCTGGATTGCCCCGGCATAGGCGCTCTCCGCTTCAGGCACTACAAAACCATCATGGGTGGTATGCAGGGTCAGGACGGGGGCCTGAATTTTCCCGGTAAAGCTAATAAAGCGGTCCAGGTAGTTCACAGCGGCAGGGTCGCTGCTGACGCGGGGAGCATTATTCAAAGCCTGTAAGTCGCCTTCCAGGCTCAGACCGGCCTGGGCGTAAAGAGCTTTAACCAGTTCTTTCTGGCCGGTATGTTCGAAAAGCTGCCGGTAATCAACACCCACATTGCTGGAAAAATTACCCCCGGCCCGCCGTTCGATATCGGTCCGGTTTTCAAAATTACTGGTGATGCCATAGTTCCGTACCCAGCGGTACATATTGTACTGGCGGGCGCTCAATTCGGCGGCCTGGGGCTGTGGCGTGGCCGGATCGTACCAATCTTTACTTTCGCGGAAAGCCCCGGCCAGGGCCACCCGGGCCTGACCCTGCGGAGTTTTCTGGGCGGCATCGACCAACCGGCGGGCCTGTCCGGCGGCGGCTGCACCGTCCGGGATATTGGTTAGAGGCAGGTCCGAGCCGGGAGCCAGCAGGGTTTTAATGGTAAAGCCCAGGTCCAGGTTTATATCGTAATAATTAATTCCACCCATCAAAGTGCCGCACAGGGGCAACCCGGCGTCAAACCGCTCCGGGTAATGCTGGAGCAGGCCACCCGTAACTAGTCCGCCAAGCGAAGAGCCCCAGGCAATCGTGCGTTCAGGTGTGCCAAAATTAGCTTTGAAGTAATCTACCAGGGCAGCCTGGTCGGTAAAAGCCTGTTCCAGGGCCCACCCGGTCTGACTGTAGGAAGACCCGGCCAGGGCATACCCCTGCCGCAAAAGATAGGCCCCGGTTACGGGGTCAGAGGCATTCTGAGCCGGGTTTGGTGCGCCAACCGGCACAATCCCATGACTGTAGACTAAAAGAATACCATTCCAGTTCGCGGGATACTCAATTTTGTAGGCCGCTCCATTGATTTGACCGGAATAAAGCCCGGGGCTGGCAGCATGAGTGGGCAGAGGAGTAGAAAGCCACCAGGCGGGAAAACTAAGGAGCAGACCTAACATCACCGCTAACAACCGGCCGGGTGGGTTAAGGAACGGTCTTTTTTCAGTCTGGGTAAGCAGCATCAGCAGTCCTCCTTTGTTTGTTAGCCGAAGTCCGGCTAATATACTTGCCGCCCCGGTGGAATGTCAATATAAAAAGCCTGGGGGTAGCCAGGCTTTGGATCATAAGGAAGAGAAGATGGAATAATTTCGGGTTAAGCTCTGCGTGGTTTAATCGGGTTGTGGGTGCTGCCGGGTTTAATCCTGAAGCCAGTTCTCCATTTCCAGTTCGCCATCGGGCGGGCTGGTTTCAACCCTGGCCCGGCGGTAGGAATACCAGTTCCAGAGTGCTTTCATGGCCTGGTCGCTTATGCCGGCCGAGTGGTGAATATGGGAGAGGGCCGGGGTACTGAAATCGGCCTGGTTAATCTGGGCAATCAAACGGCTTATAAATAGCTGGGTGTTTTCGTCAAACTGGTAACCCGGCCCCCTTTCAAGGATTAGCCCGGCTAGAGGCTGGATGGTCCTGAGTAAAGTTATCGCTTCATAAGAAGTCAACGGTTGAGTCTGGTTCATATTGTTTCCTTTATTGTTTGCCACCGCTTTGCTGACCATCAAAAGCCTGGTGAAATGCCCAACCGGCCAACTAAGTATTTTTAGCCTCATCCTGGCTGGTGTCCGGTAGCAAGCGGTTAACCCGGTACTGTTTCACCTGCGCAAAACGGCCGGGGGCAGCCTATCTTTTCCGGCTGCGGCTGCTAAATCTTTCATTATATTTAACCAAACAGAATTTAAGGGCGAATTATTAAGTTGTTAACGGCTTATTAAGAGGTTGTTAGAATTTGGCCCTTCCGGCGGGGTTAGTCAGGCTGCCGCCTTTAACAACCGTCACAGTGGCTATAAAAACTCGTCAGGCTGTTAATAAGACATTAACTACCCTTTAACAATTTGAAAAAGAGCTATTAAAAACCGCCCGGTACTATGTAACCAGGAAATATTTAAGGATCACAATACTTCCTGATAGGAGAAGACCCGCTTGAAGGATGTCAACTCGGATAGCGGACATCCTGCCGATAGCGGTTGATCGGAGGGCTACAAATCCTGGGGAAAGTACAAACAGGCAACCTCCTGGCAGATTTAACAGGTTGTTAACAAGAAATTCTGGCAGGAGCCTTCCGAAATAAAATGAGGACTACCAAAAGGAGAGAGTCTTAAATGTTTTTCAATGGTAAAGGCCGAAAGTTTAGCCTTACTTTAATGAGTTTCTTGCTCGTAACATTGTTACTGGCCGCTTGCGGTGAGGCTACCAATACCGCGGCCCCGGCGGCTTCTACTGCCCCTGCTAGCGCAACAACTGCTGCCGCCGGTGCTACTACTGCCGCCGCCGCTTCAGCGGGCGCGTCCACCAGTGCCGCCGCAACCCCTTCCAACAGCTACAAAGTCAGCGCCAATGTTACTTTGAGCGGAAGTGGCGCCAGTTTCCCTGACAAGGCTTATCAGAAATGGATTGCGAACTTTGCTACCGCCAATCCTTCGGTTAAATTGAGCTACAAAAGCGTGGGTAGCGGCACCGGCCGCAAAGCTTTCTTTGCCGGTGAAGTGGATTTCGCCGGGTCGGATGCTTACCCTTCCAGGACCGAAACCGAAAATTACGGCAAGCCGATTGTCACCATCCCGACCACGATCAGCGGTGTGACCCTGGCTTACAACTTGCCCGGCGTGACCGGCTTGCGCCTCAGCCCGGAAATCCTGGGCGGCCTGTACACCGGCCGGATTGCCAGGTGGAACGATGCCGCCATTAAGGCTGAAAACCCGAGCGCGACCCTGCCCGACACCGCGATTACCTTCGCCGTACGGTCAGACAGCTCCGGCACCAGTGACATCTTCAGCAACTACCTGGCCGCCGTCAGCCCGGAATTCAAAGCGCTGGGTATCGCAGGCAGCCAGCCGGAATGGGGTAAAGGCGGTATCCAGATAACCAAGGGCGAACAAAACCCTGGCGTTGCGACCGCAATCAAACAAAACGTCGGGATGATCGGCTATGTCGATTTCGGCGACGCGGTAGCCCAGAATTTGGTCTTTGCCGACCTGAAGAATGCCGCCGGTCAGTACGTCAAACCCAGCCCGGAAAGCTTCAGCCAGGCCGAACCGGCCGGGGGCGTGCCGGACAACCTGCAACTGAAGGTTGCCAACAGCGCTAACCCAAAGGCTTACCCGATTACTTCGACCACCTGGATTATCCTGCCTAAAGATATGAAGGACAAGGATAAAGCCGAAGCCCTGATAACCTTCCTGTGGTGGGTTACCCACGACCAGCAGCAAATTGGCGCGGTTAAGGAACTCGGTTTCGCCGCCCTGCCTGCCTCGGTCCTGCCCAAGATTGAGTCAACGCTCAAGAGCATAACCGCTAACGGGCAGCCGGTGCTCAAGTAAATTAGAGTTTTATTGGGGATGTACAGCCCGGACAGCGTCTGAATTAACTAATTCGACCCTGTTCTGGCTGGACATCCCTGTTTGGGATAATTAAAGGAATAGTTACAGGATACAAATTTAATGGCAACCAATTACCAGGCAATAACGCCCTCACCTGCTCCCACACCCCAGCCTGAGGTTAATTCTAAAATTGGCCGCAACCGGGGCGATAGTATTTTCGTGGGAATTACCGTTGTCTTTGCCTGTCTGATTATTGGTATTGTTTTGATTTTTGGCCTTCAGTTGGTTGCAGGCAGTTGGGATGCTCTAACCACCACCGGACTGGATTTCTTCACCCGCTTTGAATGGACCATCAACGAGCAAGCCGAGCCGCCTGTTTTTATCTTTGGCGCTTTGAATTTTATCTACGGCACCTTATTGGTATCTACTATCGCGGTGGTGCTGGGCGGCACAATCAGTCTTGGCGCGGCTATCTTCCTCTCGGAGTACGCCCCGACCTGGCTGCGCGGCCCGCTGGGTGCGACCATCGAACTGCTGGCCGCCGTACCCAGCGTTATTTACGGCTTCTGGGGCATACAGGTACTTTCGCCAATTATGGGCGGTTCGGTAGAGCCTTTCCTGCGCGGGGCCCTGGGCTGGCTGCCAATGTTCAACGACAAAGTCCTTAATACCGCCACCAATCGAGAGCAAACTCTTTCTTTTACCGGGCGTGACCTTTTAACCGCCGGTCTTATTCTCTCGATAATGATCATACCCATTGTTACTTCAATCAGCCGGGACGTCATCCGAACCGTACCCGACAGCCAGCGCGAAGGCATGCTGGCGATGGGCGCGACCCGCTGGCAGACCATTACCAGGGCCGTATTGCCTTATGGTAAGAGCGGCATCGTGGGCGCGTTAATCCTCGGGTTGGGCCGGGCTATCGGTGAAACCGTCGCGATGGTCTTCCTGGTGGGCGGCGCATCCTCGATTTACGGCCCATCGGCCAGCCTGTTCGCTAAAGGTGAAACCCTGGCTTCCAAAATCAGCACCAGTGTGGGCGATGCCGGGCTGCCCCAGGCGTTTTCAGCCATTATGGCGCTTGGCCTGGTCCTGTTTGTAATAACGCTGGTAGTTAATCTTGTCGCCCGCCGGTTGGTGACCGGGGCAAGCGCCAATTCAGCCCGCAATAGCAATAAAAGTAAGCAAACCAGTCCTCAAGCCTTGAGAACAATCACTACCGGGTTTAGACAACTAATTTTCCCATTAACCCTGCTGGTGCTTTCGCCTTACCTGGGCCTGACCCTGGTGGTGGCGCTGCTGGTTGGCTGGGCCGCTATCCGGTCTTTAAGGGCTTATGAAATCAAGCTGGAAGGGCAAAACCGCAAACTTCCGGGCTTGCTCGGCTTTATATCACACCCTTCACGGTCTTACAGCTACCGCAAAAAGATTGACCGGGTGATGCGCGTAATGCTTATCGGGGCGACTGCCGCCGCGATCATCCCGCTTTTCAGTATCCTGCTTTTCGTTACGGTTAGAGGATTGCCGCAGGTATTTGAGCCGGGTTTCATCTTTAATGATGGGCGGCCGGACGTAGCCGGAGAATCTTTAGGTTTAGCCCACGCCATCCTGGGAACCCTGATAATGACCGGCATCGGAGCGGCTATCGGGATACCGATTGGCCTGATGGCCGGGATTTACCTTTCCGAGTTCGGGCGCGGCCGTTTCGCCGGTCTGGTACGCTTTATGGCCGATATGCTACAGGGTATCCCCAGCATTATTGTCGGTATCGTGGTCTACCAGGTAATCGTCCGCAACCGGATTTTTGTCGATACCGGGGCGAATGTCACCGCTCCGCAGACCGGGTGGGCCGGTGGTATCGCCCTGGCAATAATGATTGTGCCCGTAATTACCCGCACGACCGAGGAAATCCTTAAGCTGGTGCCGGACAGTATCCGGGAAGCCGGGCTGGCCCTGGGTGTACCAAAATGGAAAGTAACCCTCACAGTTATTCTACCGGCGGCTTTTACCGGGGTCGTGACCGGTATCTTGCTGGGGGTCGCCCGTATCGCCGGAGAAACCGCGCCTTTGATCTTTACGGCCGGGCTGCTTAATTACTTTCCGTCCAGTATCGGCCAGCAAACCCCTGCCCTTACGACTTACATCTTCCAGGCTTCGCGGGGAGCGGCCCAGAATGAAATCAACCAGTTATGGGGTGCGGCTTTCGTCCTGGTCTTTATGATTTTCGGCCTGACCCTGGCGGTGCGCTTCTTTACGCGCAGCCGTCTAAAAGCCAGCCTTTAAGGGAAGGATAGAAATAAATCCGTGACTATTGTAGAAGAAAAACAAAATCTGGCCCAGGAACCGGCTCCGGTTAAAGGGGCCAGCCTGAGTGTCGAGAAATTAGACGCTTTCTACGGCCGCCACATGGCAATCAGACAGGTCAGTATCGAGTTTGAAGCCAATAAGATAGCAGCCCTGATTGGCCCTAGCGGCTGCGGGAAAAGTACCCTTTTGCGCACTCTCAACCGCATGCACGAAACTTTGCCGAAAGCTACCGTCAAAGGGGTGGTCAAACTTAACGAGCAAAATATCTACGCGCCGGAGGTGGACCCGGCCCTGATACGACGGCGCATCGGGATGGTCTTTCAAAAGCCCAATCCCTTCCCGGCCCTTACCATCTGGGAGAATGTTGTCTCCGGCCTGCAAATTCAGGGCCAGAGCAACAAAAAACAGCTAATGGAAGTCGCTGAAATGAACTTGCGCCGGGCTTTCTTATGGGACGATGTGAAAGATAAGCTCGATGAACCGGGCACTTCGCTTTCGGGCGGGCAGCAGCAGCGGTTGTGCATCGCCCGGACCATCGCGATTGAGCCGGAAGTTATCCTGATGGACGAACCTTGCAGCGCCCTAGACCCAATTTCGACTATCAAGATCGAAGAGCTCATGCTCGAACTTAAGAAACGCTTCACGATTGTGATTGTTACCCACAATATGCAGCAAGCCGCCCGTGTTTCGGACAAGACCGCTTTTATGCTGGCCGGGGCCGAACGGACCGGGGAACTGGTCGAATATAACGATACCAGGAAAATGTTCACCTCCCCCAGGGACCCGCGCACCGAACAGTATATTACTGGCCGGTTTGGTTAATAACCGCCTGGGAATTTAGCGGCCGGTAATTAGTTCAAGGGACTATAAAAATTATGTTGAATACAACACGAAATAAGAATAGTGCAGAAGATAAAAAAGAACGTTCCGTTATGAGTGAAATAATAAACCCGCTAACCGGGACAAAGCCCCGGTTTATACCTACCTTCAAGGTGGCCGAGCCGGTCGCCGGGGTTGCCGCCGAAGCGGGCGTCAGTGTCGCCAAAATGGAAGTTCAGAAGGTTAATTTCTACTACGGGCAATTCCAGGCTCTGCGTGAAATTGACATGACCATTCCTTCCCGCCGGATTACTTCGATTATTGGTCCCAGCGGCACCGGCAAATCCACTTACCTGCGCCTGTTAAACCGCATGAGCGATCTAACTCCCGGCTCACGGGTAGAAGGCAGGATTAGGCTGGACGGCCAAAATATCTTTGGCGGTATGGATGTAGTCCAGTTGCGGCGCCGGATTGGGATGGTTTTCCAGAAACCAAACCCCTTCCCAAAGTCCATTTACGATAATATCGCTTACGGTCCTCGCCAGCACGGCATCACTAAAAAGGCCCAGTTGGATGAGATTGTTGAGAAAAGTGCCACCAAGGCCTTTATCTGGAATGAGATAAAAGACAAGCTGCACATTTCCGCCCTGGCCCTTTCGGGCGGGCAGCAGCAGCGGCTGTGTATCGCCCGGGCTATCGCGGTCGAGCCGGAAGTTATCCTGATGGACGAACCTTGCAGCGCCCTGGACCCGATTTCGACTATCAAGATCGAAGAACTCATGCTCAATTTGCGGGCGCATTACACGATTGTGATTGTTACCCATAATATGCAGCAAGCGGCGCGGACCAGCGACTTTACGTCGGTATTTATGATGGCCCCGGACCGGGCGGGAATGCTGGTTGAGTTTGGCAATACCAAACAGATCTTTACGAATCCGAAAAACGAGCGGACCGAGCAATATATTACCGGCCGGTTTGGTTAAAAATAGTGAGTGGCATGTTGTTGGATGATAAAAGTTTCCATTAAATAAATGGTTGATTGCGGGGTAAAAGGCCCTGGCAAGGAGCAAAGTGATGGCTTTACGCGAAAATTACTCCATAATTCTCAATAAACTACAGGATGATTTACTCTTCCTGGGCAGCCTGGTATCAAAAGCGACCGGACAAGCGGTAGAGGCGATGATTAATCGCGACCCTTACAAGGCGGAAAGAGTTATCGCCGGGGACATAGAAATCAATATGCGCCGGTTTGAGTGGGAAGAAAAAGCCCTGCTGGTGCTGGCAACTCAGAACCCGGTCGCCAGCGACCTGCGGTTCATCGCGGCCGGAATTCATATCGTAGATGAACTGGAGCGGATGGGCGACCATGCCAAGGGGGTTGCCCGGATTAGCCTGAACATCGGCAATGTCCCTTTAATTTTTCCCAAAGTTCCCCTGCCGGAGATGTCCCGGATAGCCTGCAACATGCTGGACCAGTCGCTCATAGCGTTTACCAACCGGGACGCCGCCCTGGCTCTGAAAACCGGCGAGCAAGATGACATACTTGATAACCTGTACAACACCGTCCAGGGCGACTTGCTGGAGTTAATGCTGGCCGACCGCGCGAATATCCAACAAGCCAACCTGTTACTCTGGTCGGTCCACAACCTTGAGCGGATAGGCGACCGGATAACCAATATCTGCGAGCGGGTGATTTTTGTCGCAACCGGCCAGATGCAAGAAATTCCCGGTTCTTACTCGCGGCGGCTGACGCCTTCTTGAAAAATTCTCGAATCATACTTACCCAAACCAATTCACAAATCCACTTCTTTAACGAACGGAAGTGGATTTTATTTAGGAAGGGTTTATGCCGGGTGTCAGGTTCAGTTTAAGACAGCTTAATCCCACAGCGGGACCAGTTCAAGGTTGTTACAACTGGCGGTCCGGTCGCCAATATTTGCGAGTACCTGGTTATAGGTATATTGCCCAAAGCCCATGCCATCGAACCATGTCAATAGATAGCCTTCCAATTCGGGCTGCTGGCGGTTGTTAAATATTTTGAAAGCCAGGTCACGGGCTTTGTCTTCGCAAAGAATATTTAAAAGTTGTTCCAATTTAATGACCCGGCAGGCAAATTCCCGCCCGCCAACACGCTGAATTTCACTCTGTCGGAACTGGTTCGCCAGGCAGTGGATAGTTTGATCTTTAACTTCTAACATATTAGGTACCCTCCACTCAAAGACTGCACAAAAGTCTTAGACTGAAATAAATATGAGGTGTATACAAGGATGCGGTAGCGGGTATAGAGGCAGGTTGGTGCAACCCAAAGCGCCTCAATCCTGTTTAGCCGGATAGCGCTTTTTAAACCAACCTGGTGAAACCAGGAGTATTTTAAGGACAGTCGGAAAACTCGGCGCTTAATTTCAGGAAAGGAATAATTAGATTATTACTATTTAAAATACATCTACAAGAGGAATATAAAGCAAGATTTTAATTTAACCTATGAACCATGTCACAGACCAAATATTTATTTAACCCATTATAAAAATAATATTATAAGTATGACTTAATTATATCATACTCTATTATTTTGCAAATACCTTTTATAAACTAGGGGTGAGCAATCACAATTAGAGTTGGAGCGCGCCGGAGTACGCACTCGACCGATTGGCGAGCAGTCGTAGGGTCAAGGGCGGCAAAACTTTCATCCAGCACCAGCACCTGGGGATTTTGAAGTAAAGCCCGGGCCACGAACAGGCGGCTGCGCTCTCCGTGAGATAACTGCCAGCCGCTTTCACCGACCATTTGCTGCATTCCGGCGGGCATACGTTCTAGCAAATCGCCCAGCCCCAATTCCCGGCAGATTACCTCGGCTTCGGCCAGGTCTTCCTCCCTGGGCGGCCAGGCCCGGCCCATCAACAGGTTAAAGGCAAAGGTCTGGCTGATTACATAATTTTCGTGGAACTGGGGTGCCAGGACGACCTGCTTGCGCCAGACCTGGTCGCCCAGAGTCGGCCGGTCCAGCCCATTCAAAAGTAGCATCCCGGAGTTAGCTTCTCGCAAGCCGCTTAAAATAGAAATAAGGGTAGATTTCCCGCCACCGGACGACCCTTCTAACAGTACCCGGTCGCCGCGCAGAATCCGCAAATTACAGCCTTTCAGGACCAGTTCGGAATGTTCGCTATAGCGGAAGTTCAGCCGCCGGGCTTCCAGCACTGCCGGGGGCGGCGTGCCGGACCGGGTGGCCGTGACCTCTGCCAGGTCCGGCTCAACGAACCGGCTGAGCATCGAGGGACCAGCCGCCCCGGCTATTTCTTTACGCCGGGCGGAAATTAACAGCAGGGAAACCTGCTTCCAGGCAGCGGCGGCCATTCCCAGATTGAGCATGCTTTCGCTAAAGTTAGCCAGTGGCAGGTAAACCAGCAGGATACCGCCCAGGCTGAGGGCAATACTGGCTAAATCGGGTGGCCCCTGCAAAATCTGGCTTCCCAGGAGCAAGAGAGCCGTGAAAATCCAGCCCCGGTAGATCAGTACTCCCACCCACGAGGCCGGGTTATCCATTCCCTGCGAGGCGGATAGGTAGCCGGTCAGGGAGCGGTCCTCCTCAGTATGCCAGTGTTTAGGCGGTTCCTGGGCCAGACGCGTCTGGTAGCCGACCATTCGCTCGACCAGGTTATGGGTCATGTCCAGGCGGGTTTCGGTCCAGCGCAAGCGCCTGTGCCAGTAGCGCACGCCCAGCCCGACTGCCAGGGCCAGCCAGGCAACCAGCAGCAGCACGTGATTAAAGCCGCCCGCCCCGGCCCACAGGACTGGCACTGCCGTGGCAAATTCAACCAGAGCGTAAATTACACCCAGGCTACCCTGGAGGGCTTGCATTTCGAGCACTTCCGACTCAATAACCCGGCCCAACAACTGACCGGCTCCCTGGTGGCGAGTTTCATCCGACTTCAAGCGGAGTGCGCCCTGCAACAAGCGCCGCTTCATGACGATGCCGACCTGGGCCGTAATCAGACCTTCCAGCCAGCGGCGGGCTCCGCCGGTCGGCACCTGGCAGAAAATAAACCAGGCCCATAAAAAGAGCCAACCGGCCTGGACCTGGCCTTGCAGGACCGCCGCCGCCAGGCAGCCCCAGGACAATACCCAGCACAGGCGGTTGATTACAAAGATAAATACCAGGCCCAGCAGGTACTTTAAGACCCCGGCCTCTCGCAGTTCTCGCCAGAGGTTACCGCCGCCCGGCAGCCGCAGCATCCAACCCATCCTGACCGGCAGCGCTCCTAAACGCTCGCGTAAAATACCGGCCCGGGCCTTTGCCTGTAACTTCGGCGGGACCCCGGCCTCCTGGAGCATCTCATCTACTTCGCTGACCAGCGGTGCTTCCAGGCGCTGTTTCAGGAAACCGGCGACCTTTGCAAGCGGCAGGCGGCGCACTTTTAAGTCGGGCCCCAACAGGTTAAGCCCGCCGGGTAAATTGCCAAATTTGCGTTTCAGCACCGCGATTAGCCGCCACTCGCCCTCAATCTGCACCCGCAGCACCGCCGGGCCGCTTTGGGACAGCAGCAAATCTATTTCGTTATAGGTCGTGGTTACTCCGGCAGCGTCAACTTCCAGCTGGCTGGCCAGCCCTTCGACCCATTTTTCCATAACCGGATAGTCGGCCAGGTCCAGTTTTTGGGGCGGGCGCGGTAATTCGACCGGGCGCGGCAAAAGACCGCTGCGGCGGCTGAGTTCGGTTACTACCTCGTTGACCCGGTCCAGGGACCAGCTGCATTCCTTTAAGGTGATCATACTACCGGCACCTCCCGGTCTTCCTGGCTGGCCGGGAGCGGCCCTTGCACAAGACTGCCCTCGTCAAGCAGCACCCCATCTTCCAGGCGCAGCTTGCGCCACTCGGGGCGGCCCCAGATTTCCTGCCAGAGCCGGTCCTCGCTCTCGACCAGATTCGAATAATGCGAATCCGGCTGAGCCAGAAGCTGGCCGGGGTTGCCATCTTCTACAATCCGGCCGTCCGAAAGGACCAGGGCCCGCTCGAAATCGAGTGTTTCGGTGACATCGTGGGTGATGCAAAGCAAGGTCACACCCTGCCAGAGCTGCCGGACCCGGTTGAGCAAAGTTCGCCGCTGGGTATGGGTCAGACCCCGGAAAGGCTCATCCAGGATTACCAGCCGGACCCCCGGTTGCAGCAAAGCCCGCCCCAGGCGGACGCGCTGGCCTTCCCCACCCGAAACCAGGCCGCCGCCTTCGCCCAGCCGCGTCTGTAAAGCTTCCGGCAAATTTTGCAGCACCCGCACCAGGTCGGCCTGTTCAATGACCTGGCCGATTTCCTGGGAAGCTGGTTCATCCTGGGCATACAGCAAGTTGTCCAACAAGGAGCGGTTCCAGAGCTGGATAGTCGGGTCAACCCAGGCCGTTTCACGCCGCAGCCCGGCCAGCCGGTTACCGTCTAAAGGCTGGCCGTCTACCAGGACATGGCCTTCCGCCGGGCGGTGCCAGCCCAATAAAAGACCAACCAGACTGGATTTACCGGCCCCGGATTTGCCGACAACCGCCAGGTGTTCGCCAGGTTCAATCGTCAGGTTGATGTCATGTAAAATGGAATGGCCCGCCGCCTGGACACTGACCCCGGTCAGGTCAAGCCGGACAGCCGGGCCCGGTGGGTTAGCCTGGTCCGGCTGCGAAAGGGCCGTTTCCGGCAAGCTGGATTCATCCGGCGCGCCCAGTGGTTCAAACAGGCGCAGCATAATATTGCGCTGGGTCGGGTATTTCTGAAGGCTATCCGCAATCTGCCAGCCCAGCGGGAAGAACTCGCTGGCCCAGTAGATTAATAAAAGGGAGCTGGCAATATCCCGGCCCGAACCCAGGTAAAGCGCCAGCATCCAGAACTGGACCGCCAGGCTAAGCAAAACCTGGATGGAAGCGGCCGGGACCTGGATGCGCAGTACACTCATATAAGCCCTGGCCCATTCAACCACCAGGCTTTCCTGGGCCTGCTGTACCGCTTTTTCGGCCCGGTGCGCCCTGATGGCGGTCAGGCCCAGCATGGCATCCAGGTAAAAACGGCTCAGGGCGCCCTGGTGCGAGCGCAAGCGCAAATTACCCTGGATAATGGCCGGTTGGACCAGCAAAGGAATGCCAATAGTGGTAAAGCAGAGCAGCAAAACCTGAATGGTGGCCTGAGGGAAAAGCCAGATCATCCCGCCCGCAGTTGTCACGACCTGGGCCAGCCGCCAGATCAATAACCGCATTAATTCGGGCATTTCCCGGACCTGGTGGACATTATGGCTGCGTTCGGCCATATCCGAAACCAGGCGGCTGCGAAAATATTTGTCACCCAGCCGGGGGATTTTCTGCAAAAACAAAATGCGCAGGCGAGTTTCCAGGCGGCGGCCTACCCGCCGGACGCCCCTCGCGGCAAAAAACTCCAGGGTAAACAGGCCCGCGAAAAAGATCATCAGGGCGGCCAGGGCCGCTACTTGCTGCTCTCGCAAGTTTAATAAGTCCAGCAGGTTAAGCACATTCCGGAACAGCAAAGCCTCAAACGCCAGGCCCGCCGCCGCCAGCAGTAAAGCCAGCAGGAGCATTAGCGGGCCCCGCAGGCCATCCTGCACCAGCAGCTTTTTTAGCTCCTGGGCCGGTTGAAAAGGTTTTTCGTCCAGGGCCGTCCGCAAATCATGCGAGAGAGGTGCCCCGGCGGCTCCGGGGTCTGTTGCGGAGGCAGCCGGGCGCTTGCCCAGCACCCGGATTAATACTGCGCCCTGCAAAACTAACTGCTCATCATCCTCAACCGCTGCGTCCTGCACGCCTGCCTCAACGGGCCGGACTGTCCAGTAAGCCGCCGGGACTGTCGCGGAATAACCCTGGCGGTCTAGTTCCTGGCAGGACTTTTCAAATAATGACTCTAATACGGTCCCGGCCACCTGGCCCCGCGTCAGCCCTTTGGAAGCCAATATGGCTGCAGTCATGCGGGTGGAAGCGTCCAGGGCAGCCAGGGCATGCCAGCCGGAGTCCTGTAAAGCGGCCTGGACCAGTTGCCCGGCCTGGGCGGTGTCTGCGGTTATGTCAACTAACCTGCGTTTCAAAGGCTTAATGAATTCATCCGAACCGGCCCATTCGCGCCAGCCGGAGGCCGGCACTTCGACCGCGTGTTTATAAATTTTAGCTTTGAGTTGGGCCAGGGTTATCCAGTGCCGCCCGTTAGCCGGGTCCATAACCAGGACCAGCGGACCCAACCGGCGCCAGACCACCACGAAATGGGTCATACCACTGGCAAGGCGGACTACCAGTAGGGCGGGCAAGGCGCGGGCTTCGGGCAGTAATAAGTGGTCGGGCGGAATCATCACCTGCTCGGCTTCCAGGCCAAGCTGGTTGAATACTTCTTCCAGGGTATCAATCGAGGTGCCGTCCACATCGGTCTGGCAGGCTTCGCGCAAGCGGCCGTAACTGACCGGAATATTCCAGCCTTCCAGCATTGACTTTAAAGCAGCCGGGCCGCAATCCATCGCCGAACTTTGAATTACTTCTGGCACAAGAAAAACAGGGTGAGTTTTTGTTGGGGATTCTTTCATTGAGTCGAGTAGGAAATTTTTATTTGACCGGTTGAGCCAAAATCGCCGATAACGCGTAATACCAGGGCGGCCGGAGATACCTGGGCCACTTCAATCTTAACGCTGCCTTTTAAACCGGCTTGAAGTTGAAAAGGTGAGCCGGAAACGGGCTTCAGGTCAAGCATAACCTGTAATCCCTGGATGGTTTGATTAACCTGGACTACGGTAGCCGGGACATTGCCGAAGCGGTCGGCGGGCAAATTTTCAAGTTGAATATTAGCGGGTTGGCCGGCATGAATCTGGCTGGCGGCGGAAAGAGGGAAAAGCGCTACAACCTGTCCGGTGGGTTGGATACTGGCTTGCTGACTTGTTTCATAAATAAGTATCTGCGCCAGAAAAAACCAGCCAAACCAGAGGATTAAAGCCAGCAGGCCCAGTAAAACCAGCCATGAGGAGCCGCGAAAGTTATCAGAGCGGAGACTTCGAAGAGTACTGGAAAAGCTTGTAGACATTAGGTTTAAGTGTAAATACTAAGTTAAAAGAGAAACCCCCGAAAAGATAATTAAATCGTTCCGGGGGTAATTTCCGTCTTACTAAATTTTAGTCGAACTTAAATTCAGTAGGTCCAGCTTTCACGTGAGTTTTAACTTTCATAACACTAACCTCCTTATGTAAAAAATAACGTTTGTACGATAAATAGGAGCCACTTTTAAAAGCACCTATCCTAAACTTTGCTGAGTTTTCAGAGTTATACATTCAGAGTAGTATATTCCGAAGCCTCGAGTACCGGTACTAGACTAAAACTAGTACTTCTGGGTATATTATACCATAGGATTCTCACAAAATACTCACCAATTTTGTAAATTTTTATTAAAAAACTAAAATTGGTTATTAAATTTTCATTGCGCCTCGCTATATGAATAGCATAAGTTATTATAGCTTAGAAAGTAATTAATTGACACTACAAACCAAAGTAAATATCATATATATTAACAAGGTCTGTAAACTTTAACTATATAGCATAGAAAGAAAATAATATTTTGAAATGGTTTAACGAACCCTCCCGGTGGGAAGTGCAGCCAGATGGTGCAATTGAGCTTAATACTAGCCCAAAAACTGATTTCTGGCAAATTACCCACTATGATTTTGTGCGGGATAACGGGCATTTTTATTATGAAGAAGTTGAGGGTGACTTTATAGCGGAAGTAAAAATTCTGGGCAAATACCAGGATTTGTACGACCAGGCCGGTTTGATGGTGAGATTAGATGCGTCGAACTGGCTGAAGTGCGGGATTGAATTTGTAGACGGCCTTCAAAAGGTCAGCGCCGTAAATACCCGGGATTTTTCAGATTGGTCTGTCGTGCCGATTGGTGAGAATCCGCCCGCCATCTATTTACGGGTAATACGTGAGAGAGAAACTTTGGAGGCTCACTATTCCTTTGACGGTGAAAACTATACATTGTTAAGATTGGGCTATCTTAAACCGGGCCATAAACTTATGGTCGGCGTAATGGCCGCGTCACCTGACGGGGGCGGCTTTCCGGTCAGGTTTGAGCGGTTAAGCATCAAACAAAACTAAATTCCGGCCATATTAGCCGGAAAATCTAAAGGGGAGTAACACTCTAACGGTCAGCTTGTTAATAAAGAACGCCGGATCATAAGCCCCATCATGAGCTTTACGGGTGGGACCAATCCGGCAATTTCAGGCACTTTATGGGGCTACAAAGTATAAAATTTTGCATAATATTAAATTCCGTGTTATAATAAACTCCACAAGGTAAAAAAGCCTGTTAGACGTTTGCATTATACCTCTTAGAGCATTCCGACCAAATCCTCACAAGATTTGCTACTCCTAAACCTCTTTTAAGTCTTCTGCTTCATCTCCTTCAGGTTTCTGGCACTGTCCTCGTTAGGGGCATACTGGAATCTGCTTAATTCATTTTTTGCTTTCCTGCCAGTGCGTAAAGGATTTTGCCTTCGTTTTTTGTTTACCTTTCCTGCTTAAGAGGAATTGAAAGGATTTTAAGAAATTGACTAAGAAGTTATATGTGGGCGGCCTGTCTTATGATACATCTGATGACAGCTTACAAAACCTGTTTACCCAGGCCGGTACGGTTGATTCCGCCCGCGTAATCATTGACCGGGATAGTGGTCGCAGCAAAGGTTTTGGCTTTGTTGAAATGAGCAATGACAGTGAAGCTTCACGGGCCATTACCCTTCTCAACGGCACCAATTTCGAGGGCCGCACCATTACTGTAAATGAAGCTCGCCCCCAGGTTGACCGCAATCAGCGTGACAACCGTGGCGGTGGCGGTGGTGGTGGTTACAACCGCTACTAGGCTTTGAATAGCCAGGAGTAGGCAGGGCCACTAATCGTTTAGCCCTGGTTACCCCTGTGTGAGGCTGGCAGTCTTTAACCGACTGCCAGCCTCAAGTTATACGCCCCAAACCCACGGCGCAATAGTTGAATAAGTCTGCAAGAGAAAAGATTCTAAACTTTTAAGAACTACTTCTGGCCGATTACACCGAGAGCCAGGGGGTTACTTGCAGGTGGCTTCCAGGGTTCAGGTCAGTGGTGTAGCCGTCCTGTTTTCCTGCCTTCCGGTTTTCGGACCGGGTAACGCAGGCAAGCTTGAAACTTGCTCCACCCTAAATCAGGAGAAGCTGATGTTGAGTTACAATCCGTCTTTTGTGCCACCCACCCGTGTTGAAGCTATTGACCTGTTGCAAGCCTGTTGGCCCTTACTCGAACGTATTCTGAATCTAGGGGCTGAAAAACTGGAGCTCAGTGATAATGACCTTTTGCTTTTAATGGGGTTTCAAAAGGTGGTTCTGGCCGAACTTACCTCCGACCAGGAAATTCTTAATAACTCCGGCATCACCTCTTCCGATATTGTTGAACTGGACCACCTCCTAGCATGTTACCGGTATGATAGCATCCCTATTCTGGACCGGATCGAAAAAAACTCCCAGCTAGCGCAAACAAAAGGTAAATCACGGATAAAATCCAAAAGGTAGCAATCGGATTAACCCTGACTTTATTGAACCTTACAACCAGCAGAGAGGCCAAAAATGAGTTCCAATTTAATTGACTTCAGAAAAATGACACTTGGCGCGGATTTTGCCGGGACTAAAATTGTAACCTGTCCGGTCTGCAACCTGCCCAGCCTGGGCTTTACCTACACTAAAGTTAACAGTATCCGGTTCGTCCACACCGCAATTCAAGAACTGATAACCCATAACGATGGCAAGAGAGTAAACCTGCATCACCGGGCCTACCACTCAACTCCCTCCAGGTAATTAGCCGGGTTTCCGGATAAAAACTGCCAGTCTACGGGCAAGTTAATTAAACCAGACTCCATTACAATCAAACTTAATAGAGTTTTTCCCGGGAGTCTACGGCCAGCCTGGCATCTATTTCTTCGGCTGAAGTTTCCTTCAATAAACCGCGCGGCTGCAACTGGTCGCGAAATATCTGCCCCAGGGTCGGAAAGCTCTTCCGGTCAATTTTGGTTTCAGGCTCCCAAAAGCCTGAGTCGGCCAGGGCTTTTCCCGGTTTCAAAACTACTTCTTTTATACTGAGTATGATGCCCACCAGCGGGGTTTTATTTTGTTCGGTCAAAAGTTCAAGCAATCCCGGCTCGGTGGTTACACTGGCCTGCCCGCTTATCCACAGTTCGGTATTCAGGCCGGGTACTAAAAATAACAACCCGGCCCAGGGGTTTGCGATTATGTTGGTCAGGTTATCGGCCAGATTATTACCCCGCCGTTCCGGGATTAAAAGCGTCCGGTCGTCCAGAATTTTTACAAAACCGGGCGGGTCGCCGCGCGGTGAAACGTCCGCCACACTACCAGGCTGGTTGGTACCCAGGAACAGGAAAGGCGAGTTTTCAATAAAGCTCCGGCCCAGGTCGTCCAGCCGGTCGGACTTTACAGGCTCACCGGGCAAGGGATGGCCCCCTAATAGCTGGGGCTGCCCGGCCACACCTTCATTATTCCAGAGCCTGGACCGGATCAAAGCTTTGGCACAGTGCATAAATACTTCCTCAACCGCCAGCGGTTTGGCCTGGTTCTGGTGTAGGGACTGGCCCGGCTCTTCGGAAGGGCTTACAAATTTAACCTTACCGTTGACCCGCAGCGTTTCATTGACACCCGGTATCAGGAAAAGACACCCGGCAAAAGTCACGCTCTCAGAACCATCTGGCTGAAAGCTTTCATCCGGGGCAGTGGGAATAAGCAAGGTGTTGTCTTCCAGCACCCGGACAAAACCGGGCTTCCCGCCATAAGCTTTGACCTCAATCAGGTTGTCGGCCCGCTGAACCGTGGTGACCATAAAAGGGGCGTGGGTAATATAATTCAAGCTCTGGCTTTCCAGGCTCTCGATTTTCTTGACGGGTTTGCCGGGCCAGGGAATCAGTTCGCGAAGCTGGGCTTCAGTTTCTATCAAAAGCCGGGAATTTGAAACAGGCATTTAATATTCCTTATCAGGCTAACCGGTTAATAGTTAACCAGCTATGGGTGTTACATAAGTCTGGCTGAGACAGTATAAAAGCAGGTACTGGGGGTAGTATAGCCGATGCGAAAACCGCTGGCAAACCGCTGTTCAGGTTATCCGAGAGCGGTTTCTTCAACGCCTCCCTCGGGATGACAGGGCTCGGGGTGCTGAAGCAGTACCGGAATGACAGGGATTATATAGAGGGGTTAATAGTCGGGGCAAAATCACGCAAGCGCGGAGCCAGGCCGCTAAAACGCCGGTTAGTCTTGTTATTCTTGACCGCCATACCCAGCGCCCGCCGGGAACCGACCAGCACCACTACCTTTTTGGCCCGCGTAACGGCGGTATAAATCAGGTTGCGCTGCAGCATTTGAAAATGGCCTGTCACCAGGGGCAGCACGACTACCGGGTATTCCGAACCCTGGCTTTTATGGACCGAAACCGCGTAAGCCAGCGATAGTTCGTCCAGCTCGGCGAAGTCGTATTCCACCAGGCGGCCATCCTCTAACTGGACTTCCATCAACTGGTCTTCGGTATTTATGGCCGTAATCAGGCCGCCATCCCCATTAAAGACCAGCTTTTCATAGTTGTTCTTGAGCTGCATTACCTTATCGCCCACTCGGAAAAGCTTGCCACCGGTCCGGCGTTCCGGCTTGCCCTCTTCAGGCGGGTTCAACTTTTCTTGCAACTGGGTATTCAGGTTTATTACCCCGGCAGCAGTGCGGTGCATGGGCGCCAGTACCTGGATATCCTTGACCGGATCGAACCCGAACTTGCGGGGGATCCGGTCGGCTACCAGTTGGACCACCAGTTCGCCGCACTTCTCGGTATCGTCTTCCACAAAGAAAAAGAAATCGCTAACGTCCTTGCCGACGATAGGAAATTCGCCCTGATTAATCCGGTGCGCATTGGTGACAATCGCGCTACCGGCGCCCTGCCGAAAGATATGTTCGAGACGGACGACCGGGATAACCTGGCTGGCGACTACATCTCCCAGGACGTTTCCGGCTCCCACGCTGGGTAACTGGTCAATGTCACCCACCAACAGCAGGTGCGCGCCATTCGGGACGGCCTTGATCAGATTGTTCATCAACAACACGTCCAGCATACTGGCTTCGTCCACGATTACCATATCGGCGTCAAGCTGGTTATCGCGGTCGTAAGCCGCTTTGCCGCCGGGACGCAGTTCCAGCAAGCGGTGAATGGTGGTAGCCGGGGCCCCGGTCGCTTCCGAAAGACGTTTAGCGGCCCGGCCGGTCGGCGCGGCTAAAACGACCTTTTTCTTTTTCACGGCCAGCACGCGCAAAAGGGCCCGCATTGAAGTGGTCTTGCCGGTGCCCGGGCCGCCGGTTAGCACGCTGACTTTTTCGGTCAGGGCCATGCGAACGGCGTCGCGCTGCCGCTCGTTCAGGGTTAAGTTTTCCTTGTTGGAAAGATAGTCGAAAACCACATCGAACTGCACCGACTTGAAAGCAGCCAGGCGGTCCTTGCTGGGTGGGGTTGTTTTCAGGCGCAGCAGGCCGCCGGAAATACCCATTTCGGCCCGGTGAAACGGCGGCAGGTAGACCGCCTCAAAGCGGCTGTCTTCCGGCGGTTTCTCTTCCCAGGGGTCAAGGAGCGGGTCATCGTCAAAGGAGCCAAAGTTATAGGGCGCGGCTTCTTCCCGGACATACTGCTCAATCTGGGCGGTTTCGGCGGGGCTGGCTAGCATTTCACGGGCGGAAACCCGCGAATCCGGTAAATCTTCCAGGCGGTGCAGCCGTTCGGTTTCGACACCTTTTTCATCGCGCAAAGCTTCAAGGGCCGCTTCAACCAGGTCGGCCGGGGCTTCCAATAGTTCGGTGCTGCGCTTGATCAGTTCTTCGCTGGGTAAGAAAACATGGCCCTCATCGGTGGCTTCGGAAAGGGTAAATTTTAAGCCGCTCTTTAAGCGTTCGGGGCTGTCTTTGGCAATACCGATACCGGCCGCGATTTTATCGGCCGTCTTAAAGCCAATCCCAAAAACATCGTCAGCCAGCTTGTAGGGTTCGTTCTTAACTACGTTTATGGAGGCGTCGCCGTAGTTTTTATAAATACGGACCGCCAGTGAAGTGCTGATACCCTGGCCCTGCAAAAAGACCATCACTTCTTTGATCGCCTTTTGCTCTTCCCAGGCTTTCCTGATCATATCGGCCCGCTTGCGGCCCAGGCCGGGCACTTCGACCATGCGGACCGGGGTGGCTTCCAGGATTTCCAGGGTCCGGAGGCCAAAGTGATCAACAATCCGGGCGCTGGTCTTGGGACCGATGCCTTTAATCAGGCCGCTACCCAGGTACTTTTGCAAGCCGGTGATAGTTGCCGGGAGCTTGACGGTGTAGTGTTCGACCTGGAACTGCTGGCCGTAGGTGGGATGGCTCTTCCAGATGCCCTGTAACTCCAGGTTTTCGCCCGCATTAAGCGAAGGCAGGTTGCCGACAATTGTAATCAACTGGTCGGCCCGGCCGCGCTCCGGCAGGAGTTTAGCAACTATATAACCATTTTCGTCATTCTGGTAGGTAATGCGCTCTATTACGCCGGTGAGCACGCTCAAGCGTGGCCCTTTTTCGCCATCCGGGCTTTCCGACGGGTTGGCCGGAATATCACCAGGAAAGTCAGTTTTTCCGGGCAACCCCTTTTCACCCTTTGGCGGCAGCTTATAAGGTGGGGTCCTGCGTGGTTTATATTTTTGATTGGGCGAACGCCAGGCTTCTGTCACTATATACCCCTGCAAGCCGGGGGTTTTGGAAATACTATAGAGGATGAAGTAATGCTTTCCAGGCCCCGGTTTTGTTAGATTTTATGTTCAAATCTATATCTAATTATACCACTTTTCGGGCCTTTATTACGAATAATCCTTCTTTTCCTTTAATTAAACCGGCTGTGCGGGCTACCTTAAATCAATCAGGCAGGGTCAGGTGTCTTTCTTATTTGACAGAGACCCCTATTTTATGTTAAAAAAACTCTATCCGCCCGGCAAATCCTATCTTTAAATTCGTCTTAAGAGCGTGTAAAAAGGCTGGCCATGGCGGCTGTAGATGTTCAGCTAGAGCTGGATTGCCCGGGGAAACCCCTTTAATTCAACTTTTCTAAAAACAATAAAATATATCTTTCGCTCCGAACCTGTAAATATGCAGGTAATGTTATTTAAAAGTGAATGTGGGTGAGCGAAAGTATAAAAAGGAATAAAACTATGGCTACTCAACCGATGGAAGGCAAGATAACCCTTAATCTGGAACGGCCTTCGTCCAGCGAAGTCAATTTGGAGCAGGTCGCTATCAGGCTGCATCCGGTGGATGACGTGGCGATTGCCAGGCAAACTCTGATGCCCGGCCTCCTGGTTGATACGGTTTCGGAAAAAGGTAAAGTTAAGGTCCGGCAGCTTATCCAGCCCGGCCACAAAGTCGCGCTAAACGAAATTGCCGAGGGCAGCGCGGTGCGCCGTTACGGCCAGATTATTGGGTTCGCCACCAGACCAATCCAGGCCGGGGACCATGTCCACAGCCATAACATGGCGGTCCAGAACTTCACCCGCGATTATGCTTTTGCCAGCGAAGCCCGCCAGGTGGAGCTTATTCCGCCCGAACAGCGCCGGACTTTCCAGGGTTATTTGCGGCCGAACGGCCGGGTCGGCACTCGCAACTATATCGCGATTCTCGGTTCGGTAAACTGCAGCGCTTCGACCATCAAAGCAATTGCCAATAGTTTCAGCCCGGAAGACCTCAAAGAGTTTCCTAACGTGGACGGCGTAATCGGCCTGACCCACAAAAACGGCTGCGGCATGCGCCACGGCGGTGATGCTATCGCCCAGTTGCAGATGACCCTGGCCGGGTTTGCCAACCACGCCAATGTCGGAGCCTATTTACTGATCGGGTTGGGCTGCGAAACCAACCAGATTCGCGAAATGATCGCCGCGCACCGCTTTGACATCAAACAGGACATGGCAAGCAGTGAAAATGAAAATATGCCGCTGTTCCTGACTATCCAGGAAACCGGCGGCGTCCGCAAGACCGTTGAAGCGGCCCGCCAGATGATTGCCGAAGCCTTGCCCAAAGTTAACCAGGCCCGCCGGACCGAGCAATCGGTCGAGCATTTAATCATGGCCCTGCAGTGCGGCGGCAGCGACGGCTGGAGCGGCATCACGGCTAACCCGGCCCTGGGTTTCGCGGTTGATGAACTGGTCCGCAACGGCGGCACCGCCGTTTTGAGCGAAACCCCCGAAATCTACGGTGCGGAACACATGCTGACCCGCCGCGCCCGCAGCGAGGAAGTCGGCCAGAAATTGATTGACCGGATTAAGTGGTGGGAACATTACACCGGTATCAACGGCCAGGACCTGGACAACAACCCCAGCCCCGGCAATAAGCTGGGCGGCCTGACGACCATCTACGAAAAGTCGCTGGGTGCGATTGCCAAGGGTGGTCAGACCCAGGTCAACGCGGTCTACAAGTACGCCGAGCCGATTACCGAAAAGGGCCTGGTAATTATGGATACCCCCGGCTACGACCCGGTATCCGCAACCGGCCAAGTTGCCGGTGGCGCCAATGTAATCGTGTTTACCACGGGCCGGGGCTCGGTCTTTGGCTTCAAACCGGCCCCTTCAATCAAGGTCGCCACCAACACCACCATGTACGAGCAAATGACCGAAGACATGGACGTCAATGCCGGGAAAATCTTGAGCGGCGTACCCCTGGAAGAAGTCGGACGCGAAATTTTTGAACTGGTAATCAGGGTAGCGTCAGGCGAACCCAGCAAGAGCGAAGCGCAGGGTATCGGGGAAGAAGAATTTAATCCCTGGATTTTAGGCGCAATGCTTTAGCACCCGGTATATTCGTTAATCAGAGGAGATTACGATGGACTTTGGCTATTCCGAAAAAGTAAACGCCTTGCGGGAGAAGCTGGTCGAGTTTATGGACCGCTACATCTATCCCAACGAGGTGATTTACAAGAAGCAAATTGAAGCTTCGGGCAACCTGCACCACCACACCGAAATTGTGGACGAACTCAAGGATAAAGCCAGAGAAGCCGGGCTTTGGAACCTGTTTCTACCCGACAAACAATACGGGGCCGGTCTAAGCAACCTGGAATACGCGCCCCTGGCCGAAATAATGGGCCGGTGCCTGTGGGCCTCCGAGGTGTTCAATTGCGCCGCCCCGGATACCGGCAATATGGAAATCCTGGCCCAGTTCGGCACAGCCGAGCAAAAGAAACAATGGCTCGAACCACTCTTGAAGGGTGAAATCCGCTCGGCCTTTGCCATGACCGAGCCGGACGTAGCCAGTTCGGATGCCACCAATATCCAGATGTCCATCCGGCGGGAAGGTGACGAATATGTTATCAACGGCCGGAAATGGTTTATCTCCGGGGCCGCCCGCGCCCGCTGCAAGATTACCATTACAATGGGCAAGACCGACCCTGAGAACCCTGACTCGCACCGCCAGCAGAGTATGGTGCTGGTGCCGCTGGATACGCCGGGTTTAACTGTTAAGCGAGCCATCCCCGTCTTTGGGCATCCCGGCAACGAGGGCCATTGCGAGCTAACTTATGAAGATGTACGGGTGCCGGTAAGTAACCTGCTGGGCGAAGAAGGCGGCGGTTTCGCGATTGCCCAGGCCAGGCTTGGTCCGGGCCGGATTCACCACTGCATGCGTTCGGTGGGCGCGGCCCAGCGGGCCCTGGAGATGATGTGCCAGCGGGCCGTACAGCGCAAGCCCTTTGGCAAACCGCTATCCGAACAGGGCGTCATCCAGCAGTGGATTGCCGACTCAAGAGTGGAAATCGAAATGCTGCGGTTGCTGACCCTGCAAGCCGCCTGGAAAATGGATACGCTGGGCAAAAAAGCGGCCAGGGACGATATCGCGATGATTAAGATTGCCGCCCCGGAAGTACATACAACCGTGTTAAACCGGGCCATTCAGCTCTTTGGCGCGGCCGGGGTAAGCGACGACTTCCCACTGGCCGAGCAATGGGTTTACGGACGAACCCTGCACCTGGCGGACGGGCCGGACGAGGTCCACAAGCGTTCGCTGGCCCGGGCTGAAATCAAACGCTGGACCCAGGCCGTTTAGGACCGGCAAAGGCTAAAAAACCCGTATAAACAGAAGAGGACCGAGTCTGAGAAAATCTCAAACTCGGTCCTCTTTGTTTTTTAGCTACGAAAATTTATGGACTAGTGGTTGGCCTCGTCATCAGCCGGGTCAATCCAATCGGAGGCCCATTCCTGGATGGCATCCACTACCGATTTCATAGCCAGACCTTTGGCTGTCAGGCGGTACTCAATCCGCACCGGACTTTCCGGGTATACGATGCGTTCGACCAGGCCTTCACCTTCCAGTTCGCGCAACCGTTCGGTTAAAAGCCGGTCGCTGACCAGTTCCACAATCTTTAAAAGCTCGTTAAACCGGCGCGGGCCATCCATCAGAGCCCGGATAATCAGGCCGGTCCAGCGTTTGCCCAGTATGCCAGCCGCTTTCTCATAGCGGGGGCACATTACGGTAGCTAATTTAGGCTCTTCCGACACGCCGTTTATTGTTGTTTTTGCTGCCATTTGACTTACCTTTATGTTTTGAAACTTAAGCGAGTGGTCCTTATATGGTTAAGAACGAAGTCGCTCTAATATTTTATTAATGTGATAGTACCAAATAACCTCCCTATTAGCAATGACCGGGTGACCGCTATTTTATAAGTATAACGGTTTAGTCGGGGATGCGATCAAGGTCGGATCTTTTTGCCATAATTCTTTGTTAACATCCACGTAGAGTTCTATCTCGTTGCCATCCGGGTCCAGCAGATAGAGGCTGTTGGTTACGGTATGGTCGCTCATACCTACAATTGTAACCCCGGCCTCTTCCAACTCCGTTTTAGCCGCCCGTAGCTCGTCTTTGGTATCCCCAATCTTCAGGCCGATATGGTACAGACCGGCGCGGGGGCCTTTAGGTGGTAAGGCCGCGTGAGGACCGACTTCAATCAAGAGCATTTCGTGATGGGTCCGGCCGGAAGAAAATAGGGCGCCCCCCCGCATGGGGATGTCAATCTGTTTAAAACCCAGGATATTGCCATAAAAGTTAACTGATTTTTCTAAATCGCGCACGAAGAATACGACGTGGCCCAATTCTTTAATTTGCATTTCTGCTCCCCTTCCCCGGATGGAGTAAATATTTTTATATAATATGTTTTATATTTCCCGAAAGTCTTCGGTAACTTACTTTTCATTAGTAAGCTTATCAAAGTATGTATAATTTGTCAAGAACATTATGTTAGACCTTTGTTAGTGTACTTGCATTCGATAGGGCTGGGTAGTATAATATGGGGCGGTCTAGGGAGCCATTTTATTTAGAATAGCGGCATCCTACTCAGAACGAGATTATTTAAAAAGTTTTTAGGGAAAGGAATTTGGCGAAAAATGGCTAAGGACGTAAAACTTTCAAAAACAGTACCTACCGGTCAGAATGTAAACCAGCCTACCGGGCACAATTGTGAGAAATGCTCGAATATGACTACCGAGCGTACCCTGATGGTTGTTAAGACTCTGCGGGCGGACGGCCGGAAAGAAACGAACTACTACCACCGTGATTGCATCAAGTACTAAACGCAATACTCTATAGAATTTGAAAGGCCAGGTAAAAAATTACCTGGCCTTTTTAATGTCCGCAGTCTTAAACCTAATGGTTTATTTTAACTTCGGTTACCTGAATATGGTCCTGGGGCAAGCGGATTTGCTCCTGGATCAAGCCTATGTAAAACTTTAACTTGGCTTCCGGCCGGTCCACTTTTATAACCCCGGTAATCTCGGCCGCTTCACCCGGCTGTAAATCACGGCCAAAACCCCAGCGGAAGGGATAGCGGGAAGGCCCACCGCCGCTGTTGGACTCATAATCCACCCCGATACGCCAGAACCCGGCCGAGTCCTTGTACTTACCGCCTTCAATAGAACTGTATACCTGGTCGAAAGTATACATGTAGCCACTGTCCGGCCCCTGGGTCCGGATGGGTACTTTGCCGGTGTTGCGGACCCGTACCGTGACCGTTATCAGGTTACCCTGGATAATTTCGGTTGGGCCAATGCTGGCCTGTTCAATTACAGCCTGCGGGCGGCCGCCGCCTTTTATTTGAAGCGTACCGGCCTGGCGGGTGATATTGCCCCAGGCGTCGGTCGCCTGAATAGTGTAAGTATATGTCCCATCTTCCAGCGGCTCACCTTTCTGGTCAAGGCCGTTAAAGACGACCTTATTTTCCTGGGCAGGCAAGTTTTTGAGGGTCGTCAGAAGGTTGCTATAGTCGTGTGGTCCCGAGATAGAAACGGTTACGGTAGCCGGTTGGGTGGTCCGCCAGCCGAGGACGGCGGTATCTTCGCGAGCGTCAAAATTCGGGCTGATAACCGCCGGGCTGGCAAAAAGATTTTCTACCTGGGGCGGGTTGTTTCCGGTCGGGCTATTTTTAACCACGAACTGGCCGCGAGCCGCCTGGGTGCCGCCGTTATCCTGCGGGACCGCCTGGACCTGGTAGCGGTAGTTACCGTTAGCCAGCAAGCGAGTCTGGGTCAGGTTGTTTTCCTGTAATTCAATCACACCCGGCAGGACCAGCGTATAGGTGCCTGGCGGCCGGGACTCGTTCTGGCGCAACAGATAGTTCTTGCCATCCGGCGCTTGCAGCGTAATCGAAACCCGGGAGGACTGGCCGATCTGGTACCCGATACTGACCGGGTTATCCTGGTTAGCGCCCTGGCTCAAATCCAACTGACCGGCGTCAGCGGTTACGGCACTGAGCAAAGGGCCTTCGGAATTAGCCCCACAGGCCCCAACCAGTAAGGGGAAGGTTATTAAAATCAGCAGCAGTAGCGCCCGGGGAAACCTGGCGGAAAGTGGTCGGCGGTTCATTGAGCGCTCCGGGCCTTTTCCATAGGCGGTGAAAGCGGGTCAACCTGCGAACTGCCCGCCGGACCGTCAAACCTTTTGCGGAAGATGAAAAGGGTCAGCAGCCCCAGGCTGACGCCAAACCAGAGAGTGCAGAAGCGAATGAGCAAGGTCGCGGCGGAAGCGGTCGCGCTGGTAATGCCCTGGACCGCCACCAGCAGCAACCCGCCGATACTGCTGTCGGCCGCGCCCAGCCCACCAGGCAGCATCGAAATCGAGCCGACCAGGGTCGAGGTTGCCAGTATAAAAGTACACTGGACCAACAGTAACAGGCTGGGAGGGAAACCCAGGCCAAGCAGCACCAGGAAAAAGGCCAGGCACTCGCCCGACCACCCCAGTAACCCCAGCCCCACCCCGACAAAGGTGCTGCGCGGGCCAAAGAGCCGGTAGCTGCTTTCATAGAAGTTATGCAGGTGAGAAACCCGCGAGGTTAAAAAAGGAATTTTACCCAGCAGGTTCATAACACTTAAGGCTAACGAGCGCCACTGGATTACCACGAAAAGGCAGACTGCCGCCAGGAGTATCCCAAGCAAAATCAGCCGCAAAAAGGTATTTTCAAAGAAGAACACGCCCAGCGAGGCCAGGATAAGCATCGCCAGGCCATCGGAAAATCTTTCCGCGACCACAATCGGGGCCGTCACCATCATGGGCGTGCCGTTTAGCTGGTTTACCAGGTAGCTTTTCAGGAACTCGCCGATTTTACCGGGAGTCATCGCCATGGACATACCGCCGACAAATACCACCGCGCTATCACCCCGGCCAATTTTCTCGGCCCCATTTCCGACAACTTTCAGGTAATAGTGCCACTTTATAAAGCGCAGGAAATAGTTTAATAGGGTTAAAAGCAGGATTGGAATAACCAACCACCACTGGAAGTTGCTCAAAACCTTGAGCATCTGGCTCAAATCACCCAGAATTGCCAGCGCCACCATGACTGCCAGGCCAAATATAAAGGAAAGAATTATTTTGCCGCGAATTTTAGCTAGAAATTGCACTGGTGTCCTTACTAATTAAATTACTGCTCGTCTGAAACCAGAGTTTAGCAGATGGCCGATAGGCTGGCAAATTATTTTAAATGCCGCCTTTAATCTAAAGGCCGGAGCCTGTTAAAATAACCGTTATTTAGAGCCATTTGCCGCAAAACTTTTAACTGCCCGCCCTGAATTTTTAATTTTTTGAACCTAAAAACCTGGTGAAACTAAGAAGTGTATACCTTTTGGGCTATTGCATCTTATGGAAAGTTAAGCTATCATTAATGTCACATTAACCCAGGTAAGCTAAAATAGGGGACCGTACGGGCGGTCCGTTGCAGGAGGTCGCTTTATGTCTTTGCCCTTCAATTCCGCGAGCAATCAAGGATTTCGCTTTTTTCCTTTTTCAAAGTCCGGCCAGCCCTGGGCATGGCTGTTAATTATGACCTTACTTGCAAGCTTACTGTTAAGTGCCTGCGGTGGAGAGACAACGCCCATACCGATAGAGCCAACCGCTACGCCTATTCCCCGTTTTCAGCAGGAGAATAATCCTGCCCTGAAATTCATCATGAATATACCCTTCAACTGGAATAAGACGATAATTGATGCCAATACGGTAGTCTATACCAGGACCAACAACCCGAACATTGGTATCGGGGTACTTTCGCGGCAGGTGGGGCCGCTGACCCCGGAATCCAAGCGCCTGGCCCAGGAAAGATTGGACCAGTTAAAACGCCAGTTTCCGGCCCTGCGTGAGGATGCCGGTGGAGGGGGCAGCCTGACCCTGGTGGACACTACCCTTAGTGTGGACCGTTTGACCTACACTAATACAAATAATATTGATGTAATCCAGTACACCGTCCAGGCCAATAACGTCAAAGCCCAGAGAGCCTATGTCCTGTTTGGAGTTACTACCGCCCAGGAAGCCGATGTCTACCGCCCGATATTTATCGAGTCGTTCAAGAGTTTTTCGTCAACCGACCAGGATGTCCTGGTGCAGAGTACCGATTCAGGCGTTGCCGACCCGACGGTGATAGCCGCCAACAAGGGTGGTTATGTCCGGCCCCTTTCAGGCCGGGAGCAGCAAGGCGAGTATTTGCGGCTGGTGGAGTGGGAAACTCCGCCCTTAAATGCCAAGCTAAAGCAGCCGCGCCTGGTCGGGTTTTTCCCTTACGACTACATCTGGCGCCTGCGGCCCTTCCCGCAATCCGATAAACCGGCCCTTTATCTTGAGTCGGATAAAGTAGATAAAACTACCGCCGAAGCGACTATGGCCTTTGGAGTCTACAAAGATGCTTTTCCGCTCAATAACCCCACTTCCGACGATTGGCGCAAATTCTACACGCCTATCCTGGAGCTGTTGAAAAACCAGAACCTTAAGTCGTATGCGCCAAATGTTACCCTCGGTGAAATCAAGGATACGGGCGTCATGTACCGGGTGCCCTTTGCCGCCAGAAATGACGAGGGGCTTATCCAATCCAGGGGCGTTATCCTGTTCAGCAAGAGCGGCACCCACGGAATTGTTTCCCTGTTGAGCCTGAGTCCTTTCGCTTCGGTCAAACAAACCCTGGTCGATAGCATGGACGTAGATTTCCAGGTACTGGTAAACAGTCTTCAGGTAAAGTATTAGATTTAGTAACACCGCGTAACTAACCGCCTGCCAGGGCATTATAATTGTTGAAGAGGCGCACATTTCCGGGTTTTAAACAGCCCGGACGCCTGGATTTTGCTCAGATCTGTAAACAATTACCCCGGCAGGCGGTTTTTATTAGAAAAGACTTGAAGCTATCTTGATTTTGCTTAAAACAGGTCTAACAAATTACAATTAGGCTTGTAGGTAGTATCCTGGTTTTTCTGGAAATAAACCAGAGGGTTAGTAACAAATCTAATGTATGGAGGGTTGCAACAAAATGTCCGACCAGACGAATTTTAATCTAGATCCCAATTTTCGCCAGAGCCTTAACGCCGAACAGTTACTGACCCTGGAAAAAGTTGAACGATTGGCCGAACTGGACCCTGAAGTTACCCGGCGGCTGGCCCGGGCCCTGGACCGGCTGCAGCAAACTCTCCCTTACCAGCAATTGGACCAGAGCCCCGGCCGACCTGAAAACCTCATCCAACAGCTGGTGCTCAGTGAAGCCGAACGGGCCGCCCACGAGGAATTTGTTTCCCAGGAACTGCTGTCTTTGTTAGGCGTGGCGAACCAGTTGGTCCAGGCTTTTGGAACCACCCGGCCCCAGGCCCAGGCCGACCGGCGCTTCCGCGAGCAACTCCGGGCCCAATTTAAATAAGCGGGCAGCCGACCGACTGGAACAACACCCGGAAATATTAAACTCAGCCGCACCTGGCAAGGCTGCAAATGGGACTCTCTTTTACCTGAAATACCCGCCGCTAAAAGGCGTTCTCTTAATTCGAGATTTATAAACAACAGAGGCCCGGGAATTTCCCGGGCCTCTGTTGTTTATTTATTGGTTTTAATTAAACGCCGAGGGAAGCTTCGAACTTGACTGCGTCTTCAACCCAGTCGAAACCCAGCTCAACGATCTTGCTCAGCACATCCAGCATATCCTCGAAGCGGGGTACAATCCGGCTCTCGAAGGACTGGCGGGTCTTGTCAGCCGCCTCGCCTACCCAGAAGTTCTGGGTCTGGCGGTAGATGTCGCGCATATCGTTGGTCTTGTTGCCCAACTGGGTGTTCTTCTGCTTGTTGTCATCGAACAAAGCCCG
>JAQBPB010000043.1 GCA_028287745.1 Chloroflexota bacterium
ACCCATTCCCAGAAAGGCAGGGCTTTGGTGTGCGGGTTATCCACCCGGAAGATTTTGATGCCACGCGCCACCCAGAATTCCAGGACGCTTTTAAGCTCTTCCCAGAGGGCTTTGCGAGTTTCAGGGTCTTCCCCAAAGAAATTTATAGGATAAATATCCTGGTATTTCTTGGGGGGGTTTTCGGCATATTTTATCGTCCCGTCTGGCCGGACAAAGAACCATTCCGGGTGTGATTTGACCCAGGGATGGTCTGGCGAACACTGGATAGCAAAGTCCAGGGCCAGTGAGATGCCCTGGGCCCGGCAAGCTTCCACCAACCGGTCGAAATCCTCAAATGTACCCAGGGCCGGTTCAATCGCTTTGTGGCCGCCATTTTCGTTACCAATGGCCCAGGGCGAGCCGGGGTCATTTGGACCGGGTGTCAGGGTATTGTTGGGACCTTTGCGGTTACTGCGCCCTATCGGGTGGATGGGCGGCAAGTAAAGCACATCAAAGCCCATGCCCTTAATGCGGGGTAATTGCTCGATTACGTCCAGGAAAGTGCCATGTTGGCCGGGCTTGCCCTGGGAGCGCGGGAAAAGCTCGTACCAGGCCGCGAACCGGGCATTCACCGGGTCTACGATTATTTCCAGTTCATGGGAAAAGGCCGAGCCGGAACGGTCAGGGTAGCGGCTCATCAGGCCGGTAATTTCATCCGTCAGGAAAAGACGGCCCGCTTCCACCGGGTCAGTCGTGTTTTCGACCGCCTGGAGCAGCCTCTCGGCAAACTGCCTGTCGTTGGCGGGCAGGCGGTTGAGGGTAGACTTTACCAGGGCCACCCCTTCCAAGACGTCGCTTTTCTCAACCTGGTTAGCGGCCACCCGCTTTTCCATATCGTGTTCCCAGGTGCTGAAGCGGTCGGTCCAGGCTTCCACCTGATAAGCATACCGGCCCATTTCGGTGACCTTGAATTCACCTTTCCAGCGGTCATTATCAAACTTAACCAGGGGTACTTCCTGGCAGTCGTAAAGGGTAGAACTCTGGCTTTCTCCATCCTGGGGTAAATAGCGGTAACGGATGGCTGCCGCTATCAGGTCATGTCCATCGCGGAAAATATCGGCCTGTACTTCTACGGTATCGCCAATAACCCGTTTTACAGGGTAACGTCCGCAATCAATCTCCGGCGTAATTCTTTCGATGATAATTTGCCGGTCATCAGAGATAAAGTCTTGTAGGTTCATAGATCCTTTTCACTTTACAACTTCAATAAGGTAATTAGCACTTTCAATCCTTTTACCATCTTCAATTTTAGCAAGAATAGTACCCCTGGCATATTAATTGGTAACCTTACATTTAGATTATACTGGTAAGCCGTACAAAGCACCACTATTGAAGTAAATTTAAACCACAGGTAGAATTTACTCACAATTTGGGCAGGCCAAGGGGAAAAACAACACCTGGAAGCTATTGAAACAGGCAGGTCATGCCTGCTCTAGTGAAAGTTAGGGCTAATGTCAGCGAAGGAAGAAATGAATAACGAGAAAATAAGCACCGGCGAATTTAAAACTACCGGCCCTTTAACTCCGGCCTGGTTGAGTGCGGAGATTTCCAACCTGGTACAGCATATCAAACCGGATTACTTTAAGACTAAACGCTGGTTTGGCAGTAAAACCCGGCAGATCTCCGGCTACCGGGTCCATGACTTTGAACTTCTGGATTCCAGCCAGGGAATACTGGGGCTTTTGCTTCTGGAAATAAAATATGCTAAAGGAGAACCGGAATTATACCAATTACCCCTTTCTTTTAAACCTATTGGAAGTATACCGGCGGCGATTATAGACCAACCGGCCGGGGCGGCCCTGGTAATTCAGACCCCGGAAGGCGAATTTTGGGCTTATGACGCTTTTTTGGAAGAAGCGATTAGCCGGGTCTTTTACCAGGGGATTTTCGATAACGCCGAATTTGAGTCCCCTGGAGGCAAGCTGATTTTCCGGTCAATACCAGGCCGCATGACCAGCCGGGAATTGACATCAATCAAACGTATCAGCACCGAGCAAAGTAATACCTCGATTATTTATAATAATAGCCTAATTCTCAAAGCCTTCCGCAAACTAGCCTTCGGGTTGAATCCCGATTTTGAGGTACCTTATTACCTGACAACCCATACCGGTTTTAATTATGTGCCTAAAGTGGCCGGTTTCATCGAATACGTACCAGGTGAAAACGCCCCGGTTTCGATGGGCGTATTACAGGATTTTATTCAAAACGATGGGGACGGTTATAACGTAACCCTGGACCATGTGCGGGATTTCTTTAAAAATTATAAATCTTACAGCACCGGTGATCAAGCTGACCAGGCCCAGACCACGGATGATTCCGCCCTGACTCGCCAGTTTGCCGGGACCTACCCGGAACTGGCCCGTCGCCTGGGTGAAATTACCGGTGAACTGCATAACGCCCTGGCTTCCGATACCGACCAGCCGGAATTTAAACCGGAGCCGGTTACCAGCCAGGATATCGCCAACTGGGAAAATATTATCAGCGAGTTGTTGCGGCGGGTTATCGCCAGTGTCAACCAGCAGTTGCCAGGGCTATCCCCGGAATTACAGGCCCTGTTACGCCCGGTAGTGAGAAATGAACGGGCTTACCTGCAAATGGCGGCCGGTCTGGATAGCCTGGTAGTGGCAGGCGTCCACAAGACTCGCTATCATGGCGATTACCACATGGGCCAGGTCCTCAAGACCGGCAGTGATTTTATCATCCTGGATTTTGAAGGCGAACCGGCCCGCACCCTGGCCGAACGCCGGTCCAAGCATTCCCCGTTAAAGGACGTGGCCGGTATGCTGCGGTCTTTTAATTACGCGGCTTACGCCGTTTTATTCGAAGAGTGGGAATACACCGCCGACCCAACCGAACGGGCCGGACTGGAAAGTTTAGCTCAAGACTGGGAACAATTAGCCCGGCAGAGCTTTCTGGAAGGTTATATCGGGGCTACCGGGCGGCACACCGGACCGCGGATCATTCCTGAGTCCAGGGAGGTTTTTCATCAGGCGCTCAAGGTTTTCGAACTGGAAAAAGCTTTCTACGAACTTAACTATGAATTTAACAACCGGCCCAGTTGGGTACCAATCCCGGCCAAAGGGTTGCTTAGAATTAAAGATGAAGGTTGAGAGGAAAAGCTATGAACCGATTGCAGCAGTTGCGCGAAGCCGCAGGGTTGAGTCAGGCCGACCTGGGACGGCGGTCCGATGTAACCCCGGCGGTTATTGAACAGTTGGAGGCGGGTGTAAATGTAACGGAAACCGACCGGGTAATTTTGACACCGGGCCAACCTGACACCGACGCCCCGGCCGACCTGTTAAGCCGCCTTGCAAACGCCCTGAATGGCTCCCTATTTGATGAAGGGGTTGCCGTAACGCCGGCTGAACTTCTTCAACCGGCCACCGGCGACCTTCCTGTAAAAACCGAAGCTCTGGCCGACCCTGGTGAAATCACGCAACCGTCTATGCCTATAATCGGGGTAAACTTCCCCCCGGCTGAAAATCTACCGCCTGAAGCTCGGTCGCACAATTCGGCCGAACAGCCGGACGATATTGACGCCGCCCTTGAGCAGTTAGCAATCAACTCTCAGGTGGCAGCTTCGGACAAAGCGGCCAGGTTGAAACCAATTGCCGGTAATTTGAGCGCTGAAAGGAATTCAATGCCAAACTCTGAAATGTCACCGCCGGTACCCGCCCCGGAGATGCCTGAAACCGTTTCAAAACCTGAGATGCCCGCTTCTACCCCGCGTCCTGAGATGCCAGGGCCAGCCCCAAAGCCGGAAATTCGGGAACCGGTCCCAGGCCCTGAAATGTCCCAGGCCGAAGCAAACCTTGGTTTAACGACCGATCAGGCGGTATTGGAAGTTCCACCCAAAACAAAACCGCCCTTAAAACCTGCTCCTGCGGTATCGCTTTCTGCCGGAAAGCCGGTGCAAGATGATGCACCCCTGACCACGCCGGTACCGGACCAGATGCCCGCTATGCAACCATATCTCAAACCGGGCCCGACCGAAGCCCAACAAAGCCGTTACAAGCTACCAGCCAGCACGGTAGTGCCATCGCTTATCGGAGTAGCGGTTGCCCTGGGCTGGTATGCCTGGCGTTCCTGGCGCAGGGCCAAAACTAATTCAGAAAAAGTTACACCCTACTACATAAATAAATGATTTCGATTAGGGTATAATTGGCCGGGTTTAGGCTCCCCTGTAAATTCAGGGAATTTATCTTTAAACGAACTTATATTTTTTCTTTGTTTTAACTTAGTGTAAATTGGAGGGCATATACGTGCTTGATAGTGCCGGTCAGATCATAGATCAAGACAAAGAGTGGTACAAAGATGCAATTATTTATGAATTGCACGTCAAAGCTTTTGCCGATAGCAACAATGACGGCATAGGTGACTTCAAGGGACTAACCCAAAAATTGGATTATTTGCAAGACCTGGGCATCAATACCATCTGGTTGCTGCCATTTTACGAGTCGCCCTTACGGGACGATGGTTACGATATTGCGGATTACTACAAAGTTCATCCTAACTACGGCACGGTTGAAGACTTTAAAGAATTCCTGGATGCCGCTCACCAGCGCGGTTTGCGAGTGCTGGCCGACCTGGTAATTAATCATACTTCCGACCAGAACCACTGGTTCCAGGAAGCCCGGCGCTCGCCCGACTCGCCTTACCGTGATTACTATGTCTGGAGCGATACGGATGATAAATACCCGGACGCCCGGATCATTTTTACCGATACTGAACGCTCAAACTGGACCTGGGACCCGGTTGCCAAACAGTATTACTGGCACCGCTTTTTCAGCCACCAGCCTGACCTGAACTTTGATAACCCTAAAGTCCGCCAGGAAATTCTGGATGTTTTGAAATTCTGGATGGACATGGGCATTGATGGCTTCCGGGCCGACGCGGTTCCCTACCTGTTCGAGCGGGAAGGAACCAATTGCGAGAATTTACCCGAAACTCATGAATTTCTCAAAGAAATTCGCCGTTTCGTGGATGAGCATTACGAAAACCGGGTACTGCTGGCCGAAGCCAACCAGTGGCCTTCCGACTTGCTGCCATACTTTGGGGATGGGGACGAGTTTCAAATGTCCTTCAACTTTCCACTCATGCCGCGTATCTTTATGGCGGTACGCAAAGAAGAACGCAAGCCGATTATGGACATTATCAACCAGTTACCCCAGATACCTGAAAACTGCCAGTGGGGTATATTCCTGCGCAACCATGACGAGCTAACACTGGAAATGGTCACGGACGAAGAACGCGACTATATGTACTTTGAGTACGCCAGCGACTCTCGGATGAAGATTAACATTGGTATTCGCCGCAGGTTGGCCCCGCTCCTGGAAAACGGCCGCCGCCGAATTGAGCTTTTAAACAGCTTGCTCTTTACCCTGCCAGGCACACCTATTCTCTATTACGGGGACGAACTGGGTATGGGCGATAACATTTACCTGGGTGACCGGGACGGAGTACGGACCCCGATGCAGTGGACTTCGGACCGCAACGCCGGTTTTTCACGAGCCGACCCGGCAAGACTCTATAGCCCGGTCATTACTGACCCGGTCTATGGTTTTCAAGCCATTAACGTTGAGGCCCAGGAACGGTCACCTTCCAGCCTGTTAAGGTGGATGAAAAGGATGATCGCCCTCCGCAAGCGAAACCCGGTCTTTGGACGAGGAGATATAAACTTCTTGAACCCACACAACCCCAAGGTCCTGGCTTACACCCGACAGTTTAACGGCAACCACGTATTCATTGTTAACAACTTGTCCCGGTTTGTCCAGCCGGTTGAACTTGATTTGTCACATTACAAGGGCTACATGCCGGTGGAATTAATCGGGGAAACGCCATTCCCGCCTATTGGTGATTTACCTTACTTCATCACCCTGGGTCCGCATTCCTTTTACTGGTTCCGCCTGGAAGCGCCGCAAGATATGGTTCCAGGTGAACTTGATACCATGGGCGAAGTAGTGGCCAGTGAGAAGGAATCACCAATCGAGCCAGAAGCCGAAGTGGCATTACCTCTCGAGATTGAAAGCAGGAAAATCAGGTAAACGGCTGAACAAACCGGTTCAAATAAAGGAGTGGTCTTTCACGGGGCCACTCCTTTATTTTGTAAAAAAGTTTACTCTTTGTTGTATTATAATGATCCAGGTTGAGGCATTCACTACCTATTTAGTTCCACATGGAAACCAATTTTTCACAACTATATATGAATAAACCGTATTTGATATCAATAAATAACAGGCACTTTATTTTTATAAAGTTTAGCTATTTTCAAAAGAAAAGTTCAAAGAAAAGAATTTTGGACTTATTATACAAATAAAAGGGTTTATTAAGGTACAGTAAACTGTACAATATTAATCAGATTGTAAAATTAGTTGTTTACATTGTATCTACATAAATACAAAACCAAAATGTTCCATAAATAATCATTGTAATCTTTTAGAGTTATTATGGTTATCCCAAACGATTTAGATAAGCATAAGATGGTATTTTTAAAGTGTACGAATTCCCAATAAAATAAATTGAAAACCTATTAGTTGTTTGTCA
>JAQBPB010000061.1 GCA_028287745.1 Chloroflexota bacterium
CCGCTGCCGGTTCAGCCTTTGCGGGGGCTACCAGCGGCACCCCGAAACTTCCGCAACTGCTCCATAAACCTCGTTTAGAATCGCGGGCTTCGCCGGTCAGCTTGCTAAACACTTCCTGGTAGCGCACATCGGGCGGGAAGGTGCTGGACTGGGCGAAACCCCACCGGACCAGTTCTTCATTCAACATATAGCTCGTATTACCGGCGTTATAATAGACATAGCGCAGCAAGCGGCCGTATTTATCGGTTTCGGATACGTCCTTAGTCAGCATCACGTTCCCACCTGCCTGGTTGAGCAGTTCTTTGGTTTTGGCCGTGGCTTCCTCACCGAAACACATTTTCGGACGCTCCGGGTCAACTGTTTCAGGCGTATCTATCCCGATTAAACGGACGCGCGTATTGGGGCCGTTATTTATTGAAACATCAATAGTGTCGCCATCAATTACTCTCACTACCTTTGCCGGGATACCGCCGGATTTGGGTGGATCGACAACTACTTTAGCGGTTGGTGCGGGCGCCGGTGCGGGTGCTGCTGTAGCGGTTGGTGCGGGCGCCGGTGAACGAGTTGCGGTTGGTGCGGGTGCCGTAGTAGCGGTTGCGGCTGATACCGGTAACGGAGTAGCGGTTGCGGTTGGCGCCAGTGCCACTGACCGAGTAGCGGTTGCGGTGGGTGCGGGTGCTGCTGAACGAGTTGCGGTGGGTGCGGGTACCGCTGTTGCGGCCGGTGCTGCCGTTGGGGTAGTCAGTTCGCCGCATGCAGCCAGGCCCAGGAATAGGCAAACCAGGCTGCTTAGAAGGATGTTTTTAGCAAAATAGGCGCGATGTCTGGTATTGTGCATTTTTCTTTCCTGGGTTGAATATTAAATTTAAAGATAACTCTGGGAAACTGCCCCGGCGATTATTACCCGGTCCCAGGTAAGCCAAATCCTTATAGTCGTTCAGGCTCAACGACCGGCGCTTTCCGGACTTTGTAATTGCGGGCATACCGGAAAATTACAAAGCTATCGCTTGCGTCCAATATCGAAAGGATTCTACCTGTCAGGGAATACTTTTATAGTACCATTGTAATTCGAAAAAAACAAGTGTTCTAATTGAAATTCAATAAAAGCCCCCGGCGGTAAAAAGACCGGGGGCTAGCGCTTATTTATTCTGAGGGACCGGACTGTACATAACCGGCCTTTTATTCCTCCCGGCAGCGCCTGTGAGGCTACTGCCGGGAAGCCTTGAACTTTAGCTGATGGTTATCTGCCTGGTTTCGGACGAGTCGCCGCAGGTCACGGTAACACTGCCTTTGCCGGGCGTGGTATTCTGTGCGATTTGCCAGGACCAGGTAACGCGGCCGTTCTCGTCGGCTGTTTGCTGGCTAAGTCCTTTAGCCGTGCTGGTCTGTTTGGCGGGTGTTTCGTAGACGATATTACATTCTACATGCGGCGAAGTTTGAATGGTCACGTTGGCAATCCGGCCCGGCTTATTACCGTTTACGGTCAGGATTGAAACGCCCACTTCGTCGGCTTTTGCATCGGCTTTGCCGGGAGTAGGTACGGCCCTGGTAGTCGCCGGGACTTTAGTAGGCGCCGGTGGCGCTTTGGTCGGTGTAGCCCTGGGCGGTACCGGGGTAGCGGTGGCCGCCAGGATGGCCGTGGGCGGCAGCGCCGTTGGCGTCGCGATTGGGGCCGGGGTGGCGGTGACGGTCGGCGGAACGGCTGTAGCAGTCGCGCCAGGCGCAACGGTGGCGGCGGTCGCGCCTGGCGCAACGGTAGCGGTCGCTGCCGCCCGGTTAGCCGGGCCGGAGGCAGGGGTCGGGGTGGTCAATTCGGCACAGGCTCCCAGCAAAAGAGCCAGGCTGCTCAGGACGGTTAACAGGACAAATTTTGAAGAGTGCTTGAGTGTCTTAGTGTGTCGCATTTTCCCTCCCGGGGCAAAAAGTATGGTCTTGCCGGGTTGGCTGAAAAGGGCTACAACCGGTAAGTTTTAAAAGACTATTGTGCTAAAGCTGCTGATCCGGATAATGCTGCCAGTTCGGTTAAACAGGGGCCCCATAATGCAAAATGTTTTAGAGATATTTAATAATAACATCCTGATTCTCCAATAACAAGAGCTAATTAGGGCCAGGCCGGGTCCTACCGGGCGGGCCGGGACTTGCGTCTATTAGCCGCTGCCGGGCCGTGCCTACAGGCGCTTTTGAAACATGTTCATCTACTTATTAACGTTTGATTCTTTTGCCTGGTTGCGCTTGTCTGGACAGTCCTGTCCGGCTAGAAGCTGCCGCGCGACCAGGGCTTGGGGGGCCGGGCTATTCTGGCGCGGGCGGCTATTCCGGGGGATAGCGCCGGGCCGACTTTCGCAGTTCCGAGGGGGCAAAACCGCTCAGGGCCTTAAACTGGCGGCTAAAGAAGTAGATATCCTGGTAGCCCAGGGCTTCGGCAATCCGGGCAATACTCATATCGGTTTCCAACAGCAGGTGTTTGGCGCGGTCCAGCCGGGCCCGCATTACAAAGGTGTTGGGCGAGGTTCCGGCCAGCTTTTGAAAGCGCCGGGTAAATTGCGAACGCGATAGGCCCACCTGCCCGGCCAGTTCCTCGACCTTCCAGCGCCGCCCGGGCTCTAGCCGGATGGTCTGCATGATTTGATTCAGGCTGTGGTCGAAGGCTGATGGTAAGGGCTGCTCCAGTTCGTCCCAGAGATGCAGCAAGATTTGTTGGACCAGCCCCACGCTTTGCAACCACCCGGTGGGGTCGCCGCGTTGGAAAAAGCTTTCACAGCGGCGGGCCAGTATTTCGAGGTATTCGCGGTCCTGGACCACCTGACCTTCCAGCGGGAACGGCGGGAACTGGGCCGGGGCCAGCGGGTCGAAATGGACCGCGAATACCAGTAACCTGAAATCCGGGTCCTGCGTGGCATGGATGTCGCTGCCCGGTGGCAGGACAAAACAGCGGCCCGGCCTGATTTCCACCGTCGTGCCGCCAATCCGGATCTGGCCGCGCCCTTCCAGCACCCACCATAAATCAAAGTCGCTCAACGGCGGCGGTGCCCAGTGCCAGCCTGGCTCGCAGCGGTGAAACCGGGGCATATTGTTCAGCCGAACCACGGTCGAAAGGTTCCAGGGTTCCATAGCGGATGCGCCAATAGTCCAAATTTAAGGTTTAATTATTCATTTCGTTTTGGGTCACTTCAGGATACTATGGCTTATATCCAAATGCAACTCAAAACTTCCGGGCGGCTTTAGACCGCCGGAATCCAGCCTCACAGGAGTATAAAATGCAAATGACCGGCCCCGGTATACCGGCTCACGCGCCCGGGTTAAGCCCTGAACTGGTGGAGCGTTATCGTAACGAAGGCTACCTGGCCCTGGGTCAGGTCCTGACTCCGGCGGAAGTGGCCGAAGCCAAAGCTACCCTGACCGAGCTGTTCCACAAAATCGTTAATAACGATGCCAGTCTGAAGGAAGGCAAGTTCTGGAACAGCACGGAAAGCCCGGATGCCCGTAGATTCTTTGTCCAGTACGAGCCGGGCTACCGGTTTGACGCCCGTTCGACGGTGGCTGACCTGGAACTAAAAGTACGCAAGCTGATGTGGTTTACCGACCAGCACCCCTTCTTCGACTCCCTGGTAAACTCTCACCCGGTAATCCGGCCGGTGGTCGAAACTCTGCTGGGCGAACAGGCCCTGCTTTTTCAGGATATGGCCCTGGTCAAGCCGCCTTTTATCGGCAGCGAAAAGCCCTGGCACCAGGATAACGCCTATTTTGAAGTAGCACCCTTAACCGCCACCATCGGCGTCTGGATTGCGCTGGACGATGCTACGGTCGAAAACGGCTGCATGCATGTCCTGCCGGGCCAGCACAATCTCCGGCCGCTGGCGCATTATCACGGCGTTGACTGCCAGATTGTCGAAAGTAACCTGGATACCGGCCAGGTGGTGCCGGTGGAAATAGCCTCCGGTGGCGCTATGTTCTTTAGCGGGCTGCTGCCGCACCAGACCCCACCGAATGCCTCGCCTTTACGCAGGCGGGCGCTGCAATTTCATTTCCGGGCCGCCAGCAGTCGTATAGTTTCCAACGAAGAGTACGACCGGCTTTTTGTGGACCGGGACGGTACTCCCGCTTCCTGCAAAGCGGCCTCAACGCGCCGGAAGTCCGCTGCCGGGAAATTATAGAAATATAGAATCCCTTCTCTTCTATTAGAAGTTAGATATTAGAAGTTAGAGGGGATTTTTATATCCTGATGTTATTTGTTAAAATCGAACCGGGTGTGCTATCCTTCCAGGTAATGAGCCGGTTGTAAACCGGAAATAAGCCTAAAGGAAAAAGTTTCATGCCTGAAAACCCTGAAGACCTGCCCAAAATACCCCAGCCGAAGCCCCTGACCGAACGGGATTTCTTGCCGGTAGAAGTGCGCGTGGCGCCCTATCCTACCCCGGCCCCGCCGCCTGCGCCGCTCGATGAAGACGCGGGCAGCCCGCGCCCCTCCAAAAAGCTCGAACTGGCCGAGGCTATCAGCCGCTTTGTGCCGGACGGAGTCGCCAGCCTGGCTATTGGCGGAATGCATATGCATAACAACCCGATGGCCCTTATCCGGGAGATGGTCCGCCAGAAGAAGCGTATCCGGCGGCTGATAACCAGCCCGGCCGGATGTATCAACGCCGATTTACTGATCGGGGCGGGCCTGGTCGATGAAATCGTGACCTCGTATGTCGGCTTTGAACACCTGGGCCTGGCCCCGGCCTACCGCCGGTTTTCCCAGGAAGGCCGCCTGCGGGTGCTGGAAGTGGACGAACTGACCCTCGTGCTGGCACTGAGGGCGGGCGCCAGTAACCAGCCTTTTGCGCCCTTGCCGCCGGGCCTGGAACTTAGCGATTTGCCCCGGGCCAACCCGGAATTTTACCAGGCGGTTACCGACCCCTTTAGCGGCCGGACCGTCCTGGCGGCCCCGGCCCTGCGGCCCCAGGTGGCCCTGGTCTATGCCTCTCAGGCGGATAGGTTCGGCAACGCGCTCTATAAGGGGTCGGCTTTCCTGGACCGCGAGCTTATTATGGCTTCCCAAACGGCGGTATTGCAGGTCGAGCAGGTCGTTTCCAACAGCCAGCTGACGGCTAACCCGCTCCTGGTGACGGTGCCTTCATTTTATGTAGGGGCGGTCGTATCCGCGCCTTTTAGCTGCCACCCGACCGCCAGTCACCGCTTTTACCATTATGACGAAGAACACCTAAAAGAATATTTGAGGCTGGCCGCGACCGAACAGGGTTTTGCGGAATACCTGGAAAAGTATATCCTGAACAATCCGACCGAAAAGGATTACCTGAGCAGTACTTCGATAGGAGCCTAGGGGCAGGGCGTGGAACGTGGCAGGTAAACGCCACAATTTGAACGGCAGCGGTTAATGCCGCGGTTTATATGGAAAGCGGCCGGGACCATACTCCGTGTCCTGAGCTAAAAGATTGGAAGGGTATAATGACAAATAATTCTTCAATTTTTGCTTACGTTGGAGCTTATACCACTGCCCCGTTTAAGGGCCACGGAGAGGGACTCAGTGTTTTCCAGCTTGACCCGACCGGCCAGGAGTGGCGGTTGGTCCAGGTCGTCAAAGAGATGATTGACCCCTCGTTCCTGGCCCTGGACGGGCAAAACCGCTTCCTGTACTGTGTCCACGAGAGCCTTGCTGAAATCAGCGCTTTTTCCATTGACCCGCAGACCGGGCACTTGACCTGGCTGAATACCGTATCTACCGGCGGCTCTACCCCGGCCTCGTTAATGGTCGCGCCGGACAACCGCTATGTGATTGTGGCAAATTACATGGCCGGGACGGTCGCCGTACTGCCCATCGGGCCGGACGGTAAGCTCGGGACAGTAAGCCAGCTAACCACCCTGGAAGGTCAGGCCGGGCCTGATAAAACCGAGCAAACCATGTCACATCCCCACGATATCCGGTTCGACCCGACCGGACAATATATCTTTGTCCCGGATAAAGGCTTCGACCGGTTATTTATTTTTAGTTACAACCCTGAAAACGGCAATCTGACTCCGGCCAACCTGCCGTCGCTTACCGAACAGGCCGGGGCCGGGCCGCGCCACCTGGTCTTTCACCCGGACGGCCGGTATGCCTACCTTATAAATGAGCTTAATTCAACCGTTACGACCTTTAGCTACGGCAGCGACCCGTTAAACCTGGCACAACTCCAGGTAGTCAGCACCTTGCCGCCCGGCTTTACGGGCAGTAATACCTGCGCCGAAATCCAGGTAGCACCCTCCGGCAAGTTTTTGTACGGCTCAAACCGGGGCCACGATAGTATTGTAGTTTACGCGATTGACCAGGCCACCGGCCAACTTACCCCGGTCCAGTGGGAACCTACCGGCGGGAAAACACCCCGTTTCTTCAAACTGGATAATACCGGAACCTTGCTCTACGCGGCTAACCAGGATAGCGATAACATCACCATTTTTAAGGTTGACCCGGCTCACGGCACGCTATCTCAGACCGGCCAGGTTGTTCAAACCGGCAGCCCGGTCTGTATAGTCGAGGTAACAGTCTAAATCC
>JAQBPB010000074.1 GCA_028287745.1 Chloroflexota bacterium
GATTATTGGTCAGGCGCAGAAGGTAGAACGTGAAACGGTAAAGGTAGCACGTAGAACGAAAATGGGAAAGGTAGAACACGGCGTAACATAACGTGAGTAAGGCAAGGGTATAACCTTATAACTTGCCTTATCGTCTATGCCTCACGTACCACGTTTACCGTTCTACCTTACCCGTTTACCGTTCCACGCCCCGTACCCCGTACCTACAGTACTATTTGCTCGATAGGTACAACCAGGATACCACCGGCCCCGGCTTCTTTTAGTTGCTCGATAACTTCCCAGAAAGTATCCTGCCGGATGACCGTGTGGACGCCTACCCATTCAGGGTCCATAAGCGGTACCACGGTCGGGCTTTTCAGGCCGGGAACGGCAGCTACAACCTTGTCCAGGCTGTGGCGCGGCACGTTCATTACGAGGTATTTGAACTCTTTAGCCGCCAGGGCCGCCCGGACTCTGACCAGCAAGCGGTTGATATTGCGGGCCTTGTAAGGGTGTTCCAGCGAATGTTTGTTGGCCGCCAGCACCGCTTCACTCTTTAAGATGGTTTCTATCGGCATGAGGTCGTTGAGGGCCAGCGAACTGCCCGTAGCGGTAATTTCGACAATAGCGTTGGCTACGCCCAGGCTGGGGGCCAGTTCTACCGCCCCGCTAAGTGTCACCACTTCGGCTTCGACACCGATGCTTTTGAGGTATTTTCCGGCCGATTTAGGATAGCTGCTGGCAATTTTAAGCCCGCCAAGCTGCTGCGGAGTGGTAATACCGCTTTCTTTGGGGACCGCTAACACCAGCGAACAATGTCCGAACCCGACCGGTTGCAGCTCGGTTACGTCAACACCCTCTTCATAGATCAGGTTCTGGCCGACAACGCCCAGGTCAACTGTGCCTGTGGCGATATATTCCGGTATATCGTCGTCACGGCTAAAGAGAATGTCCATCTCAAAATTGCGGACCGTACTGAACAACCGCTGTTTGTAACTATCGAATTCCAACCCGACCTGGCGCAATAAGTTTAGGGTGTGGTCGGTGAGGCGCCCTTCTTTTTGGATTGCCAGCCGGAGCCTGGGTTGCTCTTCACTATTGGAATTAGAGCCTAGACGGGACTGCCGGTTATTAGATACTTCGCTCATTAAAAATTATTTCATCCTGGTCTATTTATAATCAATTTTTTCACAATTCAGCCAGATTGTACCCTAAAGGGCACCCCTGAGCAAATTAGGGTCTGGCATAAAAATACCGGCTTTCGTCACGAAAGCCGGTGAGGTAAAACCGTGATTATTCTACTGCAAACTCTATACGGTCTTATATGGGACTCGCTTGTTATGTCAAGCCGGTTACCCGGCCTGAAAATTCCTAGGCCAGCAAGGAAGCTTTGGCGGCTGAATACTTGTTAAAAGCCAGGTCGGCCTCTACCATCATTCCAACCAGTTCCGGGAACGATACGGACGGTTCCCAGCCTAATTTCTCGCGAGCTTTGGTCGGGTCGCCTACCAGCAGGTCCACTTCAGCCGGGCGGAAGTAACGCTGGTCCAGTTTGACGTGTTTCTCCCAATCCTTTATACCAACATGGTTGAAAGCCAGATCTAAGAATTCTTTGACCGCGTGAGTCTCGCCGGTAGCGATGACATAATCATCCGGCTCTTCTTCCTGGAGCATCAGCCACATAGCTTTTACATAGTCACCGGCAAAACCCCAGTCCCGCCGGGCGTCCAGGTTGCCCAGGCGCAATTCGTCCTGCAGGCCCAATTTTATACGGGCAACCGCGTTGGTAATCTTGCGGGTGACGAATTCAAGGCCGCGCCGGGGGCTTTCGTGGTTAAAGAGAATTCCGCTGACCGCAAACATATTGTAGCTCTCGCGGTAGTTGACAGTGATCCAGTGGCCGTACACTTTGGCGACACCATAGGGGCTGCGCGGGTAGAAAGGGGTTGTTTCCTTCTGGGGCACTTCGACTACTTTTCCAAACATTTCGCTGGAACTGGCCTGGTAGAATTTTACCGGCTTGTTAAGCAGGCGGGCGGCTTCGAGCATCTTGGTAACGCCCAGGGCGGTGTACTCCCCGGTCAGGGCCGGTTGCTGCCAGCTGGTCTGGACAAATGATTGGGCTGCCAGGTTATAAATTTCATCGGGCTGCGAGATCTGGACCGCTTTAACCAGGGATAACTGGTCCAACAGATCGCCATCAATCAGTTCAACCTCGTTGATAAACTTATCAATGCGCTGGTCAATGACAATGCTGGTACGCCGGATAAGGCCGTAGACCTTGTAACCTTTTTCCAGCAAAAGTTCGGCCAGGTAACTGCCGTCCTGCCCGGTAATACCAGTAATCAATGCGCTCTTACTCAAACTTAAAAACCTCCTTATAGGGCCAGACAACTTCCCTATCATTCTTAATGCAATTAACTAAAATTACGGCTATAGTACCACACTTGCCAACCTACAGCCTTGAATTCATAAACCGGTTAGTTGTGAAACCGGGAAAGCAGGTTAAACAACCGGGAAGCTTCCGCATGATCAGGGGCTTCGATAATAATATGTTCATCCGGCCCACCCCCGAAACGGGCGGCTACCATGGCTTCCACTTCGCCGGGCGACTTGCTTTGAAAGACGGTTAACGGCCCGGCGTAGGCCCAGCCGGTGGCGGTCATAATCCAGGTATACAGCGTTTTGGACTTGCCCTGTTCCAAATCCAACTGCTGTTGGAAGAAATCCGGCGGCTGGATAACAATGTCCCGGCCAAAAACCTCAAATGGTTCGCTTGTTCCCGGTAGTTGCTCCTCCGGCGGAGGACGGCTTTCGGCATGGCGGGCTAACCTTTGCCGCTGGGCAGCCTCCCGGAAAAGCTGCGCCTTTTCTTCTTCAAGCCGGTTGTATTCGGCCTGCTGTTCCTGCATGTAGCGGGCAAGCGAGTCTAACTTTTCAGAACGCTCCGGCGGCATAGCTACCTTATAATTCGAGAGCTTTTTCTTCTTCGCTTAAAAATTCACGGTATTGTTCCAGGTTCCCGACCAGTTCAACTTCCGGTAAGCTTTTAATAAAGCGCCGCCCGTAATTCTTCTGAACTACTCGTTCGTCACACACTACCACTACGCCCCGGTCGCTTTCCTGGCGCATCAAGCGCCCAAAGCCTTGCCGGAAAGTAATAATAGCTAATGGTAACATAAATTCGTTAAAACTGCTGCCGCCCTCTTTATCAATTTCCTCAATGCGGGCCTTGATTATAGGGTCGTTTAACTGGGGGAAAGGCAGTTTATCAATCACCAGCAGGCGCATGCCCGGCAAGTCTACCCCCTGCCACCAGGAACGGGTGCCCAGGATCAGGCCGTTTTCGCTGGCCTGGAAATCCTCGATGATACGCTGCATCTGGGCGTTACCCTGCTTGAAAAGCGGCCGGTTGGGCTGAATATTGCCTGCCAGCGGCCCGTTAAGCTGTTTCCAGACACTTTCCATTACGGCGTAACTGGTAAACAGGAACAGTGCCCGCCCCGGTGTCAGGTTTAACAGCGTCACCATTCGCGCTGCTAAATGCTGGCTGTAACTCAGACCGGGCGCGGGTGTGCCTAATCTGGGCAGGAACAGCCGGACCCTTTCCCGGTAATTAAACGGACTGGCGACGATTAATGTTGCGGGTTTATCCAGGCCAACCCGCCGGGTGAAGAAATCGAAATTCTGGCCGTCCGACATGGTCGCGCTGGTCACGACCACCTGATTTTCTTTGAACCATTTTTGCAGGTAGCCGGAAATATCTATCGGCATCGCGTTAAGCGAGTAGGCCGGGGCGGACTGGGATAACGCCCGGCCGTTTATCCGGATGAGCGGCTCGTTCTGGTCGCGGGCGGCCGCACCAAAGAAGTTGCGTTCTACAAAGTAGACCAGGTTCGGGTCGGCGTTGGCCGAAATCTTTTCCAGCCGGTCGGCCAGACCGTTGCCCTGCTTGAGCAGGCGCTGCTGGCGGGCCGCTTCTTCCTCGGTTATAGAGATTTTAGCTTTGACCAGGGCCAGCAATTCTTTGATACTTTCGACCATCACTTTGCCGGAAGAAATTTCCTGCTTGATGATAATCCGGTTTTCGTCCTCGGCGTCAGCGAACCGGTTTTCGGCCTGGCGCAGGGTAAAAAAGGAGGCGATTTCGTCCTGCAACTTGTCCAGGTTTTCGCGGGCCTCGCTCAAACGGTGGGAGTTGGTGACCGCCGCCCCGCGCACCAGTTCGTGATTGAGAAAGCGCCGGATACCGCCAATCGTAGCTTGCAGACCGTTGGCCCTGGTGACGTTTTCCTCGAAATTGTGGCCTTCGTCAATGATATGGCTGGCGAAAGTTCCGGGGATAACATAGCCTTCATTGCGAATGTCCAGGCTCAACAGGGCGTGGTTGGTCACCACAATATCGGCTTCTTCGGCCTGTTTGCGGGCTTTAAGGGCAAAGCAGCGGTCGCGGTGCGGGCAGCGGGTGCCCAGGCAATCATCGCTGTCGGCGCTTATCAGGGACCTGGTATCGGGAGCCAGGTTGAAGGGAAATTCTTCAAAGTCGCCGGAAAAGTCGGGACCGGCAAAAAGGGCGTAATTTATCGCCTGAAGCGCCCCCTGGTCGGGCACCAGACGGTCTCGGATGCTTTCCGCCGAGTTCCAGCACAAATAATTACTGATGCCTTTAAGGGTCGTAAAAGTAAAGGTACGGTAACCTTTGGAGGTAAATAATTCGGCTACTTTTGGCAGGTCTTTGCGGGCGATCTGGTCCTGGAGCGGTTTGTGGCTGGTAGCAATCAGCACCCGCTTGCCATCCTGTACAACCGAAAGGACCGCCGGAACCAGGTAGGCCATCGACTTGCCGATGCCAGTCCCGCCTTCGACTACCAGGTTGGAGCGGTTTTCAATCGCCTCAGCGACGGCGCTTGCCATGGCCTGTTGGCCGGGGCGACTATTATAGCTGGAAAGAAATTGGGCCAGGCTTGCCAGCAGACCGGGAACTTGGGAGGTATCCATTAATAATTTGAGTTGGGAGCCAGGACCCGGAGCAGATTGGCGCGGACCAGTTCGGTAGCAACAGGTACAAACGCCTCAATGCTGGTATCGGTAAGCTCGGCTAATTTTTCAACGGTTTGGGGTCCCGTTACCAGATTACGCAAAATATCCCAATGTTCGGGTTTAATCGAAACATCGGTGTTCGTCTCACGGTTGAGATCTAAAATGTGCTGGGGCGAGGGTATTTCTTTGGTGAAAATAGAACGTACCCGGCCGTTTTTCTGTTCTTCCAGATAGACTGCCGACCGGACCTGCAAGACCGGCAGCGAAATGTTGATCGTCTGAGTTTCGGCCGGTTGCAAATTGAACGAAAAGACCCCGTTTTCCCAGCCAAAGAGCGGCAGCAGGGCGTTCAGGCCGCGTTCGGTTTCGTTCCAGGCGTCAACTACTTCGCCCTTGCGAATAATAATTTCGGCAATTTTATCGTATTGGGCCAGTGTCAGGCGGCCCGTAACTTTTTGGAGATTTAGCGCAGAAAGGATGGTATTGAGGGAAAAGATACCAAGCTGACCGTATAAGGCTGTAGAGCGACCTGTTGCCATACCGAACTGTCCTTGTCCAGCTTAATTGTTTTCAACCGATACCGGACGGTTTAATAGATTGGTTGTAATAAAAAGAACTTTGTTTCTACAAAATTATAACACGACTGGGTTTATGGGTAAAGAAACCCTTTGTGTTGAGCCTGACCACCTGATTAGAGGGCAGCCTTGTTCAGACACCCGCTTAAACGGTTTCCATTTGCACTACCAGGCTGCTTTTTGTGGATTGCAATCGGATTTCCATTCAATTAGAATACTTTCATGTTTTCCCTTTGCTCCCTTCCGCCACTTTCCTGCCAGGAAAGGTTTTCATAACCGGTTTTGTTTTATCGGCCCGGCGGATTTTCTTTTGCTGCTACTCAACAAAATTTAACTGGAGAGGATATACAACATGCTAGCTAATGTTAACGGCACCCAATTGTATTACACTACTATGGGTCAGGGCCGCCCCCTCATGTTCATGCACGGTGGGCTTGGACTTGACCAGACCTTATTCTTACCCTGGATGGAGCTGCTGGCTAAAGAATTTCAGTTGATCTTTTATGACCACCGTGGCAACGGCCGCTCCGAACGCCCGGCGAGCCTGGAAGGGGTTACCCACGATACCTGGGCGGCCGACGCGGATGCCCTGCGCCAGCACCTGGGCTTCGACAAGATTGTCCTTCTGGGCCATTCTTACGGCGGGTTCCTGGGCCAGGAGTATGCGCTGCGCTACCAGGAACACCTGGCTGGTCTGGTCCTTATCAGTACCGCGCCCGATTTTTCCAATTCCGGCACTGTTATGCAGAATGTCCTGGACCGCTCGAACCAGCAAATGGTTGAAACGGTTGCTTCGGGCCTTTCCAAGCCCTTTGCCAGTGATCAGGACTATGCCGACTTTATCCATACGATTTTTCCGCTGTATTTCAAAAACACCGAGTACGCCAAGGCTGTGCCGGATGGCGAACTTTACAGCTTTAGCTCAATGGCCCATAACTATGTCTTTTCCACCACGGTTCCCCAGTTTAACGTGACCCCCCAATTGGGCCAGATCAAAGTTCCGACGCTGGTTATCGCCGGGGCAGACGATTGGATTACACCTGCCGCCGAGTCCGTAAGGATCCACGAGGCTATCCCCGGTTCGGAACTTGTAGTCTTTCAGGAGAGCGGCCACATGCCTTTTATCGAGGAGCAGGATGCGTTTATAAAGACAGTCCGCGATTGGGTCAATAAATTACCGGCCTAAACTTCGTTTGCTCTTTGTTGTAAATAAAAACCCGGCTCAAAGCGCAGATAGTGCGACCTGGAGCCGGGTTTTTTGTTAAAATTTGCAGCGTATCGCAGCGCCTATGATAACAACTAACCATCTTGCCGGTACCTCCCAGGAATAAGCCGGACCCCGAACCCAACCCTTTGGCATTAACAGGTGGTGGGCTCAAATCCAGGCCCTACCACCAAACCAAACCGGCGCCCAATACGAACACTTTTGTCATCCCGTAGACTTTTGTCATCCCGAAGGAGGCGGTACTTACAAATACAGATTCAGGAGGAAGGCCGACCGAGGGATCCCCGTGCCGGTGGCCTATGCGTGCGGACAATGAACTGGCCTTATTTGAGGCAGGTAAGGGCTGGCCCTGCAACGTGGCTGCTATTCGCCACCGGCATCCAGGGGTACCCGGACTCCTCGCAGCGGCTCGGAATGACTGGGATAGAATTGATTAGAGTTTCTTGTAAATAAAAAAGGAACCGAAACCGGTTCCCAAAGGGAATGAAAGAATTTCCGGCCTTAACCGTGTTCGCTCCATTCCTCGACCGATTGTTTAATTATGTCAAGTACCGGCCCGGCAGGCACCTGGTCCAGGCTCTGGTAGCGTTGGTTGCCGACCATAATTTGCAAGGCGCCATCCGGCCCGCCGATTACACGTACCTGGTCAGGGAATTGCCCCGGATAAACCTCACGGGCATGGGCCATGCGGCGCTGTAAAACAAGGTCTACTTTCTCGGCAATTGTGCTAAGTTGGACCAGCGGCTCGTCCCGGCCCCTTTCATACAGCTCGCGTCCTGCCTTTGTCATAAATAGCCGGGACATTAGCGGTAAGCTTTTGGAGCGCAGGACCCTGGAACGCGCTTCTTCTTCCGGGTCGCCCGAATACAGCGGGCGGCCGGTCTGCGGGTCCGCCTGGGGCGGCAGCACTGGTGGGCCGGGTGGTGTGGTGTTCCAGGCCGGGGTCTGGCCGGTGCTTTCCGGTGTTGACGGGTGGGCGCTTTCGGCTTTCTGTTGCAGGCGCGAAGTCAGCCCGCCGGTGCCGCCCCGGCGTGACAAGTTTTCGTGCGCGCCCGGTTCGGCAGTTCCGCTGCGTTGCTGGCTTGATAAAATGTTGTTCTGCGAAGGTACCGGGGAGTTGTTGGCTGCTCCGGTGGTAACCGGTGGCGGGCTGTAGGAGGCCGGGCCGCTGGCGTAGGGGTCGTTCAGGCTGGCAGTTGCGGCCAGGTCGCCATTGGCGGCGGCGCGGGCGACCTGTTCTATCGGTATCTGGAGGGCCGCTGCGATTGGCGAGTTTTCGAAGTCGGCATCGTCCGGCAGGGCAGCGGCGGGTGTCCTGACTTCCGGGATGGCCGAAAAAGCTGCCGGAAATGCCGGCGGGTTGAGCAGTGTTTCGTCCAGCATATCAATTTGAAACTCGTCGTAGCCTTCGCTCAGGCGGGCCGTAACCTGGATTTGCTGGTCGGGCAGGAGCGTTTCGAACCATGCGCTCCACAGCATTTCACACGGCAGCGCGGGGTCCTCGCCGGCCGCCTGGGCCGCTTTTTTCAAAGAGTCCAGGGCCGTCATTCGCTGGACGTGAATGGTTAAGCGGGTCATACCACTGGAAACAGTATCCAGCGGCAGAAACCGGCCCTGGTAGCCGCGTTCGCCCCAGACAAAGGTGAAAAAGGTTTCGAGCAGTTCCACCGCATCGGCCAGGTTAGCGGCCCGTTCTTTATTGACCAGGGCCAGCAGGGCTTTCATCTCGACCTTACCAAAGGCGCTGCGGACACGGGTACTCAACCGGGCCGTTTCGACCGGGCCGTACAGGGCCAGGGTCCGGGCCTGCCACTGGCTGTCCAGGGCGGACATCAGCCAGCGCAACACTTCGGTTTGTTTCCTGGGATCAATTGTGTACATCAGTCTGCCAACACTTTCGTTTTAAGCCAGCTAACCATTTTTTCAACGCGTTGGATAGTGTTATCGGAAGTGTAATTTTCGTGCAGGCTGACCGGGGCTTCTTCGTGGGTCAACTTGCGGCATTGTTCACGCCAGGCCGCCGGTAGAAAGTCCGGCAAAGGAAAATCGGCCAGGGCCGCCCCTACTTCGGTCCAGCGAAGCGCGCAGGTCGCCGGGTCGTAACCGCCCGCCCCAAAGACCACCAGCCGGTCTTCACACAATTCAGCCGCCAGTTGCCGCAGGCTGCGTACCGCGTGCAGGTAACTGGCCGAAGAATAATTCATGTCGGTTAGCGGGTCGCCGCTGTGGCTGTCCACCCCGCAGACCATCATTATAATGTCCGGTTTAAACTTGCGAATAGCTGCCGGGACCAGTTCGTTAAAAGCGTAAAAAAAGGACTGGTCGCTGCTGTAGGGCGGCATCGGGATGTTGATCTTGGTGCCGACCGCATCTCCGCGCCCGGTTTCGTGTAATTCGCCGGTCCCCGGAAACAGGTAGCGCCCGTCTTCGTGAAAATCAATCGTCAGGACCGACGGGTCATCATAAAAGCCGTAGACCACGCCGTCGCCGTGGTGAGCATCCACATCGACGTAGGCAATTCGTTTGACGCCGTAATCGCGCTGCAACCGCTTGATGCATATCGCGATATCGTTAAAAATACAAAAACCACTGGCCCGGCCGGGATGCCCGTGATGCAGCCCGCCCACCGGCACCATGGCGTAGCGGGTCTGCTTGCGCATAACCATGTCCACGGCCTTAAGCGAACCGCCGACTACGGTCAGCGCCGCTTCAAAGCCACCTTCCATGGCCGGGGTATCGCCGCCATCCAGGAAGCCGTAACCCCGGACGCAGGCGTTCTGGACGAAATCAACCATCTCTTTGGTGTGGAAGATTAACAAATCTTCGCGGTCGGCTTCCACCGGCGCGGCTACCTGGACCTGGGGCGCATCCAGCAAGCCGACCTCACGCATCAGGTCCAGGGTCAGGCGGCCCCGTACCGAGCTAAAAGGATGCTCAGGCCCAAAGTCGTAAGCCAGTAAAGCCGGTCCGTAAATTACCGTCAACTGTTTGGGGGGCGGCACCGTTCCGCCCGCGTGTACTTCTGCTGTTTCAGTTTCCGGCTGCATGCTTGTCCTCGAAAAACCAGTCAAATGTTCGCGTTTGAGTTATAATACCACGAAATTTCGTTAAACGGATAACGTACAAAGTACGTATTGGAACGTATAACGTTGCGCGGTTAAGGAAGAAATAAATGATAGACCTGTTAAATAAAACACTATACCTTAAGTGTAACTGACCGGTGGAAGCGAGGCAACAAGTCTGAATCAACCGCTATTTCAAAGCAAACCGCTTCTTGAGAACTGGCGGCTAATTCCGGAATGCCCACTCCGGACTTATCTTTTCTGTTCAAGGCTGTATTATAGCAAGGTAACATAATGACGATTGATGCTTTATCCCTGGCGGCTATCCGGGCCGAACTGGACGACATGGCCCAGGGCTGCCGGATTCAAAAAATTATCCCGACCGGCCCGCTTTCGCTGGTGCTGGAAGTTTACAACCCCCTGAAACGCCAGCGCGTCCAATTCTTGATGTCGGCGGACGCTCAGAATGCCCGGCTGCACGTTATCCAGGAGAAAGCCAGCCAGCAGCCCGGCGAGTTTACGCCTTTCTTGCTGCTCTTGCGCAAATACTTGCGCTACGCCATTTTTACCGAAATCGAGCAACTCCCTTTCGAGCGGATAATTGTGCTTACCTTCGAAAAGAAGTTCCCGCCCGGCAAGCGGCCCCACTTTGAAGCGGCCGGCCAGCGCCCCGGCGGCCAGCCCGAGCCGCCCGACACGGATGACGACTCCGAGGAAGAGGAAGAACCGGCCGGTGATTTCGAGATTTATCGCTCGAAGCTGGTTGTCGAGATGATGGGCCGCCATAGCAACATTATGCTTTTGAGCGAAGAAGGCGTAATTATGGACGCCATCAAGCGGGTCGCGCCCAGCAAAAACCGCTACCGCCTGATTTTACCGCACCAGCCCTATATCGCGCCGCCGCCCCAGTCCAAGCAGGCTTTTCACCTGGAAAGCCCGGCCAGTTTCTCGCGCATCCTGCAGCAGCTAACCGAAAAGCAGCCGGATTTATCTCTCTGGCAGACTCTTGTCAGCACTTTTAGCGGGGTCGGGCCGCAAATAGCCCGTGAGCTGGCTTACCGGGTAGCCGTTGCCAAAGGTCTGACCGGTCCGGCCGCGATTGAGGTCAAGCTTAAAGAGTTCCAGCGCTGGGAAGGGCTTTACAGCGAAATGCGCAGCCTGCTCAAGCCGCTTAACCCGACCTACCTGCCGCGCCGGGAAGATATCGAACCTACGGTGGTGCGGGATGACTCGGAAGAAATTGTCGCGTTCGCGCCTTACCGCATAGAACAGTTCAGGGCGCGCGAGTTGGAACCAGAAAGCGTGGAAAGCGTCAGCCGGGCAGCCGAGGAATATTTCGGCCAGACCGAGTCGATTGGCGGGCAGTCGCAGCGCAAGGCCCAGGTCGCGGCCCAGCTTGAGGTCCACCAGGAGAGGCTGCGCCGCCGGGCCGCTTCTATGGAAAGCTCGCTCAAGAAAGCCGAAAGCGCCGAAGAGCTCAAGCGCAAGGGCGAGGCCATTTACGCCCACCTGTGGGAAATGAAGCCCGGCCAATCCGAATTGATTGCCGATGGCTTGAAAATCGCGCTCGACCCCAGCCGCAGTCCCAGCGAGAACGCCCAGTCTTACTTCCGCGAGTATGACAAAGCTCGCCAGGCTATGGCCGGGGTGCCGGAACTTCTGGAAGAAGCCCGTTACGAGCTTAGCTACCTGGATGAGATGTTAACCTCGCTGGAACTGGCTGAAAGTTTCGATGATGTAGTCAGTATCCGGGCCGAACTGTCTGAAAATGGCTATGGCGCGCATACTACCGGCGAAGGCAAGGCTAAAGTGCCCAGGGTGAAAAAGCGCAAGCTTCCTCAGACGCCGACCTATATCTCACCGGACGGTTTTACAATCTATGTGGGCAAGAGCGCCCAGCATAACGACTTTGTAACCTTTGAACTGGGCGAGAAAGTTGATACCTGGCTGCACGCGCGCGGTATGCCCGGCTCTCATGTCATAATCAAGACCGGCGGCCGGGAAGTGCCTGAAAAGACCCTGGAGATGGCGGCGGCCCTGGCGGCCCACTATTCCAAAGGCCGGACCAGCACCAAAGTGGAAGTGGTCTATGCGCCCCAGCGCTATATCCGCAAAGTAAAAGGGCCGCATCCCGGCCTCGTAACTTACAGCCAGGAGAACGGCTCCATCAATATCAAACCCCAGGCTTTTAACTCGCGCCGGGCCAAGAAAGGGTAGGGCGGGAACGTGTAACGGGAAAACGTAGAACGGGGGACATGGGGCGTAACTGTTAATCCAACGTGCTACGTTTTCCGTTTCCCGTGCTACGGCACAAGCACGATTTTACCTTTTACTTTGCGGTCCATCATGTCCTGCAGGGCCTGGGTGGCGCCTTCCAGCGGGTAGGTGGCCGAAATGTGCGGCTTGAGCTTGCCTTCTTTAAGCCAGCCGAGCAATTCCTGTAAATGCTCGCGGTTGCGTTCCGGCTCGTGGGTAGTGAAGGAGCCCCAGAATACGCCGACAATAGCGCAGCCTTTAAGCAGCGGCAGGTTGAGCGGTATGCGCGGGATTTCACCGGCGGTGAACCCGATTACCAGGAAGCGGCCGTTCCAGGCCATGCCGCGCAAAGCCACTTCCGAATAACCACCGCCCACCGGGTCGTAGACCACATCCACCCCTTTGCCCCCGGTCAGTGCCTTGAGCCGGTCCTTCAAGTTCTCGGTAGTATAATTTATAAATTCGTCCGCGCCGTGTTCCCGGCAGACATCCAGTTTTTCCTGGCTGGAAGCTGCCGCGATTACGCGCGCTCCCATAATTTTGCCAATTTCGATAGCGGCTAACCCGACCCCACCGGCCGCTCCCAACACCAGCAAAGTTTCACCGGCTTTAAGTTGTGCCCGGTCTTTCAACGCGTGGTGCGAAGTGCCGTAGGTCAGGACAAAGGCTGAAGCGGTGGTAAAGTCCAGCCCAGGCGGCATCGAAATAATCTCGCCCGCCTCGGCCACGACCTCTTCAGCAAAACCTCCCCAGCCGGTGAAAGCCATCACCCGGTCGCCCGGTTTTACATTGCTGACGCCTTCGCCGGTTTCTTTGACCATGCCCGCTATTTCGCTACCGGGTGAAAAAGGAAAGGGCGGCTTGAACTGGTACTTGCCCTGGATAATCAGGGTGTCAGGAAAGTTAACTCCACAGGCTTTGACGGTTACGACTACCTGGCCCGGGCCGGGTTTAAGCTCCGCGATAGACTCGACGCTTAACTTGTCCGGCGGCCCATATTCTTTACACAACACTGCTTTCATTACTTTCCCCCTGGCCTGTCCTCGCCCAGCATTTCTTTGCTTTAACGGGCATGTTGGCGGCTTATGCTTTTCTTTTTTCTGTACCCTGGAAACCATATAAGTTTACTACAAAAGCAAAAGGATAATAGAGAGGATTACGTTATGAGGAAGTGAAAGGAATGGAAAAGGAGGATTTGCCGGAAATAAAAAAAACAGGCTGTTTACCTGTTCGTTTTAGTATCTATGGAGAGCGGGAGACGAGACTCGAACTCGCGACAGCCTGCTTGGGAAGCAGGTACTCTACCAACTGAGTTACTCCCGCACGTAACAGCCGAATTATAGCAACCGGGCCGGGCTTTGTCAACTTGCCGATTCATTTCACGGGTGCTATAACAAAAGAATTGGCTATTACCTCACCTGAACCTTTCAGGCACATAAAAGGAACAGGCACCCTATGAAAACTTCAATTGACAGTACCCCCGACAATCTGGAAAATACGCCCGCAGCGTCCACCGAAACTTTTGCAGTCTATAACCTTGCTACCGGAGCCAAGTTAGCCGACCTGCCGGTAATGACTTCCGGGCAGGTCTGTATTTCGGTCGAGCGGCTTTTCGTGGAAGCGCCGGTCTATGACCGCTTTGTTGAACAACTGGTTGAACAGGTTAAAAAGTTGCGTATTGGCAGCGACCCGGCGGGTAATAATAATGTGGACCTGGGGCCGATGACTTTTCCGGGCCAACTGGAAGTGGTCGAGCGGCAGGTGGCCGATGCCAGGGCCAGGGGCACGAATGTTTTGAGCGGCGGATAGCGTTACGAGAACCGGTCCGGCCTGTTTTACGAGCCGACCGTCCTGACCGGGGTAACGCCGGGTATGCTGGTTATGCAGGAAGAAACTTTTGGGCCTTTACTGCCCCTAATCAAGGTTAAAGATGCCGCTGAGGCCGTTAAACAGGCCAACGCCAGCAGCTTTGGTTTATCTTCGAGCATATGGACCCGCGACCAGGCCAAAGGCGAGGTGCTGGCCCGCAAACTGGAAGCTGGTTCAACCTGCGTCAATGATGTTATAATAAATTATATTATGCCGGAAGTACCTTTTGGGGGATTGAAGGACAGCGGATTGGGTTACCGCCATGGCGGGGCGGATAGCCTTAAGAAGTTTTGCCGCCCTCAAACAATTGTGACCGACCGCTTCGGGTTGAAGCGCGAGCTCATCTGGATGCCCTACGGCAAACCGTTGGCCGGTTTACTGCGGCTGCTTCTTGATATATTATATCGTCGCAGGTTCTAAACCGCTGGCACTTTACAAATTAGCCTTCAGGAACGCGGATCTTTAAGTCCCGCCGATTTAAGCTTGGTGGTGGACCATTTTCCGGCCCCGGTCCTGATCAGGAAGCGGTCCAAATCTTCGACAAGGGCAATTCCTTTTTCCTGGCGCAGGATAACAACCTGTGTGCCGGGTATCAGGCGGCCGCCGTCAACCGGGCGGGCCGGGGCGGCCATGTGCAGGCCGTGAGTGTAAAAGACAATCTCGCTGCCGTCTTTATTATTCTGGCTAACCCGGGCTACGGTGCCGGTAAGCGAGGTGGCGGTCGGGTCTTTCTGCTCGGTCTGGCGGAAGGCATATATCAGGATGATGGTATAACCGGCCAATCCGCTCAGGATAGCCAGGGCCAGGGTAACTTCTTCGCCGGTCTTAAGTGACCGGAAAATAAAACCGGCAGCCCCGAACCAGGTCAAAAGGACCGCGCTGGCGTTAAAATTGAGCCAGGAATTAAATTTACGCTTGCGGCCCTGGGTTTGGAACCGGCTAAACCGGTCCAGACCGCTCATTAAGAAAGCCCCGACTGTAAAAGTCAGCCCTAATATAAAACTTGCCAGGTAAACAATAGTTAACCAACCCATTGCCGAGGAACCTCCAGACCTATATCATTCAAGCAGCCATTTCTTAGGCATTTCAAAAAGATACGTTTAAGTAAAGCTAAAGTTTCAGAATGTTAGAAAAGTGTTAGAATCGCTGAAAATAGCAAAAATGAATGTTCCAATTTTACAAATTGCTTAAAAAGTCGTTAAAAATAGTACCCATAGTCTGGAAAAAAGTGGTAAAATCAACGTTAATATAAACAACGCAATTTTTTAAAGGATATAAACCGCTAAAGGTTAAACAATCAATCAGCTGGAGAGCCTGGTAGAACAAGGCACGCTTTACGGAGTACAAACCTCTCTATCTTTTCTCTCCAATCTCCATCCCAGGCCGTGAGCAGCGGCCAGACCAGAGAACCTCGAATTTGTTCGTTGAGCAGGCGAACTTATTACGAGGTTCTCCTATTTTATAAGCTTTATCCTGCTCTAACTTGGTGGCGGTATTCAATCTGCTATAATCAAAATTAACGTTTATAAATTAGATCAGGAGTATTTGCAAATTTATGTTAAAAACTAATTTTAATCAGACGAGCCGTACCCGGGGCGGCTTGTATGGCCTGGTAGTCGTAGTCTGGCTGGCGCTGGGCCTCGTTTTGAGCGGCTGCGGTGGAGAAAGCACACCCTTGACCCTGGCTACGGCTACTCCCGGCCCTACAACCGCCGCTGCTACCGCGACTACTGCCGCCGCTGCCGTTCCCACAACTGCCGCTGCCACGACCGCCGCTGCCGTTCCCACGACCGCTGCTGCTACGGCGACTACTGCCACCACGGCTGCGCCTGCCACGACCCGCGCGGCAACAACTGCCGTTGCTGCCACTACGGCGGCTACCGGCACTACTCCGGCGGCCACAACCGGAAGCGGTACACCGGGCAGCGTCGCGGATAACGTGCCTACGGTTAAGGTTCCGGATTCAGCCCGCCAGGTAGTGAATGCCATCAGCAAGCAAACCGAGAAAACGCGCAGCCTCACCTTTAAGACACCGGTCGAAACGAATTTTATGACGCGTGCCGACCTGACGAAATACCAGCAAGCCGAGTTTACCAAAAACAACCCGCCTGAAAATATCGCCCGTGATGAAAAAATTCTCAAAGTTTTTGGTTTCGCTCCCAAAAACTTTGATTTTGCTAAAACTTACATCGACCTGTTAAATGAACAGGTTATCGGGTTTTATGATACCGAAACCAAGAAACTTTATATTATTACCGATACCGACCCCAGCAAAGTAGACCCTTTAGCCAAATTTACGGCCGAACACGAATTGACCCACGCTTTGCAGGACCAGTTCTTTGACCTGCAAAATTACAGCCCGACCCGCAAGCCGGAAGATAAAGAGTGGAGTGACGACGCCAGTACCGCCAGGCTGGCCCTGATTGAAGGTGACGCGGTCCAATCCCAGTTGAACTGGATATCCGGGGGCAATTTGAGCCAGGCTGAACTGCAAGAGTTGATAAAAAGCAGCCAGAGCAGCAATAGCAACGTATTGGACAACGCTCCCTTGATATTAAGCGAAGGCTTGCTATTCCCCTATAACGATGGCAACGTCTTTGTGAAAAGCCTTTACGATAAAGGCGGCTGGGATGCCGTTAATAAAGCTTATACCGATTACCCGCCGAAGTCTACCGCCCAGATTTTGCATCCTATTAAATATCAGAACAAGGTTGAGCCGGTTAAAATCAATCTTCCCTCAATAACCGGCATCCTCGGAAGCGGCTGGAAGTCGCTGGATATAAACACCAACGGGGAACTGGCTGCGCGTATCTGGCTGCAGACCGGGATGTCCAACTTCAAAGACTCTGCCTCTAAAACCGCCGCCTCCAGGGCGGTCAAAGGTTGGGCCGGGGACCGCTACGAGGCGGTTGAGAATGCCCAGGGCCAGGTAGGCCTTGTCTGGCGGACTCAGTGGGACAGTGAGGCGGAAGCGACCGATTTCTTTAACGCCGCTTCGGGCAGCGTTAAAAACCTTTTCGGGGTATCCGGAAACGGCACCGGCACCGACCTTAAAAAGAGCTGGTCCAATGCCGACCAGGATGTTTCCCTCATCCGCAAGGGCAAGGAAGTGCTGGTCCAGGTCCTGCCAAAAGGCACCGGCGTGGATAAAATAGCGTCCAGCCTGGGTTTCTAAGACCGGGCCGGTTTCAATCAGGTTTAAGTTTGGAGCAATTGCCCGGCAACATGGGTTCCAACGAGGTGTCAAAAGCCGGGCAATATAAACCAGCGGGTCGCAGAAAAGGCCCGCAGGCCTGAACTATTGAAACCTTAACCTGTTGGAAAAGCGCAAGCGTTGGCTTTAAGTTAAAAGTTAGCGGACTTATTGCTTAATGTCATGGACAACAAAAAAAAGAAGCTGCCAACCTGGCAGCTTCTTTTTTTAGCTTATTAGCGGTTTTTACCCTGCTAATTTTCTTCCAGGTTATTGAGTAACCGGGAAGTAGATAAAGACCGTAGTTAAACTTTCTGTATTGGTCTGGCGGGTAGCCGAGCCAATCGAGATAAGTTTGGTCAGTTTGTCGCTGATGGCTTTAAAGGAATCGGCTTCCTTGCCAGCCGGGATGAGCGGGGTTGCCAGCTTAACGACGGCCTGGATGTCCAGGTAGAAGTAGCCGGTGTTTTCGGTAGGCAGGTTGGCCTTTACTTTGTCGAAGTTGGCGGCATTGGTGCCGTTAGTAAAGTTCTTGCCGCCGGTAGCCGCTGTAACCAGGCCGGTAGTCGACTCATCACCCAGGCTGAAGAAGGCGTAATTGCCCGCTATACCCAGGTTAGCGCTGAGCGTGGTGTTGCTGGAAGGGTCCGCGATCTGGGCCGACCGGAAGGTGGTTGAACCAACCGTCTTGTTAGACCACTTAACCTGGCCCTTGGCATTCTGCTCGATAGCGGTCGCGATTTTATCCAGCTTGGTCTGGGTAGCGGCTTTGTCTGTCGCTTCAGTTACCAGGCCAAAGCCCACCGGGACAGTTTTGTTAGCTACTTCCGGTGCTACAAATACCGCGTATTCACCGCCAAACAGGCTGACAATATCGTTCTGAACGCTCAAACCGGATTGTTTTTCGAATTCGCTGATAGACTGATCGAATTCAACCCCGGTGGTGCCACCCATAGATTTAAGGCTGTTGGTGAAAAGATCGTAAACGCTTTTGGCGTCCCGGCTGTTCATAAAGGCCAGGGTGGTCTCGGGTAAAGCGGTCAGAGCTTTGTTCGGGTTAGCGCCCTTCTTGAGTTGGTCGGCTATCGCGGGGGGAGTCTTTTCCGGCAAGAAGGTCTGGTAGGAATCCACCCGGAAGCCCTCGGAAGCGGTCGAGAAAGCTAAACCAACGTTGGCGGTATAGTCCAGGTTAGTCGCATTCAGGCCATCCACGGCGCTCTTGAACTGCGGGTTAGTGGTAACGCTCTTAATGATGGTCTGGTAGTCGATGTAAGTAAAGGCCAGGTTGGCAGCCGGTAACTTGCTGACTACATTCTTGAACTGAATAGTACTGGAGAGACTCTTGGCAGCCGTCTGGTCTAAAGCGGCTTTCACCAGGGCAGGACCGCCGCCAATGATGAGCTTGTCTTTGCTCAAACCGGCGACCACACTGGCGATACCCAGGTTAAAGGTGTACAGGGTAGCTTCTTTATAGGTTTCTTTAGTAGGGGCGGGCAGTCCCGCTCCGGCCAGTTGAGTAGATAGCTTGCCAATAAAGGCATCGGCTTTAGCCTGGTCCTTGACTGTAGCCGCAATCAGGACGGGCACTTCGCTAGCAGTAGCGGTTCCGGTGCCGGTCGCAAGGTTAATCACGCCATTTACATCGGTTAGACCAATAGCCAGTTCTTCGCCAATCCAGGGTTTAATATCCCCATCATAGGTTCCAAATTTCGCCAGGGCTAGCAGGTCCATATTCTGAGTTATCAATTTAACTTCAGGAATCTGGGAAAGATATTCGATAATTTTCTGCCAGCTTTTAATCTGGCCGCTGTTAGTATCAGTGTTTAACGATAGAAAAAAAGTGGTGGTATCCGGGAAATTACCAGCTAAAGTAGTTTTAGCTCCGGTAGCCACACTTAATCCGGTAGCGTTAGTGGTGCCAGGTGCGGGGGTGGCCGTAGGGGTGTCACCGCAGGCAGCTAACAGTACGCTAAAGGATAATAGTGCTACTACTAGAAAGTTCCATTTGGATAGGTGTTTGAACATCAAAATTCCTCCCTTTACCGTAGCCGAAATTTCAGACTACGGGAGTTTGTTAGCGGGGCCGTGCAATCTTATAAGAAGACACTCAACTAAATCAGAGCAATTATAACTCTTTGCCTATTAAAAATACGTTAACTATGTCACATTTGTTCCCCTGATTTTGCTTTCAAAGTAAGCCAACCCGGAATATGGGATTATAAAAACAAAAAGACAGAGTTAGTTCCAAGAAATCTAACTCTGTCCGCGAAGGGAAACTTTATGGGTAAAAGTTTAGGCCTGGCCTTCTGCCTGGATGCTGCGGTCCATATCGGAGGGCTGTGAAATATCCGTAAGGGCGGAACCGGCCTCATCCTGGCTGCCCGGTTCGGTTGCTACATCGCCCAGGGCCAACATCCCGACCAATTTGCCTTTTTCTACTACCGGCAGGCGCCGGACCTGGTGCTGGCTCATCATCTCGGACGCTTCATCAAGGGTCTGGTCCGGCCTTACCGTAACCGGCCCGGCCGTCATAACTTCTTTAACCAGAACTTCGTCCGGATTTACGCCATCGGCAGTCACCCGGATAGTAATGTCGCGGTCGGTTACAATCCCGACCAGTTCCTGGCGGTCAACAACCGGTAACGAACCGACATTCATATCGCGCATCTGGCGGGCGGCTTCACCTATTTTAGTAGAAGGGCTGACCATATCTACATCGGTTGTCATTACCTCCCGCACTTTGTCGCTGCCTTTAAATGACTTTTTCTTATCGTTAGACAAAACTAAATCTCCTTTCTTATATTATTCCTGGTTCTTGATTAGTTAGAAGCAAAAGCTGTGCCCCCGCGTTGAGCCTGAGAAAAGGGCGTGTTACAATACGGACACCAACGCTGTTAACCGGAGAACGTGACACATGTACCGGGGAGCGGCTATAGTGCCAGCAAAATAAAAACTTTGAGGTAAAACGAAGTAAAACGGCTGCTATAACTTAAATAATTTTGCCGTTACTCGTTTTACGTTTTACGAAAAATGCCAGGAGAAAAAAGGTGAGCAATAGCGGGGGAAACCGGGTAGTAGAATTAGTGCAATATGGTTTAGGTGGGGTTGGACGGGCTTTGTTCGGGTTAGTTACCGAGAATGCCCAGGCGATCTACAACCAGTTAGGGGTTGACTTGCGCTACCGGGCCCTGGTGGATAGCGGGTCCGTACTGCACCTGGATGAAAATTCGGCCCTTTCACCCCAGCATTTACGCCACCTGGCGGCCGGTCTGCAGGGCACTCCGCCGGAAAGGTTGATTAACCAGCAAGGCGCGGTCAAGAAACCCAGCGACCTGGCGGTTCTGGCTACCGAACTCGACCGCTTGCGGAGCGATGACCGGGGCGCCCGGTTAGTCGTAGTTGACGTGAGTGGGGCCTCTGAAAATATTATGAGCCCGGTGATTACGGCTGCCCTGCGCCAGGGACAGCGGGCCGTGCTGGCGAACAAGCGGCCGCTGTGCGGCCCAATCCAGGAGTACCGCCAGCTGGTGGCGGCAGCCGGGACTGGCGCAAACCGCCTGCGCTATGAAACAACGGTTGGCGCGGCTTTGCCGGTAATCAGTACGGTCAACTCTTTGTTGGATGCCCGGGACCGGATTCACCGGGTTAACGGCACTTTTAGCGGCACCCTGGCCTACCTGACCAGCCGCCTGGAAGAGGGCGTGCCCTACAGCCAGGCCGTCCAGGAAGCTAAAGACAAGGGCTTTACCGAGCCGGACCCGCGTGATGACCTGGGTGGCGTGGACGTGGCCCGCAAGGCTTTAATTCTCTCACGCTTGCTGGGTAACGACCTGGAACTAAAAGACGTTGAAATCGAACCGCTGTACCCGGTGGAACTGGCTGAACTGGACATTCCGGGCTTCATGAAGAGTCTGCCCCAGCTGGATGAAGAATACGCCCAGCGGGTGAGTGATGCGGCAGCTGAAGGCAAGGTTTTGCGCTACCTGGCGACAGTTAGCGAAGGCAAATGCCGGGTTGGCCTGGAAAAGGTCGATAAGGACTCACCTTTTGGCCGCCTCCAGGGCACCAATAATATGATTGTCTTTACAACAAACCGCTACAACCAGAGTCCGTTGATTGTACAGGGGCCAGGAGCGGGCGCGGAAATAACCGCCAGCGGCGTACTGTCCGACATCCTCAGTATGGCCCGGAAATAAAAGCCAGTTCCTTTTTGGCCCTGTCTAACCTTTTTCTTTATACAAGAATAGGTTTTGCCGGGCCTTACCCCGGCTTTACCCGGCCGCACCAGGCAACCACCGGTGAGGCTACTGACCGCCAACCACCAGGCTGCAAGTAACCGCTTCGCTTAAAAGTTAATATTTACCCTGAGGCTGCCCCGGTAACCCGGCCGCAAAAGAGCTTGCCTTTTATTGCTTGAAAAGTCCGGCCCCGCAAAGCCAGTTTAGGTTACCTGGCCTGAGCCGTCACCAATAAAGTAATAACCCGCATTTTTATTTGCTTATCCAAATATAAAAGTTCCCCGTTTGATTGAAAGCAAAGTAATTTTTTGAGATATGGGCCGCTTGACTTTACTTTTTAAGCTTCCGGACTTTTTCTAAAAATCTACCTGAGGGGATTTATTAATTAGCTTTAATTGACCAGGAGGTTAATTTTTAGAATAACCAGGGAAATTTCTTTTTCCCCCCAGCCTTTGCCGGGTATTCCGGCCAAGTCTATATATCGGCCAAAGTCCTTTATATGAGTCAATATATAGTAGGAATTTTTCAAACCATCCCAGAATCCTACTTATAATCTATTGACTTTGCTGTCACCTCATATATAATTCATGCAATAGTAGTACCCAGCCAAAATATTTGCGTTAAGGAGAGTACCAATAATGGTGGGCAACGTTGCGTGTCACATTTTTGGTTGCAGTGATCCAGTTGAAGGCCAATGCAAAGGTTATAAGGAACCCTGTGGGCGGTTTTTCTGTAAAGAACACTCCCCAGAGAGCCTTTGTATGCGCTGCTACGATAAAATGTGGGAAGAAGCTTTAGAAAGTATTCATTATGCGAGGCCGGGCAGTTTGATCAGTCCCAAACTACCCGGAAATTAGCGATAACGGCGGAGAAACAAAAGCCTCCCAGGAGAGTAGCCCCGGGACTTCTATTTCCGACCTTCAGGCAAAGGTGCCAGGCGAAAATAAAACTTAACTCTCGCCAGGAGTTTAAGTAAAAGGAGCAGCTCCCCGACAAGCTACCCCTTTCAACGAAAGATCTTATTTTCCCGACCACTTCAAACAAATAAGTTAGATGTTTCCCTTGAGTAATTCACGGGCAATAATTATGCGCTGGATTTCGCTGGTGCCTTCATAAATCCGCATCACCCGTACGTCCCGGTACATCCGCTCAACCGCCAGTTCCCGCATATAGCCCATGCCGCCATGGACCTGTACCGCCCGGTCAGCCACTCGCCCGACCATCTCGGAGGCGAAAAGCTTGCACATAGAGGCTTCCTTACTGACGCGTTCGCCCCGGTCGTGCCGCCAGCAGGCATTAAAAAGCATTTGTTCAGCGGCGTATAGTTCGGTAGCACTATCCGAGAGCATCCATTGAATACCCTGGTTATCGGCGATGGGCCGCCCAAAAGCCTGGCGGTTCTTGCTCCATTCCACGCTCATTTCCAGCAAGCGGCGGGCTACTCCACAGGCGGAAGCGGCTACGTGCAGGCGGCCTTCATCCAGGGTATGCATGGCTACTCTAAAGCCTTCGCCTACCTGGCCCAGCACGGTTTCATCGGCTACAAAGCAATCCTCAAAGACCAGTTCCCCGTAGACATAGGGTTTGCTGCCCATCGTTTCCAGAATCTGGGCGACCTGAAAGCCGGGCGTGTTGCGTTCGACCAGGAAGGCGACCATCCCGCCCCGGCCTTTTTTCTCGCGGTCATTGACGGCTATGACCGTGAACAGGTCGGCGTTCAGGGCGTTGGTAATAAAGAGTTTATTGCCATTCAAGAGCCAGCCGCCCTGGGTCCTGACAGCGCTGGTCTGAATATTGGCGGCATCGCTACCGGCCTGGGGTTCCGATAAAGCGAAAGCCGTCACAATCTCGCCGGAGGCAATCCGGGGCAGGTACTGTTGTTTTTGCTTTTCATTACCAAAAGCCATCAGGGCGCGTGAGCCTATACCGTTCGCGACGCCCAGTTCGTGGGTAAAGGCCTGGTGGGCCTGGGCCAATTCCAGCATGATAGAACAATAGGCTAACTGGTTCAGGCCCATTCCGCCGTATTCTTCGGGAATGGTAATACCATAATAGCCCAGTTCTTTCAGGCGGTTCATGGCTTCTTCAGGAACAGCCCCGGCCTTATCTACCTGGGACTCCATGGGAATCAGGTAATTGCGCACCAGGTCGCGGGTGGCGCTTTTCATTTCAACGATTTCTTCGGGAAGGGTGTAATCCATTGATTTTCTCCTCGTTGAGTATTCAAATCAGGGTGGTTTTATAGATTTTGTGCTAGAGCTTGTACCATTATACCCTAATAAAGTCCGGCCATAGAAACCTATTAACATTTTATAGGCTAAGAATTAGTATAAAATAAAGAAGATGAAGGCTCGCGACTTCATCTTCTGGTAACAGGTTGAATTGGTACAGTTCAGATGCTAGAACTGTGGATAAGGACAGGTGGGCATTAATTCTAATTGTCGCTGGGCCGTTCAGCCAGGGTCAGGTCAATAGTCAGGACCTGGTCGCCGCGCTGGACCGTTAGCTTGATGGTATCGCCGGGTTTATGGCCCAGAATGACATTCACCAGCGGGTTATTATCATTCAGGGGCTGACCGTCAATCTGGGTAATTACATCGTTATTTTTCAGGCCCGCTTTGTCAGCCGGACCGTCTTTGATAACACCGGACGACCCACTGGAGCCATTTATCCAGGCCCCTTCTACCAGGGGAAAAGCCCGGCCGTTGTTACTAAGAGTACCGGCTTCGGCGGGTGTAATCATCTGGTAGGTAATGCCGAAGTAACTTCGAATGACCTTACCTTTGGTGATTAACTGGTCCGAAACGAATTTAGCGACATTGGCCGGAATGGCAAATCCCAGACCTTCTGCGATATCATAAACACCGTTTTGAGCGCGGTTACTGGTGCCGGTGCTGCGCAAGACTGCCGTATTGATGCCGACAATTTCGCCGCGCAGGTTCAGGAGAGGTCCGCCGCTGTTGCCGTGATTAATCGCGGCATCGGTCTGGACATATACGCCGTTATCCGAAGGTAAGGTCCGGTTCAAGCCGCTAATCACGCCTTTGGAGACTGAATTGCGGAAGTTTCCCAGGGCCGCGCCAATTGCGACGACCGTTTCACCTACTTCGGCTTTATCAGCAAATTTAGTGAAGCCGGGGACCGGGCCGTCAATCTTAAGGACCGCCAGGTCCCCAATAACGTCACGCCCGACCAGTTTGGCGGTTACGGTAGTCTTACCATCATTCAGGGCTACCGCCAGCCCCTCCTGTCCGTCTACAACATGATTATTCGTCACGATATAGCCATCGCTGCTGATAATCACGCCGCTGCCGATACCCTGCACGACCAGGGCATTCGAACTGCTCGGGGCATCGGCCCCGGGTGTCGGCTGGTTGGGTGTCGGCTGGTTGGGTATCACCCGGCGGGTGGTAGGGTTGTATTTGCCTTTGTTGTAAACCGTTACTACGGCGGGACTGGCCTTTTTGACCACTTCTACGACCGAATTGCTTTCAAGCTGGTCGCTGACACTGCCAGTAGTCGAGGCGGCAGTTGTACCAGCCGCCGTTGTAGCAGCGGCCGTGGTTTGTCCGGCAATCGCCGCAGTGGTAGTAGCTGGCAAGGGCGTCACAGTCGCGGTAGTCACCTCCGTCGAAGCGGGGGTCGTTGCCGGACCGTTTGTTGCAGCCGCAGTGGCGGCGGTTGTGGTAGTTTCAGCCACCGAAGGGGATGCGCCAACCGCCGCAGTCGTGTCAAGGGTACGCGTATTTTGGGTAACACTGTCCCCGGTACACGCCGCCAGGCTCAGACTTAACAGGGAGGCTGCTAGCAGCAAACTTACGACTTGCCGGGGTTGCCGGTTAGCCGGGCCTAACTTTTTACTTATCGCGCTTTTTAGCATGGGCCCCTGCCGCTTCTAACGAAGATTTAACTTTCGTGTTTACCTGGAAACTCGTATATGCTTTTGTAGAGCTTACAAAGCTTATTATGCCGTAAATATGCTATGTAACTGTGGTAAAAATGTTAAATGAATGTAAACATCTTTACCGCGAAGAGGTATAACGTTTCGTAAAGACCGTTATAACTACCCCGACCGCACTAAGTCCCAGCAGCGCGTGCAGGTAAACCACCAGGTCGTAAGTGTTGCCGCTGACCCAGTCAAAGACCAGGGATAATAGCAGAATAATGCCAACCACCAGGGCCAGGGTCAGCAGGACACGCCCGGCAGTGGCAAGCCTGGTGCCGTCCGGATTGAGGGCTTTCGCGCGTTTGCTGCGGGCAATCACCATTTCGAACATTCCGATCAAAGCCAGGGCTCCCAGGATATGGATCAGGCGAACGGTGTCATAGCCGCGCCCGCTGCCCGTGGCAACGTTACGCCAGATAAGTAAAGTAATACCGAGGAAAGCAACCAATAACGCTAGATAGCGCACTTTCGTGGTTGACATGAATCAAATCCTTTCATCAATTGCATTGAACAGACAACTATTGCCGATAAGGTAAAACATATATTAGAATTATGCACAACTAAGCCTGGAATGTTCAACAAACTTAGTGAACGTTCCAGGCTTTTATCAGGCCAGGCGAAGGATTAGCACCTTCAGATAGCCTTCGGCCCCGGCCGGGCGCGGGAAATCCAGCTCCGGTTCGTGATAATATCCCAGGATTTCAAAGGCCCGCCCGGCGTTATCCAGCGCCCCGGTGACCATTTGCCGGAAGTTGCGGCGAGGTAGTCCGGCGTGATTGGTACAGGTGACCAGCACGCCGCCGGAGGTAACGCTCTTTGAGGCCAGCGCGGCCAGCTCGCCGTAATCTCTTTCGGCCGACCAGCGGGTCTTTTTTACGGTTGAGAAACTCGGGGGATCCAGTATAACCAGCTCAAATTTCTGGCCGCGCCGGTTAAAGCGGGTCAGCCAGTCGAACACATCGCCGGTTACAAAGTCGTAGTCATCCGGCGTGAGGTCGTTTAGCCGGTAGTTCTCTTTGGCCCAGTCCAGCACGCGCTGTCCGGCGTCCAGGTTAACCGCCCGGCTGGCTCCGTGGGTGGCGGCGACCAGTCCAAAGGCTCCCGTGAAGGCAAAGCAGTTAAGGACCGTCTTGTCCTGGGCCAGCCCGGCCAGGCGGGCGCGGACTTCGCGCATGTCCAAGAATAGGCCGGGACTGAGGCCGTCACCCGGCCGGATTAAATACAGCAGGCCGTTCTCCCGAATGGTTACTTCCGGCCAGTGCGGTCCGCGCAGGGGCAGTTCAGGGGCTACGGTATCTTTTTCTTCGGTCTGGGCCAGATTGGAAGCCTGGCGCGGCCGGAATTTCCCGTAGATGGACCAATCAGGCCAGATGCGCCCCAGTTCTTCGATTAAAAGCTTCAGGACCGGGTGGCCGGGTTCAAGCTGGGGGTCGTAGCAGTTGAGTACCAGTGCCTCGCCATAGCGGTCAAGGGTAATCCCCGGCAGGCCGTCTCCGGCCCCGTTTACCAGGCGGTAAGCGGTTGTCTCCAGGGTGGGGTCTTCACTAAAAGGCGCGCGCCGGTCGGCGGCCAGGTTAATGAGGGCGGCCAGACCGGGCCCATCGGCCGGTTTTAGCTGGGACAGGCTGGCCCCGGCCAGGCGGCGGGCCAGTTCAAGGCCGGGCAAAGGCTTCCCGGTCTGGGCTTCTTTAAGGAGCGGCGGCAGCGGGGCCTCAAAACTGACCGGCTGCCCGGTAGCAGGATGGGCAAAAGCCAGCCGGGCGGCGTGCAGCAGCAGGTGCGGAAAGGTCGCGACCGCCACCGGGTTTTTATTCCGGTCAACCGCGCCGGGATGGGCCGGGCGGCGTTCCCTGGTGCCAATTTGGGCGTTACCGGGAATTCCGTAAAGGGGGTCGCCAATAATAGGGCAGCCGATGTGGGCCAGGTGTACCCGCAACTGGTGGGTCCGGCCGGTTTCAAGTTTCAGGCGAACCAGGCTGTAAGACCCGGAAGGGCCTTCCTGCTCGACCCGGTAATGGGTAACAGCCGGTTTGCCCTTATCACCGGGCTGGGCGACCCGCCAGAGGCCGGAACCGGCCGGGGCCAGCGGCACATTTATAACGCCGCCCTGGTGCGAGGGCCGTCCCTGGACCAGCGCCCGGTATTCTTTCTCGACCATGCGGCCCTCAAAAGCCCGGGCTAACCCGGCATTTGCTTCTTTACGCGCGGCAAAGACCAGCACTCCCGATACCTCCCGGTCCAGGCGGTGATGGATACCCAGGTATTTCAAATCCAATTGCTGGCGGAGCAGGCTCACTACATCAAAACCGCCTTCGCCTTCTTCATCCGGGTGGGTAGGCAAACCGGCCGGTTTGTTTATGACTATGAGGTCGTCATCCTGGTACAAAATAGGAATTAGCATAGTTTGAAGTATAACAGAGAATCAAAAAGGCTGGCACCAGGCCAGCCCTTTTTAAGGAAATTCTTAAGCTAACTTTAACAGTTCGGTAAGCTGTTTCGGGCTAGGGTTGGTATAGATCCCAAGACCTTCGATCTGAATAGTCGGTACCGTCCGGTTGCCTCCGTTAGCGTTCATAACGAACTCAGCGGCTTCTTCGTTGTGCTCGACATTGACTTCCTCGAAAGCAATGCCCTTGTTATTAAGGAAGCGCTTGGTGCTGACGCAATAAGGACACCAATCGGTGGTATACATCGTTATTTTAGGTAATGTGTTTTCCATCTGGTTTAATAAACCCCTTTCTCAATGAGAAATAATTTGATATAAGCAAACTTACTTTTTATAGGTTAATTATATCATATTCCCCAATGATGCTCAAGTTTCCTTTTTAGCATCAGGTTAACAGTTTAACATATGCATAAGCTATGCCGTAATTACCTGTATTGCCGGTGTGGATAACAAAAACTAGTTAAATCCTTGCTATATTTTTATGCTAATAGTGCTAACCGGAAAGCTTAGCTTTTGATGAGGGAAAACAGTTCCGGGAGGTTTCGAAACAAATTTATAGACCTGACGCCCGGCCAGATTCATAGAGAAGCCGGGAAGATTTACAGATACCTGTCGAAAATCTTCCCGGCTCTATTTGGTTTAGTTTGTTAAGGATACTTATTTGCTACCGCTCGGCAAGCGGCACGAAAACGGCCGTTTCGGGGCCGGTGTAGTCGGACTCGGGCCGGATAATGCGGTTGTTGGCGGCCTGTTCCAGGATGTGGGCGGTCCAGCCTGCCACCCGGCTGGCGGCAAAGGTCGGTGTGAAGAAGTCGCCCGGCAAGCCCAGCGACCCGAGCAATACCGCCGAGTAATACTCGACGTTGGTATAGAGCTTCCGGTTGGGCTTGTATTCGGCCAATAGCTTCAGGGCCAACTCCTCAACGTAAGCGGCAAAGCCAAATTCCTGGGGCGAAGCCAGTTCAGCCATACCTTTTAGTTCTTCCGCCCGTGGGTCCACCGTCTTATACACCCGGTGTCCAAAGCCCATCAGGACCGTCCCGTTTTCCAGGGCGTTCCGCAGCCAATTCTCGGCCCCTTCTTTGCCGCCCGCCGCCTGGATTTCTTCCAGCATATCTTTTACTTTTGAGGGCGCTCCGCCGTGGAGCGGTCCTTTCAGCGCGCCAATCGCGGCCACCACCGACGAAGCCAGGTCCGACTGGGTACTGGCAACTACCCTGGCTGTAAAGGTCGAGGCGTTCATGCCGTGATCGGCCAGCATCACCAGGTAGGCGTTCAGGGCCCGTTCCTGGGCCTCCGAAGGGACCTGGCCGTTTAGCAGGTAGAGATAAGTGGCGGCATGGCCCAGGCCGGCGCGCGACTCGAGCGGTTCCAGGCCCTGGCGCAGCCGGGCAAACGCGGCCAGGATTAGCGGGATACGCGCCGTAAGCGCAATGGCCTGGTCGAGAGTAGGCGTGCCGCTAATCCCGCCGGTAGCGCCATCGGCCGAGACAACCGTCCGCAAGACGTCCATCGGTTCGGCGGTAGCGGGAAGAGTCCGGAGTACGGTTATGACGGCCGGAGTGAGCGTACGCTGGGCGGCCAGTTTTTCTTTTAAGTGGGTCAGTTCGGTCCGGTTGGGCAAATGACCGGCCCATAGCAGGTGAGCGACTTCCTCAAAGGTGACCGTTTTCGCCAGGTCATGAATGTTATACCCCCGGTAGATCAACCGTCCCAGGTTGCCTTCCACCTTGCTGATGGCTGTCGTTGCCGCAACTATGCCTTCCAGGCCCTGGTTTTTCTTAATAGGATTATTGACCGGCGTTGTCATAGGATTCTCCTGACATTTTTGTATTTTCTTTTTCAGTAATAATTTCTGTCATGTCTGTTTTACCACTAATTCTATGAATGTCAATAGTCCTTGATAAACATTGATTATACTTGATTTATATTGATTTCGGAGTAATAATAATAGATAAATATTGACAGGTAAAAAGCGGATGGTATGATTGGGAACGGGATTAAATAGAATCGGAAAGCAACAAAGCACATGTCTGAATCGCCAGTAGAAGTCAATGATGGTTTTATTGATGGGAACGAAGTTTGCCGGCTGTTAGGGGTAAAACCGGCCACGCTGTACGCCTATGTCAGCCGGGGCGTTCTCAAAAGTTATAAACAGGGTATCAAGCGCCAGCGCCTGTACAAGCGGGATGCTGTTTTAAAGCTCCTGGCGGTGCGCCCCAGCGATGAAGTATCCGAGATACCGGCCCAGGCCCCTAAAGTTAACCGGAAAGCCGACATACCGGCTGCCGAAGATTGGATTCCATACTTTTAAACATGTCGAATAATTCAAATTTTCCGGCCCAGCACCAACCACCTTTCCTGAAGCATCCTTCAATCTGTGTCCCGCTGGTCGCCCGGAGCCAGGCAGAGGCTATTGAGCAAATCGGCCGGTTGGCCGCCAAACAGCCCGACCTTATTGAAGTGCGGCTGGATTACCTGCCCGACCTTACGCCGCCTCTGGCCCAGGCGCTATTACAGGAATTGCACCGGCTTTGCCCGGTCCCGCTACTGGCGACATTCCGGCGCCAGGAAGAAGGCGGCGCCAGCCCCCTGGACGAACCGGCCCGGCTGGGTATTTTAGAAGCGGCCCTGGCAAGTGGGGCTATCCACCTGTTAGATATAGAACTGCGGACCAGCCCGGCCCTTCGCGACCGGCTCTTGCAGGCGGCCCGGCAGCAAGGCGTCGGCACAATTATTTCCTATCACGATTTTGAAAAGACCCCGCCTTTGCCGGTCTTGCGCGAACTGATGCAGGAATTGGCCGCGAGCGGGGCGGATATTTTAAAATTGGCCGTTTTTCCGTTGGAACCGCTTGACCCTGTTAACCTCCTTACGGTAACCTATGAAGCGCGGGCCAACTGGCCCAATCGGCAGCTTATAACCATGGCTATGGGCGGTCTGGGTGGTTTCACCCGGTTGGCCGGTCCTTTTTACGGTAGCTCTCTGACTTTTGCAGTGGGAGAAAAGAGTTCCGCGCCGGGCCAGCCGGATATTGACACGGTCCGTAAGTTATGGCAAAATTGGGCAATTAGCCCTGAGTGAAATTTTAGGTTTTCCCTCACAAATTAAAAACAGATATAGCTATAGATCTACTCTTTCTTCTTTCGAGCTGCGGAGTCCGGCCTTTTTTGTGGTGCCTGCTTCCGTGCGGAAGAAGTGACATCAAGAAAGGCTTTCACTATTGGCTTCGTACTCAACTCGCCGTAAAGGTCTGGCCGGACTTTTGACGGCCTGCCTTCTGGCGGTCCTGGTCCTGACCTCAGCCGGTTCCCACACCACTAACGCGGCACCTAACCTTAACTATTATCCCGAAACCGGTCACTATCTGAGTGGCATTTTCAAAACCTATTGGGAAACCAACGGTGGCCTGGAGCAGTTCGGCTATCCGCTGACCGAGGTCTTTGTCGAAAAGTCCCCGACCGATGGTAAGTCTTACCAGACCCAGTATTTTGAAAGAGCTGTTTTTGAGTACCACCCGGAATTTGCCGGGACGAAATACCAGGTGTTGCTGCGCCTGGCCGGTAACCTGATTACCCAGGGCCGGACTTTCGAGCCTTCCCCGGTAAACAGCAGTACCGCCGACCGGTTTTATTTCAGAGAGACCAAACACACCCTGGAAGGCGGCTTCAAGGCTTACTGGGAAAAGTGGGGCGGCTTGCCGGTTTACGGCTTCCCGGTCAGCGAACCTTTCACCGAACTGAACCCGGCCGATAATAAGGCTTACACGGTCCAGTATTTCGAGCGGGCCCGCTTCGAATATCACCCGGAATTTGCCGGAACCCGCTATGAAGTGTTGTTGGGCCTGCTCGGCTGGCAATTGTTGAACTCGGCGAACGTTCCGGACGCGGTTAAAGTGCGGCAACCGGCCGGTTTAACTACCGCGCCGGTCTTCCCGGCGACCTTACCCCTGACCATTACGCCGCTCAAGGGGCCGCACGTCGGCTACGGCATGAACGTCTGGCTCTTCGGGCAGGACAAGGACCGCGTTTTAAACCTGTTGACCGGGGCCGGTTTTGACTGGATTCGCCAGCAGGTCGGCTGGGACGCCCTGGAACCAAGCCCCGGCCAGTTCCAGTGGGGTGAGCTTGACGCGATTATTGACGCGACCAGCCGCCGCAATGTTAAAGTCATTTTGAGCGTGGTGCGTTCGCCGCACTGGGCGGGCATCAACGGCACCAGCGGCCTTCCGGCCAACCCGGCTAACTTCGGTAATTTATTGCGGCAGTTAGCGACCCGTTACAAAGGCCGCGTCCAGGCTTACGAGGTCTGGAATGAGCAGAATATTGAACGGGAAACCGGCGGCGGCAAGGTGCTGGTCGCGCCTTATATTGCCATTCTCAAAGCGGGTTATCAGGCCGTAAAATCGGTTGACCCGGGAGCGGTGGTGCTTTATGGCGGTCTTAGCCCGACCGGCATCAACGACCCGAACTACGCGATTGACGATATCAAGTTCCTGGAACAGTCTTACCAGTACAACAACGGTGAGATGAAGAATTACTTTGATGCCCTGGGCGGGCATCCCGGCGGAGCGGCTAACACTCCAGACGAATTGTGGCCAGTAGACCCTCCGGCGGACAAAAACCGGCCCTGGTCAACCGACGGCTCCTTCTACTTCCGGCGAGTGGAAAACCTGCGCGCGGTGATGGAAAAGTACGGCGACGGCAGCAAGCAAATCTGGTTGACCGAGTTCGGCTGGACCACCAAGAATGCCGCGCCCGGTTACGAGTACGGGGCGTTGGTCAGTGAACAGCAGCAGGCCAGTTACCTGGTGCGGGCCTTCCAGCGGTCCAAGGCGATGTACCCCTGGATGGGAGTAATGACAATGTGGCAGCTTAACTTTGCCACGGTAGTTGGACCGGAAGACGAAAAAGCTCCCTGGGGTTTAATCCGGGCCGACTGGTCCACCCGCCCGTCCTACGACGCTCTAAAAGCTATGCCCAAGTAGGCTTTTAAGCCTGAAAACAAGGAGAGGCCGGCCTAAAAACCGGCCTCTTTGTTATTTATAACCTTTAAGAAAAACCGGTCAGGTTGGGTTCCTACCGGTTGACCTGCTTTTTATTCTATTGGCGGTCGGGTTTATCCGGGGTATAATTGAATGTACTACAACTAAATAAACCATTTATGAAAAGGCAAAAAGAATGGGCCAAATGGTTACCCTTAATTTGCCGGACCCAATCTATCAAAGAATCAAGGATAGGTGGAAATTCTCATGAGCAGAGGTTATGATGTTTCAAATTCTTAACCGGTTTCACCTGGTTAGATCAAGACGTATCCTGGTAAAAGCAGGTGTACATCCACCTGAAGATTAGAAAATTAAGGTTTCTTAAATTCCATCTCTAAGTAAATACATAAAACTAACCAGGCCAGAAGAACGTATAACTACAAAGGCAATTTCCCCTTAATAACCTGGCCGACCTTTGCCTTAAAGATCAAATACTATAAGAATATAATAGGTTTGTAGGAGTCCTTATGACCTCACATAAAAGCCCACCCGGCCCGAAAAATAAACTTCCTTTTGGTATCGACCACCTATTCAGTGCCACTAAAGACGCCCTGGCTCATTTGAAAGCCATGAGCGTTGATGGTGATGTTGTTCACTATGTCATTGGCGCGGGCAAAGTCAAAATGAATGTGTATCATTTGAACCACCCGGATTATATCCGCGAGGTGCTTGTTACTAACCAGCGTAATTTTCAAAAAGGGGTTAGTATTTTATTGCTTAAAGACCTGCTTAGCGAAAGTATACTGACCAGCAGCGGGGACTTTCACCTGCGGCAGCGCCGCCTGGCCCAACCGGCTTTTCACAAGAAACGCATCGCCGCTTTCGGCCGGATTATGACGGATTTTGCTAACCGGAAGATCGAAAGCTGGCCTGAAGAAGCGACCCTGGACATGGCCGAGGAAATGAAGCAACTAACCCTGGAAATTGTGGTCAAATCGCTGTTCGACTCGGACCTGGATAAGGAAAATACGGAAATCCGGGAAGCCCTTGAAGGCTTGAATGATTGGGCCGAACGCATCCTGCTGCCGCCCAGGATTGCCCGGTTGCTGGGCACTATCCCTATCCCGGTGACAACCCGCTTCAACAAAGCCCGCCAGGTGCTGAATTCTTCGATGGACCGGCTGATTGCCGAACGGCGGGCCAGCGGCAAGGACCATGGCGACTTGCTCTCGATGCTGCTCCAGGCTACCGACGAAGAAGGCGATAAAACCGGTATGAGCAATGAACAGGTCCGTTACGAAATTTTGACCATGTTCCTGGCCGGGCATGAAACTACCGCCCTGGCCCTGATGTGGACCTGGTATTTGCTCTCCCAAAACCCTGACGCGGTCGCGAAACTTCACGCCGAACTGGATAGCGTCCTGGCGGGCCGCACGCCGACCGTCGCTGATTTACCCAACTTGCCTTATACCGAAAAGGTCTTTACCGAGGTTATGCGGCTCTACCCGCCCGCCTATGCCACCAGCCGCTACGCTGTGACGGACCAGGAGGTGGGTGGCTATATCATCCCGGCCGGTTCGCGGATTATTATCAGCCAGTACGTGACCCACCACGACCCGCGATTTTTCCCTGACCCGGAGAAATTCGACCCGGACCGCTGGACACCCGAATTCAAGGCCACTCTGCCAAAGTTCGCTTACTGGCCCTTTGGCGGCGGGCCGCGCCTGTGCATCGGGGAGCCTTTCGCCTGGATGGAAGGCGCTTTGCTGATCGCGACCATCGCCCAGCGCTGCGACTTCCGGCTGTTACCCGGCCACCCGGTGGCGACCCGGCCTCAAATAACCTTACGCGCCCGCTATGGCATGAAGATGATTGTGTCGCGGCGTAAGGTGCCTATTAAGAAAGTTCCGGTCGAAGCTGCCAGCTAAGGTTTAAGTAGGTGTTGTTACCCATCACTATACCGGTAGGTGAGTTTATTGGACGGTTCAGCCATTCATCAAGTTTTCCTGATGCGAATTATTCGATTTTCCCCGTATAGTTTTATTTAAACCCACCGCGTTAACCTAGACAAGGCTCCCGGCGCGTGACCGGGGGCCTTGCTCTAAACCTTATAGACCACTTCTCAACAAATCTCTCCCCCTGATTTGTCCTGGAAT